>CAYWET010000009.1:0-89904 GCA_964457245.1 uncultured Chryseobacterium sp. | reverse complement strand
CGATGCGCTTTTCTACGGAAGCATTGGCAGAACCGACCTTCCAGGGGGAAATCATACACAATTGATAGCCGCAATTAAAAGTGAGTTGTTGACGCTTCCCGAAGACACGCAAGTGCATTCGGGTCATGGGCCATCGACCAATATCGGATTTGAAAAAGCCCATAATCCGTTCCTTCAATGAGATTTTGGCTCTTTGCCTTCTTCTTGTTTGCGGTTAACGGTTATGCGCAAAGTATCATTGACCACCCCGTCCCTGCGGGACACCCCTCCTTTCAGAAGGAGGGGAACTGGCACTCCGATTTAACATTTGCAAAACCCACCAATTCTCCCCCTGACAAGGGGGAGTGGCCGAAGGCCGAGGGGGTCATTCCAATCAAAGTCCTCACTTGGAACATCTACATGCGGCCGCATGCCATTACGTTCGATGGGCAATTCAGGCGGGCAAACGCCATTGGCGAGTTGCTAAAAGCCGAAGATTACGACATCATCCTATTTCAGGAAGCATTCGGTAAAACCAGTCGCAAAAAATTGCAGAAAGCTCTTCAAGGCAAATATCCCCATGAAATCGAGCCTAGAAACCGAAAGAAAACGGTCAATTCGGGTCTTTGGATCTTGAGCAAGCATGAGATCAAAAAGGCCGAATTCATCTTTTTTGATGATTGTCTGGTCAGCGATTGCCAATCGGCCAAAGGTGCTGTGCTCATCGAGGTTGAGATCAACGGTCAGCCGTATCAATTCATCAATACCCACGTTCAGGCAGAAGATGGCAAGAAGTTTGCCTTGGTGCGAGCAACTCAGTTTAAAATGATAGCCGAATTGCTCGATAAGAACCAAAAACCTGAAACGCCACAATTCATTCTTGGCGACCTCAATACCGCCATGCAGGTTGAGGAAGAATATTCAGGAATGCTGACAACGCTGAACGCTTCAGACGGCAAAGTATCGACTCTCGAAGCTGATGAGCTAAGTGTTGACCATCCGATAACTTGGGGGTGTGCCAATAACGACCTCATCAAGAAAAAGTGGAAGGGTCAGGTTCAGTTGTTGGATTACGTTCTGCAACGCGAAACGGGCTATCCTTTCAAGCTCAGACGAGACCTGAAAACTTACACGCAACAATGGTCGAAAAAACGGAAACATCTGTCCGATCATTACGCCATTTCGCTAACCATCCTTCCGTAAATTCGAACCGCAAAATTTGAAAATGAAAAGAACCGTTTTATTCCTATTCTCAGCACTTGTCCTCGTTCAACCGATCAACGCTCAAGACCTCGACAAGCACGAGATCTTCCGCAAGATGATGTCAACTATTGATGGCATCAAAACTCTGAGTTTTCATCTAGACAAAACCGAACGCATCAAGGGAAAAATGGCCCCTGGATCGCAAGATGTGAAGCTGAACGTCAAGCCTTTCCAAGTTTATCTGAAGGTTCAGGTTCCGAACAAAGGCGCAGAAGTGCTTTATCGCGAAGGCGAAAACAAAGGCAATGCCAAGGTTAACCCGAACGCGTTTCCATTCATGACGTTGAACTTGGATCCTGATGGAGACATCCTCCGAAAGGACCAGCATCATAGCGTTAAGGAGCTTGGTTTCGGTTACACAGGCGATCTGCTCAACCACGTTTATCTGAAGTACAAGGACAAGATCAACGATTACGTGACCATCAATGGCGAAGTGACTTACGATGGCCGAAAATGCTGGAACGTGACGCTGACCAATAAGGAATACAAGATTGAGAGCTACACCGTTCAGGCTGGCGAGGATATTCTGAAAATTGCGCGCAAACTTCGCTTGGATGAATATTCGCTTCTCGAACTAAATGGCATTAAAGATTTTGACGATGTGAAAGCTGGTCAGACCATCAAGGTTCAGAACTCGCTTTGCAAGCAAATTGAGATGTACATCGATCAGGAAACGTACCTGCCACTCTATCAGAAACTATTTGATGAGAAAGGTTTGATGGCAACGTATGAGTACTCTAAACTCAAGATCAACCCGACTTTCAAACCAGAAGAGTTTACCGAAGATTACAGCGAGTACGACTTCTAAGTTTGAACTCTGAAGGTTAGTAATTACCTTCGCATCACGTTCTTAAACTTATTGCTTATCAAGAAAGACGGAGGGAAAAGGCCCTACGAAGTCTTGGCAACCTCCCGATAGCTATCGGGAAAGGTGCCAAATCCTATTCCGATAGTAATCGGGAAAAGATAAGTTGAGAGTGAGAACCTTTAACGGAAAACACAGGGCCTTCAGCAAGAAATTGTTGGAGGCTTTTTAATTGCGACAAATGAGCAATAGAACAGAACTACTCGAAGCGGCTATCAAAGAACGCATTCTCATTCTGGATGGCGCCATGGGAACCATGATCCAGCGCCATAAGTTGGAAGAGGAAGATTATCGTGGCGAACGATTCATGGATGCAGAAAAACCGTTGAAAGGAAACAACGATCTGCTCTCCATCACGCGCCCTGAGATTATCAAAGACATCCATCGTCAGTATTACGAAGCAGGCGCGGACATTGCCGAAACAAATACGTTCAGCGGAACGACCATTGCACAAGCAGATTACGGTTTGGAAGATGCGGTTTACGACATCAATTATGAATCGGCCAAGATTGCGCGCGAAGTTGCCGATGAAATGACCGCCAAAGAACCACACAAACCACGTTTTGTAGCGGGTTCAATGGGTCCGACAAACAGAACTGCATCGCTTTCTCCAGATGTAAACGACCCTGGTTTTCGTGCTGTGACTTTCGATGATCTGAGGATTGCTTACAAGGAGCAAGCAAAGGCATTGGTTGATGGTGGGGCAGACATTCTTTTGGTTGAAACCGTATTTGACACGCTCAACGCGAAAGCTGCCTTGTTTGCTATTGAAGAATTGTACGAAGAAATCGGGTATCGATTACCGATCATGGTTTCAGGCACTATTACCGATGCCAGCGGAAGAACGCTCTCAGGCCAGACCGCTGAAGCGTTTTTAATCTCGGTTTCTCACATTCCATTACTGAGTGTCGGCTTTAATTGTGCGTTGGGAGCTTCGCAGCTGCGGCCACACCTTCAAGTTTTGGCAGGAAAATCTCAATACAACGTAAGCGCCCATCCGAATGCTGGTTTGCCAAACGAATTCGGAGAATATGACGAAACCCCCGAAATGATGGCCGCGCAGATTGAGGATTTCTTGAAGGAGAATCTCATCAATATCATCGGTGGTTGTTGTGGCACAACTCCACCGCACATCAAGGCAATTGCGGAAGTTGCCTCGCGCTATGCGCCTAGGCAGATATCAGACACGAGATTTCAGAAATCAGAAGCTCTGTAAATGCACAATTTGGAACAGCTTAAGGTTTGGCAATTGGCAATGGAAGTTGCGAAAGAGATTTACGTTCTGACCAATGATTTCCCTTCTGATGAAAAATTCGGATTGACAGCTCAAATCAGAAGGGCAGCGGTTTCCATTGCCAGCAACATTGCCGAAGGTGCAGGCAGATACTCTGACAAGGAGTTTGCGCAGTTTCTGAGCATCGCTTCGGGTTCTTCGTTTGAAGTAAGGACTCAGCTATTGATTGCAGTTGAACTGAATTACACCCATAAAGACAAGGTCAATCCATTATTAACACGTTTGTCTGAACTCGAAAAGATGATTTTCGGATTCCGCAGAACATTGAAAAACAACTAATTCTGACATCTGAAATCTCATGTCTGAAATCTTATCCATACCCCCTTTACAACTCTCAGGCCTTGAGCCATTACTCATTTACGAAGGCTCCAACTTTATAAATGTTGGAGAACGAACCAACGTAACGGGTTCGCGGAAGTTCCTTCGACTGATCAAAGAAGAGCAGTTTGATGAAGCATTATCGGTGGCGCGCGACCAAGTAGAAGGTGGTGCGCAGGTGCTTGATATAAACATGGATGAGGGTATGATCGATGGTAAAGAAGCCATGGTCAAATACCTCAATCTATTGGCGGCTGAGCCAGACATTGCCCGAATTCCAATCATGATTGATAGCTCCAAATGGGAAATCATTGAAGCGGGTTTGCAATGTGTCCAAGGAAAATGTGTGGTCAATTCAATCAGCCTGAAAGAAGGCGAAGCCGAGTTCATTGACCATGCGAAAAAGATAAAGCGTTATGGTGCCGCAACCGTTGTCATGGCGTTTGACGAGCAAGGCCAAGCAGATAGCTACGACCGAAGAATTGAAATCTGTAAACGCTCTTATGATGTCTTGGTCAATAAGGTTGGATTCCCGCCTCAAGACATCATTTTCGACCCGAATATCTTTCCTGTGGCAACGGGAATGGAAGAGCACAACAATAACGCGCTCGACTTTTTCAATGCCACCAAATGGATCAAGGAGAATCTGCCTGGAGCCAAGGTCAGCGGTGGTGTGAGTAACGTCTCATTCTCGTTCCGAGGAAACAATCCTGTACGCGAAGCGATGCATTCGGCATTCCTATATCACGGAATCAAAAATGGAATGGACATGGGAATCGTGAACCCCACCATGTTGGAGGTTTATGATGAGATTCCGAAGGACCTTCTCGAACATGTTGAAGATGTTCTATTGAACAGGCGAGAAGATGCTACCGAAAGGCTTTTGTCATTTGCGGAAACCGTGGTTGGCAAGGCCAAGGAGAAGAAAGAGGACCTCACTTGGCGCGAAGCACCTGTTGAAGAGCGCCTTTCGCATGCCTTGGTAAAAGGAATTGCAGATTATGTAGAAGAAGACGTAGAAGAAGCGCGTCTGAAAGCGGAGCGTCCGTTGCATGTGATTGAAGGTCCGTTGATGGACGGCATGAACGTAGTGGGAGACCTGTTTGGAGAAGGAAAAATGTTCCTGCCACAGGTGGTTAAGAGTGCGCGCGTTATGAAAAAGGCCGTGGCATACCTTCTTCCGTATATGGAAGAAGAAGCTGATGGTGCTTCAAGCAAAGCGGGTAAAGTATTGCTTGCCACCGTAAAAGGCGATGTTCACGACATCGGAAAGAACATTGTAGGCGTGGTATTGGCCTGCAACAATTACGAGATCATTGACCTTGGTGTGATGGTTCCTGCGGAGAAAATCCTCGCGGAAGCCAAAGCACAAAAGGTGGATGTCATTGGCTTGAGTGGACTGATCACACCATCGCTTGATGAGATGGTTCATTTGGCAAAGGAAATGGAGCACGATGGGTTTGAGATTCCGCTATTGATAGGAGGAGCAACAACTTCTAGAGTTCACACAGCTGTGAAGATTGATCAGCGGTACACGAAAGGTCAAACAGTGCATGTTCTCGATGCTTCGCGATCGGTTACGGTAGTTGAAAGTCTTCTTGGACAGAAGAAGGAAACCTTTGTGGATGGCATCCAAGAGGAGTATGAAAAGCTGCGTGAAATGCACGCCAAGAAGCGGGGTGTAAAGCAGTTCGTTTCGTTGGATGAAGCAAGAGCTAACAAATTCCAAATTGATTGGAAAGTGGAAGACATCGCTAAACCGAATAAACTTGGGCTGACTGAATTCAAAGATTTTCCACTATCCGAACTGGTTGACTACATCGACTGGACTCCTTTCTTCCAAACATGGGAATTAGCTGGCCGTTATCCGAAAATTCTGGAAGATGAGGTTGTAGGAACAGAAGCTACCAAACTGTTCAATGACGCTCAATCCATGCTTCAGAAAATCGTTTCTGAAAAGTGGCTACAAGCAAGTGGCGTGGTTGGTATTTGGCCTGCTAATGCAATTGGTGATGATGTTGAACTTTACTCAGATGAAAGTAGATCTGAGACTCTTTCAGTAGTCCATTCGCTTAGACAACAGACCAAAAAAGCTGATGGTGTTCCAAACATAGCTTTGGCTGATTTTGTCGCTCCAAAGGAAACCGGTTTGAAGGATTACATGGGTGGATTTGCAGTAACTACTGGTCTTGGTATTGAAACGAAATTGGCGGAGTTTGAAGCCGACCATGATGATTACCAATCCATCATGCTTAAAGCATTGGCCGATCGTTTGGCTGAAGCGTTTGCAGAAAAGCTTCATGAGATTATGAGAAAGGAAACGTGGGGTTACGAGCCTTCAGAGGCTCTTTCCAACGAGGAGTTGATACGTGAAAAGTATCGTGGTATTCGTCCTGCGCCTGGTTATCCAGCCTGTCCAGACCATACCGAAAAACCTGAATTATTCAAGTTGCTTAATGCTTCTTCAATTACAGGAATGAGCCTTACCGACAGTTTGGCCATGATGCCAGCAGCATCTGTGAGCGGTTGGTACTTCGGGCATCCAGAAAGCAAGTATTTCGGTCTCGGCAAAATTGAAAAAGACCAAGTGGAGAATTATGCGAAACGGAAAGGAATGGAAGTTAAGGACGTTGAACGTTGGTTAAGCCCGAATCTGAATTACGATTGATCTTTCTTCTTTTTCTTAAGTCCTCTAAATATCTCGGTAAACAGAATATTCAATCGAATCTGGTAATACGGTGAATTGAAGTTCTCTTTTACCTGTTTATTGCCTTTGAGCATTACACGGTAACCGAGACCAACACCAAAGCCAACCCAACGCGTAAACAGGTACTCTACGGCAATTCCAGCCTCCATGGGCACCACAAGACCATTAGCAAATTTATTGGCCTCTTCGGTACGATAAAACGTCTCTCCTACCCCTATCTGAACAGGAACAGAAAGCGTCCAATCGTCTTCTTCGTAGAAACTGTAATCTATGTAGCCAATTGCATATCGAAGTTTGGGCTGTGCTGTTGGGTCGGCCTGACCATGATCAGATGGCTTATAGAAGTTGGAATTAAAGTTTGTGAGCATCCAATAGTAACCGATACCGCATCTAATAGGAAACTTGAATTCAAAACCCGCTCGAACACCAAGAAACGTTGCATGGTGCGTCTGCACAAATGAATTGCGCGTCTCAATCTTCGCTAGGAATTTCACCTTCTCATTCTCTCTTGGCTGAGCTGACGAGATGAAAGAGGAAAAAAGGAAAAACGAGAAAAGGAACCAGAAGCTAGGAGTTAGGAGAAACGTAGAAATGCGAATATTCATTCTATTCTCTGTGAAACCATCTGTGCAAATCTGTGCATCTGTGGCTAAATGATGTTTATTCTGCAATCCCATCGACCAAACTTCAAAGCAAAAAAAATGTCCTTAATTACTTAAGGACATTTCCTGTTCAAATATTGTGTTGTCAGTGGACTTCTTCCTCTCCAGGTTTAAGTGGAGTTGTCTGAGGAATAAAGTCTTCGTCAGCACCTGGCTTACTGTAATCGTATGCCCAACGGTGAACTGTTGGAATAGGACCTTGCCAGTTTCCATGACCTGGATCAATCTCAGTTGTCCACTCAAGTGCATTAGATTTCCAAGGGTTCTTAGAAGCCTTAGAACCTCTGAATACACTGTAGAAGAAGTTCACGAAGAAGATGCACTGAGCAATACCTCCAAGGAATGCGAACAAACTGATGCTCACGTTAATATCCTGCAGTGCATCGAACAATGGGAATGCCTCGTTGGTATAGTAACGTCTTGGAACACCTGAAAGTCCAATGTAGTGCATTGGGAAAAACACCCCGTAAACTGATACGATAGTCAACCAGAAATGAGCATAACCCATCTTCTTGTTCATCATCTTGCCGTACATCTTAGGGAACCAGTGATAAACACCGGCAAACATTCCGAAGATGGCCGAAGCACCCATTACAATGTGGAAGTGAGCAACTACGAAGTAGGTATCGTGAACGTTGATATCCAATGCAGAGTCACCAAGGATGATACCTGTAAGACCACCGGTAATGAAGGTCGAAACCATACCGATGGCAAACATCATGGCAGGCGAGTAAACAATATTCCCTTTCCATAACGTTGTGAGGTAGTTGAACACCTTAACCGCAGATGGAATGGCCACCAAAAGTGTAGTGAACGTAAAGACAGAACCTAAGAATGGATTCATACCCGTCACGAACATGTGGTGTCCCCAAACAATGAACGATAGGAATGCAATCGCCAACATGGAAAGTACCATGGCTTTGTAACCGAAAATCGGCTTACGGCTCATAGTAGAGATCACTTCAGAAGTGATACCCAATGCTGGCAGAAGAATAATGTAAACCTCTGGGTGACCAAGGAACCAGAAAAGGTGCTCGTAAAGAATCGGGCTACCACCTGTGTGCTCCAACGCCTGACCACCGATAAAGATATCTGACAGGTAGAAACTTGTTCCGAAACTTCTATCGAAAATCAACAACAACGCTGCAGAAAGAAGTACTGGGAAAGAAAGTAGACCAAGAATCGCAGTGATGAAGATGGCCCACATGGTCAATGGCATTCTATCCATTGACATTCCTTTTGTACGAAGGTTAATGATGGTAACGATGTAGTTGATACCACCAAGCAATGACGATACAATGAACAGAGCGATACTTACCAACCAAAGCGTCATACCCAGTCCTGAACCAGGAATAGCTTCAGGAAGTGCACTCAATGGAGGATAAACAGTCCAACCTGCAGATGCTGGCCCTGACTCGATGAACAATGAAGCCACCATAACCGCTGAAGAAGCTGCAAAGAACCAGTAAGAGAGCATATTCATAAAACCAGAAGCCATATCTCGCGCCCCAACTTGCAATGGAATAAGCAGGTTAGCAAACGTACCTGTCAATCCACCTGTCAATACCATGAAAACGATAATGGTACCGTGAATAGTAACCAAAGCGAGATACATATTCGGGTCTAAGACACCACCCTCAGCCCATTTGCCAAGAACGGTTTCAAGAATAGCGAAAGACTCTCCTGGCCATCCCAACTGAAGTCGGAATAACATGGAAAGCGCCATCCCGATAAAACCCATTACAATGGCGGTGACCAAGAATTGCTTCGAGATCATCTTATGGTCAAAACTGAACACGTAATGTGTCCAGAAATCAGGTTTCCCGTGATGATGATGCGCGTGCTCTGCGTGTTCTGCGTGATCTGACATCTCTAATCTTTAATAATCTATTGATCAGCTATGAGCTGGTTCTTCGGTTTCTTCTTCGGCACCCTCTTCTTCAACTTCCTCAGCGCCTTCTTCTGCTTCTTGTACCTCAACTTCAACAGCTTCAGTAACTGTTGGAGCATTTCCGTTGGTCTGAGCAAATGTCTTCTGCTCGGCCAACCAAGCTTCGTAGTCATCCTCAGACTCTACAATAATGTCCATTTGCATGTTGTAGTGGGCTCCACCGCAGATCTTGTTACAAAGGAGAATGTAGTTGAACTCATCGTTGCCTGTTTCTTTGCGCATTTCGGCAGTAGTGGTTCTAGGAACCATGTGGAATTGCGTGGTCATACCAGGCACGCAGTTCATTTGCAAACGGAAGTGCGGCATGTAGGCACTGTGAATTACATCACGAGAGTGAAATTTGAACACCACTGGCTTACCAACTGGTAAGTGAATCTCACCACGAACAACTTTATCATCTGCGCTAGCTGGATCTTCCTCGCTAACACCAAGAGTATTCTGTGCAGTGATAAGACGATAACCTGACTTTCCAAGTACATTATCCTCACCTGCGTAACGGGCTGTCCAATCGAATTGTTTAGCGTAAAGCTCCACTTCAATCGCATCGTCTGGCTCAGGGCTTGTTACATCATTCCATACACTCAAACCATAGATTATCAAGGTGGTCAATACCATGGTTGGTACAACCGTCCAGATCATCTCCAACTTATTACTGTGAGCGAAGAAGGTTGCTGTACGAGATTTTCTGTGGTAATATTTGAATGCGAAGAATACAAGCACCAAATGCGTGATAAAGAACATTGGAGTGATAACCCCAAATGAAATTCCCATCAAGTTGTCGATTTCAGCACCATGCTCAGATGCAGATGGTGGAAGAAGGTGTTTTCCCCAAGCGATGTATGAGTATACAGCAAACGCCAAGTAAGCAAGCCCCATAACGAGGAACAGCGTAGACTGTGTACGGTTATCGCTAGCGGTGACTTCTGCTGGGTTCTCTCCTTTCAGCTCCGTACTCAGCTCAAACACACGGGCCACCTTGGCCAACACTACGATGGCAAGGATTATAACTATTGCAATAAGCAGATTGATCATTTCTCAGTTCTCTTTTACCGAATACTTAGCGCCAGATTAAACGTGATGGTGTTTTGCCTCATCGAGGTATGGGTGGTTCTTAGCAACAAGCGGTGCTTTAGCCAAAGAACTGTGTACAACGAATAAGAACAATCCAAGGAATCCTAGGAACATACCGATCTCCAAGATTCCAATTCCCCAGTCAGCTTTTACTGAACCCGGCATTACCATTTGGAAAACATCCAACCAGTGGCCCAAAATGATGATCACACCAGTGATTGTCATCATGTTGAAGTTTCGCTTAGCCGCTTTATCCATCAACAATAACATTGGAAGGAACAGGTTAAGGACCGGCAATGCGCCCCAAACCACTTTGTAGTTCTTCCAACGGTCTTGGAAATAGGTTACTTCCTCAGGAATGTTTGCGTACCAGATCAGCATGAATTGAGAGAACCATAGGTAACCCCAGAAAACGCTTGCTCCGAACATGAACTTTCCAAGATCCTGCAAGTGCTCTTCGTTTACATCTGGCAAGTAGCCGTTACGCTTCAATGAAATCACAAACAGTGCAAAGAACGTGATACCTGTTACGAAGAACGTAGCGAAGTTGTACCATCCGAAAAGTGTACTAAACCAGTGTGTGTCAATAGACATCATCCAATCCCAAGAAGCGGTAGATGAAGTAACTCCGTAGAACACAAGGAATGCAGCAGCAAAGCCGTAGTTCTTCTTGTGGATAGCAACACCGCCTTCCATATCTTCTTTCAAAGAAACTTTACGGAAGTACATGGTGAATAGAATCCAAATACCAACGTAAAGCAATGCACGTAGGTAGAAGAATGGCTCGTTCAAGTAAGCCGCTTTCCCAGCAATGATTGAATCATAGTGTGAACTCTCTGGATTCATGATCTCAGGATCCATCCAGTGATAGATGTGATGCCATCCTAAGCTGTGGCTACCTGCGATCAACGTGATCAACAGAATCGGTCCACCAACCAATAGGAACTGAGAAATTGCTTCTGGCACACGCTTGAAACCTGAAGACCAACCTGCTTCAGATGCGTATTGAATAGCCATCCAGAGCGTTCCCATCAATCCAATGCCTACAAAGAAGTAGGAATTGACCAACAAGTTGGCCCAGATACGCTGACCAGGAACATGCGTAAGAACCGCATACACTATGGCCAAGACACCAAGACCCACAAGGCCAAGTGTCAACTTTTTAGTGCTTGATTTGAATGTATAATCCATTTCTGGCTACTGTTTCTCTAATTCTATTTCTTCTGAAGCTCTTGGATGTACTGAATCACTTTCCAACGGTCTTCTTTAGTAAGCTGAGATGCGTGTGACCCCATCAAACCTTTTCCGTAAGTAATCGTGTGGAACATCTTTCCTTCAGGAAGTTCTTTCAATGCAGGTCCGTTGTATGCTGGTGGTGGTGGGAATTTTCCAGTACCGATCAATTGACCGTCACCAGCCCCCTCTTTACCGTGGCAGTGCATACACATCTTCTCAAAGATCACTTTTCCTTCAGCCTTGTTAGCGTCATTTACTTCAAGCGGACTCTTCAACTCTTCTCCAGCTTTAGCATATCCTTCCAAGGTATTCTCGTATGGGTAAGGAAGTGCATTTACCAAGCTAGCGCTGTATGGCCACTCACCACGTGAAATGGTTCCAGCAACTGGCTTCTGTGCCGTCATGCTATCTGGCAGAATTGGGTTCTCACTATACGTCTCGTAAGACGGAGAACGATACATATCTGGCATATACTCAACACCAGGACTGTTCGGGTCTTTGGTACAGGAGCTCATAAGAATGGCGATGCAAACCAATGCGCTTCCAACCAGCGATATATTGTCTTTCAAAGCCTTCATTTTTTAGAAATTTCCTCTGCTCCAGTTTCTTTCAAAATTCCTTCAATCTCCTCCACAGAAACACTGTTCTCGTCAAGATCGATCTGAATCAAGAACTTGTCGTCAGTTGTTCTAAGGTCAGGATTCCAGTTCTTCTTACCTGGGTAGATCGTGTTTCGGATCATGTAGGTAACTGCCATTCCGTGCGCAGCACAGAATACGGTCATCTCAAATGCAATAGGAACAAACGATGGGAGGTTCTCCAATAGCGAGAAGTTCGGTTTACCACCGATGTTCATTGGCCAATCCATGATAATGGTGAAGTACACCATGAACAAGGCTAGCGAAGTTCCGCAAAGGCCGTAAATAAAACCTGCAATATGCAAGCGTGTTGGCGGCACTCCGATAATAGGGTCGATGCCATGAATCGGGAACGGAGAGAACACATCCTTGATGTGGACGCCTTTCTCAACCAATTTCTTGGCGGAGGTCTTCAGCACCTCTTCATCTCCAAACAGACCGTGTATTTCTTTCGTACTCATTATATCAGTCCGATTATTTCTTGTATTGATCTCCTGATGATTTCAAAATAGACTTCACCTCTGCAATTGGTAGCACTGGGAACGTTCTAGCATAAAGAAGGAAGAACGTAAAGAAGATACCGAATGTACCAACGTAGATACCTATATCAACCCAAGTTGGGTAGAACATGCTCCAGCTAGATGGAAGATAATCTCGGTGCAATGAGGTTACGATGATCACAAATCGCTCGAACCACATACCGATGTTCACTACAATCGAAAGGATGAATGTGAACCAGATGTTTCTTCTCAACTTCTTAGACCAGAATACCTGTGGGCTGATAACGTTACAGCTCATCATTGCCCAGTAAGCCCACCAGTAAGGACCAGAAGCTCTGTTCAAGAACGCATACTGCTCATACTCCACTCCCGAGTACCAAGAAATGAACAACTCAGTAATGTAAGCCACACCTACGATAGAACCTGTAAGCATGATGATCTTATTCATCAGCTCAATGTGATTCAAAGTGATGTACTCTTCTAGGTTCACCACCTTTCTCATTACCAACATAAGCGTCTGTACCATGGCAAATCCCGAGAAGATCGCACCAGCAACGAAGTATGGTGGAAAAATCGTGGTGTGCCATCCAGGAATCACAGATGTTGCAAAGTCCATGGATACAATAGTGTGTACAGAAAGTACAAGTGGCGTTGCCAATCCAGCAAGTACCAAAGAAATTTCTTCAAATCGGTGCCAGTTACGTGCTGTACCACTCCATCCGAAAGACATGATAGCGTAAACCGCTTGCGTAATCGGACGACCTGCTCTTTCAGCACGGTCACGAATGGTAGCAAAATCTGGAATAAGACCGATGTACCAGAACACCAACGAAACGCTGAAGTAAGTTGAAATCGCGAATACGTCCCAAAGAAGCGGTGAGTTAAAGTTGATCCAAAGTGACCCGAATTGGTTTGGCAATGGAAGTACCCAATACGCCATCCAGATACGCCCCATGTGAATTCCTGGGAAAAGAGCCGCACAGACGACCGCAAAAATGGTCATCGCCTCTGCAGAACGGTTAATGGCCATTCTCCACTTCTGACGGAACAATAGCAATACCGCAGAGATAAGTGTACCCGCATGACCGATACCAACCCACCAAACAAAGTTGGTGATATCCCAAGCCCAACCTACGGTCTTGTTCAATCCCCATGTACCGATACCAACACCGATAGTGTACATGATACAACCAACTCCCCACAGCATAGCTATGAGCGAAATGGTGAACAGCAACCACCATTGTTTATTGGCCTTACCCTCTATTGGCTTCGCGATATCGTTGGAGATATCGTGATAGGATTTCTCTCCTAAAATGAGAGGTTCCCGTATCCAAGCTTCTTGACTCGCCATTTATCTCGCTTTGGTCTTTATTAAGCTTCGTTTACTTCTACGTTTCTCACCTTGGTCATGTAGTACACGTTCGGTTGAACGCCTACAGTCTCCAATAGGTGGTAACTTCTTTCATCTCTTGCACGTCCTGCAACCCAACTTGCTTTGTCATTCAGGTCACCGAATACAATAGCGTTGGTAGGACAAGCCTCAGCACATGCACTTTCAACTTCCTCGTCAGCAACTTTACGTCCATCCTTCTTAGCCTGCAATTTGGCTCCTTGGATACGCTGCATACAGAAGCTACACTTCTCCATCACACCTCTGTCGCGTACAACCACATCTGGGTTCAATACCATACGACCTAGGTCATCATTAGCTGGGTTCTTACTGAAGTCCTCAGAACCATTGTGGTACTGGAACCAGTTGAATCGTCTCACTTTGTAAGGACAGTTGTTTGCACAGTAACGCGTACCGATACAACGGTTGTACGTCATCTGGTTCAAACCTTCATCACTGTGCGTAGTTGCAGCTACCGGACAAACCGTCTCACATGGAGCATGATTACAGTGCTGACACATAACAGGTTGGTAAGCCACCTGAGGCGCCTCAGCAGCTTCTTCCATCAAGCTGAACTTATCGATAGCACCGATGCCTTCTGCTTCGGCTTTCTCTTCTGTCATGTCAGAAGAATAGTAGCGGTCAATACGCAACCAGTGCATATCTCTACCTCTTCTGATTTCTTCTTTACCTACAACCGGAACGTTGTTCTCAGAAGTACAAGACGTTACACAGGCAGCACAACCCACACATTTGTTCAAGTCGATTGCCATTCCCCAACGATGACCGCTTTCAATAGCATGGTCATCCCAAAGGTTAACGTCTGTTACAGGGAGGAAAGAATCGTGACCACCCTCTTCATGACCTTCGCCATGTGCAGCTTCTTCGTGTCCGTGTCCTTCTTCTGCGTGAGCATCACCATGGCCACCATGTGCGTCACCATGACCACCACCATGGCTAGATGCACCAGCGCTTGAAACATAAAGTTTCTCGTCTGGATTACCCGCCTTAGGGTCGTGCTTGTACTCTTCTAGTGTTGTTTCCTTAACGATGGAATCACGTCCCATCAAGGTATGGTGCGATTGCAACTGAGCAATCTCATACTCTTCTGAAGTAGCACTTACTGATGCAGCACCAACGCTGAATCCGCCATTAGCCAATGGGAAGGCGTTCACACCTACACCATCTGCACATTTCCCGCCACCTTCACGTCCGTAACCTACGGCCAAACCAATGGTTCCATACTTCTGACCTGGAGAAGGATAAGCTGGCGCCTTGATCACTGTTCCGTTGACAGTTACCTCAACGATATTGGCCATGAAATCACCACGCTCCAATCGGCTCAAGCCCATCTCCTTCATCTGCACTGGCGACATGGTAACGTAGTTATCCCAAGTCACACGGCTAATTGGGTCTGGAAGCTCCTGCAACCAAGGGTTGTTGGCGTGGCTACCATCACCGATACCGGCCTTCACATAAAGCTCCAATTCGAAATCTCCTGCAGGAACCTTCTTAATAGCACCAGCTGCAGCGGCAACATCACCTGCAAAAACAGGAGCTTCGCCAGATGCATCAGCATCGTAAACGCCATTGAAAAGAGCCGTGTTGAAGAAATCGCTGAAAAGCAATTCTGTATTTCCGTTGGCTGAGTGCAACTCAGACCAATTGGCTTTCACATAAGAATAGAAATCACTACTGTTACCAGCCCAAGTCAATAGAGACTCTTGCCACTGACGTGTGTCAAACAATGGACTGATGGCTGGCTGAACCAAGCTGTAAGAACCAGTGCGAGGCTCAGCATCGTTCCAGCTTTCCAAGTAGTGATTGTCTGGAGTAAGGTAAGTTACCTTAGAACCTGTCTCATCCAAACGGTCTCCGAAAGAAACAGTCAATCCAACTTTACCAAGACCAGCGTCAAAATCAGCAGCCTTCGCGTAAGAGTAGCTTGGATTCACTCCGTGGATAAGCAATGCACCTACTTTTCCGCCTTTCATATCAGCAACAAGTTGTGCCATATCAGCATCAACTCCCGCTTTCAAGTTCAACGGACGGGCAAGGTCTAGTGTAGCACCGTAGTTACCCAATAGATTATTGATGGCATTCACGATGGTCTGAACTGCCGGGTCGTTTGAACCTGCAACAACCACGCTCTTGCCTTTAGCGGCAACCAATTCCTTGGCCGCTTTCGCTACAACTTCGTCATACTCGGTGCTTCCACCACTGATGGTGTTACCACCTGTAGCGCTCGCTACCTTATTATATAGAGCAACAACAACCGATGCAGCTTCGCTTGGCTTAATGGCCTTACGAACATCAGCGTTACTACCTGTCAATGTCATATTGGTCTCGAACTGGAAGTGACGAGACATCTTACCACCCTTAGGGTCGCGTGCCTGTCCGTATCCGTTCAAGTTTGAAATAGCATTCGGGAACGTACCAAGGAAATCAGCACCTACACCAACAACTACTTCTGCTTTCGCGAAATCAATTGCTGGAAGCGCCTTTACTCCGAAGCAAGCCTCATTGGCTTCCAACATACCCGATGCAGAAATGGCATCGTACGTTACGTGCTTCACATTCTCACCATACTTGGCAGCAAACTCAGCAACAGCCTTCTTAGTAGATGGGCTAATGATGGTCTCTGTCAAAATCACAATCTGCGAACCTGCATCAGCAGCTTTCTGCAATCCTGCAGCAATCTCAGCATCAACAGTTGCCCAATCGCTCGCTTCGCCACCTTTCAATGGTCCAGTTGCACGAGCAGAATCATACAATCCCAATACAGAAGAGTTGATTCGGGCATTCACACCACCTTTAGAAAGCGTAGAAAGTTTGTTTCCAGCAATCTTGATCGGGCGACCTTCACGTGTCTTTACAAGAACACTTGCATAGTCAGTACCATCAAAGTAGGTAGATGCGTAAAAGTTAGGAACTCCTGGAGTAATCTCCTCAGGCTTGTTCAAGTAAGGGATGGACTTGGTAACAGGTGTTTCGCAAGCGGCCATAGTGGCAGCTCCCACACTGAATCCCAAGAACTTCAGAAAATCTCTTCGCTTGGTCTTACCCTCGTCAAGATCTTCTCTCTCAAGCAAATTTCCAGTTGCTTCAGGCATGAACTCGTTCTCCATCAACTCCTGATGCTCAGGTGTGTTGTGCAGTTCGTCTAGCCCTTTCCAGTATCTTTTGGTGTTGCTCATGTTAGAGGCTTTTCCAAAAATCTTAGTTCGATTCTATTAATAATGACACTTCGCACATTCCAGCCCTCCGATCTTCTCAACCGTGATAGCTTCACCGTTGTGCCAGTCTGGAGTTCTTTCGTGTAGGTCTTCGTAGTATTCGTTATTGGCCACCTGTACAGATGTCTCACGGTGACAGTTCACACACCATCCCATGGTCAATGGAGAATGCTGCTCTGCAACACCCATCTCCTCAATCTCACCATGACATTGCTGACACTCGATCTTACCTACCACCACGTGCTGTGAATGATTGAAGTAAGCAAGGTCTGGAAGGTTATGAACGCGTACCCATTCAACTGGCTTAGGGTTATCTCCATAAACCTGATTTACCGGGTCGTAATCCAATGCCGCGTAGATCTTAGCGATCTCAGTTTTACCACTTGGCCCTTCCTGCACGTAAGTATGACAGTTCATACACACGTTCAATGATGGAATTCCAGCAGTTTTTCCTTTCTCAGCGCTAGTGTGGCAGTAAACACAGTTGATACCGTTCTGTCCAGCATGAATCTTGTGCGAGAATGCAATTGGCTGCTCTGGCTTATAACCTTGGTAAACACCAACGTTATCCATCAACTCACCAACTCCCCAACGAAGGAACGCAAGAGTACATCCAAGAAGAATGACACCTGTCCAACCACGGTGTGTATTCATCCAATGACCGATAGAACCCCAAGTTCCACGCTCAATAGTGGTCTCACCGGTTTTGGCATCAACCAAAACGGTGAGCGACTTGCGCACACTGCTCAAAATCATCACCAACACCACCAATAGGGCAGCAATGGCAATCAAGATGTTTCTTAGAACATTCTCATCCAATTTTCCAGAACCTGAACCAGCAGCATCGCCAGCACCAGCATCAGCCACTTCAGCAGGAACCTCCTCTACTGGAGGGTTTTTGATGTAATCAAGAATGGCAAAAATCTGTGCCTCTTCCAAGTAACCGAAAGCAGTCATGGCAGTAGGACTGAAATCCTTGATGCTGTTTGCATACTCATCGCCACTGGCAACCATACCGTCTGGGTTCTGAACCCACTTCACAATCCACTCTCTGGATGGTGCGCGGTCTTCGATGCCCGCCAGACCAGGCCCTACAACCTTTTGGCCATCTATACGGTGACAACTAGAGCAATTTTGCTTGAAAAGCTTTTCGCCATCCTGTGCAAACGCCCCAAAACTACTGAGGAGAATGAGCGAAGAAAATAGAATTGAAGCCAGTCTCATGGAGCTACTTCTCTTTAATATTCTGTCCTTTACCAAAGCCTTGTTTTTATTGACTTTATACGGCCCTCAAAGGCCATTTTTTGGCTGCTGCAAAAATAGTAACGGAACCATAGGGCGATCTAATTTTTACTAAAATCATACAATTTAGAACCGTTCTAAATAACTTCGGAATGATGTTCGCGTAATACCTCCGTAATCGCCTTTTTTAGTTACTTGGCTGCCGCATATATATGAGAAGGATTACCACAACGTCTAGCACCCGTCACCCTGAATTCAGTTCAGGGTCTACGACCATACCGCTTGAGATGCTGAAACGAGTTCAGCATGACGGTTTGTGTGTGAGCTTGACATCCATCACGCTCGCATTCCTCCTCCTCTTCAGCTTCCAACAGAGCCATGCTCAACAGACCATCAATGATGTCATCGATTCCACACTTACCATACAGCGCGATGTACGAATCGACTCTTTGGTAATGCGGCATATTCGGGTCAATGCGCTGCGCGATGGCTTGAATGGCTACCGACTGCAACTCTTCTCTGGCTCAGGAACTACCGCACGGCAAGAGGCCAATCAGTTACGGGCAGATTTCATGGCGCGTAACCCCAATGTTCCGGCATATCTCATTTACCAAGCGCCCAACTTTAAAGTGCGCGTAGGCGATTACCGTACAGAACTGGAAGCCATTAAACTCCAACGCGAACTGGAATACCGATGGCCAGGTGCGTTTGTGGTACGCGATGAGATCAAGTTCCCGAAACTGGCCATTGAACAAGAGCAAGACCAAGAAGAGGAACTCGAGGAAGAAACCGGCCCTGAAGACGGGGAGGATTCTGAGGAGTGAGCCGTAGGCTGAGGCACTCGAAGCCTACAGCGCTGGAATAAGCTGTGCCCTGAGTGTCATCCTGAGTGATTTCGATGTAATCGAAATTGTATCGAAGGACGAACGAAGGGTACAGGGCCTGAACTCGGAGGAGTAAGTGGCCCGTAGGCTGAGCGGAGTCGAACCGACCAGAGGGAGCTCACGGCCAAGGGCCGTAACTAAAGCCTACAGCATAAGAGAAGGAGGCCTGCCGCGGCCTACCTCAACCCACCAGCTTTCACAATCCGCTTTACGCCAAAACCATTCTGGGAAGAAACCCGAAGCGTGTACAAGCCATCTGCGAGATGCTGAAGGTCAATTTGATTGTTCCCAGCTATCGACAGGTTCTGCGTTAGCACTAACTTGCCTGTTGGGTCAAACACATCGACCGAATTTAAGCCAGCATTATTATCGAGAACCAAGCGGAATAGACCATTGGACGGGTTCGGCACAACAGAGAAGTCAATCGAATGTACGTTATCGCTTATTCCTGTTACAACAGAGAGGTCAACGTATTCAAATAATTGAAAGACACCTGTTGCAGCGCGGCCATTCTCACAAAAAACCACTAACGACAATACAGTTGGCTGGGGGTTCCCATCTGGATAAAATGAAACCACGGTATAAGGGTTACCCAGCTGATAAATAACCCATGTGGCGGCAATTGTATCATTACCAAAGGCAAATGCATCAACAACCGAAAACGAATCCACTGGCAGGTTATAGTCCAGATCGCAATTACCTGAAGTGAAGAACAGTGAGTCCGTTCCTAGTGGAACTGGACCAGGAGGAACATTCGTATAAACATTGGCCTCCATGCCTATTGCAAACTCGGCATATCCTGATGCGCCATTGGCATCTGATACCTGTACCGAATAAACTCCCGGGCAAAGACCTGTAACACTAGAAGAGCCCGATGTCCCATTAGAGAACAGGTACGTGTATGGTGGTTGACCGTAATACACGTCAACCGTTACAGACCCAGTGCAGCCCTGTGAGGTATCAGCACTTGCGGTAACCGCAGGGACCAAAGACAGGTCTCCAGAACATGCGGATTCATTTACCCGAAGCAACACCTCTACGGTATCAGCGCTAAGCTCTGCATTGCCAGTAACCGAAACCCAAGAACCATTCGGAACAATAAACGCAATGTCCGGATTTGAATACGCAACCCTTCTATCTATAGTAATGGTAAGCGGGTACTCTCCATCGTTGTTCGGACCTCCTGTTGCAGCAGTATTCCAAGCAGATGCTGAACCCGTGATATTCATACATCCTATGCTTGGTGTAAAATTCGGGTTGACCCCAGTGTAGGTCCAAAAGCCGTAAGGCGACTCCGCATTGGCACTGTCCATTACATCTGTTTCAACAGAAAGCCCTGTGGGCAACCCGATGACCGTATCAACACGGGTGGCATCAAAATACACGGTTGCGCTTGATCCGTTGGGTATAATTTCGATAATTGTATCTGAAAGGCCAACAACAGTTACGTTGGAGTTGGTTCCGCTGCAATCCATCTGCATTGGCCCTACCGGATAAATACCGAATGGCGATGAGGCAAAGGCGGGATCGGGGTTACACTGACCGAATGCACTTGCCGAAACAAATAGAATAGCAATGGCACAACTAAGACGCAGTAGGTATATCATACGGGTTGAATTTGTCGCAAGGTCGGAAAATGGCCGGATGGAACATAATCTACCTCACACCACCCGCTTTCACAATCCGCTTCACACCAAAACCATGCTGGGTAGAAACCCGAAGCGTGTACAACCCATCTGCGAGGTGCTGAAGGTCAATTTGATTGTTCCCAGCTACTGATAGGTTCTGTGATAGCACCCGCTTACCAGTAGGGTCGAACACATCAACCCGAGCTTGTTGCACCAATGCATCTAATTGCAACGTAGGCAAACCACTTGTTGGGTTCGGCATAACCGAGAACTGCAACTGCTGCGCTTGCTCCTCAACACCCGTTGCATCTAGGTCTACGTAATCGTATAGCTGGAAAACACCTGCTTCCGAACGTCCATTCTCGCAGAACAATGTAAGCGATACAACTGCCTGATTATTCCCCAATGCAGGATAAAAGCTTAGAAGCGTGTATGGCTGACCAAGCTGATAAACAACCCACTCCACAAGTAGCGTGTCTGTTCCACCGGTAAAAGCTTGGGTGACCATAAACGAGTCAATTGGAAGAGAATAGTCTAGGTCACAGGTTTGATAAGAACCAAATATCGAGTCCAATCCAGGAGGAAATCCAATCGGATTCACATTGGAGTAAACATTAGAAGCAACTCCCACCGCAAAAGCCGCTGTACCCACTTCTCCGTTGGCATCTACCACATCTACCGTGTACGTTCCCGGACAAAGTCCTGAAGCAGTTGGAGTTACCACTCCATTAGAGAATGAGTAAGTGTAAGGCGGCTGGCCGTTATAGACCTCAACCGTTGCCGAACCGTCACAACCTTGCGTTGTATCGGTATTGGCCGTAACCTGAGTGGAAACAAAAAGCGTAGCCCCGCAAGAAGATTGGTTTACGTAAAGGTGGGCCTGAATCGTGTCAGCTGGAATCGACAAAGCCGTATTGACAAGCCATTCTCCATTAGTCACCCCAAGCGGGGTCATGTCGGGATCGGTGTATGCAATCCGATAATCTGCTATAATCTTCAATGGGAATACACCATCGTTGTTTGGACCTCCGATAGCTGCCGCGGCCCAATCAACAGCCGTACCGGAAATATTCAGACATCCAACAGAAGGGTCGAACACGGGTTGCGAACCAGAGTAAGCCCACACTCCAAACGGAGAACCTGCGGTGGCACTGTTCATCACATCTGTTTCTACAACAAGCCCAGCAGGAAGCCCCTCTACAGCAAGAACGCGCATGGCATCAAAATAGGCAGTAGAAAGACCACCCAGCGTGGTATCCGTCAACCCGATAACGGTTGCACTGGCGTTGGTGCCACTGCAATCCATCTGAATACCAGACGGGTAAACACCAACACCTGAGTTGGCAAAAACAGGGTTAGGAGAACATCCTTGAGCAAAGGACTGAAAAGAAACACCAGTAAGCAGCAAAGCCGCAACGAAGGAGATAAGCGATTTCATAGGGGTTGAATTTGGCGCAATTTAACAAACTGTTGATGAAGAAAGCGATTCAAGAAAGGCGTAAGCCTTCTAGGTCACTGCATCCTCATGGATTATTTAGGGTGCAATGTCCACAATGCTTTTCGCTCACAAAACCAAAGAATCTCACAATTGTCGTTTCAATTTCTCAGTTAACAAACAAACGCAGTATCAAATTCGAATAAATTGTCTCTCGACATCACCATTGAATCAACCATCCACCTCCGCAAAGGTCATCCTGAGTGATTCTGACAAAGGAAGAATCGTATCGAAGGACGGCCGCCACCACAAACCAAAACCCTTCCTCCATATCATAATTCAGAACCCCATTCTACTCGTCACACTGAACTCGTTACGGAATCTCTCAGCGCAAAGTGCTTGCAATAAAATGCTTTCCAGGCTTTGCAACCTTTGCTGAATACAATTGCATGAATTCTTTATCAATTAAGAACTCACCAAGTAACGCTGCCTTGACATAATTTTCAATCGCATCCTGTGGTGTTGCACCTCTTTCATTACCCAAATGATTGCCATTCTTGTAAATGGCATAAAGTTTCGGCACACTCTTGTTCGACAATTTCATCATACTAACTAGTTCAAGAAGATGCTATCGTTATGATATTTCAAAAACTCTGGTTCAGGCCAAAACTTCTTCGGCTCATGAATCGGTTTCCCATCATATTGAAGGAAAAGCTCTTCTACCTTTTCCGAAGCCGCCTTCTTTTTCAATTTGGAAGAAACCTTGATTAAGTAGTCAGGGGTTATTGTGATATAGCCTTTCTCAAAAGCTTTGTCATGAAGTGCGTTAATGGCAATTCCATTGTGCGGATTCATTCGGTTCTTTTCATCATCGGCCCATCTCTTAATATGACCCGCCACTAGAAATTCCTCCTGCTGCAAACCCGTGATGCAGCATGTGCTGTCATATGCAGCAAGCACCATTTGCCTGAAGAAATTCTGATTCACCCTCACCTTGACCAGTGCTTCTCTCTCCTTCCCTTTCTTAGCAAGAATTTCATTCAAATCAGGTTCGTTCTCTAAAATGGAATCAGGCGAACGTAACTCCTTCTTTGCGCGAAGCAACTCACTTTCAAATGCCAGCGAGTCAATGTTGCCGTAAAACTCATCCCATATCTCGCGGTCAAGCTTGCTGGCGTTACTCGCACCTTTAATGCCCCTTGCTTGAAGCATCGGGTCAAAGCTTGCCAAATTCCCAAGTTTAAAACCAACAGATGAAGGCGTTCTTCCAATCAGATCCGCCAACTTCTTTACTTCAGGATTGCTCTTATGGAACTTCCCAAAAGGGAGTTTTGAATACAGGTTGACAGCAAGTATCAACTCTTCTCGTGTCCATAATCTCTGACCGGGTTTCATTATGGTTGCTCGACATGCTCGCTCAAACTAATAGGTTTTGCTACTAATTGGGTCAGATGTTTTTGAATTCCTTGAACATAATCTATCAGTCGCTTCCTCTTGTAAACAAGTATATATGATGGATGATGCACTGGAATAAAAGTCATTCCAGAAGAATGATAAGCTTCGTAATTAAACTCAGCATTAAGACTCCAAGAACCAAAGCCGTATTTCCGCATGACAAAATCAGCAGCTTGCCTACCTAGCAAAAAAATAATCGAGGGTTGCAAAAAATCGATTTCTTCTTCAAGATTTGGAAAACATTTCTCCATCTCACCCTTTAGTGGATATCGAATCTTATCATCCAAATTTAATGGCAAGCATTTCACCACGTTGGTTCTATAGAACGAAAGTTCTTTGACGAAGGGATTTTCTACTTCTGCAACTAGAGAACCCGACCTTGTGTCATACGATAATGGAGGCTGATCTTCTTCCATTTGAACAGCCGATAGACCAACCCAGAATACCTGACCTTTTTTAGTCTTGTCTAGTAATGGAAGTTGATTCAAATAAAGGCCACACGCCTTACACGCACTACGCTCTCTTGGATTCAGTCTTAAAGGCTTTTCCTGAGAAGAGTTCCGGATCATTTAGCAAAGTTGTCCGGTAAATATAATCATGCAGTCTTTGGTCAGACACTTTCGAATAATTCCCACTATGGAAATTGAATTGAAGTCTGCCGACCAATTCAGAAAGTTCATCATTCTGTTGAACTCGTTTCACGTCAAGCTCCTTACCTTGATTTGCTAACGAACGGTGAATTTCCGTTCCGTGATACGGTCGATACTGAAACACACTTGTCCTGAAGGAAACACCATTGGCTTCTGCCTGTTTGACTAACTCTTTGGCTAAGTCGAGTGTCAGCTTCATATCAGCCTCGGTCTCTTCTGGGAAACCGTAAATAAAGTACCCTTTCACATCAATTCCAGCTTTAAAAACTTTCAATATGTTGGTTGTGATTCTATTGCGGTCTGGGGTCTTTCTGATTGATTTTAGAACCTTAGGAGATCCAGATTCGACACCAATGAACAACTCCTTGCAGCCACTATCCTTTAATCTTGCTAAAGGTTCTGCATCCAGCTTGTCAAATGTCATGACATGGGCCATTGATCGCCATTGGAAACCTTCCCCTTGAAATACCTGAATTGCTGTATTAACGCTCTTTGAGTTTTTTAAAAACAAATCATCCAGCACCCGAATTGAACTAACTTCCGGGTAGTCTGCAGCAATTTCTCTTAATTCATTCTTAATTGATTGAACAGAACGTTCTCTGACAGGGTAGTCAAGGTTTAGGCTTCGAGCAGCCGCACAAAAAGCACAGTTGTAAATACAGCCTCTACTCGCAACAATATTTGCCTCAGAAAAGCCAAATGGGTGGCGAATAGGCTCATTTTTAAAGAACGAACGATCTAATGACACCTGGGAAATGTCTTCAACTACATAGGGAGAATTCTTATCCACCTGAAAAGCTCTACGGTAAGGCTGAGAAGCGACTGGTTGTTGCTCCACATTCCGCCCAACAATAGCCGGGACTATAAACTCGCCATCCCCAACAACAACATCAATATTGTTCATGGTATTCCATGAAAATATTTTTTCGTAGAGATCCTTCGTTGCTAGCCCACCGACAATAATGTGAGATTGAAAATCTAATCCCTCTATAAGTTCCTTTACCAATTCGTAGTTCGTGGTAAATATGTTCGTAGCAACGAACCTTGGCTTGTTCTTGTTCAAGGATTTCAATAAATCCACCAATGGAATTCTCTGGTCTACAGCATCAATTAACCTAACCTTGAAACCTCTTATTTTTAACTCTGTTGCGATGTAGCCCAAGCCTAAGGGAGGTAGTGAATCTTCGTCATACTTATCACTAGACTCCCTGAACAACGGAGAATTAACAATTACTATTTCGAGCGAATCCAACATCAACTGTTATCCTTTAGTCTCTGGACTTCTTCGGGTGTCATTTTAGTAGCGAGGCTCCAAGCCAAACCCCATATATTTGAGTACAACGCCCCATTAGAATTTGCCGTGTCAGTTTCAATGGCTTTGTATTGATTTGTTTCAAGCTTAGAATAAATCAGCATCTTAGGTACTCCTTGCCTTGTTGTTATCCGACCTCGGATATTCAAGTCTGCATTCTTAGGGTTATAAAAACCCAGTTCTGTTCCTCTTATATCGCGTAGAATTTTGCCATATCTGGTCTTTGTATTTGGATGGATTGGCTCCTCACATAGAATTGACACACTAGTGAAATTTTTATTCTTCAAAAACTTGTATTGGTCATTATCATCCATGTCCGATTCTGTCTCACCGAAGAAGTCTAAGTCTCCTCCAAGCAAACATATCTTACCTCTATCCGCTAGTTCTGTAAACCCATTTATTTTGGAGGCCAATTCAGCCGTCTGAAAAACATCCTTTGTGTGGAGTACTTTCCAGGTAAAGTAAAGTATGACCAATCCAGATATCACCAACATGATAAGGACACCCCAATCCAAAAGTTTTAGCTCCTCAATCACTAAAAAACCAGCAACGCCAACCAACATAGAAACCCCGCCCAATGCGTAGTAAGCATTTCTCCATCTAGAACTGTAGTTAATCGCAACCAGTTTGTTACCCAAGGCACCAAAAAATGCTCCCCAAGTCAAGGCTGCAAATGCAAGGAATACTGGAAACTCCGAGCTATAATCCATTCAAATCTTGGTGTTGTTAGTTTCATCTGCCAATATAACAAACTCTTTCCGGAGTCCCTGAACGGCATGCTTAGGCGCGGGTCTTTGGTTAACCATCGAGTATTTGTCTAAAGCGGTTATACCGCGGTTGGGCGAAATTGTATTTGATTTAACAAGTTGGTTGAGCACCCATAAAAAACCACCTACCCTAACCCCTTTTTCCTGACAAATTTTTCTCAATGCCCCATCCGCAGTCAAAACCCGACATTTCAAGCTAATTCCTAACGACATGACCGAGCAATCTGCAAGAGACAGGCCGGAGAATTGGCTTTGAAGACCATTCACTTGACTGTCACTGGTAGCGCGAACAAAAAGTTTATGGTCGCCAATTACTTGTGTAAGTATTCGGGATTGATAATCATCCTCTATTTCAAACACCACATTTCGCGTTGTAATGAACTCATATCCGAGTTGGAAACACTCTTCAATCAACCCAACTTCAATTAGGTCAATGAGGATGCAGGCATCTTGTATCAGTATTTCCTTATTGCTCTTCAAAATGCCACCTTCGAATATCTGCTACATTAACATCCAAGAGAAATGCTGCTTTGCTCATGGAGATTATCTCTTCAGCTAGCGCATGGTTGACATGGCTAAGCAATACCATGGACTCTTCTTTACCAATGTAGTCCCCAGGTTCACTTTTACTTCCAAACTCTTTATTCAGCCAGATTGACCACCTCCGATGATAAGTTTCACTTATTACTTCCAATTCCTTCAGTCTATGAACAATCGCTCTAATCGAAATTCCATAATACTCCTTTATTGAAATGAGCTCTTTTATTTGGATGTACTTTCTTTTGACACTACCGATAAGCTCAATCAGCTTAACCGAAGGAATCAGAAATGCACTCGCAAAACGATGACAAAGCTTCTCTATGAATTTATCGTTGCCTTTAATTGAATCATGAATGGTCAGTAAAATGTGAGCAAGTTCATGTACAATGGTAAACCGTAGTCTTTCAATCGGTTTATTCTTAAGGTTGACCACAACTATGGGAGTATTCGATTCCGCGTATACAGCTAGTCCATCAAACTTATCAGTAGCCTCAATCAACATAACCTTAACGCCTTTCAGTTCAAGCATCTCAGTTAGGTTTGAAATTGGATTTACTCCTAATTCCCACGCTTTTCTTAGAGCATCGGCAGCTTGTTCCGCCTCTTTCTTAGTAGAGACAGTTAAGTTTTTAATAGGGTTTTCGAACTGTCGTTTAATCGACAATAAGCTTTCAACATTCAGACATCGCTCAACATAGTCTCGTGCTTTTTCAATAATTACTTCTTCATCCTTCTTGCTTAAATCCGACCGCTTCCTGAAGGAAATCTGACCTAAATCAACGGGCATGGATTGCAAGAAATAATCCGGTTTGACACCAAGGCTCCTTGACAAATAAAGAAGCACTTCATTTGACGGCTTCATTTGACCCTGTTCATATTTGTTTAGGGCTTGTTTCGAGACTCGTCCTCCCAGCAATTCAGATAATTCCCTAAGCGAAAGACCAGCTCTCTTGCGAGCCAGTTTCAACCTAATCCCGAAAAGATTTTCACTTTCTGCCATGGTGTAAATAATTGGTTGACAAATTTACAAATAAAATATGTTTTGTCAACCTATAGGTCTCAATCAGAATCATCAAGCGCATTAGTATGACATCAATCCCCCTCAGAAAGCCTCCTCAAAACCTCCTCCAACTCCTCAGCACTCTTACCCTCCAGCATCTTCCAGATATCGGGTGCTTTACTCTTGCTAACAGCAGCCAGTACATGAGTTGGGTCGCCTTGCCAATCCAATAGCTCATTCGGGGTGCAATCAAACACCTCGCATAACCGCGTTATCAGCGTCAAACGCAGCAAGCGCGTCTCACCACTTACCAGATTTCGGGCCTCCCCGTCCGTAAACCCATGATTTACGAGGTACGTGCGCAAATGCTTCACTCCGCGCATCTCAATTAACCGTTTTAAGTTCAAAATCAGCATAATTCCTCAATTCAACACCATGTAGAACGGCATAAACGCGTGCTTAGTGTTTACCAAAAGCCAAAAAATGTGAAGCAATGGCAGCTTCTGGTTCTCAAACTACCACTAACGGTTTCCTCACAACCACTTCCAGCAACTCAAACACTACTTATAGTTGGTCAAACACAGCTTATGGTATCGCAACAACAGCTTTCGGTTATTCACCATCAGCTTACAGTAGCACCACAACCGCTTCAAGAATCGCAAGTGTCGCTTCATGGTCTTCACAAAAAGGGTATCTCAGCCCACTTGCAATTTCAGCCATCCACCCCATGTTTTAAATACAGTAACCAGCCGATCGGCCTGCTCAGCGGGTCGGTCGGCATAAAACAGAGAAATCATGACAGATTCACAATCAAACAGACTGGATATGTACCTCGTGGTACAGGATTTTTACGAAGACAATCAAGCTACCATAGATCTGGTGGCTGCTCGTGCAACCGCCTTCGGCCAACTCAACACCAACATTACCGCCATCAACGCAGAAATAGCGGGTCAATCCACCAACACAACTGGTGTAGCGCAGGATAAGTCCGCCATCAGAATCACATTAGATAATATCACGGCCGTAACACTCGCAGCCGCCAAGGCATGGGCGCTGGCCACAGAAAACAACACCTTGGCCGCAGAGTTCGATTACTCCCTCAGTGACATCCAACGCATAAAAGATGATACCATGCAAGGGTTCTGCGATTATCGCATCTCCCTCGTAAACGATAACATCGCAAGCCTTGCTGATTATGGTATAGATGCAGCGGCCGTCACCGCATGGCAAGACGCCTTAGATGCTTACACGGCCGTACTCGAAACACCCAGAGAAGCCATCAACGCTCGCCACCTTCATACCGAAGCCCTCAAAACGCTCTTCTCCAATACGGGAAGCCTATTCAAATCACAACTCGACCCGCTCATGATGGTCTTCAAACTCTCAGACCCAGACCTTTATGCAGCTTACAAGCAGGCACGTATCATCATTGACCGCGGAGGCTCCACCACGCCACCAACTCCAGATAACTCCATCACCATTTCAGGTAACGTCTCCGACAATAGCACATCCTCCCCAATAGTTGGCGCAACGGTAACGCTCATACCAAGTGATGGGGGCGACCCGATAATAACCACAACTACAGATGATGGCAGCTATGAAATGGAATTTACCGATGTCCCGCCAGCTACCACATTTTCCGCAACGCTGGAAGCCACAGCAGAAAACTTCGAACCCTCTTCCACTCCCATTGAAGTAGAAGCTGGCAACAGCTACGAATTCAACTTTTCCCTTACACCTGTTGTGGAGCCTTAAGGCATCCACCCCACCGCCCTACTAAACCCAAATGCGGAAATCAAGGACGCAGGGCAGGCCGAAAGATGAAAAGGTGTTTGAAGAGCCGAAGGCGATGAGTTTCTTTTCATCAGCGCAGGCGGGGTCCGTAGTATTTCTCAATTGGGTTTAGGCAGGCTTGATTTTTTCTCCCTTTTGTATCAAGACAAAAGGGAAAACAAGCCTAATCCAACTCAATTTATACGATAATTCGAAATAATACGAGCCACCAGTCATGCAACACGTACCACCCCAACCACTTAAATAATTGGTGATGATTTCAGCAATAACTCAACGACCCTCTACGTTCAACTAAGTGCCAACCATTTCTTATCTTATGGATGTTATGGAAGAAACAAGAGAAATAATACACAAGCTGGGAAAGGTAGCCTACAGGTATAACTCAGACAGCGCTTGGACAGAAACCGATCAGGAGTTGGCGGACCATCTGGCTCAAAAAATCCTCACCGTTGAAGGCCATCTTGATCAGGCTGAAGAAATGGGGAAGCGAGCCACAAAAATTTCAAAGTGGATTGCGGACAGAACAGTAAAGTTTGAAGAAACAGCCGCAGCGCTAAAAGATGCACAAGATGTGGCCAGTGGGTATGTTGGAGCTCTGGAGTTAGGCCAGTTTAGTATAGCCGAAGAACTTTCTAAAGCGGTCAATAAAGCCAATGGGGCTATTCAAGAACAGAATGCTGCAGCACGTAAATACCACAAACAATACGAGCAATTGATTGCCGACCATAATGAACTACAGGACAAACATGAACAAGAACTCGATGAGTTGGCTCGGCAGTATTATCCTCTATTTAAGAAAGCCGCGGAGATGGATGAATTGGCCACGGACATTGAAAGCTATGACATGGCCGAAGAACAGTCGAAGGCGGTTTTTTCAGTGAATGGTCAGCGAATAGCATCGCTATTGAGCTATTGCTTGGACGTTATTCATCAATACGACATGCTATTGGCCAAAATTGAAGGCCAACAGAATGTTTGGTCAGAATTCTGCTCTCGCATGGTACTCATTGAGTACATCGGGAAGCTTCGTTCGGGATCCGCAGGCATCAGCTTCAATTGACCATCCAACCAACTCGGTTCCAATACTCGTCATTTGTTGGCTCAGGCTAATAATCATAAATTTTAGGAGCCGAGGATCCAAAAAGAAAAAGCCCCACCATTGCTGGCAGGGCCCGATCCATCTCAATTTTAGTTTGAATCCATAGCGAAACCTATTCAGTAACGCCTAGCTTCTGATGGATATTCTTATCAACCTCTCGTATTAGAGCGATCTTGTCTTTGGCTGCTTGAGGAACCGCTAATTGGTTCATCATATCCTGTGGGATACTACCACCAACAGCATCTTGACCTGCAACTTGAGCTGCAGACCTCACCTTAGCGTTAGCAATCCACTCAATACCCAAAGGTTGGGTACCTAAACGTTTCACTCTGAAACCAAGGGCCGTCTTTTCTACCAAGGCCAACTCTGCACCCATTTCGTGCGCAGTAATATTCACTACAGGTAGCTCTCCGTTGGTCAGTAAGCTTGAGAATTCAGGGTCGAAATCGACCCACAGCGTCTCTTCGGTAATCACCGTAGAACCGAAATCAGAGATCTTGCTAAGGCCACGGCCCTCCTTCAAGGCTTTAATGTCCTCACGATTCTGTTTCACACCCACCATCGACATCGATGCCAGTGCGTAGTTATCTACACCACCAAACTCGTTGTCTTGAATGTAATCGGGCGTCTCATCCAGAATAAAACCAAGGTGATACTGTGGGCGGTAACTGGTTTCGTTGCCGCTTTCAAGGTCATCGGTCTCGTTATTGTACTTGTACAACGATGGTCGCAGCCTGTCAATATCACTAACGATCAGCTCCTGAACAGCTCGGTTCTCATCCAATGGATTGATATCCCGTTTCAAGCTCCTTTGCGACATAGTAATGTGGCTGGTAGCATACACATACCTCCACCAGTTCTGTACGCGGCCAAGATATCCCCAACCAGCGCTACCAGGACGTAGGTGCGGCTCATTGGCGTAGCTATCGAACCACATATCCTGTGCTCCGGCCGGGTTATCGAACCACACATAATCCCGTATGTCTATGCGGCTGTCCTCTCCATCAGAAATGGTGTTCACCGTCAGGTTCTCCACATCCCAAATGTCATGGTCATTTGCTGTAAGGTCGCCTTCTCTCAACTGAACCGGTCCACCGAAGATGGCTTCATCATTGGTCATGTTAATAGTAAGTGGCCAGTATGAGCCATTGCTGCTCCAGCTTGTGCCGTTCGTACCATTTCCCGAAAGGAAGTACATCAAGTTGCTGTTCACATGGATTACTCCAGAACGATGATCCGTATCTTGAAAAATGATAGATGGGCTCGAATGGTTGATGTAGTGATAGTCGGTAGAACGGATGGCTCCATTTACATCCAACTTCTGTGAAGGCGAAGTAGTTGACACACCTACGTTGCCACTACCATCAGGCATCAGCGCAATGTGGTTGCCATTGGTGTTCAACGTAAGCAGGTTCGAGTTTTCTGCCGTGATGCTAAACTCATTGGTAAGACCATTTGCTCCAGACCAAGCACCATCGTATAGAATAATACCTTGACGAGTGGTGCCTGAGTAATAACCCACCCACTCGTAGCTGTTATCGTTGGCGCGTACGCCTTCCATCAAACGAATATTGTCTGAACCAGAGTTGATGGTTCCATCCTCCACCCGCAAACTTCCGTTTACGTGAAGTTTTTCTGCTGGGCTGGTTGTGCCAACACCCATGCTTCCTGCAAAGTATGCCAAGCCATCGCTACCTCTTAAGCTGAAGAGGTTTGACTCCAAACTGTTCTCAAAGATGAAACCTTGACTAGATGAATTCGCCACCCTGAAACGAATAGCATGTGCTGAAAAGCCAGCACCAGCTGCGGCTGTACCTCCACCGAGTGATCTTCCACCGCCAGATTGGCCCATGTAAATACCCCAGTTTGAATCACCAGCATTCCACATCCAGATACCTCTAGAGTTACCTCCATCAACTGAGTTCTGTACAACAAACTTTCCATCAGGATGAATATCTCCAGTAACATGCAACTTAAACGCTGGCGAAGTAGTACCAAGACCCACGTTGGTACCGTTATCGTAAGTTGTACCTGTACCCAAGGCGGTGGCAGAGGTCCATCTTGCCAAGTAGTTGGCTGTTCCTGTACCGCTATGAATAGATGCAGGGTCTATTGAGCTGACCACAAGGTCTCCGTTAGCATTGGCATAGACAAGGTCGTTACCACTGCTTGCCAAAGAACTGAAACGTCCTGTTCCAAGCACATGTAGTTTCTGCGCAGGAGACGTAGTTCCCACACCCATGTTACCAGCGTTAAGCGTCATGGCATGCGTGCTTCCGTTAGTTACAGTGTTGTTACCCACCACACCATTACTTACATAGAAATCCATGGCGTTATTGGCCGCACCACCACTGTTGTGGCGTGTGTGCACAAAGTGCTGGTAGCTATGCGTTCCGTTGTAACCAAAAGCAATCTGCGCACCATCATTAAATGTGGTGAGGTCATTACCACTGGTAAGTCCTAAGATGGAAACAGCATCAGTGTTTGTTCCAGCAACGGTCAGCTTAGTGCCAGGGGTTGTTGTACCAATACCCAAGTTACCGGCAGCGGTAACTCTTAAGCGTTCAGTGGCGTTGGTTGACATACGAATGATGTCATTATCCGAACCGTTGTCTTGCGCAACACGAATCCATGTGTCTAGATCAGCATCGATCAATTGTCGTCTCAATGGGTCAAGGTTTACCGTCTGTGGCAACTGACCATCATTCTCTATTTCGAGGGTAAGCGTAGTTCCTGACAGAGAGAAGTTGCTGATCTGCTGGTCATCGGTATTATCCAAATAGCCACTAAGGTCAATACTGTGCGTAGGCTGACCGTCATCTTGAATAGACAACAACAGATTATTACCTGAAAGTTGCACCACGTCAAAGCGTTGGTCGTCTGTATCATCAAGATACGGGCTAAGGTCAACCGATAAGGGTCCTACACCGTCAGCCTCAATCGAAATCTGAAGTAGGTTTCCAGGCGCAATCGTGAAGGCATCGATCTGCTGGTCATCCGTGTTATCCAAATAGCCGCTGAAATCAATGCTATGCGTTGCTTGGCCATCGTTCTCGATAGATAACAATAGGCTATTGCCACTCATCTGCACCACGTCAAAACGTTGGTCGTCTGTGTTGTCCAAATAAGAACTTAGGTCAACCGTTAGCGGTGCCTGTCCATCATCTTCAATCGAAATCTGAAGCAGGTTACCAGACGCAATGCTGAACGCATCGATCTTCTGGTCATCGGTGTTATCTAAATAACCACTGAAATCAATGCTATGGGTTGGTTGCCCATCATTTTCTATGGACAACATCAAGTTATTACCAGTAAGTTGCACCACGTCAAAACGTTGGTCGTCCGTGTTATCCAAATAAGAACTTAAGTCAACCGATAACGGTCCCTGTCCATCATCTTCAATAGACAGCTGTAAACTGTTTCCGACAAGCGAGAATTGATCTATTCTCTGATCATCGGTATTGGCTCCGAGAGTTATCCATTGGCTACCGTCATAAAACTGAAATGCTGTTCCGTTCCAACGGAGCGATCCAGCAACATTATTAGTAGTATTTCCAATTTTAATACCTCCGGCAACATCTAATTTTTGCACTGGGTTGGCCACATCAACACCCACATTCTGTGAGTAGCAGGCCGTGCCGTAGATGACGGCACCTAGGAGTAAAAATGACTTCTTCACTTCATAGTTATCAAAAGTTAGATTAAAGGTACTCGCATTTAAAGTCAGATTTTCACTCTATCGGACTGGGAAACAGTCCATTAAACGAGGTAAATTAACATTCACTGAACCCTTTTTTCTGACATGGTATACAGCGTGTTTTTGAATCCGAAAACCCATTCAAAATCCTTCCATGTTTTCTTGATTGAATCCGCAGAAAAACATGGGTTTTCGCTAAATATTAATTTTCACTGGCATCACTTTTTAACATGCAACCATCGAAAATCTATAGTTTGATTCGTCAGGTATTGATTCACCTATATCTTTCGCACCTTCAAATGCCATTACACTACCCATGCAAAAAACCATCGCCATTCTATCAGGAGCAGGAATAAGTGCCGAGAGCGGCATTAAAACATTCAGAGATGCAGACGGCCTTTGGGAGAACCATCGCATTGAAGAGGTTGCCACGCCCGAGGCGTTTGAAAGAAACCCCGAACTGGTACTGGATTTTTACAACCTCCGCAGAAAACAACTGATGGAAGTGAATCCCAATCCTGCGCACTTAGCCATTACCAAGCTTCAGGAAGCTTTTCATGTTCAGGTCATTACCCAAAATGTGGACGACTTGCATGAGCGAGCTGGCAACACGAATGTGCTACACCTCCATGGTAAATTAACACAGGTAAGAAGTACGGGCTATCCTCATACAGTTTATGATCTAGAAGGCTGGGAACTGCTGCTGGGAGATGTTTGCGAGAACGGACATCAACTTCGACCTCATATTGTTTGGTTTGGAGAAGAGGTTCCGAATCTGCCTGTGGCCGCGCAGATGGTATCTGAGGCCGATGCGGTAATCATTGTAGGCACATCACTCAACGTTTATCCGGCAGCGGGGCTCTACCAGTATGCAAAAGCTAATGCGCCCATTTGGATCATTGACCCAAAGGCCAACGAGCTTTATTATCCCAGTCACATAACGCCTATAAATGAAAAAGCCGGAGCAGCATTGCCCCGGCTTGTCAATTCCTTTCTAGAAGGAGAAATTACTTTGTAACCAACATCTTCTTGGTGCTGATGGCCTTATCCTCCACCAAAAGCGAATAGAAGTACATTCCGCTAGGCAGAGAAGACACGTCCAGTTTCAATGTTCCGCGCTCTTCAGTAAGTGCAACCTCTCTCACTTTAGACCCAAGCATACTGTAAACAACCAGCTTTGCGTCTTTACTATCAGCTGCTATTGAATAATTAATCTTGGCAACCGACTTTGCCGGATTCGGATAAGCCTCAGAAATACCACTTGTTCCTTCTTCAAGTTCTTCAATTCCAACATTTTGAGTATCGAACGTAATCTGCACACAAGTTTCGTCCGATGGATTGTTTACATCATAGAAACAGTAATCGAACGTAGCCACAGCCGCCAGACCTTCAGGCTCGTAGTAGGCAGCAAAAGATGAAGTGTTTGATGCCCCAGCATCTAATGTCAAGATGTGTGAGTTAGGCCAACTGTAAACATCTGCAACCGGGATGGGACTGTAACATACAAACCAGCAGTAATAATAGTTTGCAGTTGCGGGAGCCCCCGCATCATGTTCACCGAATAGAAAGACATCAATTGGAGAATTGCCAGTGTTGGTTACCGTGGCATGGGCGGTAATTACATTTGCGGTTGGATCACCATAGACAATTGAATCAAGTTCAGAAATCACCAATGACTGAGCATTCAAACCGCTAACCGCAAAACAGGTTACCAAAGTCAAGGTTCCGAGTAAAAGATTTTTCATCTAATGAATTTTAAGAATCAGCAAGAACGAAAGTATGGAAACCCTTTAAGAATTGATTGGAACTTATTCATAATTTCGTAATCTGTCTTTGTTACTACACATTGAAGACGGCAACCCAATTTGCTTTGAAGTTGTGTATTCACGAAGTGACGACCCTCATTCAGTAATAACCTACAAACTCAACAGAAAATGAAAACAAAACTACTTAGCCTTCTGGTCGCTGCTGGAGTCTTCAGTCTCTCGGCCTCTGCCCAGACTTATTTTTTACAAGAAGAATTCTCATCTGGAGTTCCTGGAACATGGTCTCAAACAACCAGTGCCTCCGATGGTGGATGGTTAGGAGGTGACGCAACTTCACTTTCATCATCTTCTTTCGACATTCCAGCACATGGTTCGTTTGTTGCGACCAATGATGACGACTGTAACTGCGATAAGTATTTTGACCATTTGGTATCACCTGTAATTGACCTTTCCGGTGCAACGAGCGCAATATTGCGGTTCGACTTGTTTTATTTAGACGGCTCTTACCAAGGAATTCAGGAGGAAGGCCATCTGGAGATGAATGTGGACGGAAACTGGACCGCGTTAGCTGAGTTTTCTGGTTCAGCCGATTGGCAGGATGGGTATTTTGTAGATGTGTCTTCGGCAGCTGGAAGTTCGACTGTTCAGTTTGCTTGGCTTTATACTGATAATGATGGCTGGACTTATGGTATGGCACTTGACAATGTAGAGGTTTTTGAACCAGCACCTACTGACGTTGAATTGGTGTCCTTAAGTCTTCCTGCATTTGCTGCACCCGGAAACATCAATATTGCGGGTACAATAACCAATAATGGCTCAAGCACCTTGAATGATGTGACAATCGATTGGACCGATGGAACGAACTCAGGTTCTGAAAACCTAACCGGTTTGGGTCTTGAATTTGGAGAAACGTACAACTTTGTTCATTCCGACCCATTGGTTGGAGCTGCGGGAACCACGTATAATATTGATGTTACAGTTACAACCTCTGGCGATGCCAACACAAGCAACAACACTCTGTCAGGTGAGGTGGTTGTTGCCACTCAGCTTGGTACGCGCCTAACCTTGGTAGAAGATTTTACCAGTTCCACGTGTCCTCCATGCGAATGGTTGAGTAACAATGGATACGGAGGAAACGGAATCAACGCTGGCTTAGCAGCATTGAACGCTAACGACCAGAATACAGCGCAAGTTTCCGTTGTAAAATATCCAGTTAACTGGCCAGGAAATGGTGATCATGCATGGAATTCAGAGGTAGAGACGCGTAGAGCTTATTACGGAGTGACAGGTGCACCAACGCCTGTAGCGGATGGGACTCAATATTCGTTCAATACATTTAACGCTTCGGACGTAGCGTCACATCAAGATGACGTTGCAGTGGTTGACATCTCAGCAACGCATACTGTTACCAGCGATAATGAAATTACGGTTGATGTTGTTGTGGACCCTTATGTTAATCTAAATGCACGGCTTTACATAGCCCTTGTGGAGAAGAAATACGATAAAACCAGTGATGCATCCTTCAGTAACGGTGAAACAGAGTTCCACCATATCTTCAGAAAAATGCTGCCAAGCGCTAATGGAGCGTCTGTTAACCTAACTGCAGGTACGCAGTATACTAATCAACAGTCTTACACTGCCACGGTTAATCCAAACTTGCCTAGCCAAGGCTCATTTGATTTCCATGCTGGTGTTGAGTTTGAAGTCGTTGTTTTCTTGCAGTCTTCGGACAATGTTGTTCACAACTCCGCTATCTCTACGGGCACTAGCCAATTGACAGGCCTTACAGATTACGACAACAACACGGCAATCGGTGTATATCCTAACCCTGTTTCTAACGACCAACTGACAGTAGTTCTTGAGACTGAAACCAAAGAAGACGCTGTTTTGACCATCACGGACATCAAAGGAGCAGTAGTTCTCTCAGAAGCATTCGGAAAGTTTGCTGCTGGTGTAAACAAGCGTACTGTGGATGTTAGCGCTTTGAAAAACGGTATCTACAACGTAAACGTGTTGGCCAACGGACACATGCACTCTAAAAGAGTTGTTGTTCAGAAATAAGCCGTAGCAAACAATTAGTTTTACTCCACGGGTCAATATATCGGAACGGTTATTGACCCGTGGTTTTTTACTTAACCACCTAACATGCGCTCTGTACTCATTCTATCACTTTTCACCTATCTGATTGCAAACCCGACTTTCGGCCAAATTGCCAAAAAGGATTGGGCCTTGCCTGATGTCGATATCAAAACAACAGATGGTCGCAATTTCAATACTTCAGACATTCAGAACGATGGCAATCCCATCATTGTAAGTTTTTGGGCTACTTGGTGCAAACCATGTGTTAAAGAGTTAAGTACCATCGCAGATGAATACATCGATTGGCAAGACGAGACAAACGTAAAGCTTGTGGCCATTTCCATTGATGATGCGCGGAACATGCAAAAAGTTGCTCCATTTGTGAACGGAAAAGGTTGGGAATACGAAGTTTACATTGATCCGAACGGTGATCTGAAACGCGCCATGAATGTCAATACAGTTCCGCATACATTTCTGTTGAACGGAGATCGAGAGGTGATCTATTCTCACAACTCTTACAGCCCTGGAGACGAAATAGAACTATACGAAAAGGTGGTTGAAGCCTCTAAAAAATAAGTTCCACCCATCTTTCTGGATGCATTCTACGCTTAGATCGTTCTTTCTTGTTCTGTTCGTTTTCGGATGGGTGAATTCATCATTCGGTCAGGAACAGAACAGCACCAATATTAAAGGCAAATGGGGCGAGGTGCACGGTAGCTTCCAATTCGATGCACAGATCTACAATCCTGATTCTGCCATTGATGCCCCGCCCGTTCCTGAAAAGTTCTTGATGAATGGCTATGCCAATATCATCTACACGAAAGGCAAATTCACCGCAGGATTACGATACGAAGGCTATTACAATGTATTGCAAGGTTTTGACCAGCGATATGATGGTCAAGGTGTTCCATACCGATTTGCCAGCTACGACCTCGACTTTCTGCACATAACCGTTGGTGGTTTTTACGAGCAGTTCGGCTCAGGAATGATTCTGAGAGCGTATGAAGAACGCGGGCTTGGCTTCGATAACTTGATTGAAGGTGCTCGCATCAAATCTCATATTCTTGGCGGAATTTACCTGAAAGCATTGGTAGGAAAGCAACGGTTTTACTTCAGTCATGGCGAAGCGCTTATCAGAGCATTTGATGGTGAGATCTCACTGAACGAAACATTCAAAGCACTTGCCGAGAAGAAAACACGATTAACTCTGGGAGGGTCGTTCGTAAGTAAGTACGAAGAAGATAACGACACTGATCTTGAGCTTCCCGAAAACGTTGGAGCTTGGGCCGCGCGTTTCAATCTACTTCATGGAGGTTTTAACATCAGTGGAGAATACGTGAGAAAGGGTCAAGACCCTCAAGCTTCGAATATCATTACACTCCAAGGTGGCGACCAACGCCCCAATTACAATTATGGGGATGCGGTGCTGGTAACTGCTTCGTACACAAAAAAAGGCTTCGGTCTGGTAGCCAGCGTTAAACGCACGGATAACATGAATTTCCGCTCGCAGCGAGATGCAACCCTGTTTGACCTGAACATCAATTTTCTTCCAGCATTGACCAAGCAACACACTTATCTACTTGCTGCTGGACTTTACCCATATGCCACGCAACCAAACGGGGAATGGGCTTTTCAGTTTGATGGTAGCTACACTATTCCGAGGAAATCATTGCTCGGTGGTAAATACGGCATGAACATTTCCGTTAATTACTCGCGTGTTCACAATCTGGACACAACCATTAACGAAAATGGTACGGGATATACCTCAAACTACTTTGGACTAGGAAAACTCTACTTCCAAGACTTCAACATCGAAATCAACAAGAAAATCAACAAGAACCACAAGTTCACCATCAAGTACTTGAACATGTTCTTCGATATTGATGTGATCCAAGGGCACCCTGGCGAGGAACCAGTCAAATCGAACATCATCATTGCAGAAATGACGCACAAAATATCTGCAAAACATGCGATAAGGTGGGAACTTCAAGGGCTCTTCACCAAGCAAGATCAGCATGATTGGGCCGCAGTTCTGCTGGAATACACGTGGTCTCCTCATGTATTCGTCTCTTTTATAGGCCAGTATAATTACTCCAATCCAGAACCAGAAAAGCGTCTCTTCTACCCTACGGTTCAGGTCGGTTATATTAAAGACGCAACCCGTGTTACGTTACAATACGGAAGACAACGAGCGGGTATTTTCTGCGTTGGAGGTGTGTGTAGAAATGTTCCTTCTTCCAACGGAGTTGCACTTAGCATTTCAACGAGTTTTTAAAAGCAGAATGAATCGAATTGCTCTCATACTATTCGCTATTACACTGACTTATGCAGCTTGCGATAAGGTCAGTCCACCTGATTATGGTTGCACCGACCCGATAGCCTTGAACTACAACCCAGAAGCCACCTTAGATGATGGAAACTGTGAATATGACCCATCGCTTGTTAGAGGTTGTACCGACTCCACTGCATCTAATTACAACCCACTTGCGGTAGTGGAAGATTGCCATTGCCGCTACGATAGTGTTCGAACCGTTCTGGTGGAAGACTACACAGGTTTCAGATGTGCAAACTGTCCGCGAGCAGCTGAGGCGTTAAAGGATCTCGAATGTAAGTATGGAGCACGCGTAGTACCGCTGGCAGTTCATATTACAGAAACGTTTGCGGGGCCCGAAACCAATTCGGATGGTAGTTTCAGCACTGATTTCAGAACTACGGATTATGGAGACTTATACGAAACAGCGTTTGAAACAGGGCTGTTTCTGCCTAATGGTATGGTGAATAGGAAGAAGGTAAATGACAGTTATTCTCATGGGCACACCAATTGGGAAACTCTTGTGGATGACGTATTAGCTCAACCTCCCACCGCACTGGTTGATCTTGACGTAACATATAATGAAGGAAGTCGCGAAGCAACCGCTTCTGTAAAAATTTCCGCTCTTAACGACCTAACCAATTCACCTTACCGCTTAGTTGTACTTCTGTCGGAAGATAGTGTGGTCGATTGGCAGTTGGACAACGCGGCTACCCCACCGGAGATTGAGGATTACGTGCATATGCATGTACTTCGCGATGGGTTTACGGCTGCTTGGGGAGACGCAATCAACGGTGGAGCCAGCATCGCGGCTGGTGATTCTGAAACGACCACACACAATTTGACAATCGACCAAGAGTTTGTGGATCATAACTGCAACGTGGTCGCATTTATCTATCGTGATGACACCAAAGAAGTGATTCAAGCGGAGTACAAACCCGTGATGGAACACTAACTTCGCTCCGCACATGCGGAAACTGACGACACTCTTCCTGTTACTCATTCCGATACTTGGCTTTAGTCAAGGCTTCGGTGGTGGTCTTTACGCGGGAATCAGCACGTCACAAGTAACTGGTGATGCCATTACAGGTTTTCACAAAGTGGGCGCTTGGGGTGGTGCGTTTACGGATTATCGCTTCACCCCAAGATCAACACTTCAGCTAGAGCTTTCCTTTATTCAGAAAGGAAGCAGGTTGGCGCCAACGGATAAGAACAACAACACCTTGATCTACCACAACCATAATATGCTAGAGATTCCATTAATGTATAGATGGTATGGTATTAAGAACATGAGTGTGGAATTGGGCGTTCAGACAGGCATCATTCTCAGCACCATTGACCGTGAGACCAATCAGCCCGACACTCGGAACAACCCACTTTTTAGAAAAGCTGAATTCAGTGGTGCTGCTGGTCTGAGTTACTACTTCTGGAAAGGTAAGGTCGAGGTCAATGCACGCTATGCCAACTCATTGTACTCTTTAAAAACCAGAGGAATGTGGTTGAACCACTTGTTTGCTTTTTCTGTTAGGTTCTGGTTCAAGACAACGCTCGACCAAGATAAAATCAATGCAACCAAGAAAAAGAACGCCATTGATTGAAGGTGGAAACGGGTAAAGAAAACGACTGATGACCAAGAAGAAAATCGTTGTTGGAGTTACAGGAGCTAGCGGATCCATTTACGCAAAAGTTCTATTCGACCGTTTGTTTGAGTTACAAGGTCAAATTCAAGATGTTGGTATCGTTTTCAGCAGTAACGCCAGAGACGTTTGGAAAATTGAGCTTGGAAATTCTGATTTTGAGAACCTACCTTTCAAGGTTTACGATGCGAAAGATTTCATGGCTCCGTTTGCTTCGGGTTCTGCCAAGTATGAGACGATGATAATTGCTCCATGTAGCATGGGTACAATGGCGCGCATCGCCTCAGGTATTTCCAACGATTTGATGACCCGCGCGGCAGATGTTATCCTGAAAGAAAGGCGCAAGCTGATTCTCATTCCTCGAGATACACCTTACAGCCTCATTCACATCAATAACATGAAAACGATTACGGAGGCTGGTGGCATTATCGCGCCAGCAAGCCCATCGTTCTACAGCAACCCGCAAGATTTTGAAGCATTGGCCAAAACCGTTGTTGACCGTGTGCTCGATCTGGCTGGATTTGAACTGGATTCGTTCCGTTGGAACTCGTAAAGACGTGTCCGCATTGATGTGAGGGTGTATGGGCCATATGCCCCTACTCGACTGTCTCAAATATTTGTATAAACGTTACGCCCAATAATTTCCAGCGCGCTACTGGCGTTTAGGTCTCGAATGTCTAAACCCAGAAATCATGAAAACGCTTCTCACCACTTTTCTAAGTATTGCGCTATTGTCTTCGGCTTACAGCCAAACCATTCCACGGCATAACGTGTTCTTTGCGGCCAACAGTTCCGAACTCAAATACTCTTCTGCTCGGGTGGTTGAATCCATTTACGCTAAGCTCCCAGCAGACAATCAGATTCGCTTTGGAATTACAGGGCCAATTGCGCGTCATCATAGCCTAATTGATCAAAACCGAATTACAGCGGCAAGGGCGCACAGTATTCTACAGCTTCTCAAAACCATAGCCTCAGAAGGCGATGTATTTGTTGTAACAGACGCCAACAATCCGAGTTTTCATTTGCAGGCAGAATTAGCTTCGAGACAGCCCTTCGAATTGGAAATCTTATTGACAAAAGCACCAGCTTGGATAGCCCCTGAATTCACTTCCATTGACGAGTTTTTACCGCTGCCTGTTCAGACTTTCAGCATCAATCCGCAGGAAGACAACCGTTTAGTGGGCGAGCAGGGAACAGTCATCAATATCCCTGCTTATACCCTTTCGTTACAAAACGGCACCACGCCATCTGAAATGACGGTTGAACTGAAAGAGGTTTATGGTGGCGGTCAGCTAGTTCAGGCCAACCTTCATACGGCTTCGGGCGGAAAGATGCTGCGCTCTGGTGGAACCGTACATATTGATGCTAATACCAACGGAAAACCTGCGCAGGTTGCACGCGGCAAGCACCTCAATCTGGAGTTTCCACATGGCGATGAAGTTACCCATAACATGGAAGTGTTCAATGGTCGCGTTGACCGAAATGGCAACTTCGACTGGGTTCCGAAAAATGGAATTATGCAATTGGAATCGCGTGTTCGCGAAGAGTTCTACATCAACGATGTGAAGGTGAGCAAGGAAGAATATCTAGCAAGAATGCAGGCTTGGGAAGACCGCAAAGCAGAACGCGAACGACAGGAAGCAGAATGGGCCAAAGAACAGGAAATCAGCAACGAAGTTGCCGCTAATGCTGAAGTCATGGATGCCTACTTATTGCAATCTGACCAGCTTGGATGGATAAACTGCGATGAGTTTTATGACGTGGAAAACAAAACAGACGTTATTGTGCATGTTGACACCATGTATCGGCCTTCGGTAAGGATGGTCTTCGACAACATTAATTCGGTGATGGGCGGAGATTACAACCACCGTTCTGGCACGGTAACTTTCCGCGATGTTCCCGTTGGAGAATCGGTTCGGTTGGTGGGCTACTCTATTATGGACGGAACAGCATACATGGATAATCGCAACGTGGTTGTTTCCGAACAACTACAACACAACCTGAAACTGGCAGCCACCACCAAACAGCAAATGGAAGCTGAGTTGGCTTCGCTAAATTGAAACCTTCTACGAACAAAGCGTGAAAATGATGTAGCCAAATAATACCTTCATTGCCACCAATGAGCATCAAAAAACTACCGCAAAACGATGCTTGAAATAATGGCAAAATGGAAATATTTGACACGCAGATCAATGTGGGAAGAACCGTGGTCAACTTCGAAATCGCGAAGCTCCATACCCGAACACCACTTTCGATACCCATTATTGTTGAACGCGCTAAGGAAGAAGGCCCAACGGTATTGATAACTGCTGGTATACATGGCGATGAGGTGAACGGAGTTGAAATCGTAAGACAACTGATATCGAAAGGCTACAACAAGCCACAACGCGGTATGATTATTTGCATTCCTGTTGTCAACGTGTTTGGTTTCTTGAATCAAGAGCGAAAATTTCCTGATGGCCGCGACCTCAATCGCTCCTTTCCTGGAAGTGCAAAAGGCTCTTTGGCTGCCCGTTTTGCAAATTTCATCATGAAAGAAATAGTACCGCACACCGATTACATTATTGATTTTCACACAGGTGGTGCGGGTCGATTCAATTTCTCTCAGGTACGCTACAATCCTGAAGACAAGGAATGCGAAGAGCTTGCGCTGATATTCGGAACCAAGTTTGTGATGCGGGCCAACACCCGAGACCATTCATTTAGAGACGAGGCGTCTGAAATGGGCAAGAAAGTGCTGATGTTCGAGGGTGGAAAATCCATGCATTTGGACCGATTTGTAACTCGCTCTGGAATTACGGGGACCATGCGCGTTCTCCACCATCTTGGAGTAACCGATTTCAAAGACAAATTGGATAAGAAACCCGATACCGATGAGCAAATCATTGTGGGTGCTTCATCTTGGGTTCGTGCAAAATATTCGGGCATGTTCCGTTCGGATAGAGCAAACGGCTCTCACGTAGAAAAGGGCGAACGAATAGGAACTATTACCGACCCGTTTGGTGATTTTGAAAAAGTGGTGAAAGCTCCATGGGATGGCTTTATTATCTGTGTGAACCACAACCCTATCATCAATCAGGGAGATGCGGTGATTCACCTTACAAAGGATGTTGAATCAATCAGAAAGGCCCCTAGTAGTTTGGGGTAGTTATTGTAGATTCTATTACCGATTGAAAAAAGCAATATTTCGCTTCAGCCCGCTGTACTTAGTGCGTTTTACAGCCGATTTCTGAAACACTTTTTTGAAGACGTCTTCAGTCAGTTCTTCCCAATCATGTTTGGTCATTTCCAGCATTTCTGGATGCGGATTGAACTGCGGTTCCGAATGTGGTTTTGAGAAACGATTCCACGGGCAAACATCCTGACACACATCGCAACCAAAAGCCCAGTTGTCGAATTTGCCTTTCATATTGGTTGGAATGGCATCTTTCAACTCAATGGTGAAATAGGAAATACACTTAGAACCGTCTACCACGTACGGTTCAACAATCGCTTCTGTGGGACAAGCATCAATGCAAGCCGTGCAGGTGCCGCAATGGTCAGTAGTTGGGCCATCGGGTTCCAATTCAATATCGAGAATCAATTCTCCAATAAAGAAGAACGAACCCGTTTTTGAGTTGATGAGATTGGTGTTCTTTCCTATCCAACCCAGACCTGCTTTGGCTGCCCAAGCTTTGTCCATAACAGGCGCGCTATCTACAAACGCCCTGCCTCCTACTTCACCGATTTCCTCGTTGATGTAATTGACCAGCTCACGCAGCTTTCCTTTGATCACATGATGGTAATCGTTGCCGTAAGCATACTTGGAAATCTTTGGGGCTTCTGGGTCTTTTTGCGTTTCTGAAGGGTAGTAATTCAGCAGAACCGTGATAACCGATTTGGCACCATTAACCAACTTCCGTGGGTCCAATCGTTTATCAAAATGGTTGGCCATATAGCCCATTTCGCCATGCATATTGGCGTTGAGCCAACGTTCGAGGCGCGGGGCTTCCTCCGCAAGAAAATCAGCTTTGGAGATACCGCATTGTAGAAACCCCAATCGCTTGGCTTCTTGTTTTATGAGGGCTTCGTTTTTCATTTCTCGCAAAGACGCAAAGACGCAAAGGAATTGACGGATGCTTTGAAGAAAATCTGGCTAGGGCACAGAGACTTGAAAAGAGATTCAAAGACCATTTACAACGCGTTTGATTCCATCCTTGATGAGTGTTTCGTTGAAGTTGATCAGCAAACCCAACTTCATATCGGCTAATCTCAAATAGGTCAATAGTTGTTTGAAATGAACTGGCTCTAACTTCTTCACCGACTTCAATTCGATAATTACCAACGAGTTAATGACGAGGTCTGCCACAAATGCTTTTCCAAGATTTCGTCCATCCCATTCAACCTCAATGCCGCGTTGCCGCTCAACGGTTAAACCACGGTTTTCAAGTTCGTAAGCCAAGATTTCTTCGTAAACACTTTCCAAAAGTCCAGGACCCGATTCACGATGAACCATAAGTGAGGTGTCGACCACAATCTTTGCTATATCGTTCTCATTCATTTCATAAACTTAACTCTTGGCGTCTTTGCGTCTTCGCGCGAAACCCCTATTCGAAGAGTGTACCTTCTCGGCCCGGACTGATTTTTCCCAAATGCTCGTAGGCTCGTTCCGTGGCTTGCCGTCCTCGAGGTGTTCTTGAGATGTATCCTTCCATAATGAGGAATGGCTCGTAAACTTCCTCAATGGTTCCCGCTTCTTCACCAACTGCTGTTGCAACGGTTGTCAAACCGACTGGCCCTCCCTTGAATTTCTCGATTATAGTTCGAAGGATTCGGTTGTCCATTTCGTCCAGTCCATGTTTGTCAACGTTCAAAGCATCCAACGCAAATTGAGTAATCTCCTTGTTGATTGTCCCATCGCCTTTTATCTGCGCAAAATCTCTAACCCTTCTGAGCAAAGCATTGGTGATACGTGGCGTACCACGGCTTCTTCGGGCAATTTCAACAGCAGCACTTTCTTCAATCGGAACTTCAAGAATACTTGCAGAACGTTTCACAATTCCAGATAGGACCTTTGCATCGTAATACTGCAAGCGAGAAGTAATTCCAAAACGCGCACGAAGTGGCGCGGTCAGCAAACCTGAACGGGTTGTGGCCCCAACCAATGTGAACGGATTGAGATTGATCTGAACCGACCTCGCATTCGGCCCCGTCTCGATCATTATATCAATCCGATAATCTTCCATTGCCGAGTAGAGATACTCTTCAACCACAGGGGAAAGCCGATGTATCTCATCGATGAAAAGAACATCGTTCGGTTCAAGGTTGGTAAGCAAACCAGCAAGGTCTCCTGGCTTATCCAAAACAGGACCTGATGTGAGTTTAAGGCTCACGCCTAGGTCGTTGGCAATAATGTTCGCCAAGGTGGTTTTGCCCAATCCAGGAGGACCGTGAAGCAGAACATGGTCCAACGCCTCATCCCGCTGTTGCGCAGCCTGAACAAACACCTTCAGGTTTTCCACCACTTTGTCTTGCCCACTGAATTCATCAAAACCGACAGGGCGTAGTGCACGTTCGGTTTCTCTGTCTATTGGAAGTTGTCCTTCAGAAGTTGGATCCAGATTCTGGTTCATTCGGCATTTTGATGTTGACCAATGTCAAGATTACGAAGTTCTACTTAGAACCACGTCAAATTTCGGCAACACTTTTGTATCACCTTACATTAACCAAATTCAATAATCATGAAAACAATTAAATTAATTGCAACGGCACTTCTTGTTGGTGCTACATCTGTCGCTTTTGCGCAGAAAACAAAGATCACCAAGGGAGATTTCAAAGAGTTGAAAGGACAAACAGAAGTAAATGTCGTTTGGGATTATTCTGAAGCTCAGGCACGTGGTGGTGCTCCGTTTGCCAAATGGAAAGCTCAACCAGAACAAGATTGGCTTCAGCAGATCGTTGACAAGAAAAACGAAAAAGAAGCTGGAACGGGAGATGACTGGAAAAAGCGTTGGGAGGCAGCTAAGCCTGGCAACTTTGAGTCAAGCTTTGAAACAAAAATGGCCGAAATGTGGGAAGGTGCTCTTGTTAAGCGAGGGCTGGACAACGCCAAGTACACTATTCGTGTCAAGGTAACCTATATGGATCCAGGGTACAGCATTGGTGTTTCAGCGTCTGACGCATGGTTAAGCGGAATCATCGAAGTGGTTGAAACGGGTTCGGACAACGTTACTTCTTCTCTTACAATGGATCAAATCAAAGGAGCCAGTGCGGCAAAGAGCATTCCTGGAATGGCAGTAGTTGCGGCAATTGAAGGTGCCACTTTCGAAAAGCGTCTGGGTGAGTCTTTCGAGAAAATGGCCAAAAGCCTGTATGCGAAAGTGCTCAAAAAAGCATTTAAGAAGTAAACCACTTTTAAATCAATAATCTTTTGAAAGGGCAGACCAAATGGTCTGCCCTTTTGAGTATAAAATATTCTACTTGAAAATCATCTTTACAAAGATGTCTTTCCCACCTTTATCGTCCAGATAAAGAACGCCTTCGTTAGGGTTCGGACCGGAAAAGAAGTTGGTTGGTTCGAAGTACGTTTTCACTTTTTCAGATTTCCAAAGCTTTTCCCGCTTAACTGGTTCGGTTGGATCGTTCATGTCAATGGCAAGCATTACCACAGGGTTATCCATTTTGGTGAATTTACTTACACCAGATTCTGGCGTCCATTCTTTCTCAATGTTGTTAAAATGGTCGTTGAAAAGGACGTACATCTTATCGCCCACAACCCTACACAGATACCCCATTCCTTGGTTGGTTTTATTCTCTTGAAGTTTAGGAATACGTAAGTCCCAGTTCAGTTCACCCGTTCTGGCATTCACCGAAAAGAACTGGGCATCTCCCCGCATGTAGGTGGTAATGTCTACCTCCAAATGCGCATTGTATCTAGTGGAATCGTGGTGGGTTTCTGCCAAAATCAGGTAATTGTCGTCATCCAGTTTCTCAAACCCTTTAACCACAAAACTTTCCTCAAAAGCACCCGCTGGTTGACTTTTTGAATCCTTTTGAACGCGCTTCTTGGTTCCTTTCGATTGATTCATGCTCATGTACTCATCGCTGAACTCAACGTACTTGAACACAGGGCGTTGCTTTACCGCTCCAGACCACGATAAGAACGCAAGTCCGTCTGATTTTTCGACCCAACTTTTAGAGGTGTTCTCCCAATCCATGTAGTTGGCAGCCATGATCATTCCCGTCTCCATTCCTTCCAAAGTCCAGTTACGGATCTTGTGCTCTTGATCTCCAGCAACCGACACCATTTCATGCCCATTGGCATTGATCTTAGACAACTTTACATTGTATCTGGCATCGTTGTCGAATCCATCTCCTTTATCCGTTCTTCCCCAGCAGTAAACATTACCAGCGTTATCGATTCCAACAGCATTTTCTGCTGCCGTTTCTTGCCAATCGCTGCCGCCCAAGTAATACGTGTTGTCAGAATCGAAAACAACATCTTGCTTCCAAAGTAATTTTAGGTCATCATTAAACGCTAAGAATTGAAAATGTGGCGTGGGATCGTCTTTCTTATCTGCTCTTCTTGCCTTGATAAAATAGACCACGAACTTTCTCTTATCAGGAGATACCGCATAACTCAAATGCCCATCATTGAAATTGGGATGAAAGCCATTTCCCTGCACCCGCGTAACCTCATTTGGGTCTTTTGTGTCTAGCTTTTCTTGGTCGAATTCCGACAGATAAACAACATTGGCCTCATCAAAATGAAGCGTTTGACCCGTCAACAGAACCGCTTTCTCTTTCAGTCGGATAAACCCTTTTCTAACAAACGCAGCATCACTCTGAAGTCGGTCTATTCCATTGCTTGACACCGGTTGCAGTGTGGTATCATAAACCGTATAGATATCCTGCTGATTGAAAAAACTGTGGGTAATGAATCCATTATCATTTGATATCAGGAATTGGTCGACAGACTTTCCGGCCGTCTTCTTTATGGCCATTCCCATGTAAACATCAATATTCTCTGACCGACCTGTTTTTCTCTGAGCCCAACTCTGATTTGATATGAAAGCCAAACCCAGAACAACGAGGGTCCATTTAAACGTTAGTAGTTTTCTCATAAACGTGATTTGACCGTGAAGAAACGGAAATCATGCAAACCCACTGTTTTAACAGTTATTACAACACCTTTAGAATTGGAGGCTAAGTGGTTTTCTATATTTGGCGTCTCTCAAAACCAAAAATCATATGAAGCGATTACTATTAGCGGTTGCGACCATTTCCTTCCTCGCAGCCTGTAACCAAGGAACCAAGGACACAAAGCTTCCAGAAGGAATCAAACTTGTTGAGAAAGTTGAGAAGCCGGCAACCGGACTTTCCATTCCATACGAGAAATACGAGTTGGAGAATGGTCTACAGATCATCATTCACGAAGATCATTCTGACCCAATTGTACATGTAGACGTGACTTACCACGTTGGTTCAGCTCGTGAAGAACCGCTTCGTTCTGGTTTTGCGCACTTCTTTGAGCACATGATGTTCCAAGGATCGGACAACGTGGCCGATGAAGAACACTTCAAAACGGTATCGGAGTCTGGTGGAACATTGAATGGAACTACCAACAAAGACAGAACAAACTACTTCGAAACACTGCCAAGTAATCAGCTGGAGCGTGCTTTGTGGTTAGAAGCAGACAGAATGGGTTTCTTGCTTGATGCAGTAACGCAAGAGAAATTTGAAGTGCAACGTGCTACAGTTAAGAACGAGCGTGGGCAGAGCTACGATAACCGCCCTTACGGTTTGGTTGGCGAGAAGGTAATGCAGGCGCTTTATCCGCAAGACCACCCATATCACTGGCCAACAATCGGTTATTTGGAAGATCTTGATGCTGCCGATGTTGATGACCTGAAGCGCTTTTTCCTTCGTTGGTATGGTCCAAACAATGCGGCTTTGACGGTTGCTGGAGATGTTGATCCAACCGAAGTATTGGAGCTTGCGAAGAAATATTTTGGCACCATTCCGCGCGGTGCTGAGGTTGAAAATCAATCGGTTGAGCCGGTAAAACTTGCCGAAGACCGCTACATTTCTTACGAAGACAACATTCGTTTCCCACTGATTCAATTCGCGTATCCAACAGTTCCGAATTTTCATCCAGATGAAGCTCCGCTAGACGTTCTGTCTGACATTTTGGGTGGAAGCAAAAACTCACTTTTCTACAAGAATTTCGAGAAAAACCAGACAGCAATACAAGCTTCCGTGTTCCATCCTTGCCAAGAGTTGGCTGGTCAGTTTCAACTTACCGTTCTTCCTTTCCCTGGCAAAACATTGGCTGAAATGGAAGAAAAAATCCGCGAAACCTTGGTTGAGTTTGAAGAGCGAGGCGTAAATGAAGATGACCTGAAACGATTCAAATCTTCTTTCGAAAGTCAAACCATAAGCGGTCTGGAGACTGTTTCTGGCAAGGCACGTCAACTAGCTCAATACCAGTACGTTCACAACAACCCGAACTATGTTGCTAAAGACCTGAAGCGATACATGGACGTAACTGCCGAAGACGTTATGCGCGTTTTCAAAACGTACATCAAAGACAAACCAGCTATTATTCTAAGCGTGGTTCCTAAAGGTCAAGGTCAACTGAAGGCGAAAGATGACACATTCGTTTACGAACGTGACACCACTTTGGAGGCAAACATGGCGCAGTACGAAGGCCTGACCTACACAAAACCAACTGCGGAAGAAGATGGATTTGACCGAAGCCAAAAGCCAGCTTCTGGCCCAAGCCCAGTTATCAATGTTCCAGATTATTGGAAAGAATCGTTTGCCAATGGCATGAAAGTGATCGGAGCTAAGAATGATGAAATTCCGAAGGTTTACATCCGATTGGGCGTTAAAGCAGGTCATCGTTACGAGAATATCGAGAAAGCAGGCCTGTCGAATCTTTTCGGTTCTATGCTTGGAGAAACAACTCAAAGCTACTCTACGGAGGAGCTATCAGGTGAGTTGGAAAAATTAGGCAGTTCAATTGATGTGTATTCAACTGACGATGAAGTGGTTGTAAATGTGAGCTCATTGACCAAAAACATTGATGCAACGCTTGCGCTGTTGGAAGAAGTGCTCATGAAACCGCGCTTTACGGAAGACGATTTCAACCGTCTGAAAAACCAGCAGATGGAATCCATCGCAAATCAAGTGAATGAGCCAACTGTTCTGGCCAACAACCAATTCGATAAAGTGCTTTATGGAGAAGGTCACATTTTAGCAATTCCAAGTATTGGAACTGCAGAAACACTTGAAGGTGTAACGCTAACAGACGTTCAGAATTATTACGACAATAGCTTCGCACCGAACATTACCAACTTGGTAATTGTGGGAGATGTTGAAAAGGATGAAATCCTTCCGAAGTTGGAGTTCCTTAAAGCTTGGGAGAAAAAGGACATTTCTTTCCCAGAAGAGCCAGCAACGCCAGAGGCTGGATCAACCAAGATTTTCTTGGTAGACAAACCAGGCGCTGCGCAGAGTGAGGTGAGAATGGGATATCTATCAATGCCTTACGATGCAACTGGTGATTACTACAAATCGAAGTTGATGAACTTCCCACTTGGCGGAAACTTCAACAGCCGTATCAACCAAAGTCTTCGCGAGAAGCACGGTTGGACATATGGAGCATTCTCTTACTTCAATGGTAGCGAGAACGAAGGTCCGTTCACCGCGCAAGCAGGTGTGAAGAAAGAAGCAACTGACAGCTCTGTTGTTGAGTTCATCAACATTATGAAAGACTACAGCGAAAATGGAATTACTGCTGAAGAGCTTGAGTTTACCCAGAGTGCCGTTGGTCAAAAAGATGCTTTGAAATACGAAGCTGGTTACCAGAAAACCGGATTCTTGAACAAGATTCTTCGATTTAACCTCGATAAAGACTTCACTGACAAACAGAACGAGATTCTGAAAAACCTGACGGTTGAAGAAGTGAATGCATTGGCGGCCAAACACATCGACACGGAAAACATGGCAATAGTAGTTGTTGGCGATAAAGCCACTGTCTACGAAGGCTTGAGCAAACTGCCTTACGAAATTGAGGTAGTGAACCTGAATATGGATGTAGCTAACGATTAAAACTAAACCTGCTAGGTTTTGAAAACCTAGCAGGTTTCCTAGAAAGCCGTTCGGGAAACTGAGCGGCTTTTTTATTTCCGCTTCTTCTGAAAGAAGACTTTCAGCAGGTCGGCACAATCATCGGCCATAACGCCACCTTTCACTTTTGTCTTTGGATGAAGGAGATTGCCGACTTTGGAGAAACCGCGTTTTTCATCAGAGGCACCAAAAACCACTTTATCCACCTGGCTCCAGAAAAGCGCACCAGCGCACATTACGCACGGTTCGAGCGTGACGTAAACAGTACAGCCTTTCAGGTATTTGCCACCAATGAAATCTGCCGCAGAAGTAATTGCTTGCATTTCCGCGTGAGCAGTTACATCATTAAGCATCTCGGTAAGGTTATGCGCTCTTGCAATAACGCGTTGCTTTGAAACCACTACTACCCCAACAGGCACTTCATCCTTATCGAAAGCCTTATTGGCTTCCTTCAGTGCTTCTTTCATAAAATGTTCGTCTGAGAAAACGCTGAGTTCCATGTTGCGAAAGTAGAAAGTCGCAAGTAGAAAGCTGCAAGCCCTAGACGGGCATACCGTTTCGAATTTCCATTTTTCGGATTTCGTGCTTCTTTCCTCAGAAAGCCCTTACCTTCGCGCGCTCAAAATCAAGCACAAATGCATCGTTCACACACTTGCGGAGAATTGCGTGCCGAACACATCGGCCAAGAAGTGACATTAAGCGGTTGGGTTCAGCGTGGCCGCGACCTCGGTGGTATGACCTTCATTGATCTTCGTGATCGTTACGGAATTACACAGATCGCTTTCAATATGGAAGTGAACGAATCGCTTTGCATGAAAGCACGCGAATTGGGTCGTGAGTTCGTGGTAAAAGTGAACGGTAAAGTTGTTGAGCGCGAAAGCAAGAACAAGAATAACCCTACGGGCGATATTGAGATTATTGCTGCATCGTTGGAAGTATTAAACCCATCGAAAACACCTCCATTCACCATCGAAAACGAAACAGATGGTGGTGAGGAAATCAGAATGAAATACCGTTATCTGGACCTTCGCAGAAACAAAATGCGCAGCAACATGGAATTGCGCCATCGTCTTTCCATCGAAACGAGAAAATTTATGGACGAGCAGGGTTTCTTGGAGGTGGAAACTCCTTATTTGATCAAAAGCACACCAGAAGGCGCGCGAGATTTTGTTGTTCCGTCACGGATGAACGAAGGTCAATTCTATGCGCTTCCGCAAAGTCCGCAAACCTTCAAGCAATTGCTGATGGTTTCTGGTTTTGATAAGTATTACCAGATCGTTCGATGCTTCCGCGATGAAGATCTACGTGCAGACCGTCAGCCAGAATTCACGCAGCTAGATTGCGAAATGGCTTTTGTGGAGCAGGAAGATATTCTGAACATGTTCGAAGGATTGGTTCGTCATCTGTTCAAAACCGTAAAAGGCATTGAACTGAAAGATTTCCCAAGAATGGAATATGCAGATGCCATGCGTTTGTATGGCTCAGACAAGCCAGACCTTCGTTTCGGGATGGAATTCATTGAGTTGAATGACGTAGTTCAAGGACAAGGTTTTGGAGTATTCGACAATGCAGAATTGGTTGTCGGCATTAACGTGAAAGGGGGTAACGCGTTCACAAGAAAGCAGATTGATGCATTAACTGATTTTGTCAAGCGTCCTCAGATCGGTGCGACTGGCATGATCTATTGTCGTCACAATGATGACGGTACTTTCAAGAGCTCAGTAGATAAGTTCTTCGCACCAGAAAAACTGGCTGATTGGAGTTCCGCTTTTGGTTCTGAAGCTGGCGACCTGATGCTCATTATGGCTGGCGCAACTGATAAAGTGAGAAAGCAGCTTTCTGAACTTCGATTGCATGTGGCTTCAGAGCAAGGGCTGATGAACCCTGAAGAATTTGCTCCACTTTGGGTTGTGAACTTCCCGCTGTTGGAATGGGATGAGGAATCTGAGCGTTTCCACGCCATGCATCATCCGTTCACATCGGCCAAGCCAGAAGATGTTCCATTGATGGAAACCGACCCAGGTAAGGTTCGGGCCAATGCCTATGATATGGTTATAAACGGAACAGAATTGGGTGGTGGCTCTATCAGAATCCATGATAAAGGACAGCAAAAGCGTATGTTCGACCTTCTTGGGTTTACAGAAGAAGAAGCAAAAGCTCAGTTCGGGTTCTTGATGGATGCTTTTGAGTTCGGTGCTCCACCTCATGGAGGTATCGCATTCGGTTTCGATAGACTTTCGGCCATCTTTGGTGGTCAGAAAGATATTCGTGACTTCATTGCCTTCCCGAAAAACAATGCTGGAAGAGACATGATGATTGATTCTCCATCTGTTATTGATGATGAACAATTAGATGAGTTGAACATCAAGGTTTTAGCTTCAAAAGAAGCCTGATCTCAGGTGATTTTTACACGTATATTTGCGCCCATGAAATTTCGACCAGCGGTTCTGCTGTTCTTACTCAGCTCAATTCTAATTCTTTCTGAATCATGCATGACGAGGAAAGATATATCTTACTTTCAGGATATCTCGGATTCGTTAAGCATCCAACAGATCACCAAAGGTTTTGAGGCACGAATTGCTGCAGGAGATATTCTTTCAATCCACGTTTCAAGTTTAAGTGCGGAGGCAAGTAGCTTCTTCAATGTGGTTGGAGAAGAATCGGATCAGCAAGTAGCCAACACCTATTTGGTAGATGCCAATGGTAGGATTGAAATGCCGCTGATCGGTTCCGTTGACGTTGGAGGGAAAACAGGCATTGAAGCCAAGAATGCCATCAAGGAGAAACTGAACAAATACTTGGTAGACCCAACGGTTAACGTTCGTATCAGAAACTTCAAAGTGACGGTGCTGGGCGAAGTGAAAGCCCCAGGGGTTTACACCATTCCGAATGAGAAAATTACCTTGATTGAGGCCTTAGGCCTGGCAGGAGACCTGACCATTTTCGGAAAGCGGATAGATGTGCTGATTGTAAGGGAAGATGGAGCAGAACGTAAATTCTTCAAAGTAGACTTGAGGTCGAAAGAATTGTTTGAGTCCGATTTCTATTATCTACACAGTAACGACATCGTATATGTTGAGCCAGGTAAAGGCAAGATTGCTTCTGCCGATGCTTGGTATCGCATCATACCGATTGTGCTTAGTGGTCTGTCCACCATTGCGCTTTTCATAAGATTGGGGAACGCATTTTAAGCCGCTCAACCGCAACCTATGTTTGACAACGATTTAGAAACTACAGCTAACGAGGAAGACTTTGACTTTGGGAAGTTTCTCCGAGTGATATTGGAAAATTGGCTTTTCATTGCAATTAGTCTCATTGTTTCAATGGGTGTTGCTTATGCGTATGTTTGGTACAAACACCCTGTTTATCGGGTTTCCGCAACTGTAATGGTTGACGATAAATCGAACGATGTTTCGAGTGCCATACTGGAAGAAGTTGGTGTGGTTAGCAGTAAGCGAAATATTCAGAACGACATTGCGGTACTCAGTTCCAGAAGTCAGATGGCCAAGGCAATGGAGTCTCTCAACCTGAATATTTTCTATCGGGTTAATGACGGATACAGGTGGCGCGAACTTTACAAGCAAAGCCCTGTTCGGTTGAACTTTGAGCCTTCTGAAAACTGCCCTCAAACCGCAAGCTTTGATCTTAACATTGATTCCGAAGAATCTGTAACATGGACGTTTGAAACACGAAACGATGAACCCACCACGGTTAAGGCATCGTTCGGAGAAACCATTACTAACGAGTATGGTTCGTTTACCTTGGAAAAGGCCGAAAATTTCTCGTCCATTGTTTCCAAAGATGGAGACATTAAAAGCCCAAGTTACACGCTCGTTTACCGCAACAACGATAACCTTACATCACAATACCTAGGTTCGTTGCAGGTGGAGCCTGAGCGAGACAGGGCTTCAATTCTTCGTTTGACCCTGACGGACCTGGTTCCAGAAAGAGGCGTTGATATTCTGGACGCTGTTCTTCAAGCCTTCATCCAAGGCAACATTGAGAAGAAGAATCAATTGGCCTCCAACTCCTTGAAGTTCATTGATACACAACTGTCCAACAATCTTGAAGAGATGAACAAGATTGAGGAGCAGATCCAAGATCAGAAATCGAAAGGGGGACTTACAAGTTTCGATACCGAAGCTCAATACTTTCTGTCTCAGGTAGGCGAGTTGGATAAGAAGGTTTCAGAGATTGATATTCAGTTGAGCTTTTTGCAATACCTGGAAGATTACGTAAGCAGCGGGAAAAAGCTTGACGGCAACGCCCCATCAAGTCTAGGTATAGACGACCCGTTGCTTCAACTTCTGATTACAAGGCTTTCTGAGCTGCGTGCCAAGCGGGTAAATGAATTGAAGCTAACCAAGGCTGACAACCCTATCATTACTACGCTCGAGTCTAAGATTGAGGAGACCGAAACTTCTCTATTGGAAAACGTGAAAAGTATTAGAAGTGGATTGGAAGCTTCTAAAAAAGAGGTTAATGCTCAGCTAAAAAAATTGGAGTCACGCGTTGGGGCCATTCCGAAGGCGCAGTACGAACTGCTTGCACTACAACGGAAGTATGCAATGACAGAGAATCTATATCTACTTCTTCTCGAAAAGAAATCTGAAAATGCCATCATGTTGGCATCTACCGTTTCCGACAACTCCGTGCTTGACGCCCCTCGTAAGTCAGGCAAACCAGTAAGCCCCAAGGAAAGTCAGATTCTGTTAATCGGTTTTCTGTTAGGAATCGGACTCCCCATTGCTTTGCTTTTTGTCTATTCAATGATTGACACAGTAATCAACGATAAACAAGACTTGAAAAGTGCCACCAAGATTCCATTCTTGGGAATTGTGCCGCATCATAAAGGCACCGAGAAAATCGTTGTAACTGAGAAATCGAACTCGCCTATTGCAGAAGCTTTCCGTTCAATAAGAACGAACATTGGCTTCTTGGGCGATCCAAATGCGGAAAAGAAACCATACAAAATCGTTCAGGTTACCTCTTCGGTTGGGGGCGAAGGAAAATCTTTCTGCTCTATTAACCTTGCAGCTTCGTTGGCGCTGGCGGGTTCCAAAACGGTTATAATCGGTCTTGACCTTCGAAAGCCAAAACTGGCCGAGTACTTCGAGATGCCGAACAATATCGGTGCTAGTACAATCCTTGCGGGAATGTCAAGCATTGAAGAAGCCACCGTTAAGGAGGTTGTTCCAAACTTGGACGTGATCGTAGGTGGCCCGATTCCTCCAAACCCTTCAGAACTCCTTATCGGCCAGACCATTTTAGACCTTTTTGAAGAGCTCGGTAAAACGTATGAGTACATTATTCTCGATACTCCACCTATTGCACTAGTTACCGATTCGTTGATTCTTTCGGAATACGCAGATGCAACGATCTATGTTGTTCGACAAGGCGTTACTAGAAGCAACAATTTGGAGTTCGTTAACGACCTGTACCGACAGAAGAAAGTGCAGCATATTGCAACGCTTTTCAATGACGTAAGAATGTCCAAGTTCGGGTATGGTTACGGGTATGGTTACGGTTACGGGTATGGTTACGGGTATGGTTATTACTCGGAACAGAAGCCAACAGGTCTGATCGGGAAGCTCCGCGCTGCAATAGGAAAGTGAAAAAAACTCGCCTTAGTTACTCCTTGCCTTCTTGAAGAATATGTTGTAAAAGGCCTTAAAGAAGTACTTGATGTCCGTACGGATAGGAGCCTTCGTGTAACTCTCCAAATATCGTCTCTCCGAATCCTGAATTTCATCCAAGGTTTTTGGCAGATCTGCATAATAGGGAGGTACCAAACCTGGCTTTACTTTAAGCCTTAGGTCCTTGAGTTCGTCAGAGTACAAACTGAGGTAATGTTTGCTAAGCGGACGAACACCCACCAGCTTCATGTCACCATTCAGAAGATTAAATATCATTGGAAGTTCGTCTATCCAGAACTTCCTGAAAAAGCGCCCGATTCCACTAATTCTGAAATCATCTGCAAACTTTCCGCCTTCCTGTAAGCTGTTCAGCTCATACAGATATTCTTGCAAATACTCGGAGTAAGGATGCATTGTCCGCATCTTGTACACACCAATGACCTTGCCTCCTTTTCCAACTCGTTGCATTCGGAAAAGTGGCCCGTAACTCGGGTTCTCAGCAGCCTTTCCCTCCTCAACTTTCTTAACCGCGAAAAACAGCTTGTTGTCAATCTCCACTTCCTCCACGATTTTGAAGCCACAACTGATCAACCTTCCCAATATCTCTGCTCTCGAAAGCACCCGTCTTTTCCCCTTGGTCATAAAGAAATAAACGCGTTTCAGCCCACCTATTTTGGGAGAGACTCTATGGAATAGGAAATCCAAAAAGTAGTAGACATCTGCAATAGGCCGCTTCCTTCTGCTGTATGCGCGCTTTTCCCTTTCGGTAATCGTCTCTGCTCTGCCCAAGAACATACCACCAATCTCCAATTTCTTGTTTGCGGCAAGGAACACGTTATTGATCCACCGCATTTCGTTGATCATGGCAAGGTTTACAATGCTTTTGTAGTCCCTACCAGATTGCTTCAGAATATTAAACTCGTGACGCGTATCAATGAGAATCGTCTTCGCATCTGAAAGGTCAGAAACATACTTTAGCAGAAACTCAATACCCTGCGGACCAACCTGTTTTTCAACAAGTTCCGCAACATTCTCATCAATTTCTCCATCAATGAGCGGCTGGGTTTCGATGGCTTCTTTCAGGTCCAACGTGAGCAGGGTATTCATGCTAAAGTACGCATCAATGCCTTAACGGTTGGTTAAAGCCCGATGTTTAGGCCGAAGGAAACGTTGTGTTGAGAATTAAGAAAATACGCTGGGGTGTAAACGCCAGTGACGTCATCCAGCTTCAAATACCAGTATCTGAACGAAGTGGAAACCCCATTGACTATTTCGTAATTGACGCCAATTCCAACCTCATGTTTTTCATAAATGACCATTTCCTGAAATGACCTTCCCAAAGAAACCGACTGACCTGTGTTCGGGTTTATCGTTACCCTATCATCTGGATTGTCTTCTCCCTTATTGGCGAAAACATAGTCGATGTAGGTGCGCAATCGTGGCAGCGGTCGCCATTCCAACATCACGAAAACCTCCTGCGAGTTGTCTCTGAGGTAATGACCTAAGTTGAAACCCGTGGTCTCGTAAGTAGTTGTTGGAATAAAATGTTTGTACACCATTGGTGCGGTGTAGGTGTACTCTGCCGTGAAGAAGAAGTTAGGCACGAAATCAGAAAACCGCCACGAGCCCTTGAAGCTCCACCAATTACTGTGAAGATCCTTGTCTGTCATTCGTGCGAAGGAAATTTCATCCACGAACATGGTAAAACTCAAATGGTTCTTCTTGATGTTTCTCGAACTGATGTCGAGAAATAGCTGAGCATTTGTGTTTCTATCTCCACTATGATCGACTGATTTATAGAATAGGAACGGAATGAAGTACACAGGATTTACCCTTTCCGAATAAACCACAGAATTACCGACCGAAACGTAGAACTTCTTGAATGGTCTGAATGTGTAGAGATTGGCTGCAATGTATTTCGGGATGAAGTTCTTCTGTCTTCCTGTTGGATACTGAACCGTTCTTGCGCTATCCAAAACATCAGAAGACAACCAGCCGTGGAAGTAGTTAACCTCAAACCATTTTACAGGTTTTATCTGCAAAAACACCATCGGAAACGAAGGGTTTCTGCCACCGTGAATGTTTGATCCATTGTAATTATTTCCCCACAGAACATGATCTTTTATCACACCCAGCGTAACTCCTTTGTAGCTAATGGTCAATCCTCCACGAGCTTCGCTGTAATCTCCAGACTGTCCGCTTCTTTTGGTAAAAGCACTTGAACGCTGATTTAGAAACATGGGGTCAGACAGGTACTTGAGTTCTGAGTTATCACGGTAGCTACCGTAGAAACCAAATTTCCAAACGTAGCCTTGCATTTCGGCTCCGAAGAAACGATGCATGTTAAACCCGTTCTGATTGTACCAACCCGTTCCGCCTAAAATCGGATTGAGCGAAACGGTAAAATTGGTGTCTGAATAGAAAAAGAGGTCGTAGCGTTTATCCCGATTCTTATACGGAAACACTTTTTTGGAGCGCAGTCCTTTGCCTAGGAAATCCAATCGTTTTTCGGCACTTCGCGATTCTTTGATGTACTCGCGCATGAAGAATTCCAATTCGCCTGCTTGGCGCTTGTTCAATTGGTCTTTGACCCGTTCAATCTCCTTCAGTTTCTCGTAAATGAACATTCTTGAATAGGGCTTTACTGCCGAATTCAGTTCAATGAAACCACGGTTGGCCGCTTCATCCAGATAATCGTAGACCGGTCTGTTGGAAACATGCTCAAACACCACCTGAGCTTGTGCTAAAAAAGCAAGGGAGCTGAATAGTAAAGCCGCGAGTAAACGCCTCATAGTTGTAATCACAGCGCAAAGGTACGCTAGAATGTGAAGAAGGTTCTAGGCTTTGTGTTCAAGTATTGCTTTAACGCATCGCTCTGCAGTTTTGCCATCCCAAAGTTCTGGACGGTTTGGGCTTGCCTTTTCCTTCAAAGTATTGGCATATTCGGCTTTAATGCGCTCGATATTATTACCAACAAGCACGCTTACGCCACCGTTTTCTTTGAGCGTAATCGGACGTTCAGTATTCCAGCGCAACGTTAGACATGGAGAACCGAGAACAGTACACTCTTCCTGCAAACCACCACTATCGGTCAGTACAATGCGCGAGGCCATGTTCATACGGAGCATTTCATGATAACCCAAAGGGTGAAGAAGCACCACATTCGTGTTGCTGGCAAGCTTATCCCAAAGACCAAACTTCTTCAGTTGTTTGATGGTTCTTGGATGCACAGGCCAAACAATTGGCATATCCTCTGTGACTTCATTTGCGAGAAAATCAACAATGGCAGTAAGAATGGTCTTGTCGTCCACATTTGATGGTCTGTGCAGCGTTACCAATGCAAATCCAATCTCAAGATCAACTGGATTTTGACCATCCAAAGCATTGTCCGAAAGAATTTTGGCCAAATCTAAAGCTTCGGCTTTAGCTCGATTCGACTCCAGCGTATCAATCATGATGTTGCCGACAAACACAATCGATTCGGCTTCAGCTCCTTCCTTTTCCAAATTCTTGATGGAAAGCCGATCGGGAACCAAAAGAAGGTCGGAAAGTCGGTCGGTTACCAAGCGGTTGACCTCCTCAGGCATTCTGATGTCTCCAGAACGAAGTCCTGCTTCAATATGGCACACTTTGATGTGCAGTTTTTTGGCAGTAACCGAACACGCCAACGTAGCATTCACATCTCCGACAACCACAACCCAATCGGGTTTTTCTTCCAAAAGCACCTTTTCAAAAGCAATCATGGTCTGGCCAACCTGCTCAGCATGAGAACCTGAACCAACCTCTAAGTTGATGTCGACCTCAGGAATGCTCAAGGCTTCGAAAAAGGCCTTGGACATGCGGTCGTCATAGTGCTGACCCGTGTGAACCAACACATGCTCAATCTTGTCCGAAGAACCTGAATTATGCGTACCGATCGCGCGGATAAACGGGGCGATCTTCATGAAATTCGGGCGAGCTCCAACTACTGAAATGATCTTCATTCCCTACGACTTCAAGTATTCCTGGTTGACGAGATAATTGTACAAATACGCTGCAAGGTTAACCTTTTCGGCAAGCATACGGGTCTTTTTCTCCTGATGATTCTGAAGTTCTTGCTCCGAAAAATCGATTTCCTTGATGGTTTCTAAGAGCCGTTCCTGTTCAGCAGGTTTGATTCCAACGCCAAGTTGGTACTTGTTTTCCAACTCATCGAGATAGCCGATTCTTCCCACAAAATCGTTGAAACGAACAAATGGCACTCCGAGCACACCCGCCTCGGCAGCCATGGTCTGGCTATCGCCAATGTAGAAACGCGCGCGTGCCATTACGTGATGCATATCTTTTGGATCGATGGATTTTCTGTACGGTTCAAGCTCGGCTGAAAACGTTCTTTCCGATGTGATGATGACATCAGAATGATTTTTCAGCAAGTCGATAATCTGCAACGCCAAATCATCGGTAATTCCTGATATACCTGTATCGTGGTGTGCTCCCAACTTCGCGAAACGGATAAGCGTTACAGGCTTCTCCAACGACATATACTCTGATGCGATCTCTCTGTTTGGCGTAAAATTCTCAGGGTGCAGGTAAGCCAACTCGTGATAGCCTTCATATCCGACTTTCTTCGCTTGCCATTTCCCAACGGAACAAACATTTGGAGCAAGTATTTTGGTTGCCCACGGGTACGCCAGCTTTGCGTAAAGCGGCACGGCTTCGGCATCGTCTTCATTCAAGTTTACTGAAGGAATGCCAAGCAATTTGCCGACATGCGATATGGCAACCGATGTTCCTACCAAGACATCAGGTTTTTCTTTCAAACTCAGTTTCAGCAACTGAAAATCTTGCTTTAACTGACCGAGTGCAATGCTGAATTTGTCATCCTTTCTCCCATCTGGAAGGATGTTCACATAATCGAACCCAGAAGAAATCAGCAGATTTTCGAGCACGTCTTTCTTCTTGATCGCGATAACGGTTGAATGCCCATTTTCCTTCAATTGCGAAATGACATTCTTGAACAAATGAAAATGCGCTGGATGTCCTAAATGGAAGAGAACTTTCATTTACTCAAGCTTGATAACAGGTAACTGTAGGCGGCAAACATCCATGCGTCAGACCATCTCATAAACGAGGTTTTTTCGGTGTACCTGCGGTACTTTCTGAACGCGAAACTACCATTCTTCTTTTGCATGTTGCGGGTCATCCAATCCGCCACCTTTGAGGCCAATTCCGTATCTCCGAACCGAACGGTAGTAAGTATTGTCTGCGAAGCTGCCGTGCAATCGAACGGATAAGGATTATTGTAATAGAATTTCGGAGCGCCTTCTTCTGTGATGAAATGCTTCAGGTAGAAATCGTAGCCTCTTTTAAGGTTATCGGAATAGGTTTCAACTCCGCTCAATCGTTGGAATTCATGTAGACAATCCAAAACGTAGCCCGTGTGGTAATTGTCTGACCAACCTCCCGTACTCGCTAACGAGTAACCCCATTTTCCATTTTCGTCCTGCTGGTCGATGACAAATTTTACCGCGCTTTCTGTCAACTCCAGCAGGGATTTATCCTTGTTGATCGAGTAAGCCTGTGCAAGAATTCTAACACCTTTCATGGATGCGTTGAACACTTGCTGTTCGTCATCAGGCGAATACGAAAAGCACACGTTTCCATTTAACTCCGAGCGATTGAGGTCATTGACCACAAACTGTGCTGAACTGGTAACCAGCGAGGCCAGTTTTTCTTCTCCCGTAATCTCATAAGCAACAAAAAGTGCATTGGAAATAATACCCGTTGCCACCACCGTTGGCATAAAAGCGGGCATTTTCGCATAGCGTGCTTCCCAATCAAAATCGTAGCCCCAACAAGCGCCAGAATAACCCTCCGATTGTAGTTTGATCAACTCATCTGTCAGATGGAGAATCTTCTTGCGATAAGCCTCTTGATTTTCCTTTTCGGCTTGAAACAGGTACGCATACGCTTGTACACAAAGCCCAAGCGTAACAGGATTGTATCCTTTCGGAACCAAAAGCAACGGCCTGATATTGAACGGCAATCGTTTGACCAATTGCTGCGTTCCGAACCGAATTAGTTTGTTCGATTTTAAAATCGGTAGCTTGAAAAATGGAGATTGCAGCGCATCGTATGGGTCGTAGCCACGATAGTTGTTCTCCTCAATATATGATCGGAGCCTACTGAGACTTTGCTCGAAATCGGATTCAGAAAAACTCAATTTCCGTTTAGTTGCATCAACGATTAAAGCAAGATTTTCCGATTCTCGCGAATGCTTTCCAGCACCTTCAATGTGGCTAGGGAACTAACGTAGCAATCCTCGAAAGAAATCGGTTGCGGCTTTCCAGTTTTGATAGCTCCGAAAAACTGCTTCAATTCTTCGGCATGCCCTTTATCCTGCTTGAATTTCTTGACCGCATTCTTACCGCCCGAAATGGTCAAACTGCGGAAATCATCGATTATGGCTACGGTCTGCCCACAGAAAACCTCGATATATTCCTTAGCCACAGATTTACTTCCGTTTGAGAAATAACTGACCGATGCCACGCTTCCGTTGGCGAATTCCAAATTGACCACAACGGTGTTATTCAATCCGTTGGCATCTTGCATGGCGCTTGCCGAAACAGCCGTGATCTTGTTTCCAGCCAAGTACATGGCCAGATCAATAAAATGGCAGCCTTCTCCGATAATTCTTCCGCCACCGACTTTCGGGTCGTTGACCCAATGGTCTGGCGGTACAACACCTGCATTTACCCGCATCATGATGGACTTCGGCTGCTCATCCACAAACAGCTTTTTCACTTCTTGAACGGGCGGTGCAAAACGTCTGTTGAAACCGACCATAACCTGCACGGGATTTTCCTTGGCGGTGTTGTTGTATGCTTCGCGAATGCTTTCCAACTCTTCCTCGTTCATGGCAAGCGGCTTCTCCACAAACACGTGTTTTCCAGCCTCAATTCCTTTGATGACGTATTCGGCATGCGAATCGTGGCGCGTAGTGATCACAATCGTGTTCACGTTCTTGTCTTCGAAAACTTCTGACGCAGACTCTGCACAGTAATTGAACTTGTATTTCTCGCCAACGTACTTCGACATGTTGCCTCTTCCTGTTGCAACTCCAACAAAATTGCAATGGTCCTTCATATTCGGAAGTAACGTTCCTTGCGCGAAGTTTCCAGCACCGATCATTCCAACATTCGGTTCTGATGCTGGGAAAGACTTTGAAGCCAACTCCAATCGAGAACTTGGAACACCTTCTTCGTACTGAATAACCACGCCATTGAAAGCTTCAGAACGGCTCAGAATCATGTTGTAAGCCTCTGGTGCTTCCTCCAATTTGAAAGTGTGCGAAATCAATCCGCTGATGTCCAACTTACCAGCGGCAATCAGTTCGAGATAACTCTGCATGTTGCGGTTTTCTGTCCAACGGACGTAACCGATCGGGTAGTCGATTCCCTTGTCTTCGTAGGTCGGGTCTTGACGACCAGGGCCGTACGACATTGACATTCTCAGATCCAACTCCTTCTTGTAATAATTGGCGCGATTGAACCCCGTAGGAACGGCACCCACGATCACAACCTTGGCTTTTTTACGGGCAACTGCACCAGCCAATTCAACTGGATCCAAAGAAGATGTTCCAGCCGTTATGATGACCGAATCAACCCCGTTTCCGTTGGAGAATTTCATGATGAGGTCTTCAATGCCAGGCGTGTTTCGGTTGTAAACGTCCTGTATTCCAACTGCTTTCGATTGTTCCACTTGTGCATCCGAAACATCAACCCCAATAGGTCTGATTCCAGAAGCTGAAAGAATCTTCGATGTCATCTGGCCGATCAATCCCATTCCGATGATGAGGCAATTTTCGCCCATTCTAAGGTCAGCCTGACGAATTCCTTGAACAGCGATTGAAGCGATGGTTGTGAAAGCTGCGTACTTCAGGTCAACATTCTCAGGAACTTTAACACATAGGTTTTTCGGAACACTAACCACATCCGCATGAGACGCGCTCACACCGCCACAGGCCACCCGATCTCCAACCTTGAATTCAGTAACATCATCCGCCACGGCAATAACTTCCCCAGCCGTGCTGTACCCTAAAGCCGATGGCGCTTCCAACTTGTTCATAACCAACTTGTAGGTTGGCATCAGGCCGTTGGTCTTGACCATGTCAATAACCTGCTTCACTTCCTTTTGGCGGCTCTGCGCCTTTGCCAAATATCCCTTTCGAGCATCGGTAACGGTTTTTCCTTCCGTTCCTGCACTAATGACCGAGTAATGATTGCGCACCAGTACGTTGCCTTTGTTCAAAGCTGGAAATGGCACCTCCATGATCTCCATTTTGCCCGATTTGAGCTCTTGAGTAAGTTGTTTCATTAACCGTTAGGTTGTTTCAATGACCGAGTTAAAAATGCGCGTATAATTATTGGCAAGCTGCTCTCCCGTAAACTTCTCCTCGTACAACCTTCTGCTTGCCTCCGCCATGCGCTGGCGAAGTTCGGGGTTGTTGGTCAGTAACCCCAATTTTTCTTCAATTGCTTTGCTGTTTCCTGCGGGAACAATGAACCCATTCTCTCCGTCAATAACCGATTCTGTGATAGCTCCTTGATCTGTTGCAATGATCGGCAGCCCAGCTGCCATGGCCTCCACCAGAACCCAAGGATGGCCTTCTGGCATTATGGGCGGAAACATGAAAATGTCTGCGTTGGCAAACATTTGGAACTTCTTTTCTCCAGAAGTCGGTTTGTTTACCTGAATGTTTTTGGCATTTTCTACGTCACGCAGAAATTTCGTCTTGAAATTCGGGTCATCGCGCCAACCACCTGTAAACGTAAACTTGACGTTTTCCGAATCAAAACCAAGGGCTGCATCCAAAGCTACCCGAGCACCTTTCGATTCGTAGATGTTGGCGAAGTAAAGTACGTTCAGGTCTGCACCATTTTCCGTTCTCTCAGGAAAGGAATAATCTCCACCGTTAGGAGCGACAAAAATCCTCTCGGTTGGAAAGTGATCTTCAAATAGGTATTTCAGTTTTTCTCCAAGAACCAGAACTCCTTTTGTTCCCGAAATAGTGGAGCTGAAGATAAATCGGGTCAACCCCGATGCGCCTTTCAGCCATGTTTTAAGGTTACTTCCACGAAGCTGAATAAGTACTCTTTTTGAAAACCACTTGGCCAACAGAATGTATGGCGCATCTTTAATAAAACCGATAGTTGTTTGACTTATAGGAATAAGTACCAATTCAGGTTTTTCCGAGCGTAAAAGGCTTATGAATGAAAAGTACAGTCCAATTGTCTTAAACACCTTTCCAATACCCGCCTTGCCCTGTGTATCAATGGTCTTGTTGATGGTATTATCGAAATGAATCAGATTGAACCGATTCTTTAAATCGGAATCCAATAATACCTGCGTAGCAATTGCAGGCCCCATGTATGGTGGCGGCAGTTTTCCATTGATTACGACCTTATATGGCTTATTCACCATCGTTTCTTATCTACTTTTTGGACAGGGACTTTATCGGTGTTGGACGAATAAAAGCGACTTGCCCTGTTGAGCGACAAGGCCATTCCGCTAAAAAGAAGGAACATGAGGCTTCCGCTTGCTCCGAAAGGATTACTTGTTACCGAGTAAAGACACATAATGCCAACGGAAGTTCCAATCATGAACTGTTCAGGTTGGCGAAAATTTTTCCTACCGAGAACCACCCGAATGTAGAAAACCATTAAGCTGATCAGCCCTATAACACCTGAAGCAAATAGGAATCGGACATAATCACTGTGCATTCCTCCACCCGTCATGGCTGATTTTTTCCTCCTGTCGAGGTTAGAAAAAGAAACTCCCGCAAGCTTTGAAAAAACCGAAGTGTCTTCCCACTCTTCAAAGTAACGTTCCCATCGAATAAAACGTCCGTTGAAAATTCTATTTGAATCTATGTCTCCTCGGTATGCATTCAATTCTTTTGCAAACAAACCTTCCAGTGTTGGAAGAATAACTACTGGAGCAAGGAGCAAAGCAGGAAATCCGATAAAAAGCAGATACTGTTTCACTCTTCTATTTCCAAACCCGACCAATACAACGCTTCCAATGATAAACAAGAAAACTATCCAGGATGCCTGATGCTTCAACCCTAATAACGCGACCACGGCCAGCAGCAACACTACTGCTATCTTTCGAATTCCAGCTTGCTGTGCTTTACCCTTGCCCAATGATCTGACAAACAGGTATGCCAGCAGCAAGAAGTCTCCAATTACATAAGACATATAATTGAAAAGATCGGCATAAAGGCCAGTTAATCTGAATCCACCACCGCGGCCCTCGGATATTGGCACATAAGTTATCGGGTCGAAAATTGCCTCATAATAAAGCATGGAAAGCGGAAAGATGGAAGACAACAGAAACGTGTAGGCAAATCCGAGAAAACGCATTTCGTTCTTCATAACCTTAACTAGATATATGAATAACACAATGGGTGTACAATAACGCAGGAACCGAATCCAGCTTCCAGGAGTCCAAACCTCGGCAGATACTAAAAACAGATTCAATACCAAAAGACCAGCGAACAGAAGAAAGGTTAAGGGCAACTGCCCCTTTCTACTTGGTAATTTTACACCGTAGATCAACGACAACAAAAACGTAAGGAGGCCCGCCAACTGCAGCGGAGAGAACAATGCCGTTTCCTTAACGAACCAAAAAACATCAATAACAGGCCTTAGCAGAACGAGCCATAAAAACCACCTATAAGACCAAGGCTGCTTGGAAAACCATGTTCGCCACTGTTTAAAACGCTTCAAACTTGTTCTGCTTTTCTTCTGGCCGATTACTGTTGAAGGGCATCGGACATACGTTGACACCAACTCTCAACAGACAGCGACTTTCCAGTCTTATAACAACTATCGTAGAATTCAGAGGCAAAGTTAACCAACAAGCTTGCAATCCTGTCGATGTTTTGCTTTGAATTTCCATTCAGAATTAATCCGTTTTCGCCATCTCTGACATAATCTATTTCGGGCGGCTGATGAATATTCCCTAATGTGACAAATGGTCTTCCGTAGCACAGCGCATGGTTTACAGACAACCCTGAATGCCCTGGAATAAAAACCAATGATGCTCTCGACATCAGCGGAGCGATTTGAGATTCGTCCGTAATCGCACCTTTCCATTCTACGCAAGAATCGTTCTTGGAAGCTTCTTCTACGATGTGAGATTGAGGCCCGTCTCCAATGACAATTAGCTTCAGATTCTTCAACTCGTCCCTTTTTTTCAACTCGTGGAAGTACTCCAAAAGCATCGGAATTCCCTTTCTTTCAACTAATCTTCCGATGAAAAGAATTGTGGGTTGATTCTGGTCTGGAAGACAGAACGTATAGTTCCGATCGATCTCGTCCGTATCAATGGTATTGTTTGCCCAAAAAGTTTTTTCGGCAGCAATAAACCCACCATCAATCATTCGCTGGCAGCCCTTTTCGGTGTAGAAAACCACTCTATCTAATCGGTTATAATAAAACTGTGTGATCAACCGATATAGTAATCCTGCTTTACGCGGACCATCAAGTGTTAAAGGATGATTGTACGAGAAGAATCTGGTTTTCTTTCCTCGCGAACCAGCAATATAACGGAACCAAAGCGCAAAAACGAAGAGCAGTAAATTCTTATTCTCCTTCGGGATCATTATCCAATCGTACACACCAATGGCGTTTTTCAGTTCCGCACGAACGTTGGCCGAGAACCCGAAATCTTTCTTCAAAACGGAAAGTTGAATAAGCTTAAATGCAGCCTCTTCGTTCCAATCTGGGTCTCCTTGGCCTTCTCGTCCTGTACCCGCCAAAACCGTAATATCAAGCGGATAATCTGTTTGAAGCTTACTCAGAAACTTCGCTTTGTAGTGATTTAGCGTTGGGCTTAACCAAAGAACCTTCATTCAGCACCTACGGTTGGTTTCCAATGGTTCATCCAAGACATGAGGAAATAGATCGTCCAAACATTATTGGTGTAATTGGCATTGCCCGATTTTAGAGCCGATGCCTGATCAAGAATCTCTTCCGCATTGAACAACCCAAATGTTTCCGCAAACTGCTTGGCATTATCCGAAACATATTCAGTCAGAATATCCCCTGCCCATTCTTTAATTGGTACGTTGAAGCCTTGCTTCTTTCTGTAAAGCACATCCTCAGACAATAGCCGCTCCAACGCTTTTTTTAGAATGTATTTCGGTTCTCCATTCTTGATTTTGAACTTGGATGGAATCGACAATGCCAAATTGACCAACCTATAATCCATGAACGGTGCACGCGTTTCGATGGAATGCGCCATGCCCAAACGGTCTGCTCTGAAAAGATACCTGTCTGCATCGGCAAAACGGTAACCCATGTAGCACATCCAATCCACGTGGTTCAAAGCATGACCATTTTTCTGAACTGCAAATTCCCGTTGGAATCGTTCTACAACTTCGTAAGAATTATACGAGGCTGATCGATTCTTGAACTCTTCCGACAGAATCTGATTCTTGGTGCTTTCCTTAAAACCACGGGCTCCGATCCAAGCCAATTCTTGCCCTTGTTCAGCTCGGTTCAGAATCTCATAAACAGGCGAACTTTTATCCATCATTCCGTAACCAGAAGCCAACAGTTTTCTGAATGCTTTCGGAGTTTTAAGCAGCGCATTGTACTTCGGATAGCGTTTATCATACGCCATGAAATTGCGATAACCCGCAAAGATCTCGTCCGCACCATCTCCCGTCATTACAACCTTGGTATCATTCTCTCTAGCGAGTTGCGAGAGAAAATAGATCGGAATTGCCGTTGTGTCAGAAAGCGGCTCGTCAAATACCTCAACCACTTTCGGTAAAAAGTCAATCAGATCTTGCTTGGTAACCGTTTTCTCAAAGTGCGTTGTGCCGTAAGAATGGCTTATTCCTTTGGCATACTTTAACTCATCATAACCTGGTTGGCCTTCGAACCCGATAGAATATGTCTTTATCTCCTCATTGTTGAACTTTCGCATCAGCGCAACAACCGCGCTAGAATCCACACCACCACTCAAAAACGCGCCAACAGGCACATCGCTAACCAAACGGTCTTTCACGCTTTCTTCCAAAGCCGCATAGACCATATCTGAAAGCTCCTTTTCAGATTTTGATGCAAGATTCTGATACTCGACAGACCAATAATGTTCCGACCTGATGTTGCCGTTCAGATCAATTACCAAAGACTCTCCTGCATCCAATTTTTGAATGCCTTGAAACATGGTATATGGAGACGGAAGTACATTGAACGTCAGGAAATGATAGAGCGCTTTTTCATCCAACTTGGGCGACATACCTTCTATCTGAAGCAGCGCTTTTACCTCTGATGCGAAGTAGAACTTACCCGCATGTTGCATGTGGTAAAACGGCTTTTTTCCCGAACGATCTCTAGCCGCAAACACTCGCTGATTGGCCTCATCCCAAAGGGCAAAAGCAAACATGCCTTCTAAGTATTGCAGCATGTCTGTTCCGTACTTCTGGTACATTTTCAGAATGACCTCCGTATCGGAAGTTGATCGGAAATTCTCGTTAGGAAAGTGTTCCGATTTCAGGCGTTTGAAGTTGTAAATCTCCCCGTTGAACGTGATACAATCTCCAGTTTCATCGGTCATTGGTTGGTTGCCCGATTCTGACAGATCAATAATACTCAACCGTGTTTGTCCGAAACAGATTTTCTGTGATGGATGCTGCCACGTTCCGTTAGCATCTGGACCGCGATGATGAAGCCTTTCATTCATGCGGCCAACCTGAGTCAGACCGTTTTCGATAGGCCGACCATCAAGACTGATGATACCGTTGATTCCGCACATTTGCTACTTGAAAAGCTTCGCGAAGCTATTGAATTATCGAACGCCAAGCTTGTTTGAAGTAGGCTTGGTCGTATTGCGCCACGAACTTGTAACCAGCCTCCGCCAAAGTATCTTTATCGGCTAGGCAGTTTTTTACCAGATCTGGCAAACGATTAAAGTCTGTTGTGATGGTTTGACCAGCGCCTTCAAGCAATTCCTTCATTCCGCCAGACCCACTTCCGATAACAGGCGTTTTGCTCAGCAAAGCTTCGTGTGCCACGCGGTTCCAGCCTTCCATCATGGTTGACATGGTCAGAACCACATCGCACGCGGCAATAAGTTTCCTGTAATCTTCTGCATTCAGGCTCAAAAACTTGACGGGAAGGTCAGCAGCTTTGTTCGTTCCGCCTGTCATTACCAGTTGATAGTTGGAATCCTTCAACGCCTCATACGTTTCATAAACGCCTTTTCCTGGAGCAGCATTACCGATGTAAATGATTGGTCGGTTGCTTTCAAAACCATGAATCTCCCTAAACTCTGCTAATTGATCTTGACTGAACGCGTAATCTGCGGGGTTGAAAGCATTGTAGATCACCTTCACATTTTCGCAGCCTTTCTTATTGAGATAGTCTTTCCAGAATTTGGAAACCGTTACAACTTTATTGAAATCGCGAATCCGCTCAAACAACCTTTTGTAGAACCATTTGTGCTTGGCACCACCTGTTTCTGCATGTGCATCAACATGATGGATCATGGCGATGTTGGCGGTTTCATTGAATTTACCTCCGAACACTATTGGGTACGGTTCCAAAATGCGATGCGATGCCTCAGGCAAATGATTTCGCATACGCCACCAATAGCTCAACGGATTATCAGAGCTACGGTAAACCGACTTCGAATCCGCGTACAGATCGAAATCTGAACTTAAAGCCATCGCAGCTTGAAAATCGTAAGCGTTGCCACCGTTTGCTTTTGGACTCAACTGCTCATTTACGATGGAATCGTACAGAATCTGCGAACGGGTTTGCCAAGCTACCTTCATATTACTTTCAGGCTAGATGCGGGAATCAGGAATCCTGGCAAGTGTTTGGAATTGTACGCTCGTAACTCTGAAAGCAGCTTGAATCGTTTGGCAAGAACCGAATCTTCTTCGGGCAATTTATACGGAAACGAAATCTCGAACTTATTGAACCTGTTCAGCAAATTGAAGTGCTTTCTTTCGTTCAGCAACCCGAAACTTGGAAAGGTAAAGCCGCTCGAACTACCTTGAAACCTATCGTTTTTTACCGTCATGTTCCGAGATAGTTGAATCGAATCGCTTGTTGGAAGATAGAACAACCCTCGCTCAAATTCCGCTTTCAGGAATTGCTCAAGCACTAGGTACAGTTCGTTTACAAGGTCTCGCACTTCTTTAAGCGATGGCTGTTGAACGAACCACTCCACCCGCCAGTCAATAATCTTCTTGACAAGTTGATGCAATTTACCTGAATCAATTCCTAAGAACTCAAGATCGTAAATCAGTGCTTTTCCTTCAAGCAGAAAGCTTCTGAGTTTGAGTATGTCATACTTGCGCTGAACCAACAGCACCGCATACATTTTGATAAGAAACTCCAGCGCAATCTGCCGTTTGAGGGATTCCTCGTTTTCCTTGCTCAGGTCGATCTCGCCCTCTTCCATTTCCTCTCCCCAAATAAACTTGTAGTTATGAAAGAACGTGAGTTGTCTAAGCTCAGACCAGTACTTGCTTGGAACTCCGTAGATCTGATGCGTAAATAGGTATTGGTCGGTCTGAAAATCTCTTACAGGATCAGCTTTCTGAACTGTGTCATCTTCAAACACAACCATCATATCAATGTCAGAAATGCCTGGATTTGACACGCTTCCGATCTGATAAATGCTGACCACGCCATCAAGGTTTTTGATCCGCGCCACCATCTCATCGATGGATGAAGAGTAATCTTCCAAGGTTCTGGGTTGTGGCTGGTCTATGAACTTCAATCCGTGGTTGGTTTTACCAATTATGGTCTTTCTCGTAACCGAGATCAATCAGAACATCGCCAAACATTTCGATGAACTCCTTCTTCAGGTCATCATCGAAATACTTTCGCCATTTTGATGGATTCCGTGATGAGATGTGCAAGTTGTTTTTGATTTCCTCATCGGTCATTTTACTTGGATCTTCGCCCTCAATCAACTTCAATCCAAGGGAAACCTGTTTCTCATCGAACTTACAGAAGTTGAGCATTTCTGTAACCGAGGCCTCCATATTCATCATAAAATCCTCGAACTTCAATTCAAGAACATTGGGATTGTTGTAGTCCCACTTCATCATGTCCTCAATGGTCCATCTACCGTAATGTTGCATCTCATACCTCAACCCTTCCTTCTGAGAAAGTCCTTGTAAGATTTCTTGATACGACTTGCCGTTCAACGAATCCAGATAGTTTGACTTCCACTCTTCCGACCTCCACTCCTGAGAAAACGGTACTCTCGGATAAACTATGGGGCTAGCCTTGCTGAAATCTTTATTTACGCACCATTTTTCCATCGTTCTGCGATGAAACAGGTAGCCCGAAACGATGATGTCTCTGGGATCTCTGATAAAGTGGACACCGATAAATGGCTTGCTGTGTTTTTTGAGGTCTACCTGCGAGTGCCGAAACGTAAGCACGTCATACTCGCTTGGGATTTCCTTTACCTCACCAGCAAAGCTCCCAAACTTCCAACCGTACTTGAGCGAAACGCGATGGAAAATCTTGGTGGTCAATTTTGAACCGACCTTGTGGTAGCTGAAAATGTAGATGGGCTCCTCTCGTTTGATTCCGAAAAGCTTCCGTCTGAGTACGCTTAGTGCCAACTCAACCTTGACCCCGAATGTCATACTGTTATTCAATCCTTCAGCCTTAAGTTCAATATCCGAGTTGCGATGCGAGTTTGCCGCAGACCTCCTCATACATCTGATTTCGCTCTGGAGTCCACTCCAGAACATCGGTCTGAAACTGGTTTCCTTTAACCTTGGCATACAAGAATCTGTAAGCCTTAGTAGGCGTTTTATTGGCCTTTTTTGACTTCGATTCCGTCCATTGCGACTCGGTCAGTTCAATGCCGTAAGGTTCCAGCACATTCTGTTTCAGATAATCGAAATCCGAAGTGAGCTTCTCAAACTGAATGCTCGGAATTCCATTTTCTAAAATCTGATCCATAGCAATCTGCCAGTTTTTGCAGACCTGATAAAAGCGGTCGGCAGCAAGCCATTCGCTTACCTCCTCCTCCGTTTTCGGAAGCAAATGAATATCGTAGTCGTTTCTTCTGGTGTAGATCGATCGGATAACCTCCTTAGGGTCCCTAACCAAGTGAAGCACATTTTCGGTTCCGAAAACCGTCTTTAACTCATTGGTTGAGTTCTGCAAGTAAGAATTGACGTCAACATACGTTTTGGCATCAGCAAATTGTTGGTCGATAGCTTTCTTCTCCTTGTTGAGAAATGGAATGCTGTAGTTTGCACCGAGATACCAACTCAGAAGCCAGTACTCGCGATTCCCGATCCGCTCATGACCTGCCGAAACTTGACCCACTTTATTCAAAAGATCGGCCAGAAAAGTTGTTCCCGACCGCCCCATGCCAGTAATAAAAAGGTAATTCAAGTTAGTATTGGACATTCAGTCTTGGTTGGGCTATCGTACTTCAGGCGCGAAGGTCAGCATTTTGAAGCAATTGAACCTTGCTCAATACAAAAGCAGCAAAAACGCTTACTGAGTACCAATTTAGGATCTGGCGTTTGCCTTTGATCTTATGCTTTGAACAAGGCTCAACATTTCGCTACGCTTTTCATTAAGCTTGGCCTGAAGGTCTTTCGAAACGCTGGTTGCAAACCGTTTGGACAACACTCTTGACAGTGAAGGAAAAAGGAGCGCGATGCGCGTCAGAACTTTTGAACGCGGTTTTTCCCAATTACTTCGCAGGTCAGAAACGAAATCCATTGTCGTCCATTCGCTTTTAGTGAAATCCTCACTCGCCAAGGCAAAACTCTCCTTCTTGTAAACCCCAGAACTGTTCTTGGCTTGTAAGTATAGCGAGGGCAACAGCATGTATTTACTTAGGAATGACTTCAGGTGGTATGTGTTCTTGAGAAACGAACCAGATTCAATTTCGGTAATAATGGCCGCGGAGGTGTTTTCCAACGCTTTTCTGTAACCTGACTCATCTTTTAGCAAACTGATCTTCAGCGCGTAATCGGTTTCCGCCAGCACCACCGAGTTAGAAAAAATGGCAGCGGGAAAGAAGTGATCCAAATGAGTATTCAGCAACTTTTGCGTGGTAACGAACCAACCGTGGTGTTGAAGAATATCCTGATTGATGATGTTCCTGTAAAGATCCCAAAGGGATTCGATGGTTTCCTTCAGGGTTTTGGCGTTAGTGAATGCTTCTTCCTCCAGAATGACCAGCGCATCAAAATCGCTGTAATCAATCTCCTCATTCGTGGCTAAACTTCCCTGAAGAATAATCTGATGCACATACTTCCCAGCGCCATCCTTCAATTGATCAAGCATGTTCAGCACATTCTTGTTCTGACCGCGATACGCTTTTACATCAAACTCCAACGTTTCTCCTTTCGCATCAAGTTCAGAAACCAGAGCCTCATAGGTTTGACAAACCTTCTCCAACTCAACCATCTCTTTTGAAGTGTAACCCCAAGGAAATCGTGGTTTGTTGACCACCGCATTCAGTTTGAACACAAAATTTCCGAGTCGCTGTACTTCTCTCATCTAGTGTTCTTCAAGGTACTAACCTTTAGCTTTTGGGTAATTGGAAATCACTCGGACAAGGTCGATTATAGTTTGCCTGTGGAACAGATAGAGAACAGGTAACACGGCCAGCATCATCAGCCCTAGAAGCAACCATGCGTTCACGTTGAGATAGCCGAAATAGGACAGCAGATAAATGGCACTCAACACCAGCAAAGAACACATTGGCCCCATTAAACTCTCAAACAATTGCTTGAGCGTGAAAGAAATGTGGTGGTTCAGAACGGTAAGGAAGACAATAAAGGAAATGGCCTTGGCGATGACGAGCAGGTACGCGACTCCCAGCACGCCAAACTGCACTCCAATTACAATGGCAAGCACCGTCAGAATGGTTCTACCAACTGAAATGTACATGGTGATTTCTGGCTTACCAATACTTGGAAAAATAACCCCGCCAAACTGACTAATGGATTGTATGGCTCCAGCAAAACATAGGATTCTAACAATCGGAATGGCCTCATCCCATTTATGCCCAAAAACAGTTTGGATAACCAACTCGGCATTGAATGCAAGGATGGTCATGGCGGGTATGGAAACCATTGCAATAAGTTGTACCGATTTGAAATAACCGCTAATTATCTTCTTTCTATCATCCTTTATCGATGAAAATGATGGAAAAAGCACCTCGCTGAATATGTATGAAATCCGCTTAACGGGTGTGTACATGACGTTGTATGAGAACGCATAATGGCCAAGCACTGTACTGCTGAAGAACTTTCCCAAGATGAGGTAGTCAACGTTCCGTTCGAAATACAAAGCCATGGCCGAGGCCTTATATTTCAGTGAGTACCAAACCATGTGCTTGATCTCAGCGAAGTTGAAATGAAAGTCTGGGAACCACCGTTTATAATTCAATACCAGAATCAACCTGACCGTTGGTGAGAAAAAAGATTGGAGAACAAGCGCATAAGGTCCTAATCCCATAAAGGCTCCAACAATGGCTGCGAGAGAACCGATCAGCGTTCCTGCCAAGTTGATCCTGCTCAGGATTTTAAACTCTAGATCCCGCTCTAGCAGCTTGTATTGAACCAAAAAAAACGGTGTTATCAACATACTGCATGCGGCAACCATAATAATCGGTGAAAGCCTCTGATCCTCATAAAAATCTGCGGCTAACCCCGCTGTGGAAATCATGATCAGGAATGAAAAAACGGTAAGCGCGTAATTCAGCCAGTAAATGGATGATAACTCGGACTGTGAAGTTTCTCTTTCATGAATAATGGATGAGCCGAAACCCATATTCGTGAAAACGGTTACGAAACCAATGAAGGTCATTGTGAGTGCAACCAGACCGAAATCTTCGGGCAGAAGCAAGCGTGCCAAAACAATATTGACCACGCTAGACAATAGCTGCGACAGCACATTAATAATTGCCAGGTAAAACCCGCCTTTTACAATTTTAGATTTGGTGCTCAGGGCCTGATAAAATCGATTATACTTTTCCCAAAGTGCTCGTAAGTACTTTGGGAGGCGAACTCATATGCCTTATCGGCAGTTGACCTTGCCAGGTCTTTGTCTCCATTGATCTGATTGATCGTAGAAACCAGACTATCAACATTATCTGGTTCGGCATAAAAGGTTATTCCTTCTGGGAACAATGATCGTAAAGATGGTAGGTCGGAGAATACGCAAGGGTTGCGGCTTGCAAAGTAAATGGCCGACTTTCCTGGCGATAGATGATACTTGTTGTGGTAAGTTGGAGGGTAATAACCAACCAGAATATCTGAGGCCAGCACAAACTTATAGTAGGTTGTAAGCGGTTGAAACGGGAATATTTGCAGGTTTGAGATACCTCGTTCCGCCTTGATCTTGTTCAGGTCTTTTACTGCTTCTTCTCTGGCTCCAACTATTAAGAAATCGATGGACGGAATTCTTGACGCAGCTTCTATGAAGTACTGCACTTGTTTCATTTTAACTCCCGTTTTTCCAGCATAAAGCACATAGGTTCGATCCTTTTCCAGTCCAAGCTCCTTTCTAAGCTCTTCCTTGCTCTCATTAATAACATCCAGCTCTTTACTCTGCGTAAAGAATGGTGGTTCAAATATTTTCTGTTTCGAAACCTTGGTGTACTTGATTATATCGTCTGTAACAAAGGTCAGGTGACTCACTAGTTTATCGCTGTTCTTGTACACGAATCTATGCAGAGCGGAGTCTTTCGGTGTGATGGTCTCAAACACTACGTCTGACCTGATCAAACCAAATAACTTGAATAATAAATAAGGTACGGTGGATATGTAACACTTGCTGTAAATCACTACATCGGACGACTGAAGTTCCTTACGATTTCTCCAGCCATAACGTAAGTGCGCCATGAACTTTTCAACCCCAAGCTTTCTTGGCTTGGTACGCTTTTCCTTGATTTCAGAAATGTCTGTTGGAAGCTCGGTAATACTGAAGTTCGGCTCATCAATTCCGTATAGAGAAAACACATCCTTCTTCTCTACTATATATTCACCTCGCTCAACAGTTGGAGTAACCAATTCAACCTCAATCCCACATTCTGCAAAACTGTGACAACTGAGCACAACATGAACCGCGTCTGCTCTGTTCTTCCGAACATCCCTTGGCGAGATGTAAATTAACTTACTTGTTTTTTGCTTCAATTGAGCTTAGGATGTAGAGGTAAATGCTTACCTACAGATTATTATTTGGTCAATTTTTTAAGCGGATTTCCCACATACACACCCTTTTCGTCAATGTCTTTCACAACAACCGCTCCCATACCAACCGTTACTTCACTACAGATGGTTATTCCATCTCTAACCGCTGAGTTGGTTCCTAAATAAACCTGCTCACCGAATGTACATTTACCGCTAATGTTTACTGCAGGAGCTGTAGTAAAGAAATCGCCCATGGACGAATCGTGACCGATAGTGGTATGCAGGTTTACCTGAGAATGTTTTCCGAGGGTAATGTTACACGTCATTATGACTCCAGACGTTATGATAGAACCTTCTCCGATCTGCACCCAATCTGATATGATGGCATTGGGATGAATAACTGTTGCAAAGGTGGTTTGAGCTGGCAACCGTTCAACAACTTTTTTTCTTAGCGAAGGGTCTCCTATTGCTACCACAACTCTGTACAAACTTGGGTCGAATTCTGATTGCCGAATCACATCAACACCCATTATTTCCGATTCGTTGTAGTATTCATCTTCAACCATGAAGCATACCACATCTTTGAGTTTCACATCGGTTGAAGCAACATCATCAATTATGCACAATAGGGTTTCTCGGCCAAATCCCCCCGCTCCCACAATGCAGATTTTTTTTCCGTCATACGTCATGGTTCATTCTTTTCAGGTTCACAACCTTTAAATCAAAGGTTGGAGTTTATCAATCGCGCAATTTTCTCAACGTTATCATCTTCCAATCCGTGGTAAAGCGGTAAACACATCACTTTGGGCGCTATGTCATCAGACACCATAAGATTGTTGGTAGCCTCAACATAAGGCAAGTTTGAAAGACTTGGATAAAAATATCGTCTCGGGAAAATTCCATTTTCATTTAACACCGCTTCTGCCTCAAGCAGCTTCTTCTCGGAACTGAAAATCACAGGGTAATAACTGTAATTCCATTCTGTACCAGGTCTGATCTTCAGTTTCTGAATCTTATCACCATCCAACAGGCTATCATATGAATCACAGACTGCTTTACGAAACCTAATGATTTCATCCAGGTAAGGCAACACGCTCAGACCCATTGCCGCTTGCAGCTCACTCATTTTAGCATTGATACCTATGCCGTGAAACTTCAGTGCTCCGTTATGACCGAAGTTGTGCCTGTAAGACATCTCATGAAACACCTTTGAATCCTGGCAGATCAAGGCTCCTCCTTCTCCAGTATGAAAAAGCTTTGTTGCATGAAAACTGCATGTGCTAACATCTCCGAAATTGAAGATGGACTCACCTTTGTAGGTTACGGCAAAACAGTGCGCTGCATCATAGATCACCTTTAGGTCATGCTTCTTCGCAATCGCTTCAATTGCCTCAACATCGCAAGGATTACCATAAACGTGAGTAGCCAGAATTGCCGTGGTTCTCGGAGTAATTGCCGCTTCTATCTTCGATTCATCAATGGTCAGATACTCTGGATGTATGTCAACGAACACAGGCGTACACCTCTCCCAAACAATACTGGATGTGGTAGCAACATAGGAAAACGGTGTTGTAATTACTTCTCCTTCTCCACCCCAAGCATTCAATGCAATCTGAATAGGAAGTGTCCCATTTGTCATTGGAATGAAGTAAGGCACTCCCAAATACCTTTGCAACTCCTCCGTCAACGTCTTTAAAAGATTTCCGTTGTTGGTGAGCCACTTGTTCTCCCAAATTTGATCTACGTATGCCTTGAATTCATCAATCGGAGGAAAAAAGGTTTTGGTTACCGATATCATTTGGCTGATACTATTTGTTCGTTTATTGGGTTAATCACTTAGTAGGCGAAAGTAGAGTAAGTTCAGATACCACCATCTCGGAAACCAACTCTTTTATCCCGACCCTATGTTCCCAACCTAGTTTTTTCTTGGCTTTCGATGCATCGCCAATAAGCGTATCTACCTCCGAAGGGCGGAAATAGTTCGGGTCGATCTTAACCACTTCTTGACCGACTTTCACGTTGGTGTTTTGATCGGAAATAGCAGAAACAACCCCAACCTCGTTTTCTCCAGAACCCTGGAATTCAAGTTCAACACCAACTTCGGCAAATGCCATTCTGGCGAAATCCCGAACCGAGGTGCTAACGCCCGTTGCAATCACGAAATCCTCAGGCTCATCCTGCTGCAGCATTAGCCACATGGCTTCTACGAAGTCCTTGGCATGACCCCAATCACGTTTAGCATTGAGATTTCCGAGATATAAAACGTCTTGTTTCCCCGACACGATATTGGCTACAGCACGAGTTACTTTTCTAGTGACGAAAGTCTCACCACGCAAAGGAGATTCGTGATTGTAAAGGATTCCGTTACACGCAAAAATTCCGTGTGCTTCGCGATAGTTCACCGCAATCCAATAAGCATACAATTTTGCTACTCCATAAGGTGACCGCGGATGGAACGGAGTGTTCTCGTTCTGTGGAAACTCCTTTGCCATTCCGAACAACTCCGAAGTAGAAGCCTGATAAACTTTTGTCTTGTCTTTCAAGCCGAGCAAACGAACTGCTTCTAGAATTCGAAGTGCTCCAATTCCATCAGCATCTGCGGTGTATTCTGGTATCTCAAAACTAACCTGCACATGGCTCATCGCACCGAGATTGTAAATCTCGTCTGGCTGAACTTCCTGAATGATGCGCGTAATGCAATTCGAGTCGGTCAGGTCGCCATAATGCAGTTTGAAGCGAATGTCTTTTTCGTGCGGATCTTGATACAGGTGATCAACCCGCTCGGTATTGAAAAGCGAACTTCTGCGCTTGATGCCATGAACCTCGTAGCCTTTGCTAAGCAATAGTTCCGACAGATATGCACCATCCTGCCCTGTAACACCAGTTATCAATGCGACTTTCTTAGCCATTGAACTGGTCTTTTCGTTTCAGAAAATCGGCATACGCCAATTTGATTCCTTCGGTTAATCCGATGGTCGGTTTCCAACCCATGGCTGCCAATTTACTTACATCCAGCAGTTTTCTAGGCGTGCCATCTGGCATTTCGGTATTCCATTTAATCTCTCCCTCAAAACCAACAATTACTTTGATGGTTTCTGCCAATTCAGCAATTGAAATATCCTCGCCAACACCGACATTCAAGAACTCTGTTTCATTATAATTCTGCATCATAAACAAACACGCAGAAGCAAGGTCGTCAACATAAAGAAACTCACGTTTTGGAGTTCCAGAACCCCAAAGTTCAACTTCAGTATCTCCATTTTCTTTCGCCAAATGGAACTTGCGAATCAACGCTGGCAACACGTGCGAGTTTTGCGGATGGTAGTTGTCGCCAACGCCATAAAGGTTGGTCGGCATAGCGCTGATGAAGTTGCAGCCATACTGCTTCCGATAGTTATCGCACAATTTCAGGCCAGCAATTTTGGCAATGGCGTACGGTTCATTGGTCGGTTCCAAAGCGCCAGTTAATAGGTATTCTTCCCTGATTGGCTGATCAGCCATTTTTGGATAGATGCACGAAGAACCCAAAAACAACAATTTCTCAACCTGATGCTGGTACGAAGCGTGAATCACATTGGTCTCAATCATGAGATTGTCATAAATGAACTCCGCTCGGTATGTGTCGTTGGCAAGAATTCCACCGACTTTGGCCGCTGCCAGAAAAACAAATTCAGGTTTTTCTTCCTCGAAAAATGTGTTTACTGAAGCTTGGTTTCGTAGGTCGAGTTCCGATGAATTTCTCGTGATAATGTTTGAGAATCCTGAACTTTTGAGCAATCGCACGATGGCTGAACCAACCATTCCGTTGTGGCCAGCCACATATATCTTGGAATCGGGCAACGTCATTGGCCGAGTAAATCAGTTGTCGAAACGCCTTCAACCAATGGAATAATCACCACTTCATCAACTAGGTCAGCCCCAACAACATCCTTAGGTTCGTAATCTCCTCCTTTTACGAGAATTTGCGGTTGCAACTGCTGCAGCAGTTCATATGGCGTGTCTTCTTCAAAAACAATAACGGCATCAACAGATGGCAAAGCGGCCAATGCTTCTACGCGTTGATCAACCGCATTGATTGGTCTCGACTCTCCTTTCAATCTTTTGATAGAGTTATCAGAATTCAATCCAACCACAAGCAAATCCCCCAACTCGCGGGCTTCTTGCAAGAGTTTTCTGTGCCCTTGATGAAGCACATCAAAACAGCCGTTGGTGAAAATCACTTTTCGCCCAACATTCTTCTGCTTGAAAGCTTCAATCTGTGTTCGAGAAATTTCCTTGAAACCGCCTTTCAGAAAAGTTTCCAATTCTGAACGATGAACCACGGCCGTTCCGCGTTTGCTGACCACGATTCCAGCAGCGGCATTAGCAACAAAAGCACTTTCCGCAACCGATTTTCTTTCGGCCAAACTCATTCCGAATGCGGCCAGCACGGTGTCTCCCGCTCCACTCACATCAAAAACCTCCAACGCACGAGTTGGAATGTTCAAGACTTTCTGTTCCGAAACCACCGTCATCCCATAGCTGGAACGTGTAGCAACGATATTTTCAATTGCAAACTGATTGCGCAATTTCTGACAAGCATTCACAACCAGATTATCATCATTCTTGATGTCTTTTCCAGCTTCAGTCATGGCCAGTTCGACCAAATTCGGAGTGATCAGAAATGCTCCTTTGTAAGCCGACCAATCGGCTCGTTTCGGGTCAACAAGAACACGTTTTCCTTTGATAGAAGCCAAATCGAAAATCAACTTCAAAACCTCATCAGAAAGCGTCCCTTTTGCGTAATCTGAAAGTAGAATTACGTCTGATGCTGGAATCAGCGTTTCTAGCTTTGAGGCAAGCTCCGATAACTGAGAATTGCTCCAAACAAGTTCTTCCTCTCGGTCAAATCGCACAATCTGCTGACCAGAAACCACGCGTGTTTTCACGATTGTTGGCTGGTTTCCCTGAATTACAACAGCTTCAATTCCAGCATCGGAGCAAGAATTCAAAATGGTGCTTGCAGAAGCATCACTTCCAACAAGACCAAGAAGTGTTGCTTTTCCGCCCAGCGAAGCCACATTCGCGGCTACATTTCCAGCTCCTCCAAGGGTTGACCACTCTTTATCAACCTTTACGACTGGAACAGGCGCTTCAGGACTGATACGGGTTACGTTACCTGCCACATATTGGTCAAGCATGATGTCGCCAATTACCAATATGCGCGGTTGCGTAGCCATAATTAGAGGTTGAATTTACACAACCATGCACGCACCAACGGTATTGTTGGTGGCTTCGTCCACAAGAATCAGCGAACCTGTGTTGCGGTTTTTGCGGTATCCATCTTGGAAAATCGGAACGGTTGTTCGCAGCGTAATGCGGCCAATGTCATTCAGGCCGATGGCATTATCATCTTCCAGTTTCTGGAGTGTGTTGATATTCATTTTGTACTTAACATCTTTGATGATGCAACGCGCATCTCGTGATGTGTGCTTAAGTGCATACTTTCCACCAACCTGCATTGGTTTTTCGTTCAACCAGCAGATCATCACATCAAATTCCTGTTTAGGTTCTGGCTGATTGTTCACCTTCACGATCATGTCACCACGGCTGATGTCAATGTCATCTTCCAATGTCATTGTAACGCTCATTGGCGGGAATGCTTCTTTGATCGGACCAGTCATCGTATCAATCGACTTGATCTTCGAGGTAAATCCAGATGGAAGAACGGAAATCTCTTCTCCCTGACGGAAAACGCCACCAGCAACACGACCTGCATAACCACGATAATCGTGATATTCGGTTGTCATTGGGCGCACCACATACTGAACTGGGAAACGTGGATCGATATGGTTCTGATCGCTTCCAATATGGACGTTCTCCAGAATGTGCAGCAAGGTCGGTCCTTGATACCATTTCATGTTTTCGGAACGATCGACCACGTTATCTCCAAGCAATGCGCTTATCGGAACAAATCGTACATCCTTAATTGCCAGCTTCGCTGAGAAATTTTCGAAATCGTTACGCACTTTTTCAAAGGCTTTCTCATCGAAATCGACAAGATCCATCTTGTTGACACAAACAACCACGTGAGGAATTTGAAGCAACGATGCGATGTAAGCATGACGCTTGGTCTGCTCGATCACGCCATTTCTGGCGTCCACCAAAATGATAGCTAAGTTGGCGGTCGAAGCGCCAGTAACCATGTTTCGGGTGTACTGAATGTGCCCAGGCGTGTCGGCAATAATGAACTTACGCTTTGGCGTTGCGAAGTAGCGGTAGGCCACATCGATGGTAATTCCTTGCTCGCGCTCAGCACGAAGACCATCTGTAAGCAATGCAAGGTTAACTTGTTCCTCACCTTTTCGTTCGCTAACGGCCTCAATGGCCTCCATTTGATCTTCGAAAATCGATTTACTATCGTAAAGCAATCTTCCAATCAACGTACTCTTTCCATCGTCAACGCTACCAGCTGTGGTGAAGCGTAAAAGCTCCATGTTCAAGTAACCTTTACTATCGTATTTTTCTTTAACCTCTTCCATTGGTCAATCTCTAATTCGCTAATTGCCTAATTTCTAATTCCCTGATCAGAAATATCCTTGCTTCTTTCTGTCTTCCATTGCCGCCTCAGAACGCTTATCATCGGCTCTTCCACCGCGTTCCGTAACACGGGTTGAAGCAACTTCATCAATAATATCTTCAAGCGTTGCAGCATCCGAAAGCGTTGCCCCAGTACATGTTGCATCACCAATTGTTCTGAAACGAACCTGCATCGATTTCACCTCTTCCGTATCTCTCGTTTGGATGAAATCCGTTTTCCCAAGAATTACCCCGTCTCTAACGAAACAATCTCTCATATGGCTGAAGTACAAACTTGGAATTTCAATCTCTTCCAAAAGGATGTATTGCCATACGTCCATCTCGGTCCAGTTTGAGATTGGGAACACACGGAAATGCTCTCCCATGTTCTTTCTTCCGTTGAAGATGTTCCACAACTCTGGGCGCTGATTTTTCGGGTCCCATTGGCCGAAATCATCTCGATGAGAGAAGAAACGCTCCTTGGCTCGTGCCTTTTCCTCATCACGTCTTGCACCGCCCATGGCACAATCAAACTTGTGCTCTTCAATGGCATCCAGCAATGGCGTAATCTGCAACGCGTTTCTACTTGCGTTGAAACCTTTTTCTTCCACCACTCGGCCTTTGTCAATAGAGTCTTGAACAGAAGCTACGATCAATCGCGCTCCGATCTTTTCCATCAGCTGATCTCGGAATTCGATGGTTTCTGGGAAGTTGTGACCCGTATCCACATGCATCAATGGAAACGGAATTTTAGCAGGCCAAAAAGCCTTGCGAGCCAAGTGCGTTACAACGATTGAATCCTTTCCTCCTGAAAAAAGCAGGACTGGGTTTTCGAACTGAGCTGCAACTTCGCGAAGCACGAAAATCGACTCCGCTTCCAGCTCTCTTAAGTGTGATAGTTTGTATGATTCCATATTCTATTTTCTGATCAGCGGCAAAACCGCTTCATAGATTTCTTTGGCGCATTCTTCAACCGAACGGCCAACTGTTTCAATGTCTAAAAAAGGGTTTTCGGGTGCCTCAAATGGCGCATCCAAACCCGTAAAATTCTTGATTTCGCCAGCGCGAGCTTTGGCATAAAGCCCTTTCACATCACGCTTTTCGCATTCCTCAAATGGTGTGTTGACGAACACTTCCAACATGTCGTCTCCAAGAATGTTCTTCGCCTGCTGGCGGATGTCCTTGGTTGGACTCACAAAGCAATTCAAGGTCACAACTCCACAGTTCACAAACAGTTTGGTCACTTCAGCAATTCTGCGAATGTTCTCTTTTCGGTCTTCCTCAGAAAACCCAAGATTGTTGTTGATGCCAGAGCGGATGTTATCGCCATCCAAAATCTGCGTCAGCACGCACTCTTCGGCCAAAAGCCTTTCTACCGCCACGGCAATGGTGGTTTTTCCCGAGCCAGAAAGACCCGTCATCCAAACCACCAAACCCTTCTGATCAAGAAGGTTTTCCTTATCCTCTCGCTGAAGGATACGGTCGAAGGTTGTGTGGATGTTCTCTGGCGTGCTCATTTTGGGCGCGCGAAGGTACACAATTGCCTTCGCTTTACCGAATACCCAGCCCGAACAACCGAAATTGTACATTAGCACCATCAATCTGTAGGATGACGAACAACGAATTGATAGGTCTGAAACGCTCCATCGACCAAGTTGGAGTGGAAGAAAGAACGGCCCGCTTTCAGACGCGGAGCATTAAGAAAGGGGCGAAAATTCAAGGGCTGAAAATGGCCTTGAACATGATTGACCTGACCACGCTGGAAGGAAAGGATACGGAAGGCAAGGTGCGGCAAATGTGCTACAAAGCGGCCCATTTGCACGATGCGCTGCCCGACCTGCCAACGGTTGCGGCCGTTTGCGTGTACCCGAATCATGTGGCAACTGCGGTTGATGCGCTGAAAGGAACGGGCATCAAAGTGGCTTCGGTTGCAACGGCTTTTCCTTCGGGAAATTCATCGAGGGCAATCAAATTGGCTGATACCAAAATTGCAGTTGATGCGGGTGCGGATGAAGTTGATATGGTCATCTCGCGAGGTGAGTTCCTTTCGGGGAATTTCGGTTTTGTGTTTGATGAGATTGCGGCCATCAAAGAAGCCTGCGGCAAAGCCCGCTTGAAAGTGATCTTGGAAACAGGCGAACTTTCTACGTTGGATAACGTGCGCCACGCCAGCGACATCGCCATTTTGGCGGGTGCCGATTTCATCAAAACCTCCACAGGAAAGATCAGTCCAGCGGCCACAATGCCCGTTACGTTGGTGATGTTGGAAGCCATTCGCGACCACTATTACGCCACGGGCAAAATGGTGGGAATGAAGCCTGCAGGCGGCATCAGCAAAGCTAAATTGGCGCTACATTATCTGGTAATGGTGAAGGAGACGCTGGGCGATGCGTGGCTGAGTAACGAATGGTTCCGTTTTGGGGCCAGCAGCCTTGCCAACGATGTGCTGATGCAACTGGCAAAACAGGCCAAGGGCCGATATCAAGGATTGGATTATTTCAGTAAAGACTGATGGCAAAAAAGACAGAAAACAAGCTCGATTTCGGTTCAAAATGGGAGTACGCGGCCGCACCAGAAAGTGCGGACCACGCCACCATCAAGGACGAATACGGGCTGTACATCAACGGTAAATTTGTGAAGGCCGAGGGCGGCAAGAAATTCGCTTCAATCAACCCAAGCAACGACCAGCACATTGCCTATTTCGCGGAAGCATCTGAAAAGGATGTGGACAAGGCCGTGAAGGCCGCGCGAAAGGCGTACAAGGAGGTTTGGAGCGTGATGCCCGCAAAGGAACGCGCCAAGTACATTTTCCGCATTGCGCGGTTGATACAGGAACGCGCGCGCGAGTTTGCCGTGCTCGAAAGCATGGATGGCGGCAAGCCGATCCGCGAGAGCCGAGACATTGACATTCCGTTGGCGGCCAACCACTTTTTCTACTACGCTGGCTGGGCCGATAAATTGGAATACGCTTTTCCAGGAAAGAAAATTGAGCCTGTTGG
>CAYWET010000008.1:0-110734 GCA_964457245.1 uncultured Chryseobacterium sp. | reverse complement strand
TCACGCTGTCGCGCATCACCAAATAGTAACTCTCCCGTTTGTATTTCTTGTACTTAGCGTTTTTCTCCCAATCGTATTTAGCCGGGAATTCCTGATTGGAATCGGATGCCACATAGCCCTTCGGGTCTTTGTACTGCGCATTGGCAAGGAGAAATGAGAAAAGGAAAAACGAGAAAAGGGTTGTTCTTAGCATGCTTCAGATTTGAGGTCGCAAAAGTAATCTCCGAATGGCCGAATTACTTCAGCGAATGTTGCAGAAACCTTGCAACTTGGGTTAATCCTCCCCGATCACATCATCCCAATAGGTAACCTGCTCCTCACGATTTACGCTGATGCGGGCCTGGTCTCCATAGTATTCCACTTTTCCGAACACGCAGATCTGCTTGCCGAGAAACTCCTTTTCAGGATCATAACTGAAGTTGTTCTGGTTGTTCTTCCAGATAGTAGCGTAGAATACATTGCGCGGATATTTTTGATCGAAATTGAGGTAAATGGCTTCTTTTCGGCTCTTCTTGGTGGCGACAACCGTTCCGCAAATATTGGTCTTCTCGCCAACCTTGTACTTGGCCTGTAGGGTATTGAAGTAGCCTTTTAGCAGAGGTGCCTTCAACGGGGCAACTTCTCCATGCTTAACGTTGCTCTCATGCAGCCAACCATCGATAGAAGCCATTGATTCTAACTCGGCCTCAAGCTTATCTTCCAACGAACTGAAGAAATCCAGCCCCGTTAATCCTTCAATGGCATCAATACTTGTTACATAGCCTGAAACTGGATACGCACAATGGTCGTTTGGCATCAGAAAGGCAACAGCGCGTTTCTCATCCCCCGTTACATCCAATACGATCTTGTAAAACTGCTCTGGAATGGAAACTTTGTTCTTGCCTTGAGTTGGCAACCCATCTTTCAGAACTGGTCCTGTTACCACAAAAACGGGTTCTTTAAAATCGATAACGTAAGTTCTGACCCAAGCCTCCAATTCTGCCCAGCGCTCGCGGTTGAACTCGGGTTTCTGCGGACTCATGTTACTGTAGAAGTAGCTTTCGCTTAGCGCAGTCTGGCTCCAGCGGAAATCGGCCGATGGCGCCAAGTGGCCGCGGTCGTAACCGAAGCCATCATATTTCATTTCGCCATCGGGCATTATCTCTTTCAGGAAATAATCGGCCTCAACAGCCGAGCCTGTCGAAACCAATGAATCGGGTCTGAAATCGTTGGTTCTTGAAACATTGGCAAACTCCACTTCAGGAATCACAATATGTTGAACCCAAGCGGCTTGTTCATCGGGTTCCGAATATCCGAGAGACAATGCCAAATGATGAACAGTTTGAAGTTGCCCCTTCGACTTCGGATAGCCCATTTCATCCAACTTTTCCCTGATCCAAAGCAATCGGAGTTCTTCAAGTTCATCAACCTTCTTGGCCGATTGCATTTCCAGTTCGGCCATTTCGGCCTGTTTGAATGCTATTTTTTGATCAATCGACTGAGATAGCCCAACTGACCAGCCAATGAGCATGAAAAAAAGGAGGGAAAATCGCATGCCCAAATATCGGAATATAGGTATGCCAAGTGTGAAACATAGGTTAAATGATTAGCTACGTGAAACCAGTAGATTCGCCTTGCGTTGCTAGCAACCTGAAGCCGGCTTGAGCGTATTCCCATTGATGACCGACCACCTACGTCATAACCTTCTGTTCCTGCTTGCCCTTACGGCTTTCTCACTTCTGAGTGAAAAAGCCCGTGGGCAACAGGATTGTTTTGATGCCATCAATGTTTGCTCTAGCACATATACCCAGAACACGAGTTATTTTGGCACTGGTCTGGAAAATGAGCTTCTACCAAGCAACCAGAATACATGTATTGGAAGTGGAGAGGTCAATTCGGTTTGGTACACGTTTACAGCAACCAGCACGGGCAACTTTCTTTTCCAACTGAATCCGTTAGGGTCTGTGGATTATGACTTTGCCCTTTTTAATTTGAGCACGGATTCATGCTCTGGAATAGTAGCAGGCACAAGTCAACCCATAAGCTGCAACTACGCCAATGGGGTTGGTCCTACAGGAATTTCCAATGGTGGTAGCGGCAACAATAATGGGCCCAATGGCTCCACTCAAAATGCGCCTGTTCCCGTTCAGGAGGGAGAAACCTTTGCTCTACTGATCTGTAACTTTTCGGGATCCCAGATAGGTTACGAACTGGAATTCTCGGGTAGCGGATCAATCGTGGATAACTCTGCAGGGGTAATTGATTCGATCAGCCTTTACGGTCAATGCAATCCAGAACGGGTGAGAATTTACCTCTCTGATGTGATCGATTGTAGCAGCATTGCTAGCAACGGGTCGGATTTCAGTATCACGGGTCCAGGCAACGTAAACATTGCATCGGTAAACGGAATAAGTTGTTCTGGCGGCACCAATCAACTTTGGCTAAACTTTGATGACAACATTCCGCAAACAGGCACCTACACGGTCTCCATCAATACAGGTAGCGATGGCAATACGTTGCTAGACGGGTGCGGCAATGAAATTCCGACCAATGTGAGTGCACAGTTCGAAGTCGTGTTCATTGGCCCAGAGGTAAGCATCAGCAACGTGGTTTCCAGTGACTGCGGACTAAACAATGGCTCGGCCACGGCAAACGTATCTAGTGGAACCCCACCTTACAACTTCAATTGGAACAGTAGCCCGAGTCAGAACACCGCCACCGCTGTTGATCTGGAACCCCGTGTTTATAGGGTTGCGGTTACAGATGCCAACGGGTGCAGCACAAGAGAATTCGTAACCATAGACAACAACGACCCACTCGATGTTTCAAATGTATCTTCAACCCCAGTCTCATGCCATGGGGCAACTGATGGTACTGCGCAAATAGTCCCTTCGGGTGGAACAGGTGGTTTCACCATCGAATGGGATACGAACCCCGTGCAGACCGGACAGAATGCCACAAATCTACCTGGTGGAAACATTGATGTTATCGTAACAGATAATTCCGGTTGCGAAGAAGAGGTTACCATAAACGTTCCACAACCTCCGCAGATAAATATTCCGATAACCAGCGTAAATCCCGATTGCGCTACGACCAACGGTTCGGCCACTGTGAACCCAAGTGGTGGCAATGGTGGGTTTACCTACCAATGGAACACAGCACCTCAACAGAATACGGCAACCGCATCAGGTTTGGCGGCTGGGGTCTATGAGGTAACCGTGACGGATATGAACGGTTGCGCTCGTACGGGAAACGTTATTCTGGTAGATAATTTTGCTCCGAACGCCACGATAGAATCCATAGTGCCAGATTGCGGGCAAGGAGTTGGGCAAGCCACGGCCGTTGCATACCCAACCACTGGTTCTTACACATATCAATGGAACACCACACCACAGCAAAGCACGGCCACAGCTACTGGTCTTTCTGAAGGAGAATACTATGTTATGGTAACCGATGCCAACGGTTGTGTCCAGATAATCAATGTAAAAATTGATAGTGTGCCACCACCGGCAATAAGCTTGGATATCACACAACCGAACTGCGGAGAGACCGATGGAGAAGTAGAAGCCATCGTGGCAAACGGCATCGACCCACTTACATACACATGGTCGTCTTCATCTAACACCTCCAACGTTGAAACCGATTTAGGAACCGGAACTTACGACATTACCGTGGTTGACAGCACTGGATGTACAACCACCGAAACATTCACCTTGCAGGAACTCCCACCACAATCTGAAATTACCACCACCAGTGTGTGCTTAGGAGAAGAGAGCATGTTCTCATTTACAACCACATCTGGTGCCACCTCTTGGGTTTGGGACTTTGGAGATGGGAATTCGTCCACTGATCAAAATCCAACCCATATCTATGCAAGTTCCGGCAGCCATAATGTAACACTAACGCTGGATGGCGGCTGCATGCCTGATCAGGTTACCGGAACCACAGAGGTTTTCGAGCAACCAACAGCAGATTTCACCTACTCGCCAGAGATACCCACCACAAGTACTACCGTAGAATTCGTCAATACGGGAACTGGCGGCACTTCATTCCTTTGGGATTTTGGCGATGGCTCTACTGAAACAGGTCCGCGCCCGTCTCATCAATATGAGGTTGATGGTGCCTATGACGTGCTATTAACAGTGATAGACGACAACGGGTGTCAGGACACGACTACAACAACCCTTGAGGTTCTTATTGCTCCGGTCATATTTTTCCCAAATGCCATAATTGTCGAGGGAACCGAAAACAACAACCATTTCCAAGGGTATGGAATCGGGGTCACTTCTGCTGAACTGTCGGTTTTCGATAGATGGGGAACACTTCTGTACTTTTCGGCAAGCATGAATGAGATCCTGACAACCGGTTGGGATGGAAAGTTCAATGGCCAATTTGTGAAACAAGGAGCGTACCCGTACAAAGTCAAAGCCTCATTCTATAATGGTTCAAGTTTTGAAAAGTTGGGAACGGTTACGGTGATTCGATAAGCTTCGAATCTAAATTTTCCCAACTTCGTGCACGATGGGCAATATGGAGGTCACAGAAAAGGCTCGCTTAGCAGCGCAATTCGTAAACAGTACAAACCGTCACGTTTTCCTAACCGGAAAAGCAGGAACGGGAAAGACCACTTTTCTCAGACACCTTTCAGCATCAACTCATAAAAGCCACGTGATTCTTGCGCCAACGGGCATTGCTGCGTTGAATGCGAACGGAGTCACCATTCACTCACAATTTCTCTTGCCTTTCGGAACGTTTCTTCCAGATAGAAACTTGCCGATGGACCTTCCGGAAGGAGCGAATTTCTATACACAACAAACACTTATTCGCAGACATCCGCTCAATGCAAAACGAAGAGACGTTCTCCGAAACATCGATCTGCTGATCATTGACGAAGTAAGTATGCTCCGAGCTGATCTGTTAGATGCAATTGACGCACGCATGCGGTTCGTGAAACGGAATTACCGCGAACCATTTGGCGGGGTTCAATTGCTGATGATCGGAGACATGTACCAGCTGCCGCCCATTGTTAAAGACCATGAGTGGATGAAGATGCGCGACTACTACCGCAGCCAGCATTTCTTTGAAGCGGTGGCGCTTCGCGAAAGCGGATTCGTGTATGTGGAACTCGACAAGATATTTCGGCAACAGGACGATAGGTTCATTTCCATTCTGAACAATCTGCGAAATAATGTGGTGACGGCTTCAGACATTCAGAAACTGAATGAGCATTATCGCGAAGAAAAGGACGTGCCGAAAGATGTAATCACGCTTACCACGCACAATCGCAAGGCAGATGCCATCAATCGCGAAGCACTCGATAATCTGAAAGGCGATACGCACTATTTCGAAGCTGAAGTGGAGAAAGACTTTCCGGAGCACATTTTTCCTGTTTCCGAAAGCTTGGAACTGAAGGAAGGTGCGCGCATCATGTTTGTGAAGAACGATGCCGAGGGCAATGCCTATTACAACGGCAAGCTAGCCACGATTTCCAGCATTAATGATGGCGACATTGAAGTGCTGATGGATGACGATACCGAACCGTACATCCTGAAGCGCGAAACGTGGGAGAACAAGCGCTACACGGTAAACGAAAAGGCAAAAGACCTTGAGGAAGAAGTGATCGGTGAATTCCGTCAATACCCGGTCAAATTGGCTTGGGCAATAACGGTGCACAAAAGTCAGGGGTTGACCTTTGAGAAAGCAGTTATTGATGTCGGACAAGCTTTCGCACCAGGGCAGGTTTACGTGGCGCTATCGCGATTGACCTCATTGGATGGTTTGATTCTAAGAACCAAGATAGACCCAAGTGTTGTGAGTACAGACCAGCAAGTTGTCGCGTTTGCGGAGACCAAAGAAAAGCAGCAACCGCTGAAGCAGATTCTAGAACAGGATCAGGCGAACTTTTTAAGCAGAATGCTCGGTGCAACGTTCGATTTTTCGGATGTGTTAAAGTCGATTGAAGCCATTCTGAAAAAGCACGAAACCGTTGGACAGTTTGAGGATGAGGAAATGCGGTCGGCATTAGCCGTGATAGCTGCTAACGTCTCGAAAGAATCCGCCAACACGCAGAAATTCGTGCAGCAACTGCGCTTCTGTTTACAGGAAAATGACCACGCCAGATTGCTTGACCGAATCGAAAAAGGAAGTGGTTACTACATCAATTTCGTTGAAGCGAACCTGAAGATTCTGCTCAAGCATGTTGAGGATGTAAAGCAGTTTTCAAAGACCAAAACCTACCGCGATGCTTTGGCCGAAGTTGACCTGATTCTGATGAAGAATTGGGAGCAGATGGACAAAGCGAAAGATTTGGCCGATGCCATCATCAACGGAAAAGAAATCAAGAAAAATCTGGAGCGTGATACAGAACGGAATCTGCTGAGAAGAAAGCTGGCAACCGATGCCGAAAAGGAGGCCGAGAAGAATCCGAAGAACACGAAAACGAAAACAGGTAAAAGGCGAAAGGCAAAAGGCGAAAGAGGTGCTGCACCTGAGAAGGGAGCTACTTACAAAATAACCTACAGCTTAGCGAAAGACGGGTTGAGCATTGCCGAAATTGCAGAGAAACGTGAGTTGACCACTTCAACAATCGAAAGCCACATTGCCAAAGGAATTCAGGCTGGCGAAGTAAACATTGATTCGTTTATGGAAGAGGATGACCGAGAAACGATAGCAATGATCATTAAAGACAATCCGAATGAGAATTCTGGATTCGTTTACGGCAAACTGAAAGGCGAATACAGCTACGGACAGATTCGGATGGTGCAGGCGTATTTGAGTCGAAAGTAATAAGTCACAAGGCGAAAGCAGACTGACTGTGGCCGTCATGCTAAATTTATTTCAGCATCTTCTTCAAGCAAGACCCTGAAACAAGTTCAGGGTGACGCCACACAGCAATCTCACATCTCAATACTGAAATCTGACATCTGAACTAAGCCCAAACCTTCGTCCCTTCAGTGCAATTGGCACAGATGTCGATTTCGCTTCTGCTTCGCAGAATGGAAGAACGGAATTCCTGATACTTCACGCCTTGCCAAATCTCATCAAAGGTGTTTTCCTTAAGGTCGCCCAATTGGTGCGTGGCGTCCTTATCAAAACAGCACGGAACCACCAATCCGTCCCACGTAAGCACACACGAGTGCCACAATTTCCAACAATGATTCAAGAGCGGATTCTTGAAAGTGGTATGACCATCTTTCGTCTTCTTGTAGCGGCTGTATTTCTCGTTATCGGGAATGAGATTGTTCGGGTCGTTCTCGTAATCATAGATCTGTGCGGTTTTAAAACGCACTTCATCCACTCCAACCTCCGCACCGAGTTTCTTAACATCTTCAATCTGATGCTCGTTTGGCTTTACCACCAAAAATTGGAAAATTATATGCGGTGTTTTTGAGCCTAGTTCCTTCTTCCATTTGATGACATTCTTCGTGCCCTCAATCACCTTGTCCAAGTTGCCGCCAACGCGGTAATTCTGATACGTTTCCTGCGTAGTTCCATCAATGGAAACAATCATTCTATCCAAACCGCTTTCTACCGTTCGTTTTGCGTTTTCATCTTTCAGATAATGCGCATTGGTACTTGTTGCCGTATAGATTCCTCGTTCTGAAGCATACTTGACCATATCCAGAAAGTCAGGATTCAGGTATGGTTCGCCCTGGAAATAGAATATGAGATACAACAGGTCATCTTTCAGCTGCTCAACAGTATCTCTGAAGAAATCGTTGCTCAACATTCCTGTTGGTCGTGTGAACTGCCTTAAACCGCTCGGACACTCAGGGCAACGAAGGTTGCAACTAGTGGTCGGCTCAAACGAAATGCTTATCGGAACGCCCCATTGTGTGGGTTTGCCCGTCCATTTGGTGTAGTAGAAACTGAACAGCACTTTCAGCGCATTCCCTGCTCTACGGAAAGTGACCTTCCGCATAAAATTGAGCCCGTCTTTGATGCTGCCGTTGAGTTCCAAGGTGCGCAAAGGTAGTTACGGTATTCTTGTCATTTCGAGCGTAGTTTACGAAGTCGAGAAATCTTATGATTTGGTGATAGATTCCTACACTTCGGTCGGAATGACAAACTAGTGTTTCCCTTCCAACACAAGGACAAACTCCCCTTTTATCGGATTGTTCTCGAAATGCTCAATGACTTCGGGAATTGTACCACGAACGGTTTCTTCATGGAGCTTACTGATCTCTCGTGAGACGGAAACCAATCGTTCTTCACCTACGGCTTCCAGCAATTGGTTCAGTGTTTTTAAAAGTCTGTGCGGACTTTCATAAAGCACACTTGTAACGTCCTTCTCAACCAGTTCGGCAATTCGGGTTTGGCGACCTTTCTTATGTGGCAGAAACCCTTCGTAATGGAACTTCTCGCAAGGCAAACCACTATTGACCAATGCTGGAACAAAGGCTGTTGCCCCTGGTAAGGTTTCCACTTCAATTCCAGCTTTTATTGCTTCGCGAACCAATAAAAAACCTGGGTCGGAAATGGCAGGCGTTCCGGCATCGCTTATTAGCGCAATGTTCTTTCCAGCAATCAAATCATCCACCCAACGTGAAACGACTTTGTGTTCGTTATTGAGATGAAACGGGCTCATTGGCGTTTCTATCTCGTAGTGCTTCATCAGTTTGCCTGAGGTGCGGGTATCTTCAGCTAGAATGTGATCAACTTCTTTCAAAACCTTTATGGCTCGGAAGGTCATGTCTTCCAAATTCCCGATTGGGGTTGGAACGATGTAAAGTTTTCCGCTCATAATCGGCCAACGAAATCGGTCAGTAATCGGAAGACATCCTCAAACTCAGTGAGCGGCAGCGTTTCTGGAACATCATATACATCATGGTAAGCTTTGATGCCGCCCATGGTGTAAATGTAAAAGCACGGTACGCCAGCTTCTGAGAATGGATAATGATCAGAAATGGCAGCTTTCCCGCGCTTTTTCACCTGCGGTAGATAGCCCTTTTCATCATTGATTCCTTTCAACGCTTCAAACTCTGTTTCGTGCACCGCTCCGTTCACAACCGTAATTCCTTCATCGCCCGTTCCAAGGATATCAAGGTTGATAAGGAACTTGATATCGTTGAGTGGGAAAATAGGATTCTGAACGTAGTGGAACGAGCCTTCCAACCCAAGTTCTTCACCAGCAAACGCAATAAAAGCCATCGAGTAACTCGGTTGAAATTCAGGTGTGGCGTAATGCTTGGCCAAATTGAGTAGCATGGCAACGCCACTTGCATTGTCGTTCGCTCCGCGGAAAATCACATCCTTGCCCATTTTACCAAGATGATCATAGTGGGCTGTGAACACAAGGAATTTATCTGGATGTTGACCGCCTTCTACAAATGCCAATACATTCTGCGTGCGGTGTTTCTTCTCGAATTCAGGTTTTACGTTGACTTCAACCTCCGTTGCTTTGTCGTTCCAAGCCTCTCGCTTTACCGTTAATTGAGCCAATGGCGCTTGCTGTTTGGAAACCGTCCAAGTTAGTTTGGAATCCGTAACACGGATAACACCTTTGGCGCCCGCTTTTTTCATTCCACGCAGCAACGACATTCTGATGGATGGCGGAAGTTTAGCAATCAGACTATCCGCAATAACCACAACGCCTTTGTAAACCGCCGTGGTGTCAATCATGCGGCCAGATGGCGCAATTTTAGGCAAGGCCTCCAAATAGGTTAACTCAAATTTGCCCTTGAGTTTTGGCGCATCGGCCTCCACCAAAAACTCTTTTCCAGCCTCCAATCGAACTCCATCAACTGTCAATTCCACGTTTTCTGGAAACGTATTAACAGGAAAATTGAACGTCTGATAGTAGTTGTAATCCCAACCGAAAAGGTCGTTCCGTTTGAATTCTTCTTCAATGAAAAACGCTGCCGCGTTATCGCCATCTTCCACATATCCTCGGCCAGCCAGTTCATCTGAGCAAAGCTCGCTTAACACCTCGCGAGCATATTCCAGGTCTTGGGCAACCCCAATGTGTGAACTCAACAAAAACAGGAAAACAAATTTTCTCATCGAAGTGCGAATTTACTCGAAATGCCTAGAGGCAAATGATGTGCCGACTTCCAAACACGTTAAGGAGCGGCCAACCGATTGATTAGATTTGAAACTCAAACCTGAACGGTTCATGTTTCAGATAAAGAATTACATCAACGGAGAATTCAGAGCACCGAATTCCAACAGTTATCTCGACAATTACAACCCAGCAACGGGAGAGGTTTATTCTCAAATTCCGGATTCGGATGTAGCCGATGTGGAATTGGCCGTGCAAGCTGCAAAAGCTGCATTTCCAGCTTGGAGTTCGCTAACGCGTGAAGAACGTTCGCAGCACATGCTGAATGTTTCTCGAAGAATTTCAGAGCGATTGGATGAATTGGCCGAAGCCGAAAGCACCGACAATGGCAAACCGCTTTGGTTGGCCAAGAAAGTTGACATTCCAAGAGCCAAAGACAACTTTCGATTCTTTGCTACCGCGATTCTGCACGATAGTTCTGAATTGCACGATACCGATGGTCGCTTTCTAAACTACACGCTTCGGCAACCGATCGGTGTTGCGGGCTGCATTTCACCTTGGAATCTGCCTCTTTATCTATTCACTTGGAAAATTGCACCTGCTCTGGCTTCTGGAAATACGGTGGTAGCAAAACCATCGGAAGTAACCCCAATGACGGCCTATTTGCTTTCTGAAATCTGTGATGAGGTCGGCTTCCCGAAAGGTGTGCTGAATATCGTTCATGGTCTGGGCGCCAAAGTTGGCTCAGCTATGACAGAGCATCCTGATGTGCCTATCATTTCATTTACTGGAGGAACCGAAACCGGAAAGACCATTGCCAGAACGGCAGCGCCTATGTTCAAGAAGCTTTCGCTGGAATTGGGCGGCAAAAACCCAAACATCATTTTTGATGATTGTGATCTGGAAAATGCTTTGAAAACTTCACTCAATTCGAGCTTTGCCAACCAAGGTCAGATCTGTTTGTGCGGTTCGAGAATGTACGTACAACGCGGTATTTATAAGGAGTTCAAAAATCGCTTTGTGGAAGAAGTGAGGAAGATGAAGGTCGGGAATCCGAAGTCTCCCGATGTGAAACTCGGAGCAGTTGTTTCCGAGCCTCATTTCGAGAAAATTCTCTCTTACATCGAACTGGCCAAAGTAGAAGGCGGAACAGTTCTTTGCGGTGGCAAACCAGCAGAAACCGATATGAACGGTTGGTACATCGAACCAACAGTAATTGAAGATTTAGCGGAAACCTGCCGCACAAATCAGGAAGAAATTTTCGGACCGGTTGTTACCATTCAGCCATTTGATACGGAAGAAGAAGTCCTTCAATTCGCCAACGGAACCAAATACGGTTTGGCCTCAACGGTTTGGACAAATGACCTTACAAAGGCCCATCGCGTAGCTGCGCAATTACACACGGGTATCGTTTGGATAAACTGCTGGTTAGTTCGAGATCTCAGAACTCCTTTCGGTGGCGTTAAAAACTCCGGTGTTGGACGAGAAGGCGGTTGGGAAGCACTTCGATTCTTCACAGAACCGAAGAATGTCTGCATTCCAATTACGGGTGCAACTTGATCGGATATTTCTCCCTGATCCGAACCCGTTTTGACATGCCTTTGGCACTGCCAACTACCGAACCAACGATCTCAACTTCCAAGGCGGTAGGTTCTTTGCCCAGCAAGGAACTCAACCCCATCATCAATGTACCGCTTAACAATTGCTTCGATGATGTGGTAATGCTCGCATCAAGCGTTTGAAGTTCTCCTGGGTTCAAAACCAGTGGTTCCGAACTCTTCGATGACCCCAAAGTATTGCCATTCAAGCGAACTTGAAGATCATGGCGTTTGATATCAATTGGAAAATCGTTCCCATTGTAAACCTCGATCTGAAGCCCGACTTCCGCCTCTGTTCTGGCGGCCTTTTTCAATTCACAGCAAGTAACGGTCCTCACTTCTGGTGCTAAAATGCGCGTGCAGGAAGATGTTAACATCCCAACCAGAAAAAGAACAGTCAATATCCTTGTCATCAAACCTTCAAAATTGGCTGGTAAAGCTAACTTAGTTCGGTCAAAGTCACAGAAATGGAAAGTGCCGCTGGAATTCGAACGGAAGACATAATTAAACTTTTGCAAAGGGAGAATGAGCTTCTGAACAGCATCATTCAGAGTGCGTCAGACTCCATTTTTGCGAAAGACCTTGAGGGTCGATATCTCACCATTAACGAAACTGGCGCGAAAATTCTCGGTCTTGAGATTGAGGATGTGATCGGAAGAACCGACAAAGATTTTGAAGACATTGAGGCGGATGTGGTAATGAGTTGGGACGCCAAGCTGTTTGAGACAGGGAAACCTGTTGAATATGAAAGCCAACGAATAGACGGAACAGAACAGACCTTCTACTGGACCAGCAAATCTCCGCTGATGAATAATGCGGGAGAAATGATCGGCCTTATCGGTGTGTCTCGAAACATAACCGATGCCAAACGAGCTGAAGATAAGTACGAGTTCATTTTTGAAAATGCTCCCATTGCCATGTGGGAAGAAGACTTTTCGGCCGTTAAACACTACTTGGATCATCTAAAATCTGAAGGCGTTCTGAAGCTCAGAAAGTACTTTGAGAAAAATCCGAGTGAGCTAGAGAAATGCATCGGGTTGATCAAGGTTTTGAACGTGAACCGTTCTGCCTTGCAAATGAATGGTGTCGAATCAAAAGAAGAACTTCTTCCTAGCCTTAGAAGAAATTTCACACCAGAATCAGAATCCATTTTTGTGGACGAGCTGGTCGCGCTTGGAAAAGGCGAAACGGAATTCCAGAAGGATGGTGCAATCATCAACGAGAAGGGTGATGTAGTTGATGTTGTCTTCAACCTTAGTGTATTACCCGGCCATGAGCAAACACTCTCCTTGGTTCTGGTTACACTGGTTGACGTGACCGACATCCGGAAAATGGCCAGCGAGCTTTCCAATATCAAGCACCGATATCAAAGTATTGTTGAGGCCCAAACGGAAATGATCTGCCGCCTGAATCCGAAAGGCAAAGTGTTGTTCGAGAATATTGCTTTCAATCGGTTTTTCAAGCACAAACAGGCAGCGGATGACGCACGCTTCGTTACGCTATTCCCACCAGATGAACTAGAGCAATGCGAATCGAAAATAAACGCGCTGTCCGCTGCATCTCCTACCGTAATCATGGAGATAAGAAACTACGATGAATATGGTAAGTTGGTCTGGCAGGAGTGGTCGATTACCGCCTTCTTTGGAAGCTCTGGAGTGCTTCTCGGTTATCAAGCTGTTGGTACCGACATTACAGACCGCAAAATGGCGGAAGAAGCTTTGGCCGCATCGGAAGCGAGATGGCGGTCGGTATTCAATCATGCGGACGATTTGATCATTACGTTCAACACAGATGGCTACATCCTGTCCATCAACGATTACAAGAGCCTTCCAAAAGAACAAAAGTGGGCCGGCCGGAAAATTGACGAAGTGTTGGATTCGGAAAACGCTAATCGGGTAATGCAATTACTGAACACGGTTGTGGTCAACTCGAGCCCGTTAAAAACGGAGTTGGACATTGTAAGAAAGGATGGAAACAAGACAACATTTGGCGTAGCACTTTCACCCATCATGCATGGAAAAAGAGTCATCTCTGTGGTTTGTATTGCCCGGGATATAACCGAAACGAAACGTTTTGAGAAGCGGACCAAAGAGGTGCTAATTGAAGGTCAGGAAAAAGAAAGGATGAGGGTTTCTCAAGAGCTTCACGATGGTCTTGGACAACTGTTTACGGCCATTAAACTGAACCTTCAGCAGATTCGTTCAAATATGCCCGAAGCTTCGGAGAACGCCTTACTTGAAGGCGTGGAGATGCTCGAAAGTAATATCGGAGTTGCCATCACTGAAGTGAAGAATATTTCTCGAAACCTGATGCCCGATGTGCTGTGGCAATTCGGGCTCAAACCGGCTATTGAAGATCTGATAGACAAATTGAAGGCAAGCCTAGATGTCAACTTATCTCTCGAAATGGTAAAAATGAACAACCGCTTTTCGAATGACCTGGAGAAGGCTCTGTTCCGCATCTGCCAAGAGCTGATAAACAACTCGATCAGGCACGGTAAAAGCGAAAACATCTACGTGCAATTCATCAATCATGAAAACACCATAATGTTGATGGTAGAGGATGACGGGGTCGGATTTGACCTGAGCCAAGTTAGCAGTGGTTCTGGTCTGCAGAACATCCGTTCCAGGGTTGAGGTGTTTGAGGGTCTGGTAGAAATTGATTCCAGCATGGGAAAAGGAACAGTTACCACAATTGAAATACCTTTAACCAGCGAATTGACCCAATGATCAGAGTACTTATTACAGACGACCACGAGATGATCCGCAATGGGCTGTCATCTCTTATCCGTGGTGAAAGTGACATTCATGTTGTAGAACAGGCCGAAGACGGCAAGCAGGCTGTAGAAATTTGCGCAAAGCGGGATATTGATGTGGTTCTGATGGACATTATGATGCCTGAAATGAATGGGGTTGAAGCCACGCGAATCATTAAGGAGCAATGCCCTGATACCCGTGTCTTGGCCGTAACCATCAACGATGAGCCGCGGTTTATAAAAGAGGTTCTTTCGGCTGGAGCTTCCGGTTACATTCTAAAACATTCCACGAAGGACGAAATCGTTAATGCCATCAGAGACGTTGCTCAGAACCGACAGCATTATGGTAAAGGCGTTTTGGAACAAATCTCAGATCAGTTCACCAAGGCTGGCAAGAGCGAACAGCCCATGCTAACGAAGAAGGAATCTGAAGTTCTCCGGTTGATCGCTCAGGAATGCACCAATCAGGAAATAGCAGAACAACTGGGCTGTGGCATACGGACTGTTGATACACACAAGCGCAATTTGATGCGAAAATTGGAAGTCAAAAACATCGTAGGTTTAGTGAAATACGCACTTAAAATGGGCGTGGTCACTGAATAATCAGAAAAGGATCTTGTACTGAAGAAGTGGATAAATCCCCAATTGGTTTACATTGACCAACCTGTTCCTATCAGGATCATACTGATTGTAAAGCGGATTTTTCTTGTCTGTTACATTCTGACAAGAGGCTGAGAATTCTTGCGTCACTCTACCTCTACTCATACGTAACGTAAGCCCTAGATCTAACCGGTAATATGGTTCAAATTGCTTAGAGTACGCAGACTCGTCAACATAAACTGCACGTTTTTCCAACGCAGATGCATCTAGGTCAATAGGTGTGTAACGAGAACCTCCGGCAAGGGTAAACTTAGCGTCAAATTTCAGTGACATCTGTGAATTCTTCTTACGCTCCTGCTTCTTATTCCATCGGGCTAGCTTCTTTTCCTTTTGCTCAATTCTCTTTGGTGGTGTTTTCACCTTCGGGTTCTTCCTTTTCAGATTGAGCTCATAGCCACCAAGCACATTCAGAACGTAGTTTCCGTTAAAGACCGTGTTCCGTGTTACGCCATCGCTTGCCACATACTTAGAGTCGTACAATGATGCAGTAAGCAACCAGTAATAGCCTTTAGAAAGGAATTTTTCGAAGGTGAATTCCAATCCATAATTGGTGCCCGTTCCACCATTTACAATATCATCTGGGCCTTCCTGGCTAAAACTGCCAACATTCAGCGTAGAGTAAGAGCTCGAATCTCTTGAAATGCCCGCATCATAGATGTACTGATAGTATGCCTCAAGCTTGATTCGCATATCAAAAGGCAAGCTCCAATCATAACCCAAAACCACATGATGGCTCTTAACAAAATCAAGATCCTCGTTGGGCGTTTCCTTGTTCCCAAGCGAATCTTCCATCACAAGGAAATACTGATCGAGTGCTACCATTTGGCTATGCAATCCGTACGCCAGAGAGAGTTTGTGGCGTGGATTCACTTTCCACTGCAAACCCCAACGTGGTTCGATAGCATAAGAACCGTTAAGCGTTAGCACCTGCCCGTGCAGACCTGTGTTCATCGTCCACGAATCATTCCAGCGCCATTGCCATTGTGCAAAAGGTTGGATAAGTGCCGTTACACCATCAAAATCGGTAAGTGTTTGGTAATCGTTCCAGCTTGGAACAAACGCGCTGTCTTTCAGAACAGAATAGAAAACCGTGGTTCGATTACCCACTTTCAGGTTGTGCTTGGCGCTGAATTTCTTCTTGTAATACATCAACCCTTGAAAGCGATGATCCTGAAAATTCTGCTTGTACCACTCGGTCGGATTACGGTTTATATCCACACTATCAATTACATCCTGATTGAGGAGCGTGCTTCCCGAAACCACCGTTTTGATGTAGCTCGCATCTTTAAATAGGTAAGTATGAGACATACCGACCACACCCGTCATGGTCTTATCGTAAATATCCAACCCACCTTGCGAATAGAAGTTGCTGGCATCATCTTCAGCTTCGCTGGCAATGAACTCGATGCTACTGATTCCGCCCATCCCGAAAATCTCGAAAATACCCGCCTTTTTGGTCGGAACGCGTGCTTTGAAACTCATATCCGAGTATTCTGGAATTGCATCTCCAGTACCAAAATCCACACCGCCTAAGGCAAACAATGCCAAGGTTGAATACCTGATGTTAATGAGGTAAGACGCCCCAGACTTTCGGGAGAAGGGACCTTCCGCTCCAACCTCAACCCCATTGAAACCGAGCTGCGCCAGAAACTCATGTTTTTCATTGTTTCCGTGACGCATTTTAAGGTCAAACACACCTGAAATCCCGTTTCCATACTCAGAAGGAAAAGCTCCTGTCAAGAAATCGGAGTTGGAAAGCACATTACTGTTCAACATACTAACAGGGCCACCCGTTGAACCAAGATTTCCAAAGTGATTCGGGTTGGGGATGTCTATTTCCTCAAGTCGCCACAATAATCCGGTTGGGGAATTTCCACGGATCACAATATCGTTGGTGGCATCATTTGCTCCTCGAACTCCGGCAAAGTTGGTAGCCATTCGAGAAACATCATTTCGAGTCCCAGCATATCGCTCAGCCTCCTCAGTAGAGAATACACGCGCAGAAACCGTTGTCATCAGGTTTAACGCTTCTTGCTTGTTTCGATGTGCTTTTACTACAACCTCATCCTGCTTCACTACCATCTCCTGCATTTGCACGTTCAGAACTAACTCCTTGCCGCTTTGCAAGATCAACCCAGAAAATGTTCTTGGCGAATAACCCAAATATGTTACTTCAAGATCTACCCGACCAACTTCAACCTTGTTCAATTTGAACTTACCATCAATATCCGTGGTGGTACCGATAATTGGATCTGAACCCACAACCACAACAGCCGCACCGATAATGGGCATTCTGCTCTCTTGGTCCGTTACCACACCACGTATGGTCTGCGTTTGAGCAACTACGAGCAACGGCAGGAACAACAGGAGAAATGGGGGTAAAAATCTTCTCATGTGTGGGTTTGAAACCGCGAAAGTCGGGATTTCTGTTCTTCTTGGCTACGCTAAACAGCGTATTTGTACCATTGTTCAGCGTTGTTAATCGAAAATTACGTTTGATTCGGCTAAGAGGTTTAGGCCAACCTTATTGCTTCTTTTGCGTTAGAGTGACAATAAGCTTGCCTTAACCCATCAGGCCCACAGTAAAACCCCGTCCCTTTGAAATCGCTCAAACTCATTTCACTGATTCTACTATCAGGATTTGCAACAGGCGTGTTCGGTCAGCCGGTATTTCTAAACCCGTCCTTTGAAGGAACGCCAACTGCGGGTGCGGCTCCGCCCAATTGGTTCATCTGTACAGGTTCTCCAGACATTCAGCCTGGTTTTTGGGGTTGCACGCAAACCCCAACAGATGGTAACACCTACTTAGGGTTTCATCATCAGGAATCGGTTTCTGCCAACTTCAGTAACGGACTTGGGGCATGCAGCCAGATGAGTTTCAATATGGACATAAGCATTGTGCCACTCAACCTGCCCAATAATCAGTATTGGAATGACAATAATCAAGGAGTGAATGATGGTTACATCTGTATTTATGGGGGCTACAGCAGTTGCGACAATGCTGAACTGCTCTGGCAATCGCCCTTGATCACCAATGTGCTGAATTGGCAAACATTCCAGATCGATCTGAACCCTTCTCAGAACTACACTTATCTCAATATCGTTCCGTGCATCAACGGTTTCGGTACGTACACCTACTTCGGAATTGACAATATTCAGGTCATTAACCAAGTTCCATTGGTTGACCCATTGACCGACCAGAACTACTGCGAAGGGGACAACATTACGATTGACCTTACGGGTGGATTTTCACAGAATGCCACATTCCAATGGTCTGGCCCGAACGGGTTTACAAGCACCGATGAAGACATCAGTATTCCCAACGCCATGCTGACCCACAGCGGGCAATACACCGTTGTAGTAACAGACAATGGCTGTCAGAGCGACCCAGTTTCAGCACAGATCAACGTCATCGATTGCACTCCAAATCTACAATGCAACCTTCTTTGCAACGTGGATTTTGAAGACCAACAAGTTGTGCCTCCTGGCAACTTCACGCTAGTGAATCACTCCAACGTACCATGTTGGAGCACTACCGCTGCAGATGCACAAGTGGAAGTCTGGGGAACAGGATTCAACGGGGTGCCTGCATACTCTGGCAACCAGTTTATTGAATTGAACGCCAACCTTGTTTCCACCATTTATCAGGATTTTCAGGTGCTGCCTGGAAGCACGGTGGATATTTCATTCGCGCATCGCGGAAGGTCGGGTACAGATGTAATGAGCGTTAGTGTAGGTCCCGTTGGCGGCCCCTATACAAACCTTGGAACATTCTCCACTGGCAACACCACTTGGCAGTATTACACCGTTAACTATACGTTTCCCACCATTCCGCAAGTGGATTATTCGTTGCGATTCAACTCTATTTCGGCAGCTGGCGGGAGTCAAGGTGTCGGAAATTTTCTTGATGCGATCTCTATCACAATGCCGCAATTGGATGTAAGTCACACGTTCGTTGACCCAACATGCACCTTAAGCGAAGACGGTTCTATCGATGTGACGGTGAATGGAGGAACTCCGCCATTTTCCATCTCATGGGATGCACCATTGACATCATCCAGTTTTCAGGTTACGAATCTTGGCGGTGGGCAATACACGTACAATATCATCGACCAAGTGGGTTGCGAATACACTGACATGGTTACGCTTACGCCTCAGTTTAGCGAAGCAGCTTCAACAACCGATGCCGAAATATGCGATGGCGTAAGCTATGTTCTTCCAAGTGGTCTATCTGTAACCCAAGCTGGCACGTACAGCGATACACTTGCAACAGTAAACGGTTGCGATAGCGTGGTGACCACCAACCTAACTGTCAATCCTGTTTTCAACTCAACGGTGAATGTATCCATCTGCGATGGCGATTCTCACACGCTTCCTTCTGGAACGGTCGTTACAACCTCGGGAAGTTATTCTGAAACGCTGCAAACAACCTCTGGTTGCGATAGCACAATCGTTACCGAATTGGCAGTAAATCCGTCCCCTGTAAACACGGTGCCAATAACCATTTGTAGTGGCCAAACTTATTTGGCAGAAGGTGTTCTGCAATCAACCAGCGGAACGTATTACGATACACTCTCCACGCAGTTTGGCTGCGATAGTGTGATCATCACAGACCTCACGGTGCAAGCGATTATTGTTCACACGATAGACACAATGGTTTGCATTGGCGATTCGGTTCTGACGGCAGGTTATTGGAAGTTTGCTACGGGAACCTACAACGATACGTTGGTCACACAAGCAGGTTGCGACAGTTTGGTTGTTACCAATCTTTCGAATCATCCTCAGCCAACGGCCGATATTTCGGTTTCCAATTCGTGTCTCGATGAATCGTTGATGATTTCCGATGCGTCTTCTGTTTCAGGTGGTTCAATTACCAACTGGCAATGGCAGTTAGGAAACGGAAACATATCCAGCTCGCAACAGCCGCAGCCGCAGACCTACCCCACTTCTGGAACGTACACCATTTCCCTTGTTGTTTGGTCTGATCAAGGCTGCGTAGATTCCACGGAAACGGATGTGGAGATATACCCGCTGCCAATTGCCCTATTCACATTTGATAGCGTTTGTGATGGCCAAGCTGTGCAGTTCACCGACCTATCAACCGCGGTTGGCCTATCTGCGGTTACCCAATGGTCTTGGATATTTGATGGTGGACATACCTCCTCTGTTCAGAATCCACAAATTCAATTCGCCACGGCTGGACTTTATGGCGCAACGCTAACCGTGACCAGTTCTGTGGGGTGCAAGGCCGACACCACTTTAGGCCAAGCTCAGGTTTACCCTAATCCTGTTGCCAATATTTCTACGGCTCAAGGTCATTGTCTGTACGAGTCTATCGATCTGTTGGACGCTTCAACCATCGACAATCAATGGGGAGACAATATCGTTTCTTGGAACTGGAATCTGGAACCAGGAACCACAAGTTTGAACCAAAACCCAACGCATACCTTTAGTTCATTTGGAATGCAAACAATTGAACTTGAGGTTGAATCGAACAATGGTTGCACCAACACAACCAGCACCGAAGTTGAAGTTTACGCTCGGCCAGAAGTAAGCTTCAGCTTATCTAAATACGAAGGCTGCGAACCACTGGATGTGCAATACATGGATGAAAGTGATGTCTCATCTCCATACACTGTGATTCAATGGAATTGGGAACTGGGCAATGGAATCGCGAGCACGGATTCGAATCCTTTTGCTCAACATGATTACAGCGGTTCCGATGGAATTACTCCCGATACGCTTCAAGTAAAACTATCTGTTGCAACTGGTGAAGGCTGCCTTTCAGTAGATACGGCCACTTCGGAAATCGTTGTCTTTCCTGAGGCTGGGGCAGCTTACGAGGCAACACCAACAGAAAGCGATATGGTCGATCCCACCATCACATTCACGGATATGAGCACAATAAATGTTACCGAACGAACCTGGGCGTTTGGTGATGGCCTGACATCAACGGTTACCAACCCCGTTTACACCTATCCAGATACTGGAATCTATGCTGTGGATTTAGTGGTTTCTACCGATTACGGATGTACGGATGCTACAAGTGGAGAAATTCTGATCTATCCACATTTTTCATTTTTCGTTCCCAACACTTTCACGCCAAACGGAAATGGTCGCAACGACCTGTTCCGTGGCGTTGGAGAAGGTTATACGGAATACAGCATGTCGGTTTACAATCGGTGGGGACAAGAAATCTATCATGGAAAAGGAGAGTCGGCAGGTTGGGACGGAACCTTCCTAGGAAATCCAGTAGAAGTTGCAGTCTATGTTTACCGAATGGATGTGACTGATTGGGAAGGAAATGATCACGTCTTCCGTGGTCGTGTTCAGGTATTGCGATAACAGTAGCATCTCAAACATCTAGCAACCTTCCATTCCGATTAGTTTTTTGTTTCTCCAATGTGGAATAGGAGTTGGTCAATTACGTCAACCCTAAAACACGATTTTATCAGATAATAAGTACTCCCATTATGGTTTATAAGTATGCAATCACTACCCATACCATTAACCCTTAAAGGGTAATTAGCACTTATGGATATCAGGTTGGTGTTCGCTTCATTACACAACAGCTCTTTCCCAGCAAGATTCTGCAGCAAATAATCCTTAACTGAAAACGTCTGCAGAGTTAATCCTCCACTACTAACAGAGATTTTACAAATCGTGTGGTTATATGTTGAAGGGATTCTCTTAGTAGGCCAGCCTATGGCAATAGCCATAATCATCAGAATAAGCATAGATAAAACTCCCGAGACTTGGTTGCCAAATTGCACAAACAGAGACGCTTCCAATAATATCACCACTACAAATGACAAAGCTGGTGCTAGCAATGAAGACCTTTCAAACTTTCGCACCTGCGACTTTAGTTTGGCTAACTCATACTCTTCCTTTGTGGTCATTTTGCATTTAAATTGGCCTGCCTATCGGATGCGGATAATCTTAATTAGTAGAGCCGGGTGGACAGAGGTCGAACCAAATTTGGAAAGATTTAGAACTTATTTTGAAGTCCGTTCCCAATCCAAGCACTTAAAAAGCTGAGTTCATCTCAAACAAAGGCAAATACATCGCAATCAAGATAGTCCCGACCACAATTCCCAAGAAGCCAATCATCAGGGGCTCCAGAAACGTATTTAGAGTTTTGGTTCTGCGTTGAATCTGTTCACTGTACTGCTCTGACAGATGACTGAAAACGCGTTCCAATTGATTGACTTCTTCTCCAACTTTGACCATGGCAGTAAAACGATTGTCAAACAAAGGATTCTTAGAGATTAGAGTTGTCAGATTCTCTCCCTTTATCAGACCTTCCTCAATTTCAACAGCCGCCCTTTTGAGAAGCGAAAACTCCGTCATCTCGGCTGACAATTTAAGAGCCCGTAAAAGGCTCACTTGAGATTTCAGCATAAAGGACATCGAACCTGTAAATCGCGCCATAACCGACTCCTTGAGAATTGAACCCAAAAGCGGAATTTTCAGAAGTAATAGGTCCGTTTTCAATCGAATATTCAGCTGTTGTCGACCATAAGTCCAGAAAACTACCGACAGTGCGATAATCAGAACCAAAACCCACCAGTATGAGGAAACAAACTCCGAAAAAGCGATTACTTGCTGGGTCAACCACGGAAGATCTTGACCTAACCTTTGAAACAAATCACTGAAAAGTGGAACTACGAAGGTCATCATGAAACCAACTGCAAGAACCGCAATTCCAGTAACCATAAGTGGATAACTGAATGCGGTAACCAGTTCCCTTCGCATCTTTATCCGTTCTCTAAAATCATCCGATAGGTTCCCGAAGATTTCCGCCATAGCCCCAGTTTCCTCTCCTATTCTTACAGACTGTACTTCATATTCTGTAAATCCTTCTGTTTCAGAAAGGACATCTCCTAACGAACGTCCAGCGTAAACCGCTTCTCTGACCTCGCCCAGCACCTTCTTGACCTTACCCTCTTTTGATTCATTGAATATCAGATCCAATGAGGAACGGATATCCAGACCGGACACAATAAGCAGGTGCAGATCAGAGTAAAGTTGTTCTTTGATGCTATTGCTTAGAGAACTACCTGAGAGCTGAAAGTCCCGTGACATGAGTTCAGACAACTGCTCGGTCCATGACCGTGCAGCTTCCTTTTTGGTCGAATTAGTTCTCAGGTCAATCTTCGCCATGCTCAATACTATTGTTCACATACTCAGCTAACGAACCTTGCTTCTTCAATTTGAATTCAGCCTCTTGGTGAATGAATGCCAACGAATCTACAGGTTGTTTAAATCGTTTATCAATGGTCGACCCGTGTACCGGTTGCACCAAATGGTTTGGAAACGTGTCAATTCTCCCGTTCTGCTTCCGAACCGTGTATTCAACACCAAAATCATATGACGTATGAGTGAATTTCACCTCATTGAATCTGAAGATTGGACCTGCTTCTGAACTGAAAAGGCGTTCAACATCTGACATCAGAAAATAACATGACTCAACACCGCTGATCCCCGCACTCACCTTATTGGACGTAGACTTTACCGTTCTGAATGCATAACCGACCATCACCACGGCAATACCCGTAATAACCAAGGTAATGAGTACCTCTATCAGCGTGAATGCCCGCAACCTATTCTTCATGGAATACCAATTTCTTTATTGCGAGAATGGGTTTTCCACTATGATGCTTGGCAGTAATCGTCACCTCATCCAGCCCCTTACCATGGTCTGCGACCGATGTCTCAACCACAAAAGTTTCAAACGATTGAGAAGTGGTGTGAGTTGTTCGATTTTCCATTTGTTTCATGGCTCCATAAACCTCTCCCATATCAAGTTGGGCTGAAGAGTAAAGTTTGCCCACAATAACCAGAGAGGCTATGGTGACGAATGCCAATATGCTAAGGGCCACCAGTGATTCTATAAGACTGAACGCTTTCAGTTTCATTTCATCTCTTTGATTGAAGTAAGTCTACCATCGGCAATATTGGAAGCGAATGGTCGAGGTAATTCACTTTGCGATATGACCGCATCCAGCAAGTGGTTTTCGTAGGTGGCAGATGCAGTTCTAAGAATAAAACCACCTGTCAACAATTCTCCATAAATCGCACCTTTCAATTCGGTCTTGCCTTGGTTGTAAAGTGTTCCATAAACCCGTGCATCTTGCCCCAAACTTACAATTGGGTCGGTGTCGGAGCTTTCCATTACAATATATCCGGCCAGAACAGCTCCATCATCCAAGGAGATACTTCCATCCTTAGCATAGATGCCAGACGGGTATTCAAGCCTAGTTTCTAGGCCGATCGAAACTGAATCTGCATATACCTGAACATCACCTTCAAACCCACGGTCGAAACTGACCTTTGGTGCTGAGAGAATACAACCTGACAATTCCGTTGAATTCCCAACATGAATTGCCGTCTCCGACCGAATCAATATGTTCCCTGAACAGCTCATCCTCGAAAGATCCACTCTATCAAAGGTTTCTATCAGCAACTGCTTCTCTCCAAACGACCTTTCCAAGGTAAGCACCTGTAGGTCTTCGTAGTTTATCACTTGCGCATCATGGGAAATCAACTCATTGAATGAAGGAATGGAAACCGATGGCAAAGAGCTGGAACTATTGGTCTGATTGCCGTAAACAAGTTTTTTGCCCACATAATTCTTCCCTTCTATGTACGCTCTTTTAACACCAGACTTCGGCACCTGAACAGAGCCTTCTATTCGGGTATCGCCACACAGGGATAATGGCTTGCCCTTGTCAGCCATGATCAGAACGTCCATTGTATCAGGCAACAGGCTGCCTGCCAACACATGCTTGGTTCCCTCCTGCCTTCTTCGTTTTGCTCGAACCGAAACCACCTCAAAACCTCCCCAGGGTATTCTCCTGAGATAAACACTATCAATACCATCTCCGAAAAGGTCTTTTGCTTCAACTTTCGACCTTCCAAGTGATGTATCCGCTAGCATCAAGTTAACACCAGAGTTCACGTTTCGAACTACTTGGTGCATGTCGGTTATTTCAGCGATTCGCTGATTGTGCAACTGCATTGCAGTGACCAACGACAAGGTTATCAAGGAAAGAACGAGCGAAATCAGCACAGTATATATAAGTGCACTGGCTTTTAGCTCTTTTCCAAGATCAATTTGCATCCTTCTTTCCTCCTCGCATTTTCTTAAAAGTGATGAAGTCAACGAACTGTTTCCAAGCAGACTTCTTGACGCCCGCGTAGATTCCCTTTTTGAAAACCCCTTGAATCATCACGTTACCCTTTTGATCAAAGGACTTATAATCTCCATGCTTAAGGCCTTGTTTGTATTCTGCAACTTCTTTAAGTTGCCCATTCTCGTACCAAGACATCCACTCGCCACTCTTCATGCCTTTTTTAAAGAAACCCTTCTCACGAAGCGAACCATCAGGAAAATAATCCTCATACTCTCCCCATAAAAGCCTACCAGAGAAATTCCCTGCGGTCTTATGGATCTGATGCGGTTGATACCAATGATACCACTGCTCCATCTTCGGTTTGACATTTGGCGTAAGGTCGTTGATGGTCTCAAACTTTTTCTGTCCTTCCGCAGAACTGATAGTTATGCTTTGATATTTGACCTTTCTGGCTTCACGCATTAATTGCCTGTCAGCTGAACAGCTGAACAATCCCACAACAGCGAAAGAGAATAATATGATGGTTAGTTGTCTCATCGTCTAACATATATCTTTTCATTATTCCATTTGAACAGCACGGAATCGGCATACACTTTCTCCAGTTTGACTCCGTCAACTTCCTCTCCAAGTGATATGATATGTGCGTTTCCATTTACCGCGATCAAATGACGCTCATCACTGGACTCACGATTTTCAATTCTTCCGTTATACCTCAATTTTGGAGCTTGGACTTTGGGTGTTTCCCTTTTCTTTTTGGTTAGAGTTGGAGCTTTCTTTTTGTCCGTTACTTTTTTCGGTTCTGACCGTTTTGACTTCCCTAGAAACGGATCCGGGTAATTCAAAGCAAGCTCATACTTAAAATCCGATTGCTTCATAGCAACAACCTCTGGTTGACGGTTCAAAACGGGAACTTCGTCCTCTGAAAGCGCATCAATAATCTTAAAGATGATCAATCCCCAGACCACAACAACAACAGGTAGCAATATGTAAAGGAGCTTCTTGTTCTGCATTAGAATACGGTGAACTTTCTGACCTCCGAATAACCTCCTTCGTTACCAGCTTCATCAAAGGTGCGCACTCGCCAATAATAAGTGCCAACCTCCACAGAATCCGTCACATTCCCTTGCACTCCCAAATAACTATCGTAGAGCGTCACAAGCGAGTCGGAATACACATAAAGCGAATCAATGATCGGTGAACCAGCATCCGAAACCGTTTGCCATGCAAAGTCAAAACTTTGGGAAATGAATGCATCATTATCCGCTGGCAGCCAAAGACTGACACTTCCTGGCGAAGTGGTATCGACCGTTACATCCCAAATTGTGGAATAGGTCGAAACCGAAGTTTCCGTTTCGCCCCTCACACGCCAATAATACTGTTGATCATCTCCGAACACCACATCAACACTTTCCGTGAAAACCGTAGTATCTAACACATTGGCCCCAGAAACAAAAGCATCATCGCTAACCTGAAAGCGGTACCAACTTGCCAAGGATAGCGTTTGCCATTCGAATTCAACCGTAAGGTCACTTGTATATCCTCCGCTTAATGGTGAGGACAGAACAACGGTCTGAGCGGACAGGTCGGTTGTACTGTCTACCGTGAGAGTTCGAACAGCGTACTCTGACATATAAGCACCATTCAAAGCTCTAACCCGCCATTGAAACTGACCAGGATAAAGGGTTTGCTGGAATTGCGTACCAGATATGGTAGTATCAACGATCAACTGAACAATTGAATCAAACCGAGCGGTAACCACCTGAAGCTCATATTCTAGCGCTCCATCCAGCTCGTCCCACCAGAATGTTTGAACACTTAGGTCGGTCACCACGCTATCCGAAGGGGCAATCAATGTCACGGTTTTACCTGAAAGATCCTGTTCAAAGAAGTCCTCGCAGCCAAACATCAATAAACACGAAATGGTCAAAATGTATAAATATCTTCCGCTCATGAGGCTTTAGTTATGTTCTGAACATGAATGGTGGTCTGTAGCACCTTTCTTCTACTATTAGACTGTCTCTTTAACTGATGACTGACGGAGATCAACCTTCCAGTTTTGGATTCTGTTTCTAAGTAATGAATCAGTTTCAACGTGTCCTGAAAGCTTCCTTCGACCGTTACTGGTATTGTTTCCACAAACAGGTCACCTTCTCGAAAGCTTTCTGCATTTGAGAATCCGACAACATCCAGCGAGTTCTTCTCGCAGTAGCCGCTTACCGCGTTCAAAAGTCTGGTCTGAAACGATCTGTCATCAAATTCGGACATCCCCAATGAAGCATTGGAAGATGCCAGCTTTTGACGAAGTACGCCAAGTTGCATATCGAGGTCTCCGACCTGCTCGTACTGCTCCTGCAAATCACTGCATGCTGATGCAGCTTCCATTGTGTCCGAGATAGACAACCAGTAAATCAGGAAAGGAGCTAATCCAACCATCAACAGTAGCAATTGAAACCTACGCTTATATCCGACACCCTTCAACATCAGCCTTTCATTGTAATCTCAATGGAAAATGCGTTTTCATCACTATCCCGCTTTTTACCAAAATCCAAAATCCGCACGGACGACACGTCTTCCAGACCGTTCAGTTTTGTTATCCAATCATCCAGTTCTGAACTCTCCTTACAAAGTCCTTCAACCTCCAGCACATTTGACCTCACCGTTATTTTATTGGATCGAGCTTCCTTCGGTTGAATCGGGTTTACGGTCAATCGAGTAAGTCTAATATTTCCATTCAGCACTGCCGCAACCTGATCGGCATAATATGCGAACCTTCCATGCGTGTTATTCCCTGAGGCACGAGCCATCAAACGTTTCTGTTCCAGCTCTGTTTGCAGTAATTCCACTTCAGAAAGCTTACCCTGATACTCAAGCAACTGGCCTTCAAGCGTGGATTGTTTTTCATGATAATGCATGAACAAACCTGCATTGATCAGAAGCACTACAAACAAAACGGCAACGGAAACAAGTCCTGCTTTTTTGGTTGCCCTCTCGTAGTATGAGGTTTGAAATTTTTGATTCAGAAGACCGTCATCCGAACCTGAATCCAAGTTTCTTAGAAGTGATACAACACCTGCATAAGGCAACAACAATTGACCTGATAACGAATCACCATCCAAGAGATACGAGCCTGGCTCTGATCCCGACTCTTCGATAATCCCTAGACCATGACCATCAAACTCAAACTTGTATTGCCCTGTCTCAACTTCACGCCCATCAAGAAACTGAAGGATTTCCCATCCTGTTGATGGGCCAAGTTCAATTCTGACCGGATGTACCCCAGCTTTCTGAAACTTGGTCAACCAAGTATTGACCAGATCCGAACGCATGATATTGATGTAAAGCCAATTTTCATTGAGAGTAACCGTATGAGTAACTTCGGTATTTCCATATTCTCTTAGATACTCTCTTATCTGTGCTTCCTCACCTCCAACATTTCTAGGAAGCCGCTTACTGATCACGCCTTTTCCAGTAATCACGATAGCTAACGGAATCATATCATCCGCAAAGTCTTTGAGACCATCAATTGAACTCAATGTACTTAGCTGATCAAGAATCGAGAGGTCATCCGCTTTTCGCTCAATGGTTATCGCACTGAATTGCGCTTCTTCATTATCCAATAAATGAACATGGATTGAGGTGAACTTCTCACCCCAAACCAATCGGGTCCATATATCTTTTAGCGCTTCTAGCATCCTTAGTAGATGATGGTTGGCTTGATGAAGATGTTCAACTGCGTCTTATCCTTTTTCCGCGAACGGGAACTGAATAACCATTTTAAAATCGGAATTCGAGAAAGAATCGGCCATCCTCTGCCAGACTCTGAAATGCTCTTTTCTTCCAACCCTCCCAACATGATCATCTCCTGATCTTTAACCCTTATCAACGAACGGAAATCCCGCGTTACCTGTCCCGGAGGTGCTTGTGGTGAAATCCGCGAAGTAAAGTCTGACTGTGTCACAGAAATGTCCATGGTAACTTGACCATCAGCAGAGACAACTGGAACAATATCCAACGTCAATGCAGCATTTACTGACTTGTATTGCTGCGTGATCTGATTCTGAGGATTCTGAGAACCGATTACATTATTGGTCGTCTCCAGATAGTACTCCTGATTTCCAATCGTCATTGTGGCTTTATGCCCGTTCAACGTTGAAAGAAGTGGTGTTGAACGAGAGCGGAGGAACCCCTGACTTTCCAGCGCTTTTAGACTGACATAGAAGTTCGGAGTAACCTGACCAAAATTGAAACTTCCCAGCCCACTAAGAGCTGCGAGTATGCTATTGAAGGAACTCGAATTGATGGTGAAATCCAATCCTGAAAGAATAGAGCCACCTGTTTTAACAGGAGCATCACCCAAGCCCATATCCAAACCTGCCTCGTCCGTCCTTGACCGATTGACATCTACAATAATCACCTCGATCATCACTACTGGAACAACTTGATCCATATCCTTCAGAAAAGCAGATATCTCATTGATCTGTGGCTCCGAACCACTTAGTACCATGGCATTCATTTCCTCAACCACCTTGATCTTCACCCCTTCCTTCATCTCTGCTGGGATAAATTCTTCCATTTCCTTGATGGTCCTATTTTGGAATCTGACGATGCGAGTTTCTCTCAGACCTTCTAAGTTTCGCTTGCCGATAAGATAGATTGAGCCTTCCTTATTGAAGGTCATATCAGTTCCGTTCAACAGATAACCCAGAAACTCCTCGTAACTCACACCTTCGACCTGTACCGTGGTGGCTTCCTGCATTTCTGAAAAGAGATAATAGTTCTTGCCCAATTCAGATGAAATGGCCTTAATGATCTCGCTTCCCTTTACACCAACACCATCAACGGTTAGCAACGAATCTTTGGTCACTTCTAAAAACAGTCCAGATGGAACATCAGTCTTGTTGTTTCCTCGCTTACCGTTCCTTCTTGAACTTGCTACGGCTGGCTCCTCCTGATTAGCTTCAGTGAGTAGATATGAACCATCATTCCCAGTCTCAATCAACAACCCGTTGGAAAAAGCAAGCTTGTCCATTGCATCTGCAAACCCGAGCTTCTGAACAAATCCGGACACCATCTTACCGATTAACCCAGGCGCAAGCACAACATTCTTATCCGAGACCTTTGTTATCTCCTTGGCAACAAGAAAAAGACTATCGGTCTTGAGATTGAAACTCAGCAACTCATTCCGCCCATCGTAGGTTATGTCAAGCTTTTTGGGCACGTACTTTTTGGGCGCCTCAGGTGGTCGCTCAAATTTGGTAACCGACATGATGTTTCCAACGAAGTCTATTTTCAGGTTATACTCCTTACACAGGAAAACAAGCACATCTATGACCGTGACATTGGTAAACGTATTCACCACTTGAATCTTCAGTTCTGGCGCAACACTAATGTTCAATGCATTGGTCATGGCTACCGCTCTGAGGAATTCCTGTACAGGAACTTCACTAACCGAAAGATCAACCGTAGACTCCAGTCCTGGGTTGTCTGCAACCAAACTCTTAAGCTGATTTTCCAGCGAACGGAATCTGTCCTGCGCATTCACCTGAAACAACAGGCCTAAAACAAACAGGATTGACAAAACAGTAATTCTCACAGGTTTCTGGTTATGCATTTAACAATAGTGAGTAAACCTCCTCCACCGAGGTCTCTCCATTCTTCAAAAGGTTCAGTGCTTGATCAGGAATAGAAAGCACCTTTCTTTTCTTCAATTCAGCCCTAACATCAGCATGTTCCTTTCTAATTTCAGTCGCAAGATTGTGGTCTATTGGAATCACTTCGTAGAGAGCCTTTCTTCCGCTGTAGCCAGTGTAATAGCAACTTTCGCAACCAACGGGTTTGAAGTAGTCAATTCCCACATACTCATTACCCAGGGATTTGGGCAGCTGTCCTTCTTCCAGCATCCCTTGCTCTTTACATTCTGGACAGAGTTTTCTTACCAACCGTTGGGCCACTGAGAGGTTGAGAGTTTCAGCAATCAGATAAGCTGGAACGCCCATATCAGTCAAACGGCTGATCGTTCCCCAAGCAGAGTTGGTGTGTACCGTAGAAAGCACCAAGTGGCCTGTAAGTGCCGCCCGAACTGCCATAGCCGCGGTTTCCGAATCACGAATCTCACCGAGCATGATGACATCCGGGTCTTGACGAAGGAACGTCCGCAGCGCTTTCCCGAAGTCCAAGCCGATGCGCTCATTAAGCTGTACCTGATTGATGCCTTCCAGTGTGTACTCAATCGGGTCTTCAATGGTGAGGATGTTCCGACTTTCCTCATTCAGAACCTTTAGAGTAGCGTAAAGTGTGGTGGTTTTTCCGGAGCCCGTTGGACCGCTGATAAGAATAATGCCCTGCGGTTTTCTCGCACTTTCGAGATACGTGTTCAGCTGCGAGTTGTCAAACCCTAACTTTTCAATTTGGATGTCGGTTGCATCACGACTTAGCAGCCGTAAAACGGCTTTCTCACCATGCAACGTTGGAACAATCGAAACGCGGATATCGAAAGCGTACTCATCCGTATTGACCATGATGCGGCCATCCTGCGGAAGTCTTCTTTCTGCAATGTCCAGTTTGGATGTAACCTTGATTCGGTTGACCAACGCAGGATATTCCGCGATAGGCACAGAATATCGCTCCATAAGATGTCCATCAATTCTAAAACGGATCCGCGCCCTGTCCTCATAGACCTCAAAGTGAATGTCAGAAGCATTCATGTCCTTGGCTTCCTTGAGCATATCCTGCAAAACATCCCGGTTAGCAGAGAAATGATAGGTCGTTTCCTTCTTCTCACTTTGTCGGAAGAATCGTTTCAACGCCCGTTCCACCAACTCATCCTCAACGGGTGTCAGGTTCACCTTCTTACCCGTAATGAGCTCGAGCTCATCTGCCAGAGAAGGTTCCTGACCGCTCTGTGCCACATAGAAATCCAACTGACCGTTTTTGGTTCTGAAACAAACCACTCGGAATTTCAACGACTGGTCGGCAGTGAGGCACTGCTGCAAACTTGCATCAACTGTTATTTCTTTCGCCTCAACGCTCATCAAAACAAAAGGTAAATGGGAATCTCATCCCAAGGTTGATAACCAAAGCATGCTGAAACAGCAACGAAAACCAATGAGCAAAGAGCCAATAGTCCAGCAAGCGGAACATTGGTGTCCTTATTTTTTGACACCTCTCGATAAATGAGAAACCCGACCAGTGAAACCAATAGCGCTGAAACATAGAAAAGCAGAAAGTTAACCGTAGAAAAAAGGGCTGCGATTGACAACAGGTAAAGGACATCTCCCCAACCCATTAGGGTATCAAAGAAGTTCCATTGTTTTCTTGCCAAACCGAAAATCAACATGACCAACAACAACTGGAAAACCAGAAATGCCGCATTCAGACCCCAATTTTGCAACGTGGCAACAAAACCAATGTTGGAAGCACTCAATGAAAGTGAAGTAGCCAAAACCAATACCACAGTCCAAAGGCTAATGCTTCTTGCTTTGAAATCTTGGTAGGTTATGGTAATGGATGCTGCTGCCATGAGTAGCCATGCTATGGTCTGAAGAACCGACACTTGCGTCAGTCTTTGACCACTTCTTTGAGTTTCTTATCCTGATCAACCTCCCAAACATTGAAGGTGCCATCACCATCGAAGTCTTTAACCGCAGTAGCCGTGGCCAAAAAACCAGAAGGCCCTGCTTCGGTTATTTCAATGAGGTATTGTGCTGAACCACCCTCATCAACCAAGGTTTCTTGCTCAAAGCCAAGGTCATCAAAACTTGTGCTGTACTCTGAATGCGTGTAGAAATACGTTTTCTGCAGCATGTGTAGGTGACTGAGCTGCAGTTGCGCCTCAGTACTCTTGGCACGTGATATAAGCGGCATCAGTTTGGGCAGCGCCAGCAATACCAGAATACCCACAATAGCCAATACAATTAGCAGCTCTGTTAGCGTAAACGCTTTTAGCTTTTTTGAATACATGTCCTGAACAAATTAGGACTGTCTAAAGTATGGGATCGGTGTTCCTTGAGCAATGTGTAGTTATCAACAATTTAGGGGCAATTGTTGATTACTTAGGGTGATGTAATGCTGTTTCTACAAGCCTTACTCTGCTTTGGCTATGGGTTAGACTATTTTGAACCTTAGCATCGGCTTCTTTGGACTTGTTTCGGGTGCCTTTGATATGGGTCATGGTTCTTTAAATCTGCTTTACATCAGTTTGCAGATGGATTTAGCTCTTTTGGTAATTGTTTAGGGGATCTTTGAGATGAATTAATGGCCTTTTGAGATAAATTATTGGAGTTTTGAGAGCTCTGTATCAATGAGTTACGACCCATGAGGTTTTCTCTACCTAGAATAACAGACAGTCTTATTCTAGCATGCTTCAAGTTAAATCAGTTCGGAAACTGATCGTGTTATGTTCCACTCAAGTCGTCCTGCGGAAGACTTGCGCGAGCGGGGCGGGGAAATTTATTCTTTGCCTTGGAAGCCTTCTAGGTGGTCCGTGGTCTCTTTTGCCCGTTTGAGTTCAATGTTCCTTTTAACTTAGGACGCCTATTCCAAACAGCTTTCTGGTTGTGCCAGTCAAAACTCTCAATTATAAACAGATTATTTCATTTGTAAGTACTTCTTTACACGTTTGATGTTTGTAACTTGGGAACACACCAAGGTTTTACACAAAGCAGCTATACTTAGAAACGTTGACTGTATTAGAAATTATTATATCCTCTGTTCTCGATGCGGTAGGCTACAAATACTCAGATCGAAAAAACAAGTCAATGTCTTTGTGGGAATTAATATTTCCACTTTCGGTAAAACTTTCAGTTTTAATCATAGTGCTTGGATCAACGGGCATAATTCTTTACAAAGCCCTAAACCAAGATAGAATCAAGGAAAGAAAAGCCAACCTTGAAATGGAGCAAATTGCAACTGCAGTTTCTAATATAATCCAAGAAACAGGGCATCCCCCAATATCAATGAAGGAACTAGTTGGCACAAATCCATTAAAAAAGGGATGGAAGTTGGATCCTTGGGAACAACCTTATTCCTATACTCGCATAAATGCAGATACGCTTAGTCTAATCGAGATAAAATCGTCAGGCAGCGATCTCGTCTTTTCTACTGAGGATGACATAGCGTTAACAATAAAGGTTAACTAGTCGCCTTCATGTGGTTTTCAAGTTCTTGAATTCCAGAGATAACCCCAGACACATAGCTGGAATTTCTAAACTCAGGAATTATACTCTCGTTGATGATAATTTGGCATTCATTATTCGTTATTTGGTTTTCCAGTCCTTTCCCTAACGAAATCCATATGGCACCGTTGGATTTGCTGACCACGATCAAGGCGCCATTATTTGTAGCATCCCCGACACCCAATTCATTCGACTTTCCTACGGCATAATCCTGTATGTTGTCAAAAGGCTTATAACTTGACGTTGTAATAACCACAACCGCAATCCGAGAATTAGTCAGGGCATCCGAAATCTGAGATTCTATCCGTTTTTCTTCTTCCAAAGTGAACAATTCCTCAATGTCAATTACCGCCTTTCTTGGCACTTCTTTATCTTTCGTTGAGTCATTCCCAGTATTGGTATCGCACCCTATCAGGATGAACACGACCAATAAAAGATTCAACCTACTAAACCTTGTTTCACTTAACATAGTAGTCAAATTAGATTTAATCGCCTTTTTCAAGCTCAGCTTCAACCGCCTTGTTTATTTCATCATCAATAATCTCCGTGGTACTTCTATCATCAGAGTTTTCTTCATCTTTAGTCTGAGCGTCAATAATGTTTATGACATTATCGATTATTTGTGCTGGATTCAATTGCTTTAGGGCGTCCTGAGTTTTTTCCAAACGTTCTTGCTTCTTTTCTAATCCTGGTTTTTGTTTTTCTAAATTCGCCTTTTCCTCTTGCAGTTGCTCCATGCGCTCCTTTAAATCAGGGTTTTCTCGAAAAAATTCAGCCTTTCTTTCCTTTTCAGCAAGCTGTCTTTCTTTTTCACGTTTTAAAATCATTGGATCATCGTTCGGAACCCACGAACCACCAGCACCAGCACCACCATGAGACCCACCCCCAAACAATTCCGGTCCCTCTCCAGAAGGAGGCACTTCTCCATTTTCTAGGTATTGTAACTCTTTGCCTATTTCGTCCAACCGTTTATTTAATCCCTGCAAATTGTCGTAATTCTTACCGATTTTTCTCGCTACAGTAACATTAGCCGCCACCTGAATCGCAGCTCTAACCAAAGCTTTAATTACCCAAGCTGGTAAAGGATTTTCTCCTTCCTTATCGATAAATGCAATTGGACTGTTCGCCGCATAATTATATGGTCCAGACCCTGGGAAGTTTACCCACTGAGGATCGGTAGATAGGAATCGACCAAGTCTCGGATCATATATCCTGGCCCCGAAGTCGAGGCTGTTGCCGCTCCCCTTGACCTCATCATCCTTCTCCATGCCGTTGAAGCCGAATCTGTAGCCCTGCGAATCGAAGTATTCGCGGCCTTCCATTTGCATACCAAATGGGTAATAGTTGTTCAACCCGGCAATTTCTGCCCTGAAACTCTGCGGTTGCCCTGCTACCAGGGTAGACAGTTTACGGTCGGTAACAACAGCACGCACATTGCCTAAGTGGTCATTCAGTTCATAACGTTTTTTACCTAGTATTCTGGTAAGCGGTGGAATCTCGCTATTATAAATTCTATGCGGCTGCAGGCGTATATGGCCTCCAACACCGTTTGTACCGATAGAAATAGTAGAGGCCAGCGGTGTACCATCTGGGTCATCAATGATCACAAAATCGGGGTGTGCCAAGGCATGCATATCTCCATTGTCGGCTCTTCGTACACAACTGGTGTACTCCGCAAAAACATCGGTTACATTATTGGTGCTGAGGTTCCATCTTCTAAGAACGGGAGGTACCGATTGAGAAAGGGATGTTTGCGAAAAGTATATGCTTTCTCCTGAAGGTGAGAAATCAAAGCTTCTTATTTTCCTTCTGTTTCCTTGGAGTTCTAACATCTGTATCCAAGGGTCTGGATTTGCGTTAACTATTCTGTGGTCAGCTCCCAACTCGAACACATAAAGCGCAGAAACGTAAACACTTGTAAATATTGGTCCGAAAATGGGGTGGTAAATTGGGAGTGACCCCTGCTGGGAGGTTTGCCCCACCACGGCAAGCTTGGTACCATCTGGGGATATCTGAATCTCACTACTACCACTACCGCTAAACCCGAAGATGTTGCTTGAGAAGGTAACCTCTTGATCGGGAACCTGCTCTGTTGCTGGGAGCGCACCGCCTAAGCTCAAACCAATACTTGAAAACATTGAAGGTGTGTTTCGGGTCTGCCTTCTTTTGAGGTACAATCTTGACGGGTGTGTCTCCGAATGATCCGCTATCAATGCCATGCAATTAGCATATCCGCCTGTTTCGGTCAACGGGTTATCCCAAGATATCACCTGAATGGTGGGAGCGACCTGGATAACATGATAAAACACTTGCCCTGTCTGATCCATAGTGAATAACAACCAACGGCTATCGTCCCATTGCAAGGCCAGCATCTGGGTTCCTGACGCTACTTTTGTAATGTGATGCATTCCTAGAATTGGCATGTTTGCATTGTCGAATAGATACAAACGAACCCCAAACAAATTGGAACTAATGAGGCCAGTGAAAACCAAGCTTTCGTTATGGTCTTCAGCTGTAACGCTGGTAATATTACCGGACAGCCAAGCGGTCCTGCTTTGGGTCAACTGTGGCGTAGGTCCAGTTACATCATAGCGTTGAATTGTATGATATGGAATATTAAATTGAAACAGCCCTCCCCAAGGTGATACGAAACTGATTTGACGGTACTCGACATCTCCCACAATGGACATGATGTGCTGGTCTGGAATTCGAGGAGAATTACTTGGAAGCAACTGAGGCGTGTTGCCATTACAAACCGTTTGTCGAAGTACCACTTCGTTTACATCCTGTCCAATTCTTGAACTTCCATAAATTGGACGTTCGGTAAGTTTGATAGTCTCTTCTGTACCTCCACCACAGACGGTGTATTCTCTTTGATAGGTGGCCATGATGTTTCCCTGAGCATCACGCACATAATAGGTTTCCTTAATTGTGGGGTCGTTAGGATCAATGACCCTTTTAATGACCCTATTACCCATTGCATCATACTCAAAATTCAGGTCGTCATCATCAGAGCCGGATGTTCTCTCTATGGACTGAATTTTTCCTTGTAGATTCCATTCAATGGTTTCAATGCCATTTCCTTGACCATCTAAATCGGAAGTCAGGTTTCCATTATCGTCATAACCGAAATATCGTGTACCATCAATATCTGTGTTGAATGCAGTAGGGTCCTGTTCTGAATCAACCACCATAGTCAAGCGGTTGTTTACAATGGGAGAGGTTTGATATGTATAGGCCAGATCGTCCATAGCCAGCCCAGCACTTCCCATTCGGTGTAGGGTTTTGATGTTTCCATTGGCATCATAAGTGTATTGCGTGCCATAATCTACCGTTGAAGACCATTGGCTTCCATCATGCGTATAATGGTCGGCTGTTCTGATTCGATTCAGCACGTCATACTCGTACTGCCACGCCTGTAATCCATCCCATTGTGCAACGCTTGGCACATCCATATTGGACACCCACCCGGCAATGTTACCGTTGTATAAACCTTCGTTATCCAAGGTCAATAAATATGGGTCTGGATTACTTGGTCCATTTACTGGGTTATCAAACGGAGACCCTGTGTGATGAAAATCGCCTTCGTGGTAATACAGACTCATACCAAAGGCATCTCGACCCACATTATTTATCGCGTGGTTACCGTCTTGACCAGGGTCGCTGGCATCATCAAGAGAAGGGTGATTCAAGGATTTGAGCCATCCCTGTAGGGTGTAAACATTATCAAGACCTTGCACTTTATCCTCACCCAAAACCGTTCTCTTCAACGGTCCATGCGCATAGTATTCGTACCGAGCATCCCGCTCCCATATCAAGCTATCTCTACTGGTTTCCACCTGTTCTATCCTACCATCCGCATCATACGTATATCGATGATAAAAAGCGTCTGCTTCATCAGGTTGGTAAGACACCTGAAGTACATTTCCACTGAACAAATCGTACCGATACTTTATAAGTTTGGCTCCATCCAAACCGGGAATCTCCTGAATAAGCCATTCTACATTTCCATGTGGATCGTAGGAGTAGTACGTGAACTTTTCAGGGTATTGAGGGCCAGCAAAATGTTCAGTCCGAGTATAGCTTACCCTATTCTGCGTGTAGCGCTGCTCTAATTGAAGGCTACCATATGGCGCAGGTAAACTACTAGCAGGTGTTGTATAATAGGTGAACGTGCGTTCGGATGTATTGACAAATGGGAAGTTGGGGTCATTGAGGTTATCTGAATCAGTGAAATCCGCATTTGGCCCGGTTGTTCCCACTTTACCCACTTCTACCACACGACCCAAATTGTCATATTTAGTATATGCGGCTTCGTTATCGATGGCCTGTTGGGCATTCTGAGAAAAGCGTAGCTGCCCCAACGCATTATGCCAGAACTGCGTGTTACCGCCATCAGGTGTATTCTGGCGTACCGGTTGTCCTAAACTATTGGCCTGATAGTCAGTTACCATTCTATGTTTAGGATGGGTTTGGCGGTTCATTGTGGTCTCATCATCGGGGATGTCCAAATCGTCTTCATCCAATCTGTCGACACCTTCTGGTGGTACTGTTTTAATGAGGTTTCCTGCCCTATCGTGATAGTAAAGCGTGTAATGGTGGTATCCGACCTTGTAGTTGTAATCGAAGGTGAATTCAATATCATCCACACATTGTACCATATATTCTTCTTCAAACTCCTCTACTGCCTCCTCTTTATGAATTTGAACCTGCGAATAGACGCTATTCAATATGGATTGAGCGGAGATGTCCTCGCACTCTTCCGGCTCCACGTCTTCCCCTTCAATTATCGGGAAGTCCAACCATCGGAAGCAGAAATCTGGGTGGGTGCATCGCCCTAGGTCAACTGTCACTAGCCACATATCGTATTCGCCACCTGCCGACCATGTTCTGTCTGCACCAATGTCGGAGGTTGATGTTCCAAAGACGGCTATGGTTTCATCATTCAGGCCGATGACGGCAGAAGAAAACTCATAAGAACTTTGAGCCTGAGCCGAAGGCACATCTCCACCAATGGCAATATCGCTGATAAAACCACCTTCGTCATCAACTAAAACCACCCAATAATCAAGAGATTCAGGCGTTGCGTTTCCTGCGCCAGGATGCGTCCTAACACCCCCTTGGGATAAGGTAACCTCATCCGTGTTCTCTGCTGTTGTAACCAACACATATTCCCCGTATTGGCTATTAAATATTCTCGCATTCGAGCTTTGATTCACAAAATAATTCAGTACCGCTAGATCCCCAGATTGATGACCAGGGTAAAAACAACTCCCCTCACCAACCACAGACCCGTAACAGCGATCCCAAGAATAAGATAAGTCCGCGTTAAGCTTTAAAAGCCACAGGTCAGAATTTAAATCGAATGGATCGGTTGTGCCACTTAACACACCCTCAATCCGATAATCGTCCAACCTAAAGTCCGCTGGCGCCATTGTGCTGCCAGCCAATATCAACCCACCATCCGAATGAGCGTTGATATCACTAATTACGCTTTCATTGCCTCCTAACTTCTGTGTTTGAGTAAAAACATTGAAATTATTTGTTGGGGGTGAAGGGAGAGTAACCGTACTGGTACTAAATTTATACAGAACTGAATAATCAAAATTATTTGCATTTACGTCCTGACCAGCTGTCCATGCGGATACATAAACATCGTTATCAGTTCCTTGCGATTCAACATGTAATGCAGTTGGCATTATCAAAGCTTCATTGGAATTATATACCTCTCCTTCCGAGTATGCTCCAATAGCCTGATCCCATAAAACATCCCAATCCGAACCATCATTAATATCAATACCAAAGACCCAGGAATGAACAACCGGAGTTGAACCATTAAGACCAGCATCCGAAAACTTTACAAGACCATTTGCTGATGATTGTGAATAAGCAAACACAACCAATTGACCATTTTCAGATATCATGGCATCCGTTGGCCATTCCAAACGATTCCCACCGAAGGTTTTTGCTTTCAACAACGTTCCATTTTGATTCACCTTCAAAATCCATATGTCAGAACTATAGTTCCCAGCAGCGTCTGGGCCGTATATAGGACAATCGCATATTTCACTAGCTCCAACGTTGTATCTGTCCAAGTTTGACGAACCAGTTCCTCCAACTATGTAAAGGTTGGTACCATCAGTGAGTAGTTTTGAGCCCCAATCGCCTTTGTTTGCGACAGTGCCATTTCCTCCATAAACCCATTTGTCTACCACATCCATAGTGTTCGGATCCGCCTTTACCAACCAAATATTAGCCTCAGCGTTAGTACCAGCCCAATTTGGGGCGGCAAATTCTAAACCGCTCGAAGCCAGTTCATCTACGGTTCCGAGTAGATACAAGAATCCATTCAACAAAACTCCATCTGTTCCCAATTCAAAACTCTGACTTCGGTACGCTCGGTCATCTCCAGTAAAACTCATTTCAGTGGTAGTTGAGGTCATGGCTGAGATGGTACTAAAATCTCTTTGTACTGGATCCTCCGCCAAGATTGCCGGGCAAGAACCGTTATCCGTAAACGCTACTTCAAACGGAGACGTAAAAGCATGTAATGCCCCTTGCTGTAATTCAGGTAGTTGAGCTAGAAACTGATCCTTAAAACTATCAGGCGAGTTCTCATCGTATTCGAAAGTACACCCTTCCATACAATGCTCAACCAGCGATTGAACCATACACTCAAGTTGAGAATTCGGTATGTAATCATATGTTTCCATCCAATCTGGATCGAGTAATAGATTCGTATTTACTTCGTAGCCCTGAGAGTAACCCTCTTCAATTTGCTGCAATTCCTCAGAAGTTAACTCTGCTGCGCCCCAAACCTGAGCCGGGCTGGCCTCTGGATCAGGGTAACTGGTTGGAATCAACTCATATTGATCTCCTTGAACATAAATACCTTCTTGGTGATAAGCATCAATAAGCGCTAATCTGAAAGACTCTCTTCTACTCTCACATACTTCCTCGCAATTGATGTTCAGATTTTCAGCCGTAGCCTCTACCGCTCCTTCTTCGGTAGCTTGGCCGTTCACATATACAGAAAACCCTTCATCTGGCTCACTCTCCAAGCAACTCTTAAAGGCCTCCCAAGCATTGCTTATTGTGTAGCTTTCTCCTTGCAATGTGGTACCAATTGGTTCTTCAAAACCTTCAAGGTCGGCATAATTGGCCAGGTCGTAAGGGTCATCCAAACAAATCTGCCAAGTGTTCTCGTCTTCAGGAACCACCAGTAATGGAGCTGTTGCAACATCATTATCTGAAGCACATATACCATAGGTACTATTGTATAGTATGTGATATGGGTCTCTAGCTATGTATTGGTCAACACAAGGATTATACGTATAAGTATCATCGGTGAATGGATAATAGATGTATTTGTACGGATGTTCAGTGTACAGATCGGGGTCGTCTGTTACCACCTGACCAGCTGGATCATTTGAATATTGCCATCCAATGCATTCAAACAACATTCTTGGTAGATCAGGGTAGCCCATATCATTACTCATTGGGTTGTCCACACCATCCGGCATCTCAATGTCAGAGGCTTCCTCCTCTAGGTCAACTTCGCCTGTTTGTCCGTCCCCGCCTCCTATTTGAAGCATGCCACCATAGGCTGCGGTAACTGACATCCAGCATTCCCAGATATATTCACAACAATCTCCATTGGGACAGTCCACTTGATTCTGTTGCATGTCTGCAGCTAAATTTGCAAGTACTTCTTCAAAATCTCCTTCCGTTCCTGGGGGTAACCCGGACGAAGCCGTTGTGCCAGGAACCACGAAGGCCATGTTCAAGTATTGGGAATAAAGGAATGGGTAATGTCCTAACGCATTTCCATCTTCATCCAACATAGCAGCGGGAACCAAATCCTCCATATCTCCAGTTTGATTAGTCCAGTAATCAATAAAGTAATCGATGAACCCAAGCCCGGGGGGCGCAGATTGCGGATCGCAGGTTCGCGTACCATCTGGGGTATTTAGAACCGATTCACAGGCCAAGTAAGGAATTTCAATCTCCAGACAAAGCTCTTCAATTTCTAGGGTGTATGATATGAGCTCTCCTTGAGCATTCAGATTGGCACTACTTAAACTGTAATCCTCAAGCGCTGTGTAAAAGCCATCGATATCTGGAAGAGCCTCAGGGTCATTAGGGTGAAACAAGTAGTCGAACAATGGCGTTCCATTGACCACTGGGCTGTTCTCTAAATAGTCGCTAAACGTTTCGTCATAAACACTTCTTAAGTCCGACAAGTGCTCTTCAAGAATATTCGCCATTTCGAGCGGTGAGCCTTCGTTAGCTGAATGAATAACGAGGACGACATTATATCCACCTGGCTCTACCAAAACAGATTGACCCGAAACACCGAATGTACCCATACCAGTAGGACAATCCATCGGACCCTCTGGGTCTGTTAACTCTGGAAGAGGTTCTATATTAGTTGGGTTGTAAGAGCCGAGCGTTTCAATCATCGGATCGCTGGGATTGTTTGGTGGATCGCTTGGTACAACTACAATATCACTCGGGTCATCTACACTGACCAACAAAATTTCTACTTCATAATCGCAGGTCTTGCATATACCCAGTTCCGTACAGGCGCTTTCGACCGTCTTGGGCGTTAGAGAAAAGTTAAAGGTTACGGTTGTTTCTTGCGTGAGCACCAGAGTCTGGCTGCCCATACGCGCATAACTACCCTGATATCCTAGTTCCTCAATTATCCCAGTAACATCAAAGTCCGGAACCTCTGGTTCGCTATCAAGAGAAATTAAACGAGGATTTCCACCTGATGAGGATAAGCAGGTTGCGATCGTCTTGCCGGTCATTTCCACATACTGGACGCTGGCGCTGGCGTTGGGGTCGGTGGTTATCACCTTGTAAACGGTTGCGGCATCTGGAGCCTCATCTCCAAAAACCCGTATCAATTCATTTTCTGTAACATTGGCATAGTTGATCCTAACTGTTCTGTCCTCTGAACTCCTTAAACGATGCACATCACCTGGTCCGGACTGACGCATTGGGCGATCGCCTCCATCCGGATAATGAATGGTTCTACTAAAAGGATAACCTTGGGCGTACGGAATGGTAGCATCCGAATTACTTTCGTAATAGGTATCATCATCTAACTCCACATGTGGTGGGTTGCCAACATTTGAACCTAGGTCATAATCTTCCGCACGCAGTGTTCCACCGTTATCTTTCTGTAAAAATCCATCCTTATAAGCTAAGAATGACTGACCACTCAGCGGGACGGGAAGTGTAGTCAGTGAAGGTCTTCCTGCCAAATCCGTTAAGGTTTGGGTAGTTATTATCTGATCCTGTCCATTTAAATGGCTTTGCTGCTGCTGAACCTGGTTCAAACCATTTGCATACGTCATGTTCTCACCAATCCGAATAGGCGTATTAACGCCATCTCCTTCAACAAAAGCTCTGCTATAGATGAAATTTTTATCCGCATCAATTGGATCGAATTCAAAAACATATGGCACGGATAATTGGCTTGGGTTAACCGTACTTCCATCCACCACTCCTGAGTGATCCGACCAAGTTCCCCAATCTGATGCACTTGCATGACCTCCGGAAACATTCCCTATTGGTCTTACCCTCCACGCATAGTAACCCGGCCCCTCAGCAACGCTAAGCTTAATATTGCTCTGCGATCCGTCCATTGGTATGGTCAACGACTTAGACCAATCAACGGGTGCGCTAATAGGGTCTCCGCTGCCGTAATTATTTCCGGGCATATTGGTTCGATTTACTAGATGAAGCAATTGCAACTCATGACCTGGCATTCCCACATTACAGCTATTGGTCCATGAAAACTCATATACATCCCCGCCCTGATGAGTGGCGGAAAGGTTTGTTGGATAAACCAAAGGTTTGATCAGAATCTTTGGACGGTATTCCAGTTTAAATCGAACCGCATTGGTAGCCGGCTGACCACCGCTAACGTTGTAAGAAACGACTTCAATACCGATGTTTCGAATATCACTTGTCAATACCCGATTACCGATCGGAAAGTATTGTTCAGGTTGATTCTGATCAATCTCCAAGGTGGCCGAAACCATCGTTTCTTGACCTGGATTATCGAATGGATAGTAGGTTTCAGGAATCTGTAAGCAAGGTGATCCATCTGAGAATATCACATTCACTTCCAATGATGCAGATACAGGCTCATTGCCAAGATCATAGTCTTCGCCAAAGTCTAAACTCAGTATCAGCTCAAATCGTCCATAATCCTGAGGATAGCTAAAGTCAAGACATGGGCTAAAACTTGGATTTCCAATTACATGATTAATAGCAGGACAGAAATCGGTCGAATTGTTAACATCCAGTAAAGCATCGTTATCGTAAACGAAAACCTGCGGGCTTTGAGGATCAACAAATGACTGAGCGAGGGCCTCAGTCGAAAACACCGATAACCAAATAACCGCAAGCCCTAAGAAACTTAAAACGAACAGATAACTACGACCTTTATGTCCTTTCTCTAGAATCATACAAAATGCTTTTGTTCGTTCAACTTTACTCTGGTCGTTGATCAATGATCTCCCACCCTTGATATTTATTGTTCAGTTTTCCATCCTTATCATACAAATGACCCAATGGCGCCTTTTTTAACCTGAAATCGAGTTGCTGATGTGGCGTAAACGACACCAACTCCATAACGCTTCTCTCCAACCTAGGGTGATCTTTAGAGTAAATGACCTCCATCTTAGATGCCAGCGTAAGGCCATGAAGTTTCTTCACTACAATAAGCACTTCATCTACCCGAAACAATTGTTTTCCCTCATCTGTCAACTGAAGGCTTACATAAGTTCCAGATTTGAGTTTTTCGCATTTTCCAATTGATGAGAGGGTCAGCATTGTATCTAACACCGTCAACATATTGGAACGGTAGCTCTGTAATGCCCTATCTCGCGATTTTGTAGGTCTGATCAGAATCTCTTTGGCCGGCTTGGTAATTTGAACCGTAACCTCCGGATCTTCCAAAACATCGAAATGCTGATTGAACAGGTACTTTCTGGAACCATCCGTGACCAACTCCTGTGTAACATCGATTGGTTCAACACCACTCATTGATGCTTGAACCTTTGTGTTCATTACCAGCCTAAGACCCTTTCCGTCAACAGGCTGGTGATGATACGTGGTCTGCCAAGCCTCTCGAATCAGCGCTTCACAATCTTGCTCATCCAGAATATTCAAACGACCAGTATCTACCTCATCAAATGAGGCGAAACTGCAGTTCAAAACAGACAACAGAACAAGTAATATCATATTTGAAATACGGTATCTCATCAAGGAACAACGTCTGGCCTACTGGTTTCTCTAGGGGTATGGTATTGCGTTTCTTGCAAGGTTCTTACTCCCCTCTCTGTTTCCTTCATTTTTCTGGTAAGCTTGCCCTCGTCATTATACTGGTATATCAACGCAAAATTCTGATCATCCAAACTGGCAACCAGCCTTTGGCTACCGGGATCATAGACGTATGCATTGGAGCTTGCATCAGCAGGCTGAATCCGAATATCATCGACAATTATTGCGGTTGAATTCGGATCGATATTCGTATAATAAAGCAACGTACTGAACTGATCGCCTTGTGCGAACGATTGCATCGGCATTGGATCCAAATAGGATTTCAATAACGTCCACTGCCCGACCTCCGCCACAAATTCAAAACCAACATCATTAACCTCTGTGCCTGTCTGGTCAAGCACTTTTATGCCCAAGTTATCCAAGATGTCTTCCCGAGAAGGAACTGGAACCTGCGAAATAGACCGATCAGTGAATACCCAAAGTTTGCAAACGCTACCAACTGATTGATGCTGAGGAGACACTTCAAAGCCTGTAATATCAAAACCATCAGACAATAACTTCAAAGACCCTTTTCCAGAATGACCCCAACTTGTCAGAAGGTATCCAGCATCCGAATCGAGTAAAACTTCATCCTCTACAAGGACATTGATCGTATTTGAATTAGGCGCACACCTTGAGGAATAACTCTTTTCAAAACTTTCAAAATAAACCGAATTATACGGTGCATTCTTAGCTATGACATATGGAAGGGTTCTGTCGTAACCGAACTTGGCACTGCTGTAGATTCCCATGATATCCTTCTCTTCTTCTGCATTTCCGTGGCGTGAATAACGCGTAACCTTAGAGGTTTGCAACCATTTATCCACATTGTTTCCTTGTGGGTGCTTCCAGTTGAACACTTCTAATGGATACATTCCCGTGTTGTAACTACGCTCAGTACTCAAGCCTGTAAGCGGAGCATCGATACTTTCAATACCTGTACGATAAACATTCTGTGAAGACGGACGCCATTTGCCCTTTTCCGAGTCTTCAAAATCATTGCGGTTTTCCGGATACCAATAACCTACAGTACTCTCCAGTTCGCAATTAATCTCTTGCTTCCAATCGTGCGCATACTCTGTGGCTTCTGACGATACCACATCATCTACGATTATTCCTGGATAAGCCTTATCGCAGAAGTTAAAGCAATCGAATGGTACGGTATAGCAGGCTCCAGCAAAAGGTTTGAGTACCAGAGTACCTGTCTCCGGATCAAGCGAAAATTCTGCATCCGCAGAAACATTAAAATTACATCCAGTCTCGTCCTCTCCTTCTTTAACCAACACCACATTATCAATAAAGAAACCGTCACCTGAAGAGGTATCCATATTTGTTGTAAACGTTAATCTATCTAGTAGGCCATTCAGGGCAGGAGGAATGGTGAATTGATAACTATACTGCTGAAACTGAAGATTTTCAGAGCACGAAAGAGATGTGTAAGGGGGTATGAGAGGCATGATAAATACTCCTTGGAAAACTGATGTACTATCCTCATACAAAAATGAATTGGTAATATGTTCAACCTGTTCTTGCGAATAGGCTTCAAAATGCGTTGTATCCTGAATGTTAAGTAGGTTCACCCAAAGAGATTGCATATTCAAGTTTTCACCAGCATAATCAAACATCAGGCTATAGTTACCACTGGTCAACGGTGATTGAAAGTCTTGATAAACTCCTACTGTACTCTGATATTCGAAAATACCTGAACTGTCATTTAACACGCGATAGACCAAACCGATACGGTCAACCGTCAGATAAAGAACACTCTCATTATTGGTTTGAACGATCCTAGGGTCTGGTGAATCCTCCTGATAGTAGAAAAAGTGTGTGGTGTCCCAAATCTCGGAAGGGTCAATGTAATACGGTTCAATCTCATATATATTTCCCCAACTTGGGATACAGTTGGGACTACCATCAATTATATACTCAGTGTAACCATTGTTTTCTGCAATACAGGATTGGTTCTCCGTAATTGTGCATGTCCCATCAAATGTTCCGTTCACTACAAAATTCGATGAGGTAGTTGGGGCATTAACAACAGGCATCTGTATGTTAGCCTCAGTTCCATCTGAAGATACGTTGATAGGTTCCTGCAGTTCAAAACAAACCCCATCGGGTCCCACCAATTCCATACCAGTGGCGTCAACGGTTCCACCAGAAACCAAAGCCGCATTAAGTTCAGCAACAAATTGTTGCTTCTGGCTATACAAAGGATCTACCTCCTGCAGCGTTTCCAAATGAACATGGGTTTCCTTTTCGCCATAGGTTGTAAATGAACCAACGGTTGTGCCTAATTGGTTGGTTCGGCCACTACGCAGAACCTGAACATCCACTTCTTCTACACCACCACCAAAAGAAGCCCAATTCCACTCATGAGGGTTCCATGTAGGAGACGCCCAGTCTGCTTGCATTCCGTCATATGAAAGCGGTGCAAGCTCAATGCGATTAGCCCATATATCTTCAATATGGAAGACCCCATACACCTCGGCATCATCATATACTTCCAGTTGGTCACCAATGGTGAATTTGTCAAGAGCATCACAAACGTCTCCCTCCAGATCTAGATATGGTCCATTATCATTATCAATGTTCAGATCAATGGTCAAGTTCGGGGTAGAAAGCACTCGTCTTTTCTCGTTCCAGGCTTTCTGATCCAGATTGGTGTACTCTTGCCAACCAGGCACGCTATATGAGGTAAAATACCCCTGATGAGGATTTTGACTATTACCAAGAGTCATGTCATGATGTCCATCATAAGATCTGGTTACAATAGGTTTACCCGTTCTCGGATCAAAAGCTACATTCTCTGTTGAGGTTACAATGCCGTCTCTCATAACGGTTTTCTTCTTCTCAATTGCCGGATACCAAACAACCTTAGAAGTTACATGCTGATGCATCTCGGCAGTACTTTTGGAATAGGATGGGAATACAGAGGCAAATGGAACCGGGAACATACCGAACATCCCGAAGTCAGCATCAAACTCCAAGCTACCACCATCATTTAGGTCTCTGACAACCCGAGACTCAGTGGTTATATCCATTTCTCTACCCAAAGACATTCTCAGAAGGTCAGCCTCGGGATTCACAAGCTCTCTCAATGAGGTTAACACTGGAACCTGATCCTCCGGCTGGAAATACTCTGTCTCTTCATAACTGATCAGGGTTCCCGCATCTGGGTTGGGTTCATCTGGGTTTGCAAACACGCTTGAATAATCTCCGGCATAAGACCGAGAGGATTTCGTCTTGCCATGCATCTGATTCAGTTTGAACAAATAGCCTTGGGTTAACCAAATGTTATTAACTATATAGTTAACAACACCTAGGGTTAAAGGCATAAAATCCTTGCGTTTCTCGATTTCGGTTTCTTCGTGGTCAAACGGATAATCTTTGGCCGTGTAAAATTCTCTGACCGAATAACCTGGATTGGTGATTCCTGAATGAATATTGCGCACAATTACCTGAGAATATCCAACCGATGGTCCAGGGAGGAGGCTTTCTCCGATCGGCCCTTCCATTTGATCCCGGTCTTTCCCAGAAATAATTCTATCCAATGCCGATTGTTGACCTCTGGGCAGATCAGTAACCAATGGATTCTCTTCTCTTATTATTCCCGGCTCATTGGTAGCAACACCGCTTGAAACCCAAGCACCAATAGACTCATCGTATTTTCTGTAGATATATTCGCTTCCAAGAAGCACTCTTCCTGCATCATCAGTGGAGTTTGCTATTGGCTCCAAACCCTCATCATACATCAACAATCGCTTCACTCTCACCCCTCCTCCTTTCTTGTCAACAATCGGAATTCTGAGGTAGGACAACTCGTGATTCAGTTCTATACAATGCATGGCCGCTGAAAATCCTCCAAGCAGTTCACTTGCCATATAGTTAAAAACGTTTTCAAATCCTGTCCCAGGATCGTTCGGGTCACCGAATATGGAAGTATTGCCTGTCGGATCGCAATGAGGGTTTGAGTTCAGCATACCCTGCCTCTGCGTTTCCACAAAGTCCAAACAAACTTGGCGTGGTAACATATATGTGGAAACTCCTTGATCTGCCCCAAGTTCTACCGTAAGTTGTCCACCTGTTGTACTTACTGACCGGACCCTACAGTACCCAGAAATATAATCAGCATTACAGTGGTCAATCTGAGGGGCATCGTTGGAAAATCCATTCAACCGATACAAAAACTTGAAAAACATCCGCTTTCTCGGAATGATGTATTCCTGTCTAATCAACTGTCCTATAACATCCAGTTTTTCTTGATACGCTGAATCTGTAGGGTCAATAACATCACTGACATCCAAACTAAACGTTCTACGCCCTAAAGCCGGTGGATTTGAGAGGTCAATTGGGTTAGCAATTAAACTAACCAAGGCGTGCGTGGGCCGATCTTGTACATAAGAGTAGTCCGCCTGTTCATACTGCACATGAATCTCACCACCCGAGGGTAATTTTATAGCTTTCAGTTGCCAAGCAGCCGGATCAAATGTAGCTGGAGGTGTTTGATCCACCCAACGTTGCATGTTCTGATACCGTGATTCGCCATCAACCTGATAATTCCCCCATGCGTCTAAACCTTGTGGTGAATAGTTTGGATTCTGCTGGATCGATGTGAATTGACTTCCATGGGTATCAATAGCGGTGTTATTGTACGGTGAAGGGTAATTAACATTCGGATAGGAGTATTGGAATTCGTACGGAGCAACCGAAGCATGAACAACACCTCCATGCTCAAACCAAACCCGTTTTAACGAAAGCTTACCTCCTCCGTTTAAACCACCTGGTTCCGAATTCAAAGTACCTTGGCATAGGTGATAATCATACTCGAAATGAACAGTTCTAATTAGTTCATCCGGGAGATTATCGTCAGGGTGGCCAGCATAGAGCTCAATTCTCATAAGTCTTTTTTGTGCGCTTGAACCAGAAACTGCAGGGTTAGCATCTTGAGATGCATTTGGTTGCGCTTGGTGACCGTCTTTCCTATCCCCGGTTATGAATTTCGCATAATGGGTTCTTGTTTCCACCTGCTTTAGAAAATACAGCTCTTTTTCACCTTCTTGGAAGGATGCAAGATCGTCCTTTGGGTCCGACAACGAATTCGGTTGATAGATCATGCCCCCGTATGGCAGTCTCCACTTGTACCAACTTCCATTTCCTCCTCGAACCCTCTCGTAACTGAACTTGGTGTACCCCCCAAAATCATCTAATGAGGGTCCATTATGAGATCGGTCAACATAGTCTGGTGTGGTGATGGATGTTAAAAGGTAAGCACTTGCATAAGGTGCGTTTCTTTCTTCTCCCACTTTGGCCTTACTTCCATTCTCGCTACCAGTTACAATATACCTATCTGGTTGAATCGTTTTCTCAAACACATCAACCGATATTTCTCTCTCATTTTTTGCGTAAACCGGTAGCCCATAATTATAAGTTAACCCCGTCTCATTGGTTACAGCGAACTCCCCGATTTGACCAGATGCGGCTTCTCGGTTTGCCGTAAGGTCGCTATCCACAAGCTCAGCCGCTTTATCATATGCCTTATAGCGAATTGCCGTGTGTGGTACGGTTCCAGCATCTAACAAGTCCTCATTCAATGTAAAGCCGATATATGAAGCACGACCTACCCGATCATGTTCGGCATCTTCAATTATTTCGTTGGATATGCCTCCAACATTAGCCTTAAAGGACTTGCTTCCTCCAACTCCACTGACTGTATATAAAGATGCCCGCTGAAGGTTATCAGAGCCAGCTCCCCTATCCAATACCCCACCTAGATCATTGTTGAATCTGAATACAACGTTTTCATTTTCGCCCTTCTCAAGGGAATTTGAAAACGAATGCGTTCCGTGCGTTTCCCACTTCTCCACGCTAAGTCTATGACCACTTGCTCCTAAAGAGGCTCCGCCACCGTTGTTCCAACCCAGATCAAGATCCACCCCTACCTCTGCAGAAATAGTAAGATTCTTCTTATAATTTGGTCTAAACGTTCCTGCTTCCTTGCTAAACATCCTGAATCCCCCTGCAAGACCCTCGCCCGTCACTGAGTAAACATCAGCATTGTTGATAGGAATGCTGAGATTCAGGTCACGCTTATTGAATGTTTGCTCCTTTTCAACCGTGTAATCCATGATAGCATTTCGGTTTCCTTCAGCTTCCGAACTATACATATAACCATAAACCGTTTCATCTGTATGGAATTGACCATTGTCAGGGTTTACCTGACTCTGCCAATTATATTGTCCTGAAACCGACCCGCCAAGACCAACCTGTACAGGTGCGATAGTACCTGTTAATTCCAAGCTAACAGTTGTTGAGAACCCTTTATAAGGCGAAACCACGGATGGTCTTGCCGCGTTTCCATATGTAAACAGGCCATTACCTCCAACCAGCGAAATGTTTGCAATACCCATGGTTTTACTGGTTATCTTATCCCTCGTCTTCTTTTGAGCCTTCGTAAGCTTCTTCGTTTTTGCTGGTTCCTTATCAGTGTTGCCATCCTTCTGTTTCCCTTTTGACTTCTTCGATAATGATTTAAGCGCAGCTGCAGGGTTTACGGAAAGGGAGAAGGATCCATCTCCATCCCCGTAGTGGTAACCCAAACTCACTACCCCACCAAACGAGACACCAAAAGACGAAGATGTTCCAAATCCTGTATAGCTATTAAGGCGCATACTTCCATTCCAAGAGCCACCTATACTGAAAGCCTCAACCGAAAAACCACCAGATAACGCTACAGTAATGTTATCTGGTGCCTTATGATGATAGGTTATTTTCTCTCCTTTCCAGTCATCAGGAAAGCCACGCACATTTCGGTTGATGGCTCCAGGATTCAATGTCCATCCGTACCCGACCCAAGAAGCCTCGTCATTAGGTGAAGCACCACTATGATAAGATAGTGACATTGCATATGCACTTCCGTCAGGCCCCGGAATCTGAAGGACGGGAAGATTGTACGTAAAATCACCGGAAAAGTCATTCACCAAGTTGGTGGTTGCAACTGGCTCAAAACTCGAAAACTCGGGTTGCGAAGGACCTCCGGTAAGCGCAAACGCAGACGGCAAGCATAACTGGAAGACCAAATTAAACGCCACAGTCATCGACATAACCTGTGTGAACCTTCTGTGTTTTCGTAACCAGATGAAAATCATATTATGAGGTTTTATTATCGAGTTGAAACAACGGCTTAGACAAAATAGATTCTACTGGAAACCTAAATTTGAGACGACCCAATTCGAATTCATATGCATCAAATACCAGGTCAATTTCACCAGAAGCATCCTTTAGAACATTTCTCAGCGCACCGTCATTAAATACCAGATAAGCTGTTCTGGAATCGGTTAGTCCAAAAGTGTTTTCAAGACTATAAATCGTCACTGGTACCGTCAGATCATTATATCTTAAACTGACATAATCTGCCATATTGAAGTTCAGTCTCAAAAACCTTTCAGCATATTCCTTGTAATTCTTTACATCGACCTTCATAATATCTCCATGAATACCATCTTCCTCATTTGGACCGAAATTCAATAGAAACGTCAATGAACTATCGTATTTAGCTCTTGCCGAGTCCAATTCCGCTTCCACACAACCAACGCAATTTCTAAGCACCAAATACTCTGGATGATAATAGGTTGCTTTAACCTTAACACCGTTAACCGATTGTACAGTAGAAAGACCACTGCTCTCAGAATACACCCACGACCTGTAAGCTCCTAGAGAATGGAATACCGTGGGTTTATCGCAGCCAGAAAAGACTGTCAAACTGAAAATCAATATGGAGATAATCCTAATCAATTGCCCAAGATGTATTTCTGGTTAAGCTCTTTGAGAACATCATCCGTAATATCATTTGAGGGTTTCCCGTAAAGTATGCTTCCCCCAGACGTTGTGCCCAATATGTAATCATATCCTTTCTGCTTTCCATACTCGGTTATAAAAGAGTTTATTTGATTAAGCACCCCTGTCATCATTTCCCGCTCTCTTTCACCTGTGTGTTCCTGAACATATTCTTCATATCTAATCAAATCTTCCTTCAATCGAATCAGTTTGTGCCTTTCATCCGAAACCACTCCTGATGACCATCCTGACTCATTCGATTGAAACGTTTCAAGCGCGGATTGGTACTCCACATTAAGAGAATCCAAGTTTGCCCGTAACAGCATCGATTCTTGATTATACTCATCCTGAATTTCCTTGGTACCATCATATTCGTACACCAACCTTTGAGAATCAACAAATCCAATTCTCAAACCTATTGTTGTTCCATAAATGGAAGACACCACAGCAACTATGGCTATTCCAATGGCTATTATTGAAAGTTTATTCCCCACGCTTCTAGTAATCAACTAAAAATTGTCCTTGAATTAATTCGGAATCCAGCACTATAGAATAATGGTAAGCACCTGGTCTGACGAACTGACCTTGATACGTTCCATCCCACTTGTCCTGGGAATCGTTCGTTTGATAGAGTTCATTGCCTCTACGGTCTTCAATGACCAATGAATAATAGCTGGGCGGATTTTCCATTTTAACACCAAATTCATCAAATTGACCATCTTGATTCGGTGTCATTAAGATGCCGCCTTCCAAGTCGACCAACTCGGATATGAACATATCCTGAGATGGTTTTTTCCGTTCAGCAGCGCTTCCGTCAAAATAAAACTCAACGCCTCCATCTATACCGTTGTAAAAATTGTCCGACAGTGGAATCACATCTGTCTCATTTCCAAACTCATCAACTTCGTGGAAGGCAACATTTTCAATCTCTCCCGATTGATTGATATCAAAACTGAACTTCGTAGTTCCTTCTTCCATCACCGAACCCACGGTCAGCTCCACCTCAGTTTCTGAAGTATTGAGGTCGTAATTGAATGATGCAACTCCTCCTTCCACATACTCATCAAACTGCTCGGTAACCACGTGCAAGGACAACTGGTCTTCCTCCAGTAGGTTTCCAAGATGACTAAGGTCAATTACCAGACTTGGTTTTACCTCTACATCTACCGCACCTAGACCCAAACATCCCTTATTATCTCTAGCCTCCAACTCGTAAAGACCACTATTATATATGGGAAGTTCTGGAACTTCAGCGGTACTCCAATTAGCATCAGCGACTGTCCAACGATAATCATATGGAGGTTGACCTCCATCAGCCACCGGGGAATTACCGAGGGGTACTATTTCACTGTAAAGAACGCTTCTATCTTCCACCAGATTCAAAACAATTTCCGGGGCCGGTTCAGATACACTAAGAGTCAAAGGACCATAAGCTGACAACTCATCACTAGACATAGCCGCACTCAAGTCGTTTCCTGAGAAATTCAACACACCTTGGGATGTCCACTGAACACCATCCCACACCGTAACCTCAACATCAGCGGTGTTAGTAATACCGCAACTGTGCAACTGATCATAGCCCACACTTAAACTAACGTCAGGTCCAATTTCCTTATAAAATTCCCAATAACCTGTTGTTGAGATTTCTGAAATTCCCGCTTCCTTGAAATCATGGGAATAGATGTCATTAGAGTTCTCTTCATGATATCTGGCACGATAAACACCTGAAGCAAGAGGCTCTTCTAACGTTAGCGGCCGATAGAAACCCTTGTCGCCAAGCGGAAAAACGAAACTGGACGCACCTGACTTACTGACGTAGCCTTGAACGTAGCTATCCGAATCTCCACCGGTAACCGTACTATTGTCGAGCAATTTAATCATACCATTCTCTGAATTAATTACTCCTGAGGATAACTCTAAACTTTCAGCAATCTGTAAATCAGAATTGACCACCAGATCACTCCCTTGAATCGCAAGAGCCTTTATCACTTCATTCCCACCACCATCATAAACAGGCTCGTTCGGGGATACTTGAATAACCACCTCATCGTTTGCACCAGGCACACCATAAGACTCCCAGTTTCCTGGTTCATTCCAATCGCTGGATTCTGCACCGGTCCAAACCATTTCACCGCATGCGTTGACAATCTTAGCAAGAAAAAAACCCTCATTTGAAAATTCACCAGCCTTGAACCCTGGCTTAAGCGTAATGCCTCCCTGAGATTTTACAATTGCTCTTGCATCTGCCAAAACCTCGTAATTAATTGTCTGATTCTCGGATACGAAAACATGATCAGAGCCACAATACTGAGCAAGACCTGTGGATGAGCTTATATTTTTAAGCGTGTCCTGAGCACGTCCGATCCCGCAGCAGGCAACAAACAATAGGGTCAACCAAGATATTCCAGCTCGAGAATTGATCATAACGAAGCGATTAGTGATTCAATTCTTCAATTGTCTTTCTCAATTCCTCATTCTCACCTTTCAGCTCAATCAAATACAGGGTCAGTTCCTCTATTTTTCGAAGCAGAATCGCGTCCATTTCACCCAATGAAACTCCGTTTCTCTCAATTTCCTCTGCTGATGGTACATCTGGAAGGTGGCCGTTCTCTTTTATAAAGGCGTTCACATCTTCCAAAGAAGCTCTATTGTAGTCATCCTTGAAAACATAATCTGGCCAGTTGACCGCAAGTCTTACCTCAACCTCTTCAGCCATTATCTTACCAGCAACTCCAAGCGCATACCCTTCTGGAATAACATCAGTACCAATTCCAACTTGAACCTCTGGACAAACATGGACCTTGGCCGTATCTCTTATCCATTGACCCAATGATTCTGACCCAAAACCCTCACAGGAAGTCAAATTGGAAGAAACTCCTTGAGTATCCTTTGGTCTCTCCAAAAGGAACAACTGTACAGATGAACAACCGTTCTGATCTTCAACATAAACCAAATAAGGCTGCTCTGGAGAAGCCCCGGTCAAATCCATATCATTCGAAACCAAGAACTGTTGAGCCTCTGGATCTGTCAAATCCCAATCTTGGTCATCCAAAAACTCATCGGTGGAAAACAAACTGGCTCCTTCAATTCTCATGTCCATGTCCATCACCTCTGTTGGCGGAGCAAACCACGAGTAGGAATATGGTCCTGTTCCGCCCAATACTTCGGGTGTTACTAAACCATCGTCACAATCTGCGCAAGAGAAATAGTAACCATTAGGATAAACTGTTGGGGAAACTTGCAGATCAATCGAAGGTTTGGTAAGCTCAATCTCCTCCATTCCCCCTCCGCATGTACTCACATCGGTAACATTCACGTAATAACGATCGGCAGCCAGACCCGTCAACTGAAAAGTACTCTCAGAGGTGGTAAACGTCATGGGAGCACTATGAACAACAGCGGCAGCAGCTGTTGCTTCAACATTCGCCATTTCAGACTCTCCGGTAACATAAATGTTGAAGGGAGGAACCCCTCCTGAGATTGTAATATCAATTACCCCTTCAGTACCTGAACAACTCACGTTGTAGCTACCACTGTTATAAGGAGATGAAAGTGCAATACTCAATTCCGGAGAATCCATTACGTCAATGGTCTCAACCAATTGGGTACCATCCATATCGGTAACGGTCACTTCATACAAACCGGTCTGGTAAATATCAGTAACCCATTGTGCCCCGTCCATCCAGAAATATTCAATGTCACCTCCTGGGTTTTGAGCCGTCATATTGTATGGAGGAGTTCCTCCGGATATATTCAGCATGATTCTTCCATTACCTATACATGTATAATAGTTGGAGGTTAGACTGACGTTCAGTGGGCCAGATTGAGGAACAAAATAGTTCATGTATTGGCTATTGGAGGTCATATCGGTAACCGTAACTCCATAGCTACCAGAAGATAAACCAGATACGGCTTGAGTGGTTGGCCCGTGATCCCAAACAAAGTTGTAAGGGGCACTTCCCCCACTGACCATAAGACTGATTGCTCCGTCCATCATTGCTGGACCCGACTCAGAGGTTATCGACTCACTTATAGTTAGCCCTTGATTTGAAGCAGCTACGTAATAGCTGCGATAAACGCTCTCAGACATCATATCCGTTATTGTCACACCATAGGTTCCGGACATCAATCCGCTAACATCCCTGGTGGTAGGTCCATGATCCCATTGATAGCTGTAAGGTGCACTCCCTCCGCTTACGCTCAACGTAATGGCCCCATCGTACATCGCTGGAGACTCATTGGTGATGTTCTCTATTACAGTAAGCATCGTAGAGCTTTCTGTCACTGTAAAACTCTGATAAACATTATCTCCGTTCATATCGGTAACCGTAACCCAATAGGTTCCTGCACTAAGTCCACCAACATAACTCGTGGTCTGGCCAGCATCATAATCCCAGGAATAACTGTAAGGAGCGCTTCCTCCACTGACCATAAGACTGATGGCACCGTCCATCATAGCGGGACCCGACTCAGGAGTAATATTCGCTGTGACTGAAAGATCTGGAGAATCTGTATAGATATAATAGGTCTTATAAGTCTGTTCTCCGACCATATCCGTGATTGTGACATTATAAACCCCTGGAGCCAAACCACTCAAATCTCTGGTTGTTGGTCCGTGGTCCCATTGATAACTGTACGGAGCACTTCCTCCACTAACGCTCAAGGTTATCGATCCGTCCGCCATGGCAGGACCCGATTCATTGGTGATGTTCTCGACCACAGTCAACATCGAGGAGTTCTCGGTCACCGTGAAGCTCGTATAAACATCATCGCCATTCATATCCGTCACCGTAACCCAATAGGTTCCTGCACTAAGTCCACCAACATAACTCGTGGTCTGGCCAGCATCATAATCCCAAGAGTAGCTGTATGGAGACATTCCACCACTGACCATCAGACTGATCGCCCCGTCCATCATGGCCGGTCCTGACTCAGGAGTAATGTTCGCAGTGACCGAAAGGCCGGAACTTGAAGAGTGAACCATATAGCTCTTGTAGGTCTGCTCAGACATCATATCCGTTATCGTCACACCATAGGTGCCCATAGAAAGTCCATTCACATCTCTGGTGGTAGGACCGTGATCCCACTGATAACTATATGGCGCACTTCCTCCGCTAACGCTCAAGGTTATCGATCCGTCCGCCATGGCAGGACCCGATTCATCGGTGATGTTCTCGACAACCGTCAATATTGAAGAGTTCTCTGTCACCGTGAAGCTCGTGTAAACATCATCGCCATTCATATCCGTCACCGTAACCCAATATGTTCCTGCACTAAGTCCACCAACATAACTCGTGGTCTGGCCAGCATCATAATCCCAAGAGTAACTGTAAGGGGCACTTCCACCACTGACCATCAGACTTATTGCTCCGTCCATCATCGCTGGGCCTGACTCAGGAGTGATGTTCGCGGTGACTGAAAGACCTGGAACGGATTGGGTCACAGTAAAACTGGTATATACGTTTTCACTATTCATATCCGTTACCGTAACCCAGTATGTTCCAGCTGATAGGCCGTTCACGTTCTGGGTGGTTGGCCCATGGTCCCATGAATATGTATATGGCGCAACTCCTCCGGTGACATTAAGGTTGATTGAGCCATCGACCATAGCAGGTCCAGATTCAGGAATGACATTAGCACTTACATTCAACAAAGCCGGCTCTCCCACCACGTAGTCCTCATCGGCAGTCGTGCTGTTGGCATCGGTCACCGTAACTCCATAGTTTCCGGCTGAAAGACCACTCACATCCTGCGTGGTCGGCCCGTGGTCCCATGCATACGTATATGGTGCGACCCCGCCACTCACACTCAAAGTGATGCTCCCATCACTGCCTCCATTGGTACTGGCATCATTAACCGTCTCGGTGATCACTATAGGTTGAGCATACCCTGAGGATGCACACACGAGGACTAAAACGAGCGGTACCAGTATCGTTTTAAAATATTTACTCATGTGCACACAATTGAAACTAAGCAACGTACTAATGTTCATCAGCTGATAAAATTTATTGGATGAATAATGAGCCCCAAAAAAGCTTGGTCGTAAGAAACAGAAGCCAGTCGAACACTACACCTACGGTCAGGTAATAATTTGAGCCTCAAAAGGTCTCTTGAATTCCATAAAACGAGGTTCGACATTTTCTTTGGTTGGTAGGCGGACATCTAACATAGCCTGACACACGACTATTTGTCAAGGAATTGACCAAAAATAGTTTTCAACAACACTGTATCACAGCCCCCATAACGGATTCAGCTAGTTATCAATAAGGTTATCAACAACGAAAAATCGCGTTTCAAGAAATTTTCCATTTCATCAAATTGCATTAAATGGTCGCGTAAGCGTAGAATCTCTAATGAAACCATGAATGCACTTGACCCCAGTCCTTATCACGACCAAGCTATTTGGTTGAATGTTGTATCGCGAATTGTATTCACTAGCATCAAGTCAAAATAATCACTGTGATATAGATTACCTATGCCCATCAGTCCTATCTGTTGTCAAAGCGAAGAACACAACAAAGACTCATCGACTCACTAATTACTAATCCAATTATGCCGAAATGCATTTATTCGGGTGAACACGTATAAACACAGAATTATTCGCATAAATGCGGATAAATTCCGATACTCAGGAACGATTGGCGAACGAAAGCTCATGATCTTCATCCTCCTCAACTCGCTTCGGAATCCTGTATTCTCGTACGGCCATTATCAATGAGGCGATGGCACCGGAAGCCATAATTCCTATGACCACCCAAACCCAAGGAGAGGTCTCTGAACCTTCGGGTTTCTTTGGTTTGGATTCCGGATTTGCCTTCTTGAAATCATCCGGCCTGAAACTGTCTTCTATAATTATCGTGCTCATTTCTCCAATCTTTATGTAGTATTTCTACCGTATTATCCTTGTGTACCTTGTAGATGTAATCTCCGACCGCGAACCACGTCTCACCCTTAATTGAGACTTTGTTCATAGGGGCTTTTGAATCAAAGCCAAGTTCGTTCAGGTAATATCTGGGAACAGTAGCGATTCCATTACCTTGTTCCAACACCACCTTTTCCAATATCCTGATGTTCCTGACCAACGGGGTCGTATGACGCTGGTCGCTCAACCGTCTTTCGGCCGCCCGTTCATTATTGAAAACGACCTTACAGGCCGTTGAACAGAATTGCCGGTTCTTTCTGCCTGAAAAGGATTCTCCACATTTCTTACATCCATAATGGTCGAACGTCTGAGTATGGGGATTCCAAGTTGCCATTGTCGTCTTTGTGTTATTACCTATGTAAATTTAGGTATTTTATTTTACCTTTATGTAATATAATTAATTTCAATGATGAATCAAGAGTTTTTGACCGCATACGCACAGATACTGCAAAACTGCGCTGCTGGAATTTCACGGGATTTCCCTGAGGTCACTGCTGCCATGACCAAAAAGCCTTTCCGGGCCACCGAGACTGGCGTCCACCCCAAACTCATGGCCGACTGGAACAGAAAGGGGCTTCTCATCGCTGATCACGAAAAGAACAAGCGGCATGACTTTTCCCTCACCGAGTTTGTCTGGATCAAGATGATCGAGAAGATGCGGGAGTATAATTTTTCACTGGAGTTCATCCGGGCGTTTCGTAACGAAGTGGTCGCCCCCGTCCCCATCAAGGTGGATTCTGTTCTCAAAAGCCCTGAAATGCGTCAGGCAATGGTGAACATGTTCCCTCCTGAACATCAGGAAAAAGTAGGATTGATGTTCTCACAACCTGAAATGGTTGAGAAGCTATTGGCCGCTATTCCTCAAGGAATGGTCTCCAACCATCTGGACGGTCATATTGTATTTGCCCTGCTGGTCAAACGACCCATCTCTTTTCTTATCGACCAAAATGGCCGTGGTACTGTTTTCAGTCCGGTCATTTTTGAGCATTCTGACGTTGACCATCAGCCTTTCTTTGACATGGTTGCAAGGTCGCATGTGTCCATTAGCCTTACCGAGGTGCTTGCCGAAGTACTCACCATAGCACCTATTGAAAAGGTCTCAGGGAAGCTCCAATTCCTCACCGATAGTGAAGCACTTGTATTTAAGGCATTGAAAGAGGAGGATGTCTTATCGGTCAAAGTGAAATTTGACGATCGCGGTGAAATGGACCTGATGGAGGTAACTGAAGGTCGGGCTGTTGATAAAGGCTCCAGATTGATGGAACTGATACTCATGAACGGTTACCAGAACATCACCATCAAGACGCAAAAAGGGGCAATTGTAAGATGTGAAAACACACGGAAAGTAAAATTGAAATAATGGTACTGAACACATCAGACCTATTGATACAGGTATCTACCTACTGGACGAACAGAGGTCGATGCAGCTTATCGAACAATGCTGACATTAAAGCAATGCAGAAAACTTGTAGACCCTAAAAAAGAAAAGTATTCGGATGAGGAACTAGAGGTCATGCTCTCATTCAACAAGGAGCTGGCCAGAATTATTATCGAAGAAGTAAATGAGAAAGCGGGCAGCACTTATGAGCAGGGTATCTAGTGATGAACAGGCAAGGGGTTACAGCCTTGACGTTCAATCGGATTCGTTAGAAAACTATTGTAGTAGAAATGATGTCGAAATGGTATACTCATTCCGAGAAGATCATTCTGCGAAGAATTTCGATAGACCAGCCTTCAAAGAGTTTCTCTGCTGGCTGAATAAGAACAAAGGTGAGGTAGACTTGCTTCTGTTCACTTCATGGGACCGATTCTCACGAAATGCCTACGATGCTTACAGGATGATTGATGAGCTTAGGAAGCTAGGTGTTCAAGCACAGTCAATTGAACAGCCTATCGACTTCTCCATTCCGGAAAACAAGGTTATGCTTGCGGTTTTCTTAGCAATTCCAGAAGTGGATAACGACCGGAGGTCTATCAAAATTAAAGGTGGAATGCGGGCAGCATTGAAAGCCGGCCGATGGAGTCGTAATGCTCCATACGGGTACAAGAATTCGCGTGATGAGAACAACCGCCCAATCATAATTCCTGACAAGTATTCCGTGGCCATCAAACATGCCTATGAGCAAGTTGCATTAGGAATTCCCCAGTCACAAATAGTAATTGACCTGAAAGAAAGAGGCACGCCGATAAGCAAAAGTCAACTCTCACTGATTTTGAGAAACCCCATGTATATGGGGAAGATTGAAATCCCTGCATTTGAGGACGAACCTTATCAACTCATTGAAGCGCAGCACGAGGGCATCGTAAGTGAGCAACTATTCTATCAAGTACAAGACCAACTGAATCAGAATTCATCAAAAAAGAGGATTAGCCCTAAAATCTCCGATGAATTGCTTGCGTTACGAGGAATATTGAAATGTTCCAAGTGTGGAAGTAAAATGACAGGAAGTCGGTCACGAGGCCGCGCAAGTATCAGATACCCTTACTATCACTGCAACCATTGTGGCGAAGAGCGTTATCGTTCAGAAAAGGTAAACCAAGCCATTTCCGAAATCCTTGATAGCATCCAGTTCACCAAAGATGCAAAGATCATTCAGGAAGAATTGATAAACCTCTTGTTAAAAGGTTCTGGCCTCATAAGAAAGAAAAAAGCTGACGAGTTAAATCACCTCATTGAAAAGCAAAAGAACCGCATAGAGCGTTTACAGGATAATCTTGCAGATGGAATCGTTTCATCAGATGATTTCATTCAAATGAAGACTAGGTTTGAGAAAATTCGATCACAGGCAGAGGCTGACCTGAAAGCGCTTAATGGTAATTCTATAGATAGAGAAAGGGTCATACGTAAGGCCGTTTCAATGCTATCTCACTTAGGAACCACATTTTCCAAAGCTTCGGGAAAAACCAAAATTCACTTGCTTAGTTCGATTTTTCCGGAAATGCTTGAATTTGACGGAAATCAATGTCGAACCAAAAAATTGAACGAAGCCCTTGCTCTGTGTCTCAGTATTGACAGGGGTTCCAAAAGTTTTGAGAAAAGGAAAATCCACGAAAAATTGGATGTTTCCTATTTAGTAGCCTCGCTAGGAATCGAACCTAGATCAAAAGTTTAGGAAACTTCTATTCTATCCATTGAACTACGAGGCCATTGCTTAACGGCTAAGGCAAATGTATATCCTTCTAGCTAATGGCTGAGCCATTTACGACTTCAGTACTAGGCAACACGAAGGACAGCTTACCATCCGGACTTTCAGCCATCAAGACCATTCCTTGGCTTTCGATGCCTTTGATGGCGCGTGGGGCTAAGTTGGCCAACAGACAAACCTGTTTTCCGATTATTTCCTCTGGAGAATAAAACTCCGCGATGCCCGAGACCACGGTCCGCTCATCCATGCCGGTATCGACTTTCAGTTTAAGAAGCTTTTTGGTCTTGGCAACCTTTTCTGCTTCGATGATGGTTGCTATACGGATATCGAGCTTTTGGAAAACATCGAATGTAGTTTCCGGTTTGGCTAGCTCTAATTCGATTGGCTTCGCAGCTGCTGCGGCTTCCTTTAACTTGTTCACCTGCTTTTCAACTTCGTCATCTTCAAACTTGGTGAAGAGCAGTTCAGCCTTATTAAGTTGATGACCTTCAAGGACGGTGCTTTCAGCATTCCAATTCGGTGCAGCAACGTTTAGAATTTGAGCAAGTTTAGTTGAGGTATTCGGCAAGAAAGGTGCAATTACATTCTTCAAATGTTCTGCAATAACCAACGATGTTGAAATGACTTTTTTGGCAGCAGCCTCATCCGTTTTGATTGTCTTCCAAGGCTCATTGTCGGCTAGGTACCTGTTGCCGATTCGGGCCACATTCATTGCTTCACTCAATGCTTGTCGGAAGTTGAACTTCTCTAAGCTCTCAGAAACCTTTCCGTAGTGGGTTTTCACTTCATCCAACACATCTTGGTCGAAATCCGAAGTGGGAACTTTTCCTCCGAAATACTTGTGAGTGAGGACTGCTGCACGGTTCACAAAGTTGCCCAAAATGGCTACCAGCTCGTTATTGTTCCGTGCTTGAAAGTCTGCCCAAGTAAATTCGCTGTCCTTGTTCTCTGGGAGAATGGATGTAATGCAATATCGCAAAGCGTCAATCCTGTCAGGGTACTCCTCCAAGTATTCGTGCAACCAAACGGCCCAGTTCCGCGAAGTGGACAGTTTCTCTCCTTCTAAATTCAAGAACTCGTTAGCCGGAACATTATCTGGCAAAATGAATTCGCCATGTGCTTTCAGCAGAATCGGAAAAATGATGCAATGGAAAACGATGTTGTCCTTACCGATGAAATGCACGAGCCGTGTTTCCTCGTCTTTCCAGTAGGTTTCCCAATCTTTTCCGTTGTCTACGGCCCATTTTTTAGTTGCCGAGATGTAACCGATTGGTGCATCCAACCAAACGTAAAGCACCTTTCCTTCAGCACCTTCAACCGGAACGCGAACGCCCCAATCAAGATCACGGGTCATGGCACGTGGTTGCAATCCGCCATCAATCCAAGAGTTACACTGACCAACCACGTGATTTTTCCACTCTTTTGGGTTGTGGTGCTGTTTGCCCTCAAGGGTTCCCCGGTTGATCCATTCCTTCAACCATTGTTCGTGATCTTGCATTGGCAAATACCAATGCTTGGTGGTTTTCAGAATAGGTTTGCTACCACTGAGGGTCGATTTCGGGTCAATTAGGTCCGTTGGACTCAACGCGCTGCCGCAGCTTTCGCACTGATCTCCATAGGCATTCTCATTTCCGCATTTGGGACATGTACCCGTGATGTATCTGTCCGCCAAAAATTGGTCAGCTTCGGCATCGTAATACTGCTCACTTTCCTGAACGGTGAAAGCATCTTTCTCAAGCAATTCCAAAAAGTAGTTGGAGGCTGTTTCGTGATGCAATTCGGATGATGTTCTGTGATAAACATCAAAGTCGATTCCGAAATCCTCAAATGACTTTCGGATAATGCCATCGTAGCGGTCAACCACCTCCTGCGGTGAAATTCCTTCCTTTTTGGCTTTGATCGTAATGGCTGCTCCATGCTCATCCGAACCACACACGAAAAGCACATCCTCACCTTTCAATCGCAAGTACCGAACGTAAATGTCGGATGGAAGGTACGCGCCAGCCAAGTGACCCAAGTGAATGGGGCCGTTGGCGTACGGTAAAGCGGCTGTAATGAGATGTCGTTTGTATGCGGTCAAAGCTGTTAATTTGGCCTGCGAAGATAGCAATACAGCCACGCATGATCGAACCACCTTATCTGAAACCTGGCAGCACAATTGGCATTGTTGCCACTGCACGAAAACTAACCTGGGAGGAGTTGGAACCGACCATTGGTATTTTGACTGATGCTGGTTTTACAGTTCGAACTGGGCAACGCATGTTCGGTGCGCAGAATCAGTTTTCTGGAAGTGATGATGACCGCGCAGCTGATATGCAACGCATGTTGGATGACCCAGACATAAACGCCATTCTCTGTGCACGTGGCGGATATGGAACGGTTCGTATCGTTGATAAACTCGATTTCTCGGAGTTTGAGAAGCACCCGAAATGGCTTTGCGGCTTCAGTGATATTACTGTTCTGCATGCGCACATCAACCAGAATTTCGGGGTTGCAACGTTGCATAGCTCGATGCCGTTGAGCATGAAAGATCTGTCAGAAGATCATGTGCAGATCATCACACTGATCAATTCGTTGAAAGGCGAATTGCCCAGCTATGAATTCCCAACGCATCCACTCAACAGAAATGGAGAAATGGAAGGCGAAGTTATTGGTGGAAACTTGTCCGTTTTATATTCCATTCTTGGTTCAAAATCGGACATCAACACAGATGGAAAAATCCTCTTTCTAGAGGATTTGGATGAGCACCTCTACCACATCGACCGCATGATGATGAACCTGAAACGCAATGGGAAATTTGACAACCTGAAAGGGTTAATCGTTGGTGGCATGAGCGACATGAACGATAACGCCATTCCGTTTGGCAAAACAGCCGAGGAAATCATTCGCGAAGCGGTGGATGAATACAATTATCCTGTTTGTTTCAATTTCCCCGCAGGGCATATTGATGATAACCGCGCACTTTTTCTTGGCAAAAAAGCCGCTGTCCGAATTACGGACAGCGGCTCGCAGTTCCAATATGTATCGTAATTAGCGCTCGACCTTCTCATAGCTCTCAGGAATCTCGAACATCACAGCTGCCAATTCCTTCTCTTCAAGCTTATCCACCTGAAGGAAGCCTTTCTTCTCGCGAAGCAACGTATTCTCCTCTGCCATAAGCGGAAGCTTGTTTCCTAGGCCTTCAAGCGCCAAATAGTAAGAAGAGAAATTGTCTTTTCGCTTCAGAATTTCAAGCAGTTTCGGGAAGAAAGAGTAATCTCCTTCTGTAACCCAATACATCACCTCTCGGTCAGCTTGTCTGTTTTTTACACGGTACTGAGAACAGTTCTTACCGTGAATAGAACGCTTCAATGAGCCAGCCTTCACTTCGGCTCCGCTCACTTTGGCATCGCCATCTTTAGAAGGTCGCTTCATCCAAAGATTTCTCTCGTGGCTCAAGGCGAACATATCGCCAGATTCCAAATCAACAATCAAGGTGGCAACCAGCTTATCGCTGCCTTCGACCATCTCGTCAATTCGCACCTTATTTCCTTTAACATGATACGCGTACTGAGTTACATCCATCATGTTTGATTTTGTAAAGAAGATGGATCCCTCAAAGCCTTGGGCAAACACGCCAACCGAAGCAAGGGTAAATAGACAGAGTGCGGTTAGTTTTTGAATTCGCATGGGTAACTTTCGTTTGTTGTGTGCGGCTTTACGTGAATGTTGTCAGAAAGGTTTCCATTACCTTCAAGATTCATTGAAATTGAATGGCCAACCACAACCAACTTGGAGAAAAGGGAGAAAGCCTGGCGGTGCAATTGCTTCGCAAAAAAGGCTATTCCATAATGGCGGAGAATTGGCGAAGTGGCAGAAATGAACTGGACATCGTGGCGCGAATTGGCGAAACGATAGTGTTTGTTGAAGTGAAAACCCGTTCAACCGCGTTTTTCGGTGATCCAAGTGAGGCGGTTTCCATCGCGAAGCAGAAACGCATTATTCAAGCGGCCAACGATTACTTGGAGCAGCACGAAATTGAACTTGAAGCACGCTTCGATGTCATCTCTGTGATTACATCGACCAACGAGCAAACGCTCGACCATATGGAAGATGCATTCTATCCAATGGCCTGAATTACCTTTGCTGCATGAGAGAAAAGGGAAAACGGCCTTTCGAGAAGTTCAGAAAAGATGAATCTGAGGGGAAACGAGGTGAGCGAAAGGAAAAATCACTCAAGAAATTCCCACCGAAAAAAGGTGGTTTTAAGCCAAAACTTGGCGGCAAGGGCAAAAAACGTCCTGAAGAAGCCGAAGACCGCAATAATCTTCCACGGCTAAATCAGTACATAGCGCGCGCTGGAGTTTGCTCAAGGCGCGAAGCAGATGAACTGATTGCCACAGGCAAAGTAATGGTGAATGGAAAAGTAGTGCGCGAAATGGGTTGGCGCGTGCATCAAGGAGACAAAGTGACTTACCAAGGTCAGTTGCTTAAGGGTGAACGACCGATCTATTTGCTGCTCAACAAACCAAAAGGTTTTATCTCAACGATGTCTGACGAGCGCGGCCGGAAAACCGTGATGCAATTAATCAGTAGCGCTTGCAATGAACGCATTTACCCCGTTGGCAGGTTAGACCGGGAAACCACCGGACTTTTGCTGTTTACCAACGATGGCGACCTGGCCAAAAACCTGACACATCCATCAAGCTTGGTAAAGAAGATCTACCACGTTTATTTGGACAAGCCGATGACGGAGGAGCACCTCGATGCCATGAACGAAGGTGTGGAGCTGGAAGATGGCTTCATGAAGCCAGACATCGTCAATTACGTAATGGAGCAGCCAGATGGAACTGAGTTTGGAATTCAGATTCACTCTGGGAAGAATCGGGTTGTGAGGCGATTGTTCGAGCACTTTGGCTATAAAGTGGTAAAGTTGGATCGCGTGTTATTTGCCAATCTTACCAAGAAAGACCTGCCGCGCGGTAAATGGCGCATGCTTCAAGAAAAAGAAGTTTCCATGTTGAAGGTGGTGGCGGGGAAAACCAAGAAGCGTTAATCTCCTTTCTTCTCCGGTTCAGGAAGCGGAATCATCTTCCTTTTATCCTTGCCGCTTCTATTTCCAACCGTTCCGCCCCAAAGGCCAATTTGAGGGTCACGATGCTTCTTTTCTCCAGCAAACGGAGATGTAGTGCTGGCAAAAGGCGTGTATTCGCTTTTCGCCTGTTTGCTTCGTTTCTTTTTCGAGGAGAAACCCGAACTCAACCTCTTGCTACTGTTAAAGCGTTTCTCTGTGGATCTGACCGAAAACTGTGAGTCGATGTTTATTCGCTTGTTGTGCTGCCGCTTGGTTGCAAATTCATCTTTATCGTAAAAACTGCCTCGTTTTGAGCTTCGATACGCGAACTCGTCAAAATCGCGGAATTTTTTGCTGCGTTTACTCCGCGTTGCGAATTCATCATAACTCCGAAAGCGCCCCTTTTTCTTGGTTCGCATGGCAAACTCGTCCTTATCGAAAAAGGCTTTTCTGCTTCGCGATTTTGTGCTGAACTCCGAATACTCTTTGAAACGACCAGACTTTTTTGTCTTCGTGGTGAAAAAACTTCCCATCTGGGTCTTTTTCTTACCGTTGCGTACGGCCTTACTGAATCCCGCCAGCTTGTCTTTCTTGTTCACATTAACCTGCGTAATGGCCATAGCTGGGCAGGCAATCTGTCCGACAGCGTTTCCTGTTGTAAGCAGGCCAAGTATTGATATGATTGCAAGAAATCGCAAATCACAGCAAGGTACGGATTACGAAACCATGCCTAATTGGTTTGACCGTTAGCCGATTATTCCACGTTGCGAGGCAAAGTTCAACGCCTCAATAGTATTGCCAACATTCAGCTTTTCAATAATCCGCTGGCGATGCGTGTTCACCGTATGTACGCTGATGTTGAGTTGATCGGCAATCTCCTTGCTAAGTTTTCCCGTTCCGATAAGGTTCAACACCTCCACTTCTCGCGTTGAAAGTGGCGATTGTTCTTTCAAGCCATCCACCTCATAAGCCATAACTTCCCCTGTTTCAAAGTTTATGGCCTGACCTCGATAAGGCAGTTGAACATTTTGGTCCGCAGCCAGGTCCAAAACAGAAAGCACCAACCAAATATTACCATCATCATCCATTTCCAGAATTTGAAACCGTTCTGAAACGCGGATATAACGGTCTTCAGAATTCATCATTCTGAACTCAGAAACCATCTTATATGCTTTGCGCTGGCTTTTCGGAATATCAAGCACGCGTTTCAGGTAATAAATTCCCATTCGCATGGTGCTCTTGGCGTCATCGGGGTGTTTTCGTGAGTCCAAAAACTCATCGCCATTTTCCAGCTTCGTAAAATCATAGCCAAGCAATGCTCCAAAGTTTTCGGAATGGTACAAGTGGGTCAACTTGGCCATATCGAAAACGGATACCGAAGCAGTATCCAGCGTATGCAGCATTTTAAGGTAATTCAGGTGCGTGTCGAACTTGGAATAGTCCAACTTTTCCATGTCAAACTTCTGCAATTGGAGCGTCCGATGATACTCCTGAAACAACTCCATTAACTCTTGATCCATGCGCGAATAATGACAATTCAGTATTGACCGCCAAGCCTCTGCCCGACACCTTTGCAAAGGTATAAACCCAAACTGGCGGAAGATGTTGGATAAACGTGTTTTAGGATTGATGTTGTGTTGGCTCGGATTTTTGAGCGAAAACTCTTGGGCGCAAGAAGATTACACGCAAACGGTTACAGGGCTGGTGCTGGATGTTTCTACCAAACAGCCGCTACCGTTCACTAACGTGATGGTGGTTGACAGCGACCCGCCCATCGGAGCCATTACCGACACCACAGGACGGTTCGTGTTGCGGAATGTGCCAATTGGCCGTGTGGCCATTCAGGCGAGTTTTATCGGTTACGACCCAATAATTGTGAGCGAAATTCTTGTGTCGACAGGAAGACAAACGCAGGTAAACATTGAGCTGATGGAGTCGAGCGCTGAACTTGGCGAGGTGGTGGTTCAGGCCAAAGAATCGAAGAACAGAGCACTAAACTCTATGTCGACCGTAAGTGCGCGGAAATTCAATGTAGAAGAAGCATCGCGCTATGCTGGTGGATTTGACGACCCCGCACGCTTGGCCACATCATACGCTGGTGTGGCTGGGGGCATTGGCAACAATGGCATTGCCATTCGTGGTAACTCGCCACGCACGCTTTTGTGGCGAATGGAAGGTGTGGAAATTCCCAATCCTAGCCATTTTGCCGATGTGGTAACGTTTGGCGCTGGTGGACTTTCGGCTCTGAGCAGTCGCATGATCGATAATTCTGATTTCTACACAGGCGCTTTCCCTGCTGAGTACAGCAATGCGCTTGGAGGTGTTTTCGACCTGAATGTGCGAAAAGGCAATGCGCTGAAACGGCAATACACGGCAGAGGTCGGTGTCAATGGGCTTGAAGCGTCCACCGAAGGGCCGTTCAAGAAGGGAAAGCAATCGACATATCTTATCAATTATCGCTACAGCACCTTGGCATTGCTTACTCCGCTTTTGCCAGAAGATGCGGCAGGAATCACGTATCAGGATGTTTCGTTCAAAGTCAACTTTCCAACTCAGAAAGCAGGCACATTCTCCGTTTGGGGATTGGGGTCGATGGACAATTCGGGGCAGATAGCGGAAACGGATTCGACCAAATGGTTCTACGATCAAGACAAAGGCGAAGCTGATGTTTTTACCGCAATGGGTGCAGCTGGCATCAACCACCAGATAACGGTTAAGGAGAAAACGTTGATCAAAACGCAGTTTGCCACTACTGGAAATCTGGTGCGGTTTGACGAAGAACGTATGGATAGCACCATTACACTACAGCCGTATTCTTCCATCAAAAATGACCAATGGAAATACACGCTTTCATCTAGCGTCAACCATCGTTTTGGAGCCAAACACACCTTACGGGCGGGCGTTATTCTCAATTATCTGAACTACGATCTGGCTTTTTCGGTTGCACCAACATTAGGTCAAAACCTACAAGCCGTTGTGGAAGAAACAGGTGGCGAAATCCATACGCAGGCCTTCGTTCAGTCGCAGATTCGGGTTCATCCGCGGTTCAGGATAAATGTGGGATTGCACGGCCAGTATTTCAATTTCAACCAAACGTATAGCATTGAGCCGCGCCTCGGAATGGCTTGGAACATTTCAGACAACCACACCTTGAGTCTCGGTTACGGAACACACGGACAGTTGGAAAAACTGAATTTCTATATGATTCAGAACCAGGTTGGTGGAAACACTATCTATCCGAACAAAAAACTTGGTTTTTCTAAAGCGCAACACATGGTTTTGGGGTACGACTGGAGCATCAATCCTTCCTTGCGTTTCAAGGCCGAGGCGTACTACCAGTATCTCTACGATTTGCCGATTGGCACTTCGGGTTCGTTTGCGCTGCTTAACCTGAATAACGATTGGTTCTTCCGCGATTCGCTGGTCAATAACGGAACGGGGCAGAATTACGGCTTGGAACTCACCTTTGAGCGTTTCTTGAAAAAGGGGTATTTCTATCTGTTCTCGGGTTCGGTTTTCAATTCAGAATACACGGCCAACGGCAAAACGTACAACACCCGATACAACACCAATTTTGTGGTCAATCTGCTGGGCGGAAAAGAGTGGCCGTTCGGGAAACACAAGCAACATCGGGTTTCCACCAGTTTGAAGTTCACGTTGCAAGGCGGAGACCGAATTTCTCCTGTAGATGAAGCAGCTTCCATAGCCGCGCAAGAGGTGGTGTATGATGAGACACGCGCCTTCTCTAACCGCAAGCCGCTGGTGTATCTGCTACACGCCAATCTGGGCGTTACGTTCAATGGCAAAAAGGTAGCGCACACCGTTGCCGTCAAGGTCATTAACGCATCCGCCACAAAGGAATATCTCGGCCATCGCTACAATTACCGAACAGACGAAGTTGAGGTGTTTGCGGAAAGGACGGTAGTTCCGAATCTCAGTTACAAGATCGAGTTCTGATCATCGCATCTCCGAAAGAATCTCCAACATGTCTTTCACCAGCATTCGTTCAGAGTAATCTTCATTGAAATGTGAACTGAAAATCGTTCCATCTTGCGCGATGATGTAAGTTGCAGGAACAGGTAATGCGCTGTCCTTGTTTCCACTTGCTTTATTGATGTTGATTCCGCCAAGGCCATAAATGAATCGTTTCCAGCCGCTGAGTTTGAAAGTGACCTTATACTTATCCATAATGCCGTGGTTTTCATCATAAATAATGCTGAAAGCGGCACCGCTTTTCTTCACTGTTTTCTCAATTTTTTCGCCCTTTTCTGGCGTGATGGCAATGACGGAACCGCCAGCGTCCAAGATCATTTGCAGCGAATCTTGAATACTGCTCATGTGCCTGTTGCAATGCGGACACCATTGTCCACGGTAGAAGACAACAACGACTGGACCGTCTTTCAATTTTTCCTTTAGTGAAACGCGCTTTTCAAATTGATCGAGTGCAACGAAATTGGGTGCTTTATCTCCAATGTAAAGCGGCTCTGGTTTCTGCGCTTGCGCGATTAGAGAAAAGGAAAAAAGGAGAATGAAAAATGTGAAAGGTCTCATTCGTTTGTAAGGAGCTTTTCACCGCATTTATGACAGAAACGTGCATCCGAAATGTGTTCCGTTTCGCCACACCGCGAACATTCAACTTCAGGTTTTTCTTTGCTCGCCTTTGCCACCTCCACGCTTACAATTCCCGTTGGAACAGCAATAATGCTGTAACCTAAAATCATGATGAGAGCGGCCAAAAATTGACCAACTGTTGTGCCTGGTGCAATGTCTCCGTAACCAACAGTTGTGAGCGTTACAATGGCCCAATAAATACTACGCGGAATGCTATCGAAACCGTTTTCGCCACCTTCTACCATGTACATCAACGTGCCTAGAATGACGGCCAACGTGACCACCGCAGTTAAGAACACGAACACCTTTTCTCTGCTTGCTTTTATGGCGGTAATAAGCATTTCCGCGCCTTTCAGGTAGCGCACGAGTTTGAGAATTCTAAAAACCCGTAACAGCCGAATGGCACGGATAACCAGCAAGAACTGCGATCCAACAACAATCAAACTCAAATACGTTGGGACGATTGCCAACAGATCAATTACTCCAAGAAAGCTGAAAGCGTATTCCTTTGGCTTTTCAGAAGACCAAAGTCTGAGAGCGTATTCCAGCGTGAAGAAGACGGTGAATGCCCATTCTATGATGTAAAGCGATGTGCCGTGTTGCTCTCGAAATGCTGGAATACTTTCAAGCATGATGGCAATGAGACTGATCAGAATCGCCCAAAGCAGTACCACGTCAAATGTTTTGCCCCAGCGAGTTTCCACACCGAAAATCACCTCTTCCACAATGAGCTTCAGGTGCTTCCACGATAACCGTTTTCGAAACGCTTGCGGGTCTTCTCGCAAGATTCTTTGCAACAGTTTGTGACTGATATTTTTGAATGGTCCGAACGGCATTTCGGTTAAAGATAGATGGTCAACCGAGTTTGGCCGCCTGATTGGCCGCTTTGATCTCCACGTTCAGCAGTTTGTAGTCGGGTTTTCCGTTCTGAGTAACGATATGATCGGTCATAACAAGTGCCCTTCTTATTCTGATGTCTGGGTTCTTGACGTTATTGACCCAATAAATCAGCGTGCGCTGCATTCCCTTCGTGAAAGAATGAAATATACGGTCAGCATCAGGGTTTTGGTCGAGCACTTCGCGAAGCTCTTCCCCGATAGGAACACCATACTCGGAACGGTCTTTTTCTAGTTCAACTTGAATCTCTTCTCCTCGAACTAGGCCTAACTTTTTGCATCGCTCCCGATTAAGCATAATGCGGTAACCGTTGACGCCAAAACTGTGAATAGCACAATGGTATTTGACGGTTGAATTGACGATGCAGACAACTCTTCGGTCAGTTCCATCAATGAACTGCTCGGCAATTTCATTGCTTACAGGAAAGAACCAATGGTAGATATCGGAGTTCTCCTCCTTGTCCAATTTCGATTTGAATTTCATCATCCTTTCCTCCAAAAATAAGGAGTGAAAAGAATGAGAACCGTAAAGAGTTCCAATCGGCCGATGAGCATTAGAACGGCCAAGAACCATTTGGCACCTGAGGAAAGCCACGCGAAGTTGTTAACAGGGCCAACATCCCCAATCCCTGGCCCGACATTTCCGAGTGATGTTGCCACCGAACCGAGTGCCGTATCGAAATCAACTCCAAGCGTTGTCATGATAATTGCGCCAATAGCGAAAATCAGGATGTACATCATGATGAAGGCCACCACATTGTACGTAATCGATTGATCGATGGCACGTTTGTTCAGCCGTACGGGAATGATTGCCGATGGATGCAGTTGCCGCTTCAATTCAAGGAAACTGTTCTTAAAGAGAATAATGTGTCGCACCACTTTTACTCCTCCAGCAGTTGAACCCGCAGAACCTCCAATAAACAACAACATGAAGAAAACGATGGTCAGGAATGGTGTCCAACTTGTGTAATCCGCAGAGACAAAACCCGTAGAGGTTATGAGTGAAACCACCATGAAAAGGGAATCGCGAAAAGCCTTTTCCATGCTTCCATCCATGGTGCTGAAAACAATGATGGTTGAAACGGCAGATACCAGCGCAATGATGCCAGCATAGAACCGAAACTCTTCATTCTGGAACATTTTTTTCACTTGACCAGTCAGTCCGAAATAGGTGAGCGTAAAGCTGGTTCCTGCCAAGAACATGAACGCGGTAATGATGTATTGAATGAGTGGCGAGAATTCCGCAGCACTCGAATTGTAGGTGGAAAAACCGCCCGTTGCCATGGTGGTCAGCGCATGATTCACGGAATCATACCAACTCATTCCAGCCAACTTCAGAAGCACCAATTCAAGTGCCGTCAAACCAACATAAACCAACCAAAGTCGCTTGGCTGTATCACGGATTTTCGGGGCGAGTTTATCGGGCTTCAATCCTGGCGATTCTGCCACGAAAAGCTGCATGCCACCAATTCCGAGCATTGGAAGAATGGCCACGGCTAACACAATAATTCCCATGCCACCGATCCATTGCGTCATGCTGCGCCAAAGCAGAATATCGCGCGGAATAACGTCAAGGTCGTTGATGACGGACGCACCCGTTGTGGTGTAACCGCTCATTGTTTCAAAAAACGCATCTGTAAAGCTGATCACGCTCCCGCTCATAATGTACGGAAGCGTGCCAGAAAGCGCCATCACCAACCAGCCGAGTGTCACAATCAGGAAACCTTCTCGCTTGCGGATATTGGGTTTTTCTTCCGATCGGGTCAACGCCCAAAGCATGAGGCCAAAGCCCCCCGTTGCCGTGGCTGAGAAACCCATCGGCACCACATCGTCAAAATTGAAAACGATTGATGCGGGAATGCACAACACCATGAACAACGCATTGAAACCAAGCAACAGCCCCAACACATGAAAGATGCCCCGAAAATTGATGTTCATTTGGTTCGAATATTCACCTCATTACGAATGAAGAGCGGCAATCTCCTCGAAGAGATTACTTCGGTCATTCTTTCCTCGTAATGACGACTTGAAATCAAAAGTAGCTTTCTACTTTATGTATGCATTGTGGCCGAGCTACCACCACTACGTGATCCAGCGGCTCAAAAACAAACTCGCCATTTGGCGTGTAGCTTTTGCCTTTGCGAATAACGCCTCCAACAATGGCCGATTTCGGGAAGTTGATTCCCTTCAGAACCTTGCCAACCACAGGCGAATTTTCTTTCACTTCGAACTCCACCACCTCCGCATCTACTCCGTGCAAACTGGTCAAAGACACCACTTCGCCTTTTCGCACATAGCGGAAAATGAAGTTGGCAGCAATGAGTTTCTTGTTAATCATCGTGTCCACACCAATGGCTTGCGAAAGGTGGATGTATTCCATGTTCTCTACCAAAGCAATGGTTTTCCGCACACCATGATTCTTGGCCACCAAGCATGAAATGATGTTGGTTTCGGAGTTATCGTCAACCGCAATGAACGCATCCATTTGGTCAATTCCTTCTTCTTCCAGAAGCTCTACATCGCTACCGTCTCCGTTAATTACCAAGGTGCCCTGCAGTTTATCTGCCAGCTCGAAACAGCGGTCTTTGTCTGCCTCAACAAGCTTGACATTGAATTTCAAACTCAGCTTTTTGGCTGTATGGAATCCAACCTCATTACCACCAAGAATCATCACATTCTTGATGCGCTTGCGTTCTTTTCCGCTTAGCTCCAAAATGTGGTGCATGGCGTCTCGCTGCGCGATGAAATACACGTGGTCGCCAACATGGAAATGCACATCGCCACGCGGAATAATGGTTTCATTCTTGCGTAGAATCGCAACCGTCAAAAAGTTATTATCGGGATTGAGATAAGCCGCTTCAGAAACCGTTTTTCCAGCCAACGGGCTTTCCTCTTCAATGGAAATTCCAGCCAAGTTCAAAAGCCCTCTATCAAACTCAAACGAGTCTGTAAACGCCACTTCTTTCAGCAAACGCTTGATCTCTCGCGCAGCCAACGTTTCCGTGCTGATGATCTCGTCAATGCCCAATGTTTCCAGGTCGAGTTTTTCGCGCCTAAGAAGAAATTCTGTGTTGCGAACTCGCGCAATGGTTCGCTTAGCACCCAAATGCTTTCCAATGATGCACGTGGAAATATTCGCCTCTTCCGAACTCGTGGCCGCAATCAGCAAATCGGCCTTGGTAACATTGGCTTCCTCCAAAACGGTATATGAAATGGAATTTCCCCGAATGGTGGCGATGTCCAAATGCTCTGCCGCGTACTTGAGCTTGTCGGCATCGGTATCGATCAGCGCAATGTCCTGATCTTCCTGAACAAGAAGCTTGGCAAGGTGAAACCCCACATCTCCCGCTCCTGCAATGATTACTCTCATGGGCTATAAGTGCCACAAAGGTATTGCTATCTGAACGGATTAACCAAGTTTTGAAACATGACGAAACTCTATCTTCGTCCACAATGAAATTTCCAGGGTCCATACATTCCAAATTACCTAAGGTTGGCACAACCATTTTCACGGTGATGAGCGGTCTGGCGCGCGAAACCGGTGCGGTAAATCTTTCGCAAGGGTTTCCTGATTTTTCCATTCCTGAACGATTGGTAGAACTCACCCATTCGTACATGAAGAAGGGGTTGAATCAGTATTCGCCCATGCAAGGCGCGCCCATTTTACGCGAGCGATTGGCGGAAAAAGTGGAAGAACTTTATTCAGCCAAATATGACCCTGACACCCAGATCAATATTACAGCTGGCGCCACACAGGCCATTTACACGGCCATTTCTGCATTTGTGAACGAAGGAGACGAGGTCATCATTTTCGAGCCAGCATACGATTGCTACGTGCCAGCCATTGAAGTTCATGGTGGCGTTCCAGTTTATGTGCAAATGAACCTTTCTGGCGAGTTGATAGATTGGGAAAAGGTGAAGAAACTGGTCAATCAGCGTACGCGGATGATCATCATCAACACGCCACATAATCCTTCTGGTCGTGTGATGAATGCTGGTGACATGCTCAAACTTCAGAAATTGACCGATGGAACAGATATCATCATCCTAAGCGATGAGGTCTATGAACACATCATTTTCGATGGAATGGAACACCAGAGCGTAGCGCGTTTCCCCAAGTTGGCAGAGCGCTCCGTTGTGGTGAGTTCCTTCGGGAAAACCTACCATAATACCGGTTGGAAAATCGGTCATGTGTTAGCACCGAAAGAACTAATGTCCGAGTTCCGAAAAGTGCATCAATTCAACGTATTTTCCGTGAATACACCAGCGCAATATGCCTTGGCCGATTTCCTTCAAGAAAAGGAACATTACCTCGAATTGGGCGCGTTCTATCAAGAAAAGCGGAATACGTTTTTGAAGTTGCTGGAAGGTTCCAATTTCAAAATTCATCCATCAGAAGGAACGTATTTCCAGTTATTGGATTACTCAAAAATATCTGATGAAAAAGACACCGACTACGCAGTGCGATTGACAAAGGAAGTTGGTGTAGCTTCTATTCCGGTTTCGGTGTTTTACCACGAGAAGAACGCAGACAAGTTCTTGCGTTTCTGCTTCGCGAAAGAGGATGAAACGCTGGAGAAAGCAGCCGAAAAACTCATTAAGCTATGAGCAATTTGCGCGTAACCGTTTGTCAACAGCCTTTGGTTTGGGAAGACAAAGCTGCCAACCTCAAATTCTGGGAGGAAAAGCTTCGGCCTTTGAAAGGACAGACCAATCTGATTGTTCTTCCAGAGATGTTTACCACGGGTTTTACCATGAACGTTCGTCAGTTGGCTGAACCTATGGATGGCCCAACTGTGGCTTGGGTTCGAGACCTGTCAACTGAACTTGGAGCAACAATTACGGGTAGCATTATTGTGCGAGAAGAATGCACAACAGGAGGTTCGGGAGGCAAGTTCTACAACCGCATGTTGTGGGCAAACCCCGACCGCAGCTTCACGTGGTATGATAAACGGCATCGCTTCAGCTTTGCCGAGGAAGACAAGTTCTTCACTGCAGGGAAACAGCGAGTTTTAATTGATGGTCCGAAAGATTGGCGTGTGATGCCACAGGTGTGTTATGATCTGCGGTTTCCTGTGTTCAGCAGAAACTTGAAGTCAGACCGCTACGACCTGCTAATTTATGTAGCTAATTGGCCTGCGGCACGGTCTTCAGCTTGGCGAAGTCTGCTTGTGGCAAGAGCCCACGAAAATCAGTGCTATGTGGTTGGCGTGAATCGCGTTGGCTCAGACGCAAAAGGAATTGAGTATGATGGAAGCTCTTTGGTTGTGAGCCCGAAAGGAGAGATTCTTTGTTCTTTCAAAGAAGGGGAAGAAGCAATCAAAACGGTCGCGTTGTCCAAAACGGAATTGGATGATTTCCGCGCCAAATTCCGACCATTGGATGATGCAGATGAATATGAGTTGAAGCTATGATCCGAGAAATTGAACAGAATTTTGCGATGGCATTGTCCATCATTTTCCAGCCGATTTTTGTGCCGCTGTATTCGCTGATTATCATCTTCAACGCCAACACATACATCACTTATGCCGTAGCGCCAGAAGTAAAACAGTTTATCTATTTCGTCACCATTCTGAACACGGTGATTTTGCCAATGGGCGTGTTCTATTACTTCTATCGAGCCAAACTGATTGAATCGCTGCACATGCATACAGCCAAAGAGCGGTCGTTGCCATTCCTGACGGTGTTGGTGTTTCATATGAGTACATTTTATCTCTTCACCAAAGCTCCAATGCCGAGCCTTTTTGCCAACTTGGTTTTGGGCGCGGCTTTCTCAGTTACCGCTGCCTTTACCATCAACCTCAAATGGAAAATCAGCATTCATATGCTGGGAATGGGTGGCATAGTCGGCACCATCATCGGATTGATTTTGCGCTATCAGATTGATGCCATTCCGTTAGTGATATCGCTAGTTCTGCTCAGTGGATTGGTCGGCTATTCGCGTTTGCGATTGAACGCACACACACCGCCACAGGTTTATGCAGGTTTTGTACTCGGAACGCTGATACTTATGGGGTCGGTACTTGTGCCGTAAGTTGGCGTCATTGCGAGCGAGGAACGAGCGCGGCAATCTTAATCAGTCTCCAAGAGATTGCTTCGGACTGCGTCCTCGCAATGACGGTTTACTTTTCAGTCTTAGACTTTCGATTCTTCTCGCCCTTTTCCTCGTCTTCTTTTTCTTTCTCAACGAGTTTGCCCAGCACTTCGGCAGATAGTGCGTAAAACGTACTTCCGATGATGTAATTGAGGCGGCTTTCCGTTCCAGCGAAATGTTTGCTTGCCAATCCGCCAGTCAATTCTTTTCCATTCTGATCTAGAACCGTGTAATGAATTGCTGCCATACGCTTCGGGTCAATGAATGCCGTTTCAGGGTCTGAAAGATCCATTTTCACATCCATCTGATTGATGAATAGAAAACGGTTTATGCCATATTTCGAATAGAACTCATTGAGAATGGCATCGTCTTTCAGCACCGTCTTCATGTAGCGTTCCACAACATCCCGTTCCGCTACAACTTGTCCGTTTCTGATACCGACCTCACGCTCTTTCGGTTGCTCCACTTTTTTCTTCTTTCCCTTTTCTCCTTTTTCCTTTTCAATCGGAATCGGCACATAATCGTAACCCATTACCGCATAGAAGTTGATCAGGTCTTCATCCTTGATACTGTCCGTATAGAGGAACAATGCGGTTTCCATACTATCCTTCAGCGCAGCTTGCAGACTTAGCTGAATCTCGTTCCGAAGGCGATGATAAATCTGGTTGGCACTCATCTGATTTGAAGTGGTCAGATCGCGCATGATGTCGCAGACAAACAGGTTTTTCTCAAATGGAATGATGAGAATCTTGGCTTCCTCTTCCGCACCTTCCTGATAAACTTCTTGATCGGTTTTTGTGACCTTTTCATCCCCAAACATGTCTGTTTGTGCTTGCGCGAGTAAAGATGATAGAAGTATGATTATTGCCCAAAAACATCGGCTCAAAGCGTCATGCTGAACTCGTTTCAGCATCTTAAAAGACCCTGAAACAAGTTCAGGGTGACGGCTCTGTTCTTTATGTGCCATTTGGTTATTCAAACCTTACTTCAAGAAGAACTTATAGATGTCGTTTCCGTTGGCGAAAAGCAATAGAGAAAGCAACAGAATCATTCCAATGTACTGAGCAACTTCCAACACCTTTTCACTTGGCGTGCGACCCGTTACCATTTCATAAAGTAAGAACACCACGTGACCACCATCCAATGCTGGAATTGGAAGAATATTCATCACCGCAAGGATGATACTTAGGAATGCCGTGATGTTCCAGAAGTGATGCCAATCCCACGAAGTGGTGAAGATGCTTCCAATGGTCAAGAATCCGCCCAAACTCTCGTAACCTTTGTTCTTTGGCGAGAAGAGCAATTTCAGTTGCTTCACGTAATTGACCAAGGTATTCCCCGCCTTTTTCATCCCGACAGGGAAGCTCTCAAAGAAGCCGTATTTGATCTCTTCCAGTTCGAAGAATTCGCTCAGATCACCCTTTGGGTAAACGCCAAGTAAACCGCTTTCTGGAACCGTTACCGCAAGTGTTATCGGCTCACCGTTTCGTTCTAAATTCACGTTTACTTCCTGACCTTTATAGTCTTGCAACGCGGTTTTGAACGCATCGAAATAAATGACGCTGCTATCGTTCAGCCCAACAATCTTGTCGTCTTTTTCAAAACCAGCTTCTTTCGCAACTGATTCTTTGGTGAACTTGCCTACATAGAACGGAATCCGAACCGAGATCAATCCTGGCGCTTTCATCAGTTCGCTCATCATTCCATCAGGAATTTCCACGTTTACCTCTTCACCATTTCGCTCTACTTGAATTGTCCTCACTTCATTCAGAATGATCTCACTCGGAATCTTGTTGAAATTCTCCACGTAATTGCCGTCCAGCGTCAGAATCTTGTCGCCATTCTGAAGTCCCATTTCCAGCGCAAGGCTGTCGCACATAATGCCGTACTTCACATTCTGCGTTGGCAAATAAGATTCGCCATACGCAAACAACACCATCCAGTAGATCAGCGCGGCCAAGATCACATTCACGGTTACGCCACCCACCATCACGATCAATCGCTGCCATGCTGGTTTTGCACGGAATTCCCAATCCTCGGCAGGTTTTTTCATCTGCTCCTTGTCCATGCTCTCATCGATCATGCCCGCGATTTTCACGTATCCGCCAAGTGGAATCATTCCGATTCCGTACTCGGTTTCACCGAATTTCTTCTTGAGAAGGCTGTACGGCCAATCGAAGAAGAGGTAGAATTTTTCCACGCGCATTCCGAACAGTTTTGCAGGCAGGAAATGCCCGAATTCGTGCAGAATGATGAGGATGGAAAGGCTCAGTAGGAACTGAGATGCTTGAATTAGAATTTCCATTTATTCAATTATGAATGATGAATTAGCAATTAAGAATTGACCCTGAATCGGATATGTTGCGTCACCCTGAACTTGTTTCAGGGTCTTTTTGGGTGAGTGAGAAGATGCTGAAACGAATTCAGCATGACGAGCCATTTCTAATTTTTCACTCATAATTCTTAATTAGTTGCGAAGCAAACAAACGAGTTTCCGCATCTGTTGCCACATAGTTGTCATAGTTAGGTTTTTTTATGAAAGACACTTTGGTCATCGATTGCTCAATGATGTCTGACATTTCGAGGAAGCCGATTTTGTCTTTCAAGAAGGCGTCAACGGCAATTTCATTGGCCGCATTAAGAATGCAAGGCTGATTTCCACCTTGGTTCAGCGCCTCGAACGCCAATGCCAAGTTGCGGAAGGTTTCTGTGTCTGCTTGCTCAAACGTGAGTTGCGGATAATCCAAGAAGTTGAAACGGGGAAAATCCGATTTCAGACGGTTCGGGTAGCCAAGTGCGAACTGAATTGGAAGCTTCATGTCAGGCAAACCCATTTGCGCTTTCATGCTGCCGTCCTCAAACTGAACAATGCTGTGAATGATGCTCTGCGGATGTACGATCACATCGATCTGCTCATTCTTCAGATTGAATAGCCATTTCGCCTCAATCACTTCCAATCCTTTGTTCATCATCGAAGCACTGTCGATAGTGATCTTGGCGCCCATATCCCAATTCGGGTGTTTGAGTGCTTGAGCTTTGGTGACAGCCGCCAATTGTTCACGTTTCTGCCCACGGAATGGGCCCCCAGAGGCGGTCAAATAAATCTTCTCAATCGGGTTGTGGAACTCGCCAACCAAGCATTGGAAAATGGCCGAGTGCTCACTATCCACAGGATAGATGTTCACCCCTTTTTTCCGCGCGAGATCGGTTACAATTTCGCCAGCCACAACAAGTGTTTCCTTATTTGCTAACGCGATGTGTTTTCCCGCTTCGATGGCTGCCAATGTTGGACGCAAGCCTGCATAACCGACCAACGCAGTAAGCACAATATCGATGTCTTCCATCTGCACCACTTGCGCTAGGCTGTCCGCTCCAGCGTAAACTTTAATGCCCTCATCGAAAAGCACATCTTGCACCTTTTTGAATTGGCTTTCATCGCCAATCACAACACAGTTTGGTTTGAATTTGAGTGCCTGCTCAATCAGCAGGTCGGCACTTGAATTTGCCGTGAGCACCTCCAGAACAAACACATCAGGATTGGCCTCCAAAACCTCCAGGGCCTGTGTTCCGATAGAACCCGTGGAACCAAGAATGGCGATGTGCCGCTTATCTGTGTTTTTGTCACTCATACGTGATGCCGCAAAAGTACCTCAATTGGCACGATGGGCAAGGCTTAGAAATTACACCACTTCAGCATCTCCGTTGCGTGGTTTTCTGATTCGATTTTCACGAACATGCATCCGCGTAGCGAAGAAGGAAGTTCAACGATTGAACTATTGGATGAAATAGTCGTCAGTAACCGCATAGAAATATCAAAAACCTGAATCGAAGAAACATCAGCTTCCGGTTTGAAAACGAGTTGGTTTCTATTCAAATCAACCCAATTTTGAGGCCGATTTTCTGAGATTCCCACAAACCCTCCAGATGAACAATCGGGTATGCTGAAATCGCCAACGGTGTTGATCGCGGTGCAATTATCGCACATGATGTCTTTTAGGAAGCACGCAGACTTTTTGATAAGCGGGTTCACGTAATAGCTGCAATGGTTGACCTCTTCTATGGTATGCCGCTGCGTGCAAACACCATTTGTGTTTAGCCTTGCTTGAATGGAATTTGAACCAGCTGCCCAGTAAAAAACCGCGCAACCCAAGCAGTTGATGACGGGAGCCGTGCCGTAATTCACCACACAATCCGGGTCGTTGTGGAAGCTGATAACCGGAGTCTGATGTCCGTCCAATACATTTACGTTTGTGACCGCACCGCAATTGTTAACCACGCCTTTAATGGTGTACGTATCTGTAAGGTCATTTCCAGCGGTATCGAGCAACCCAACGTGACCAACACATGAAGAACACCAGCTGTCAGCCTCCGACTGATCCCAAAATGCAGAACTGAGCGAAGTGATGGATCCAGCACTTTCGCCTTGAACGAAAATGAACGCTGTATCAATCCCGAAATCGGCTGCATTATGAACCAAATGCCTTAATGCTGCGCGATGATCTTGAACCGCTCGGTAAGTTGCAACTTTCAGTTTTCCCGCTTCGCCTTGACAAATAATGCACGGGTCGGTTGCGAGGGAACAATTCCAGCCCAAGCGGTAAGAAATGGTGGCGGTAACAAATCCGCGCCTAGCCATTTCCATGCATTGGTATGCCATGGCGTTTCGGGTGCCAGCTGCGAAAGAGCCGCCATGCGTCATCACTATCAACGGGCGTTTTTCCAGCGGGTCGATGTTCGGGTTTGGCTGATAAATGTCCATCCGCAGGCTGTCCATTTGTGTTCCAGGCCAGCGCATGGAAGTAGCGTAATGCACATCTGTAGTAATCTGAATATCCGTGCTATCGAACAGCGCATCTTGCGAATAACGGTCGGCAAGACAGTGCTGGGATTGACCAAAGGCGTTACCAATGGTCAGAAAAAAGAGAATGAAAAACAGCGGTTTCACTGTTTGAATATACGAACTGTCAATTCGCTTTTACGATACGCTGATATTCTTTTGAACCTTCGCGAAGCGTTCGTTCCTGTGTTTCGAAATCGACTTCGTAAAGCCCAAAACGCTCATCATAACCCAAGTCCCACTCAAAATTGTCCATCAACGACCAGTAGTGATAACCGCGCACATCATAACCGTCTTTTATCGCCTTGGAAACAGCATACAGATACTTTTTGATGAACTCGGCACGGATGTCGTCATCGGCATCGGCCACGCCATTTTCTGTGATAATTATCGGACGATTGAGCACCGAAATCTCCTTGATGGCGCGATAAAAACCTTCTGGATACATGGTGTAATCCATATCGGTTGGAGTCTCATTCGGATACATGCGGGTTTTCAGCGCTTCATCCAAATTCAGAGAGAAATCCATGGCGTTGTGACTGTAGTAGTTCAATCCCACAAAATCGAGTGTGTACGGAGCATTCGGAACCTCAGCTTTCAGATCAACCAACGTTGGGAAACTGAAATGATAAATGCCTTTGGTAAATGTGCCAATGAATGAACCGTTGAAACCTTGGTTCACCGTTCGTGATAACAAGCGGTCAAACAGATTCCAATCGTTTATAGGGTCGATCTGATGCATGTTTTTCACAATGCCGATGTGGGCACGTTCACCATGCGGCAGATTCTTCAGTTTCTCGTACACCTTGACGTGAGCGAGGTACATGTTTTTCAAAACCTCCGCAGCCAGTTTCGGGTCTTGTTTTCCTGGCGGGAAATTTCCATTGAAATAGGCCGCAATGACGAAAACTGCTGGCTCATTTAGCGTGCACCAATATTTCACGCGGTTATGAAGTGCTTTGAAAACGATGGCTGAGAAATCCACGAAATCTTCAATGTTCTCTTCCTTTTCGAACGCTCCTTTTTCTTCAAACCACATGGGGTGACAGAAGTGATGAAGCGTAATCATAGGTTCAATTCCTGCGGCCAAGAGGCTATCAACCATATCGGAGTAATGACGAATAGCGGAAGTGTCCACAACACCTTCCTCGGGCATTATTTTGCTCCAAGAAACTGAGAAACGATAGCTCTTCACGCCCAGCTCCTGCATCAGTTTGATGTCCTCTCGATAACGGTTCCAGTGGTCGCAGGCAAGACCGCATTTTTCACCTCTTGCAATACGTGGATTTCCTTCCTCGTCAACTTGGTTTTCCCAATCAGCCCAGTTGTTTGTGGTGTGGTTTCCTTCCACCTGATGTGCAGCGGACGAAACGCCCCAAATGAAGTTCTCAGGAAACGAAATGTCATCAACATTGACCTCATCCCAATCCCAATGCTCCACAGGTTCGGTGTAGTTCAAGTACGCGGTTGGAATGAGGTACAACAGCACAAGAAAGGCGAGAATTCGGATGATGGCTTTGCTCATAATGGAAGGTTGATTTGAACCAAAAATAGGGTTTTGCAGAAACGATTAAATTCGGCCAACCAACCCTACTTACCATGAAACAATTCCTACTTGCAGCATTGTTTGCACTTCTTGGAATCAACGCCATCGCGCAGCAGACAGGAGATTACACGATTACGATTGCTACTACCGGACCGTCACTGAACGGAGACAGCTTAGACATTTATTTTCACGTTCCCGCTTCATACACCCCAAGTGTTGAACATAAAATGATTCTCGGTTTCCATGGACTGGGAAATCCTGATAACAGCAATCAGATTCGGAATTATCTATCGCCATTGGGCGATTCGTTAAACGCGGTTGTGGTCTGTCCTGACCCGTATCTGCAAGACCAACCACGAAGCGAAATCGTTCTCAATTTGGCGTACGATAGCGTGATGACGTGGTTCAATATTGACACGAACGAGGTCTACATTACGGGTTATTCTGCCGGAAGTGATGTGGCAGCGCAGTATTTCTTTGGGGAACCATCACACCCAATGAAAGGACTGATCTGGCATTCTCCAGGGTTCTTTTTCAACCCAGACCTGAGTGATCCCGAGGAAATTCCGCCAGTTTGTCTTTGTTCCGGTTCGGCCGATTTCACCTCGTTTCTGCAAACGGCTGCACTAAACAACAGCCTGGACGGAGCTGGTTTCCCCTATCTCTACAACGAAATTCCTGGAGTTGACCACACTATGGATTACCCAACGCTGACGGAGGAAATGCTGGAGTGCATCAACTTTATTGATGCCAACACTTCTGGCCTTGGGGTTTCTGAATGGAGTGGGAACCCTGTTTCCATGTTCCCGAATCCGTTGGCTGAGGGGCAAGAATTGGTTTTACTTGGCTTGGATGGTGATGCCAATATTTCCATATTCGATGCAAGCGGAAAAATGGTTTGGAACAAGCAACTAAAGAACGCTTCAAGTCGAACAGTAATCTCCGATTTCAGAAATGGGTTGGCCGTTGGGCTATACACCGTTTTGGTTCAATCTGAAGAGGGAATTTTGACCAATAAATTGGTGGTCAAGTAAGCTGATCAGCCACCTTCCTATCGTTCGCCAAACGCGGGAGTTTGAACTGTCCACCCAATTTCCCTTGGGAGCGCGCATAGTTGATGAAGGCGTCTTCAGACACTTCTGTAATCACCGCAGGTCTGAGAATATTACCCGTAATCAGGTCCTTGTAGTAGATGTTCTGGTCCTGCAGTTCGTTGTCGATGGTAGCAGCGAATTGCTCCAAGTTTTCAGGTCGCTTCGCGAAGCTGATGAACCACTCGTGGTAGGGCAAACCTTCATTCGGATTAACCTGCGGTGCGACATGAAAATCAATCACCTCGCCACCGTTTTCAGATAAAGCTTTGTTGAGCGCTGCTTCTACTTCTTTCGCAATCACATGTTCTCCAAAAGCGGAGGTAAAATGCTTTACACGGCCTGAAACGATTACACGGTACGGGTCTTTGCTTACAAACTGCACCATATCGCCAATGTTGTAACCCCACAGACCAGCGTTGTTGCTGACGATCAGCGCGTAATTCTTGCCCAATTCCACTTCGCCAATGGTCAGGCGGGTTGGGTTTTCATTGTGTATCTCATCCGCAGGAACAAACTCATAGAAAATGCCCGCATTCAGAATGAGCAGCATGCCTTTTTCCGTTTGTGAATCCTGATACGCAAAGAATCCTTCCGATGCAGGAAACAGCTCAATGCTGTCAATCTTCTTGCCGATGCTGGCTTCCATTTTAGCTCGGTAAGGCTCGAAGTTCACGCCTCCGTAAACGAACAGTGAGAAATCAGGAAAGACATCTTTGATTGGTTTTCCTGTCCGTTCCCGAATCCTATCGAAATACATCTGCACCCAACTCGGAATGCCCGAAATGAGGGTCATGCGTTCTTTCAACGTTTCATCCACCACGGCATCGACCTTGGTTTCCCAATCTTCGATGCAGTTGGTTTCGTAACTCGGCATTTGGTTGGTGCGCAAGTAGCTCGGTACAAAATGATTGCTGATGCCTGATAAACGCCCAACATGGATTCCGTTCTTCCTTTCCAACTCAGGCGAACCCGAAAGGAAAATCAGTTTGCCATCCAAAAACTGAGAATTGCCTGTTTCGTGGATGTAACTCAGTAGTGCATTCTTTGCCCCATTTAAGTGATTCGGAATGCTATCTCGCGTTATCGGAATGAACTTCGCGCCCGAAGTTGTGCCACTGGTTTTGGCCAAGTAGAGCGGTTTTCCAGACCATAGCACGTTTTCCTCACCAGAAGCAGTTCGTTCGAAATAGGGTTTAAGTTCTTCATAATCCCGAATCGGAACACGCTTTAGAAAGTCTTCATGTGTTCGAATGCGGAAAAAGTCGTGGTCTTTTCCAAAGGAGGTGTTCTTCGCTTTAGAAATCAATTCTTCGAAAACCTTCTGTTGCGTTTCTACAGGTTGGCTGCTCCACGCAATGGTTTGACGGTTTGTCCACCAAGCAAGCGGTTTGGCCAATATGGAGCGGATTCCCATGACGGTAAAGGAAACGGAAATTTCGGTTCAATTAAGAATGGCGGACATTCCTGCATCGACCTCACAGTTTTGAATTCGAGAAGCTTCGATGAATTCCACCAAACCTGATTCGGCCTCAGAGCTGCTAGGTTGTGGCCCCGTCCCGTCTATGAATTTGCAGACCTTATCCCAGTTGGTTCCAGCGTTTACATAGTAAAGTCCGCGGTACGATTCCACATCATCAGGCACGCGCTTCCACGGCCAAAAAATCCATCCTGAAACAGGAAATGAACTGTTGTCGAACATTTGAACCACATCCTCAGCCCAAGCAAGGTCGTTGGCTCCAAATTCACCATTCCAAATGGGCACTTGATGTTCCGAACCAGCTTCTACAGCCTTCTGAAAATTTCCAGTCTGCGCATTGATGTTCAACAGATCGTACGAATGAAAACTCCAAGCCATATTCAGGCTGAATGGATTGTTGAATGATTTGAAGTTGATGGCGTAGTTGTTTCCATCAAGGAAGAACATGTGGTAAGGATCGACCTCGCGAACAGACGTAATAATGTCTTCGTACAACCGAATGAGTTTGTTGACATCAGGAAAATCGGGCTCGTTGAGCAGATTGTAACCAGCTACAATTTCGCGGTCTTTGTAGCGCAGCGCAATGGCTCGCCAAAGCTCGATTGTGCGGTTTTGATTCTCATTATTCTGCCAAAGATTCTGATTATCAGGATCGGAAATGAACAGGCTTGATTGACCGCCAGCGGCTGAATGCAGATCGAGCACAACATAAATCCCGTGCGTCTCGCAAGCATCGATGATACCGTCAAGAACCTCCCAGCCCTCTTGTTTGTAGATGTATGGGTTGGCATCATCTTCAAGCAGAGAATGGTTGAACGGAAGCCGCACACAGTTGTAACCATGAGCGGCCATTTGGGCAATGTCCTGCTCATTAAGAAAAACCGCGTAAACCGAATCCTTGAAAGCTTCAAACCGCGACTGGCCTACTAATTCAACCAACTTGTTGGTGATTCGTGTTTCAGACCGCAGACCGCAATTCCAGAGTGTTCCCTCCCATTGCGTCCAACCCAGCGGAATGGTTCCTTTCAACTCCAAAATTTGCCCATCTCCATTAACAATGGCGGTGCCTTCCTGATGAACCATCGGGTTGTTAGCATAGTAGTCATCGTAAGGTTCGATTTCTTCTTTCTTACAAGCGGAAAGACTTACCAGTAAAACAAGGGTAACAAGGATTGATTTCTTGAATAACATATCGAGCGAAGTACGTAATTAAGATGGCTTCTTCATCCGTGGTAAGCGGTAGCCTAGAAAAAGTCCGCCATATGGAGCAAACTGAGTCTCGAATAAGAAGTGAGACGGGTCGAAAAACAGGTAAAACGCCACTCCACCAGTTAATCCATAGGCGAAATGGAATTCAACATTATTCTTCAAAAAATATAGCAACCCAACCTTGCCATTTCGCCAATTGTAACGCGGTTCGGCTCCAAGAAAGATACCCGTTCCGCGGTAGTTCTTCATTGCCTTAACCCCTAACGCAAGCGGTAAGGCCATATCCACGCTATCAGTTCCATAACCTCCGCGGTAATCCATGGCAAAGACCTTTGACTTACCAATAGGATGTGTGTAACTGTAGTTAACTGACCAGAACCCTGCCGCTCCGAACGCTTCCACAAACGCGTGACTTCTTCCGTTCAAGCGTTGCTCTTCTTTCAAGTAGCGTTCGTGGCGTTTCTTGAGTTTGACCAGCTCCTCCTGAATTTCATCCAATTCGGTCGAATCTGTTTCCAGCGGAACATCATCATAAAAAATGGCGTCAATGTCAAGCGGTTCGTAATGCTCCTTTTGTTCCAAACGCAAAACACGCCTCTTAAAACCTCGTTCGCACCACTGACGATGTAATTGTTTGGACGGAAGACGATAACCAAATGTTAACCCGGCAGATGGCATATAATAGACCTCATCATACGCACTCTGTGAAAATGGAAGTGTCATTATTCCATAGGCATGTATTCCTGTGAAGAATCCATACTGATGCTGAAACACATAGCCTAAACCAAGAAAAAACCCATGTTCCGGTGGCGTTGCGCAAACTCCACCACAATTGGGATAAGGCCCTCTCTCGTCCGTGTACCAAGTTGGATATATCCGAACTTTATAACCCAACCGAAGATTTAAGCGACTTCGTCTCCGCCCTAAAAAAGCGCTCAATCCTAATGGGAAATGATATGTATCTAGATTTCGGCTGTCTGAGCCGAAACTGTACGGAATACGATTTGCACCAACGGTCAGATCCAAAAGAAACAGATCTGATTTAAGGATACTGTATGAACCATTAAAAGAATAGAAAAACCCGGCCCCGGCCAGCTCATTGAAAACAGAAAATCTCCCAAGGAACTGGTTGAACGGCACCTTCTTGCCATTCTCCAACGTGTCGTTGGGATGCGGCAATTGAGCATACGAATTCAAACAGATCCACGAGAGCAGGATAGACATTCCGATTCCGCGAAGCATACTTAAATATACGCAAGCCGCGGTGTTATGTTGTCTTTGAAATGGAGTGAGCATCTTTGCAACATGTACAGTTTCCTGAAATTCTTTCTGGGTGGTATTGCCCAATTGCCATGGTGGGCGCTGTACCTACTTTCTGACTTTCTTTTTTTTCTGGTTTACCACGTCATCTGGTACCGCAGAAAGCTGGTCATGAGGAATCTTTCGGCAGCTTTTCCTGACAAAGGCGCTGAAGAACTCTATGATATCAGCATCCGGTTTTACAAGAATTTCTGCGACCAAGTGTTGGAAACCATTAAGCTGCTCAAGGCTTCGCCTGAAGAAATTTCAGCACGATTTGAGGTCGACACAACGGTTTACGACAAGCTTTATACCGATGGAAGACACGTGTTGCAGGCCACTTCGCATCAGTTTAATTGGGAGTGGGGCAACTGGATTCTAAACCAGCACACACAGTTTCATGTCCGCATCATTTACATGATGGTGAAGAACAAAGCTGCAGAACGATTGGTAAACGACTACCGACTGAAGTACGGTACGGAACTGGTAGCAGCCAATGATCTTCGAGCATTGATGACCGACCCAGAAAAGCCCAGCATGACGGTTTTCTTGGCCGACCAGAATCCTGCTGGTGGTAGGCGCGGCCTTTGGATTGACTTCTTTGGTCGTGAAGTACCATTCCACAAAGGGCTAGAAATTCTAGCCAGACGAAAAGGCCATGCGGTTGTTTTCGATGAGATGGTTCGCATAAAGCGTGGCCATTATAAGAGTGTTTCTAAACTGGCTTTTGAGGACGGTAGCAAAACCAATGACGGAGAAATTACCGAAGCATATGTGAGGTTCTTGGAAGAAAGCATCAAACGCCAGCCCGAAAATTGGTTGTGGACACATAAGCGCTGGAAGCACACGAGAAGCGTAGGCTGAGGTTCTCGAAGCCTAAAGCGAATCAAGTGCCGCCCCTTCGAGTGCCTCAGGGCTCGACCCCGCACACATCAATCCTAAATCTATCTTTGCGCCATGCTGGTTTATCTGCTTTTTGCTGTTGGATTTGTGCTGTTGATCAAGGGAGCCGATTGGCTTATTGAAGGCGCTGCTGACATTGCGCGGAAATTTCGAATACCAGAAATCGTAATTGGGCTGACGGTTGTTGCATTTGGTACTTCTGCACCAGAATTAGCGGTCAATATCATCGCCTCAGTTGGTGGCAACAACGGTTTGGCAATCGGAAACATCGTTGGAAGCAACATTGCTAATGTGCTTTTGATTCTAGGTGTGGCTGGTTCGATTACCAATCTATCCGTTCAAAAGAATACTGTTTGGCGAGAAATTCCTTTCAGTCTATTTGCTGCGCTGTTGCTTGGTTTCTTGGTCAACGACCAGATTTCTGGTGGGGCGGCAACGGATAAGATAAGCCGCGCAGACGGGCTCATCCTAATTGCGATGTTCGTCCTTTTTCTGTTCTACACCTTCCATTTGAGTAAGAATAACCTGACCGAGGAAATTCCGGCAAACGAAGATGACCGCCCACTTTGGAAATCAATCGGGTTGCTGTTGGTGGGCCTAACGGGTCTGGTTTTGGGCGGACAATGGATTGTTGATGGCGCTGTTTCACTTGCCAAACTGTTCGGTTACTCTGAGTCTTTTGTTGGGTTTACCATTGTTGCCATTGGTACTTCTTTACCAGAACTGGCAACAGCCGTTGTTGCGGTCAGAAAAGGAAACACCGACCTGGCCATCGGAAATGTGATCGGTTCCAACATCTTCAACATTTTCTGGGTGTTGGGGCTTTCGGCTACCATTAGCCCAATGGATTTCAACCCTGAAGATAACTTCAGTATTCTGCTGAACATCGCTTGTAGTGCGGTGCTTTTCGCTTTGCTCTTTATTGGCAAACGCCAAACCTTGCAGAAATGGCAAGGATCATTTCTACTTCTTGGCTACTTGGCGTACATCAGCTTTTTGGCAATAAGTGGGAAGTAAACTCTATCTGTGAGCCCAATCAAACGTATCCAACTCTTCCAAGCAACGCTGAAGTAGTAGAATACTCTTTTCGATATCGCCTTTATCGGCCATTTCAATAACCTGATGGATATGACGCGTTGGGATGGAAATTGCCCCCGAAATTGAACCTCCAGCGCTGAAACGTTGAATAGCTGCGGTGTCGGTTCCACCAGCGGTAAGCACCTCTGGTTGCCATTCAATTTTGTGTTTGTCGGCCGTCTTTTTCATGTATTCGACCATGCGGTAATCGCATACCGTAGAAGCATCCATGATCTTGATACCCGTTCCCTTTCCAAGCTGTGTGATCTTCTCATGCGCTTGAGCACCTGGAACATCATAAGCAATGGTTGTGTCCAATCCGAAACCGAAGTCTGGCTGGTGTTCCAAAGAAGAAACCTGCGCCCCGCGGATTCCGATCTCTTCTTGAACCGTGAAGACTCCGTAAACATCATACGGCACATCGCCCAACGTTCTCAAGGCTTCAATCAGAATGAAAACCGAAACTCGGTTGTCGATGCTTTTGCAATTGACGCAATTGCCCATTTCGATGAGTTTGCGCTCGCGAGTAATGACATCACCAACAGAAACCACTTTCTCAACTTCTTCCTTCGACATTCCCATATCGATGAAATAATCGGTGGTTTTAGGAAGTTTTCCTCGCTCTTCCTGAGTCATTACGTGTATCGGCTTTGAGCCCATTACACCGATCAGGTCCTCTTTTCCATGAACAATTACGCGTTGCGCAGTCAATGTTTTCGGGTCGAAACCGCCAAGTGTGTGGAATCGCAAAAACCCGCCATCTTCAATGTGCGTTACAATGAAACTGATCTCGTCCATGTGCGCACCGATCATCACCTTTTTGGGCTCTTTACCCTTCTTGATGGCCGTGACGTTTCCGAGGTTATCAATCTTCACTTCATCCACCAACGGTGTTACTTCGCGAAGCACAATATCTCTAATGCGTTTCTCGTAACCAGGTGCGCCTGCCACCTCACATATTTCTGCCAGAAGTTTTACGTCAATTGCCATGTCTAAAATTTTGGGAGTCCAAAGCTATGAAAACCGCTGCGGTTCAGATTAGTTCAGTTTATAGGTCGCTGACCACGATCATTTCAAGCGCGGTTAGCGATTACGTAACTTTGGCATTCCAAAAGCAGACAACATGCCTATTTATCATCAACTTGGTAAGATTCCGCACAAGCGTCACACCACGTTCAAGAAACCGAATGGTGGTTATTACTACGAGCAGCTTTTTGGAACAGTCGGGTTCGATGGCATGTCGAGTTTACTTTACCACACGCATCGTCCAACTCAGGTAAAAAGTCTGAAAGAACCGTATTCGGTGAAGCCTAAAATTGCGGTGGAACATAACATGCGTTCGCTTCGATTGCATGGTTTCAAAACGGAAGCTGCAGACGATTATCTGGAAAGTAGAAAACCGATTCTGACCAATTCGGATGTTACAATTGTACTTGCCGCACCAAGAAAGAGTCTTCGCGACTATTTCTATAAGAATGCGGATGCCGATGAGATGATTTTCATCCACAAGGGAACGGGAACACTCAGAACGCTGGTTGGCAACCTGAAATTCGCTTACGGAGATTACTTGCTAATTCCGCGAGGAATGATTTACCAAATTGATTTCGATACCGAAGACAATCGACTTTTCATTGTGGAATCTCACCGCCCGATGTACACGCCCAAACGTTACAGAAACTGGTTTGGGCAATTATTGGAGCATTCGCCTTTCTGCGAACGTGACATCCGTAGACCTTCTGATCTGGAAACGCATGATGAAAAAGGCGAATTCCTGATGAAGTTGAAGAAACAGGGAATGATGCATGAGTTGGTTTACGCCACGCACCCTTTTGATGTGGTTGGCTGGGACGGCTACAACTATCCGTACGCATTCAGCATCCACGATTTTGAACCGATAACGGGTCGTGTACATCAGCCGCCACCTGTACATCAGACTTTTGAGACAGATGCATTTGTAGTATGCTCTTTCTGTCCAAGATTGTATGATTATCATCCGCAGGCAATTCCAGCGCCTTACAACCACAGCAACATCGATAGCGATGAAGTTTTGTATTATGTGGATGGCGATTTTATGAGTAGAAACGACATCGGCCCCGGGCACATTTCGTTGCATCCAGCAGGAATTCCACACGGACCACATCCAGGTGCAATGGAACGGAGTATTGGACAAGTAAAAACTGATGAATTGGCCGTAATGGTCGATACGTTCAAACCATTAATGGTTACAGAAGAAGCCATCAAAATTGATGATGGGAAGTACTGGAACAGTTGGGTAGAAGAATGAGCGAATTCGTAATATGCGAATGTGAGTAATTAGAGAATGATGAATTGGTTGGATGAGTATGATGATGGAGCGTTGATTGTTGCCGAGGAGACTCAGCGATACTCGGCCAGCACTCGCTATTCTCAGAATCCGATTGTGGTCAAAACATTTGACTTTGCTATCTCGGTTGTCTCTTTTGCAGAGACGCTTCAAGAACAACGAAAGTTTGTAGACGGAAACCAAGTGCTCAGGTCAGGAACATCGATAGGTGCAAATGTCCGTGAGGCACAGAATGCCGAAAGTCGAGCGGATTTCGTTCACAAGATCAAAATTGCACTCAAAGAAGCTGATGAAACAGAATATTGGCTGTTGTTGTGCAACGCTTCGGAAAAATATCCTGACTCATCAGCACTGACAAACGAATTACAACCAATAATCAAAATCTTAAACAAGATCATACAAACCAGTAAGAAGCGGAAGGCGTAATTCACACATTGCCCATATTCGCTAATTACACTAATTGATATAAAATGGCAGAGGTTAAGAATGTAGAGTACGGACTTGAGAAGATCTTCGAGGGAGCACAGGATTTCCTTCCACTTCTCGGCACCGATTATGTAGAATTCTATGTGGGAAATGCCAAGCAGGCCGCTCACTTTTACAAAACGGCTTTCGGGTTTCAGAGTCTTGCTTACGCAGGACTGGAAACTGGCGTAAGAGACCGAGCTTCCTACGTGCTTCAGCAGGACAAAATCCGTTTGGTTTTGACTACTGCGTTGAACAGCGAATCGCCAATTGGCGAGCATGTAAAAAAGCATGGTGATGGTGTGAAAGTTACCGCGCTTTGGGTTGAAGATGCACGAGCTGCGTTTGAGGAAACAACCAAACGTGGCGCCAAGCCTTACATGGAACCGACCGTGGAGAAAGACGAACACGGAGAAGTTGTTCGATCAGGAGTTTACACATACGGAGAGACGGTTCACATTTTTGTAGAGCGTAAGAATTACAAGGGCGTTTTCTTGCCTGGATTCAAAGAGTGGAAATCAGATTACAACCCTGCTCCAACGGGCCTGAAATTCATCGACCATATGGTTGGTAATGTGGGTTGGAACGAGATGAACACTTGGGTAAAATGGTACGAGGATGTGATGGGATTTGTGAATTTCCTATCGTTTGATGACAAGCAAATTCATACCGAATATTCTGCTCTGATGAGTAAGGTGATGAGTAACGGGAATGGTCGAATCAAATTCCCGATTAACGAGCCAGCTGAAGGCAAGAAAAGATCCCAAATTGAAGAATACTTGGACTTCTACGAAAGCCCAGGTGTGCAACATCTCGCGTTAGCTACGGACGATATTCTGAAAACCGTTGCCGACCTCAGAAGTCGTGGTGTGGAGTTCCTTTCAACACCTCCGCAGGCTTACTATGATGAAATTCCGAAGCGTTTGGGCAAGCACATGGATATGATGAAGGAAGACATCAACGAGTTGGCCAAACTAGGCATCATGATAGATGCAGATGAGGAAGGATACCTTCTTCAAATCTTCACAAAACCAGTTGAAGACAGACCGACATTGTTCTACGAGATCATCCAACGTATGGGTGCTCGTGGTTTCGGGGCTGGAAACTTCAAAGCATTGTTCGAAAGCATAGAGCGCGAACAGGAATTGCGCGGAACGCTTTAGTAGTGATTTAAACAATTAGGAAATTTGGAGGCCGCGGAATTCCGCGGCCTTTTCTTTTAGTGCGATATTGCGCTTCGTATGCCAAACTGGTTCAAAGACATACCAAAACCGATATGGATTTTCGCAGCCGTGTGGTTTGTGCTTGGGCTGATTCAGGCAGCTTTCATGGATCTTCATCCAGACGAAGCATACTACTGGCAAATGAGCCGAATCATGGATTGGGGATATTTCCACCAACCACCCATGATTGCGGTATTCATAAAAATCGGGTACGCCCTATTTCAAAATGAGTTGGGTGTTCGATTGATGACGATCATTGCCAGCTCAATGGGCATACTCATGCTCTTTAATCTGAGTGAAAGAAAGAGCCCGACAACCTTTATTCTCATTTTCCTCGGTTTTATTCTGACGCACGCTGGAGTGTTCATGGCCGTGCCAGACTCACCACTCATATTCTTCACACTGGTTTTCTTGGTTTTGCTTCGCGATTACCTAAAAGAAGACACCCTTCTTACAGCTGTTGGTCTTGGAATTATAGCCGCTGCGCTGATGTACAGCAAGTATCACGCAATTATTCTGATCGGGTCAGTGCTACTGGCCGCTCCGAAGTTGTTGCTCAGAAAATCGTTCTGGATAACTTCCGTAACAGGAATAGTGATTTTCCTACCTCATATTCTGTGGCAATTTGATCATGATATGGTTTCGTTCAAGTATCATTGGATTGTTAGGAATAAAGCCACTTGGACACCTGATCTAATAGCTAATTATTTAGGCATCCAGTTGATATTGCTTGGTCCGGTAGGGTTGGTGCTAATCTGGCAGATTGCACGTTCAAAAATGCAAAATGAATTCCAGCGCGTACTAATATTCATTATTGTTGGGTTCTTTGGGTTTTTCTTTTTCCTAAGCTTTAAGGCAAGGGTTGAAGGAAACTGGACGGCCACAGCATTTCTACCACTGATTATTCTTGGTTCGGATGTCTTTAAAGAAGATTCCAGGCCATTCAGAATACTCAAGCCTGTTGCGCTAGTTTTTGCGACCATTTTGGTTGCAGCACGTATCTATATTATGTCTCCATTTGCCGGGGTTGGACTTAATCTGAGTTTCCCACTGGTGGGCTGGGACAATTGGGCAAAGAACATTAAAGCAAAAGCAAATGGTAAACCGGTGGTTTTTGTTTCCTCATACCAATTGCCTTCGCAATACACATTCTATAGTGGAGAACAAGGATATCAGCTCGACCGCCTTAATGGCGATGGCAGCCAGTTCAGTATTTGGAATTTTGATGAATCTATTGAAGGTTCGGATTTTGTTTTGGCCCTACCGTATGGAGAGAATCCAGCAAAAGCAGTTGAATCAGAGAACTTTTCTCCCATCTATATTTGGGAAATGCAACAGTATCATTCGTACAGAAATTTACAGTTTGCCTTTTCTGATACTGAACTTGTATTTGCACCAGCTGAGACCATTGCGCTGAATGGTGATGTAACTAATGCTACGGGTGAAAGAGTCGTGCTTGACTCACTCCTCGAAAATCGGAAACTGGCATTGCTTGTCTATCAAAACAGGAGGTTTTCAATAACCAAAGAAGGTATCTCTTGCTCTGGATGTAACGGTCTGCTTAAACCTGGAGATTCCAAACCCGTATCTATTGAGTTTAAGGCTCCTTCTGAACCGGGCTCTTACTTGATTCGTTTTGGACTTGATGTTGACCTTGGCTTGGCAGAACAAAATTCAGACTACATCCCTTTAAAAGTAACTGAAAAGTGAGGTTTTCCGAGGTCATAAAACTCTGCCGCGTTCATCAGTGGATTAAGAATGGGTTCATTTTGCTACCTGCGTTTTTCGGGCAAGCACTGAATGCGGAAAATGGAGTTTCTCTGCTTCTCGGTTTTCTCTGCTTCTCATTTTTGGCTTCAGCCGTTTACATCTTCAATGATATTATCGATGCGCCTGATGACAGACTTCACAACGAAAAGAAAGACCGACCGATTGCTGCTGGGAAGGTGAGCGTTGGAACAGCTTATGGCATTTCGGCTTTGCTTTTGGCATCCTCGTTGGCTGGCGCATTTATGATTAACCAACTGTTTCTGATAGCTTGTGTTGTTTACATGGTTCAGAACCTTCTCTACTCTACCTGGCTCAAGAAGTTCGCGTTGATTGACATCACCATAATCTCGCTTGGCTTCCTGATTCGGCTCTTTTCTGGAGGTGTAATTGCTAGTGTTCCAATTTCAAATTGGATGTACATTATGGCATTTCTACTGGCGATGTTGCTGGCATTAGGCAAGCGCAGAGACGATCTTCTCATCCTCAAAAATGAAGGAACAGAAGTGCGGAAAGCAATTCGTGGTTACAGTCTCGAATTCGTCAATATCATTTCTGTGATGCTGAGCGCGATAACCGTGGTTGCTTATATCATGTACACGCTTTCGCCTGAAGTGATTACGCGAGTTGGCAATTCCCATGTTTACGTCACATCGTTGTTCGTTTTCCTTGGCGTTTTGCGCTACCTGCAATTGGCCTTGGTTTACGAAAACACCGGGAGCCCAACCCTAATTCTTCTGAAGGACAACCCAACGCGTCTTATTGTTTTGGCGTGGCTTTTCACCTTCGGTTATCTGCTTTATTTCTAATGTCGAAAACCGAAATAGCGGGTTGGGGAAATCACCCGAAAATCAAGGCTGAAGTAGCTAATCCGAATTCGAAAGAAGAGGTTTCAGCGATTCAAGCCAAACTCAAAAACTTCATTCCGCAAGGCGCAAAGAAAAGCTATGGCGATGCTTCGCTATCGGAAAATGTCGTTTCATCGCTCAGACTGAATCAAACTATCAGTTTCGATACGGAAAACGGCATTTACACCTGCCAATCGGGCAAATTGCTCAATGACATTCTGGATGAGATTGTTCCTCGTGGATTCTTTCTTCCAGTTACGCCAGGCACCAAATTCATTACCGTTGGCGGAGCAATTGGCTCTGATATTCATGGAAAGAACCATCACAAAGACGGCTGCTTTTCCGAGCATTTGATCTCATTCAAAATGGTGTTGGCTGACGGATCAATAAGAAGTTGCAGTCGTACTGAGAATGTAGACCTATTCTGGGCAACCTGTGGTGGAATGGGCCTAACAGGTTTCATTACAGAGGCGTCCTTCAAACTGAAACCGATTTCAACCTCCAAGATCATTAACCGCACCATTAAATGCGGCAATCTGAATGAGTTGATCGATGCGCTTTTCGCCCATCAGGATTATACGTATTCCGTTTCTTGGATCGATTACATCACTTCAGGAAAAAACATGGGCCGCTCGTTGCTTTATTTGGGTGAACACGCTTCGGAAAATGATGTTCCTGAACCTAAATTGAATGGATATAAAGCCCCAAAACCGATTATTGGACTTCCGTTCAATTTCCCAAGTTGGAGCATCAATCCATTTACGGTAAAGGCGTTTGATGAATTGTATTACCACAAAGTTCTGAAACAGGACAGTACTGCTATTATGGATATCGAACCCTACTTCTATCCGCTTGATGCGGTCAATAATTGGAATCGCATTTACGGCCGAAAAGGGTTTACGCAGTACCAATTTGTGATCGGTGAAGAACATGCGCGTGAAGGACTTTCTGAGGTGATGAAGGAAATTGTAAAAAGTCAAACGGGTTCTTTCATTGCCGTTCTGAAATTGTTCGGAGAACAGAACGAAGGTTGGCTTTCGTTCCCGAAAAAAGGCGTAACGCTAACGGTCGATTTCGGCATCAAACCCGGAGTACTGAAACTACTTGACCGTTTGGATGACATGATTGCTGAAATGGATGGCCGACTTTATTTGGCGAAAGACGCAAGGATGAAATCCGACATGTTTGCCAAAGGCTATCCGAAATTGGGTCAATTCAAAAAGCTGCTCTCGGAAATCGACCCTGAAGGCAAATTCCGTTCTTTGCAATCCGACCGCTTGGGAATAACGCTTTAGCTTGCCAATTCTGTAACTTTGTAGCATGAAGCAATTTATTTCCATAGATGACTCCACTAAAAAGGGACAATTGCTAATTGAATTACTCAAGGAGTTCAAAGGTTCCAAAGCGGTAAAGTTCCTGTCGGCTTCAGACCTTGAACAACTGGAGGATGGTGTCCTGTTGCAATCGATGTTGAAAGGTAAAGAGAGTGGCGTTGCAGAACCTGATTCTGTTTACAAAAAGCTTGGAATCAAGTGAAAATCGTATTCAGCAAGCAATTTGAGAAACAAATTAGCAAGCTGAGAAATCCAGACCTTGAAGAAGGTATTGGAAAGGCCATTCTTGAAATCAAACAAGCAAACAGCCTTCAGGAAATTCCTAACATCAAAAAGATGAAGAACCATGATTCTGCCTATCGGAAACGAGTCGGCAATTACAGAATCGGGTTTTTCTACGAAGATGGGGAGGTATTTGTTGTTACGGTCTTACACCGAAAAGACATTTACAAGACCTTTCCATGAGCAAAACGGCACTCATTCTTGGCGCAAACTCAGACATGGCAAAAGCCATTTCGAAGGAGTTCTCATCTGCTGGATTCAACCTTCAGTTAGCGGTTCGAAACCCTCAAAATGAGAATGAAATTGCGTTCGATGCGGTTGATTTTAACTCGCATGAAGCGTTTGTAAAAAACCTTCCAGCAATGCCTGATGTGGTTGTAGTGGCTTTTGGAGTTTTGATTGAAGGGGATGAATCATTCAACGCTCCAAAGGAATCATTGGAAAGCACATTGGTCAACTATTCTGGCGTGGTTTCCATTCTTGGTCATTTGGCCAAACCAATGGCCGAAAGAGGTACGGGAACTATCATCGGGATTTCATCTGTAGCTGGCGAGCGCGGCCGTGGTTCCAACTATGTTTATGGAAGCGCCAAGGCGGGCATGACCGCTTATTTGGACGGACTTCGCAACTACCTTTTCAAAAAAGGTGTGCATGTGGTAACGGTAAAGCCAGGCTACGTGGATACCAAAATGAAGGCCCACAAGCCAACTCCCAAGATCGTTACTGCCACTCCTGAAGACGTGGCAAAGGCTGTGATACGTGCTTATCGTTCCAAGAAGAATACGGTTTACGTTTTATCGGTTTGGCGATGGGTGATGCTTATCATCCGCAACATTCCTGAGTTCATTTTTAAGCGAATGAGTTTATGAGTGAACAAAAAACACTGGCTCTTTTCGATTTTGACGGCACCATTTCCAACAAGGACAGTTTTGTCGCTTTCATGAAATTCACACACGGAACGCCTGTTTTTGTGTTCCGAATGGCAATGGGCTTTCTCACGTTTGCTGGTTGGAAACTGGGTTTAGTTAAAAGCCACTTCACGAAAGTGAAAGCGCTGCGTGCATTCTATAAGGGTTGGACGGAAGAACAAATGGCTGATGCACGGAAACGTTTTACGGCTGAGATAATTCCAACAATCTTATTCCCAAAAGCGATTGAAAAAATCAATTGGCATAAGGAAAACAGTCACAGAATCATTGTAGTAACTGCCAGTTGTGATGCTTGGTTAGGCGATTGGACGCAGCAAATGGGGCTGGAAATCCTCTGCACCGAAATGGAATTGAAAGATGGCATTTACACAGGTGACCTCTCCAAACCGAACTGCCGCGGAAAGGAGAAAGTAAACCGCGTGAAGCAACATTTGAACTTGGAAGACTACTCAGAAATTTACGCTTATGGCAACGACCATGGTGACAATCAGATGTTATCAATTGCCACGCATCCGCACATGCGTGAGTTTGAAGATTAGCGAATTCAACCCAAAAAGAAAGGAGGCCGAAGCCTCCTCTCATCGCGGTTATGCATGTTCAAACCAAAACATCAGTTCTTGATAAGTCTGCCAATGGCAGTCTTTCCATGTTCGCCACGAACCACCAAACTGTAAGCCCCGTCAGACAGTTGCGCTAGGTTCAACTGGGCACGAGTTCCACCTTCAATGGCCGTAAAGGCCACTCGCCCTGTCATATCCAAAACGCTTATTTCCACTTGTCCGTCAAAGCTGTTCAATTCTACAGTCACTTCATTGCGGAATGGGTTCGGGTAAACCGAAACAGCATCAACAGTTGCTTCTTTGATGCCAACCGTCATTGGTGTGTACGGAGCAGAAATTCCTTCACAACCATTGTTGGTTACTTCTACCGTGTATGCTCCAGGAATGGTAACGGTAATAGAAGCATTGGTTTCGCCATTCTGAATGTTCCCATCAATGTACCATTGATACGTGTCATAAACACCCGTTTCCAGCATTCCCATATTCTCGGTAATTACCGGTTCTGGAATTGCGTTGACAACCAACTCGGCTGCTGTTGAAGTTACCGTTCCGCAAACGCCAATTACCTCTACGCTGAAGTTTCCAGCCAAGGTTGGGCCAACATTCGTGTAGCTGATGGATGAAGCCGTTTCTCCGTTTATGTCAATTCCGCCAAATTGCCATTGGTAGGTAAGATCAGTCCCTGTTGCCACAACGGAAAAGCTCATATCATCGCCCTCACAGATTGTAACATCAGTCGGTTGCGTTGCAATTACGGTAGCTTCATCAACCGTTAATGTAGCCACATCAGAGGTTTCAACTCCGCAAGTGCCTGTTACCACGCAGGTGTAATCGCCTTCATTGGCTTGACTAATTCCGTTAACCAACAGATTTGGAAATGTTTGTCCAGAAATATCCTGGCCATCCAATTGCCATTGGTAGCTGATGCTTGTACCTGTAACTCCAACGCTGAATGTTGCCGTGGTGTTAGAACATTGCATCACGCTTTGAGGCTGCGAAGTAATTGCGGTTTGTGTGTTCACGGTCAATTCTGCAACACTTGAAGTTTCCGTACCGCAAGTTCCATTCACTTCCACAGTGTAGCTTCCAGCAAGCGTTGGACCTACATTCACGTAGCTGATGGAAGCAGAAGTTTCTCCATTTATATCAATTCCACCGAGTTGCCATTGATAACTCAGGTTTGTGCCAGTTGCATCCACAGACAGACTGAAATTGCCGCCTTCGCAGATGATTTCGTCTGCGGGATGCGTAGTAATCGTGGTTTCCTCATTTACAACCAATTCAGCTACGCTGGATGTTTCGGTTCCGCAGGTTCCAGTAACAACTACCGTGTAATTGCCTGCGTTTGAAGTGGCCACAGAAGCAATCGAATACGTGCTTGAAGTTGCGCCAGATATATCTTGCCCATCCTTTTTCCATTGATAAGTAAGACCATCGCCAGAGGCGGACACATCGAATGCCGCTGCATTGCCTTCGCAAACAGTTTCGCTAGTTGGCTGAGTTGAAATCGCAGGTTGAATACACGCATTGGGATCAAATTCAAAAGCACCAACGTCAATTGTTGTGTTCAGAATTCGGTTGTTGCCGTCAATATCTGATGAGCCAACCGCGTAACTGTTGTCGCCAGCATCAATGGTGTTTGAACCTGCCATTGGACGCCCAACAGCGTCTAAAACTGCCGCTACTTCGGTTTCGCTCACAGAGGTTCCTCCACAAACGGTTGAGCCGACATCTGGCCTAACATTGTGATTCAAAACAACGGAGGACGGACAGTTGCTCGAATTCAATCTCCCTACACTTTTGGAAGCTGTGTTGCCATCAAAAACACAGTTTGCCATCGTAAAATTCAACGTGCCAGCATACCTTCTTACGGCAAGTGTAGAGGACTCGGATAGACCTGAATTGGTACCTGCGCTCAGGTTGTTTGTAAACGTGCAGTTAACCACCTCGGCATTTAACGTAGAACCTGCTCGGCTGTCTATAAAACCAGCTGGACCGCTAAAGCCTTGTCCATTTGGGAGGTCGATGGCCCGATTGTCGGTCATAAAGCAGTTGTTTACAGATACCGTTCCTGATCCTGCATCGAAAGCCAGTAGAAATGTAGAACCATATCTACTTATGTTATTCTGAAAAATGCAGTTCTGAATGTTTGCAGAATGTGCAGATGAAGACGTGAACTCCGCCATTATTCCTGCCGCAAAGCTTGCTAGGTTATCCTCGAACGTGCAGTTGCGAATATCAAGCGTATTCACTCCACCTTCCATTCTAATTCCGCCACCACGGTTGTAGGTATTGTCGGTAGCGTGGTTTGCCTGCGCACCAGAAATGGTAACACCATCTATCAAAGTATTTGAGCCCGCATCGTCAATCACAACTACACGGTAACTGTTGTCGCTACGAGAGCTTTCGCTCCAAGAAATGGTACCGTTATCGTTTCCGTTCAAATCGCCAGAAAGTACAGATTCGTACGTTCTCCAATCTCGCTGAGACAGAGCCGTTTCTGTTCCGTTGAATCCGCCATAAAGCGAAACACCAGGCATAATTCTAAACGAAGCAGTTCTGGATGAAGCGTGTGGGGTATACACTCCTTCTGCAATCCAAATTTCATCGCCAGCAATTGTGGCAAAATCCGTTGCATCCTTCAAACTTGTAAAAGCATCGGCCCAAGAGCTTCCATCATTTGCTCCCGATGCATCTTCATCAACGTATATAACCTGAGCTAGTCGCGCATTGTAAAGCTCTGTAACCTGCGCTGCCGAAAGGTTTGAGCCGAAAAATGAAATATCATCTATGGTATTCTCATAAGGGTAGCTACCGCTCGAATTGTTTCCCACTCTAAGAATGGCCGCTGGGTCAATTCCTCGGTGTCCTGCTGGCGGAAGCGTGTTCACATTCGACACGTTAGAGGCTTCTTGAGTTCCATCTATGTAAAGCTTGTACTCGTAGCTGTACGTGCTGCCACTTGGGCCATACTTGCGTGCAGTGTAAACGATATGATGCCAATCTCCGTCTGCAACATTGGTAGAGCTGGTCTGAGTTATTGTGCTGCTCCAATTCGGTTGCCAGCCGCTGCTCCCAGAATAATACGCCATACGGCTAACGGCTTTAACAAGACCGTTTTCTAAGCGGATGCTATAACCGTGATCGGTAAATTGATCGACCATAATGCGAAGTGTGGCATCGTTTACCACATCTTTTACCCAGAAACTGACAGAAAAACTGGAATTGGGGTTTCCAGAGCCGCCTTCGAGTACATCCCCGCTCAGAGTTATCGCATCGTCTGCATTTGAGAAGCGGTCATCGACCGTTGTTAACGAAGAACCACTTTGCGTGAGGTCATCATTACCGACAGCATCGGTCATTGCCCCATTATCGAAGCCATAAGACCAATAGGGCGTTTGCGAATAACCGAAAGCCGCTATGCTGGCCATCAGCGTTGTAAAGAATAGTTTTTTCATGATGTTTTGTGTTTTGGTTCGGGGCAAAGCACAGCACATCACGCACAAAAAAGCGGTGCCGATATACGGACGACAGGATTGGATTTACGGGAAACAGGAAATGGGTTACGGTCTCAACCGCTCAAAGTAGGTATCAACCTCTGATTTGTGCTCCTTAGAAACTGGAACCTCCATCCCACCGTTGAGAATTAGTAGACTTTCCGCTTTCGCGTAGCGGTTCACCTCGTTCATATTGAGCAAATATGAGCGATGGGTGCGTTTGAAGTTCTCTCGATTGGACAATAGTTCTTCAAACAACTTTAATCGTTTGCTAACCAACTTATTTTCTCCGCTTTTGAGTTTGATATTGGTGTAAGCTCGCTCTGCTTCCAGTACCAGAATTTCATCGGTATCAATCAACTCCAATCCGTTGAGCATAGGTAACGCAATGCGATTGTCTGAAAGATTCAACGGTTTTTGGCGGGCTTCCAGCGTTTCAGTCAGTCGGTTCAAAGCTTCATCCAACTCGCGTGGCGAAACGGGCTTCATCAGATAATCGAGCGCCTTTACACGGAAAGCTTTCGGTGCGTGTTCCTTATGTCCTGTAATGAAGATGATCTCGAAACTTCGGTCATCGCTGTACATTTCGGCCAGTTCAATTCCGCTCAGGCCAGGCATGTCGATGTCCAAGAAAACAACGTCTGGGTTATGCTCACGGATAAGCGAAACGGCCTGCTTGGCATCATCAGCTTCAGCCAACACATCTATTTGAACCTCCGCATCCGTAAGAAGCATTTTCAACATCTTCCGAGCGTGACTCTCATCGTCAATTATAATGGCTTTGATGCTCATTTACGCCAGCGGAATATTGATGGTAACACGCGTTCCATTTCCATCGCCAAGGTCGGAAAGGTCTTCCATTTTGACACCAACCGACTGCTTCCTTCCTTCATTTATCATCCGAACGCGCTCGGCATTTGCATCAGTAGAAAACGATTGGTGTGAATTGCCTTTTGTAGAGGATTTCAGGCCAATTCCATTGTCTTCGATTTTCACAAGCAAATCGGCATTTTGCTTCGCGATGGAGATAGTGAGCTTGCCACCTTCCTTCATTCCTTGGAAAGCGTGTTTAACCACATTTTCCACATACGGCTGAAGCAGCATCGTTGGCAGTTTCACTTTTTCGGCATCCAAATTCGGATCAATTTCAAACGCATAATCGAATGCATTTTCCATTCGCATTTTCTCCAGATCGAGGTAATGCGTGAGCATTTTCTGTTCTTCCGAAATGGTTATTTCCGCCTTGGAACTCATATCCAACACGTTGCGCATCAGCGTAGCAAAATCGCCCATGAACTGACTGGCGGTTTTCTTATCACCCGAATAAAAAAGATACTGAATGGAATTAAGCGCATTGAAAATGAAATGCGGATTTAGCTGCGAACGAATGGCTTTCATCCGCGATTCGCGCAGGTCGCTTTCTACTTGCAGCATCTGCGCTTTTTTCTGAGTTTGCAAACGGTTGACGTACAAGAAACCGATGACCAGAATCAAAACTGCAAAGCCAATTGCGGCAAAGAGAAGGTTTCTGTTGCGAGCACTTTCTGCAGCCGATTTCTCTGCTTCCAACTCAGCCAACTGCTTGTCTTTAACGGCTTGGTCTGTCTCAAACTTCGCACGCATCTGTTCGGTAATGTTCTTGGTTTCTTCAGAATGTACCGAATCCTGCAACTGATGAAACTCCTTGTAAACCGCCAACGATTTGCTGAAATTTCTAGCATTCTCATAGGCTTCCGCCTGATAGAAAAGGGATGGAAACAACTCGCCCATCTGCTGAATCTCTCTGAAAATTTCAACTGCACTATCTGCATAGGCTGTCGCCAGTTTGTGATTTCCCAAACCAGAATGTGCACGTGAAAGGTTTCGCATGGCCGAGGCTTTTGCATTTTTCATCTTCGCGCTGAGCGCAATCTCGTAAGCTTTCTGTGCGTGCGGCAATGCTTCTGACCAACGCTTCAAACCGTTGAGCGACTTGCTCCAGTTCACTTCGCCCAATACAATTCCAGGACTGAAATTGACCTGCGTTGCTATGTCAACCACTTTGGAAGTCGGCTCCAAGCTTTCTTCAAACTTCTCTTGCGATTGCAAACAAACCGCCAAGTTATTGTTGACCGCAGCCACTACCGTAGGATTCGGTTTTTCCTGCTCATCCAACAAGTTGAGAATACGCTTGTAAGCATCTTCAGCCTCCTCATAATGATCTAAACGGTTATTAATCATTGCCAGATTATTGTACGGCAAAATGAGGTCATCTTTCAGCCCCAGCGAATCCAACACATCGATGGATCGCAACACGTAATCGAGTGCTATTTTGTAATCGCTACGCTGGAAATAATAGACCCCAATTCCGTTCAGCGCATTGCCAATTCCAGCTCCGTAATCAATCTCTTTGCTGATCTGCAAAGCTTCTTCCATGTATGGAAGAAAGTCTTCTGAATCATCGAAAACAGAATATTTCTGAAGTTCCATTAGCCACAGCACACGCGTTGTATCGTGCTCTGGATGGTTGTCAATAAGATTGACTATGCTATCGAATTCCGCCTTTTGGGCGAAAAGGGAAAGAGGAATCAGAAAAAGAAAAAAAGTAAGTGCGTTTCGCAGCATGGCTGCGATTATACGAACTTCTTAAGCATTGTGTCTTTAGAAAACCCGCTTCGGCTTCCCAGCCACGAAATCCTTCAAATAATACGGTTCAAAGTACGCCATATCTTCAAACTGCTTTTCCGAAAATTTCAACTCCGCTAAAGCAATCATTCCTCGGGCACTTGGGTTGAAATCATCAATGAAAACAGCGTTTGGATGAACGATGACCTCTTTGCATTTGGCCGCGCCATCTCCAACGAATGCAATCTTCCCTTTTTCTAACTCAGTTGCAAAACTGTTCTCGTCTATTATCTCTGCCGAAACAGATTGCAACGGCTTAAGCAAAGCATCAAAAACCTGCGTGTAAACTTCCATTCTTCGCGCATCGATCATCGGACAGAAAAAGGAAACATCGGTTAACTCTTCAGAAAATTCAGCTTTCGCCCAACGTGCCATCGATTCTAACGAACCAACAGACAACAGAGGAATTCCCAATCCGTAGCAAAGGCCTTTGGCGGCAGAAACGCCTATTCGTAAACCTGTATATGACCCAGGGCCTTTCGAAACGCAAACCGCATCCAGATTGGATGGTTTCAGACCCGCTTGCTTGATGGCCTCATCAATGTAAATCACTAGCTTCTCGGAATGCGAATACGTTTGGTCGTGACTTTCTCTTAATCCGATTGTTTCGCCATCCCGTGAAACGGCAACGGAGCACGTTAGGGTGGAACTTTCAATATGTAGAATGGTGGGCAATCCGCTGAGGATTATTCTCCGAATCCGCTTTCGCTTTCTTCAGACGTGTACAGGTCATCCTTAGAAACAACTTCTATATCGTCTCCAGGCGCAAGCTTCTTGGAAATGGCGCGGTATGGAGCCGTAACCACTTGGTCGCTCTCCTCCACCCCAGATAGGATTTCGATGTATTCGTTGTCCTGAATTCCCGTTTTTACCTGCTTCACAATGGCTTTTCCACCGCTGGCCACAAACACCAATTCAATGGCATCTTCATCCCGTTTCGGACGGTCAACCGATTCTTCCTCATCATCTTCAGAATCTTCACTCGGTGGCCCTTTTCTTTTTCGATCTTTCTTCTCAGCTGCCTGCTCCTCAAGTTCCGATTTTGTTCGTGTGGTTACCGCCTGAATCGGAACCGTCAGTACATCCCGAACTTGCTTGGTCTTAATGTCAACCGTAGCACTCATTCCAGGTCGGAATGGCGATTGATCAGGTTGTTTCTCGTTGACCAACGTTGCGTAAGAAGAACGCAGAATTCGAACCTTCA
>CAYWET010000007.1:0-112843 GCA_964457245.1 uncultured Chryseobacterium sp. | reverse complement strand
AAAAGTTAAAAGACTTTAAATTCAATCCTCACAAAGAAGGCTACGCAATAAAGATCCCGGTTTTCTCATTTGAGAAATTCCCCGATGTAAATAAGGAGTTGGGGCCCGAAATGAAGTCGACAGGCGAAGCAATACGGTTCATTGATGACCTTCAGGATGAGTTTTTCCGAGAGGTTTATTCTGAACGCAACCTGTATCTTAGCCGATAACCAAACTCTGGCACATGACAGGCGTACTGAAAACCATACTTTTTCTCGTAGTGATCTACTACGTATGGAAGGTGCTTTTCAGGCTGTTCTTTCCAATTGTTGCCAAGAAAGTGGTGAATAAGGCGCAGCAGAATATGGAAGACCGCATGCGTCAGGCGTACGAGGCACAGAATGGCAGACAGACCTATGCTGATCAGCAAGGCGATGTCATCATTCAGAAAGGTGCTGAAAAGAAACAAAAAGGTGGCGTTTCCGAATCGGAAGGCGAGTATGTAGAGTTCGAAGAGATCAAAGAGTGAGCCTGTAACCACCACAACCGATTTAACCTCAAAACATGGATAAATTCAAAAAGTTTCTACCACATATTCTTGTGGTAATAGGCCTGTTGGCGCTGGCGCTGGGATACATGAATCCGGTGCTTCAAGGAAAGACCTTGGTGCAATCTGATATCGTCAATTTCCTTGGTATGAGTAAGGAGATTAAGGATTTTCGAGAAGCAACTGGCGAGGAACCGCTATGGACCAATTCGATGTTTGGAGGAATGCCAGCTTATCAGATTTCAACGCTGTATCCGAATAACTGGTCGAAGAAGATTCTGAAGGTGTTCAAATCCATTTTACCTCAACCTGCCGACTATCTGTTTTTGATGCTGGTTGGTGGCTATCTGATGTTTTTGATGATGGGCTTACCGTGGCGATATGCTTTGGCGGGGGCCATCGCGTTTGCGTTTGCGTCTTACACGGTAATCATTATCGAGGCAGGCCATAACTCTAAGGTGCATGCTATGGCTTACATGGCGCCAGTTTTGGGCTCAATTCTACTAACATATAAAGGACGAATTTGGCTTGGGTCGGCTTTGCTGGCGTTGTTTCTTTCCCTGCAAATTGCTACGAATCACCTACAGATAACCTATTATTTATTGCTCACGGTACTCATTCTTGGAGTTGTGAAATTGGTGGATGCCGTGAAACAGAATCAGCTACCTCAATTCGCGAAAGCAACTGGATTGATGGTTGTAGCCGCTCTGCTTGCTGTCGGTCCGAACTTCGGTGCGCTTTGGACAACAGCCGATTATGGCGAGGAAACCATGCGCGGCAAATCTGAGCTTACAGCCAAGAAAGAAAGCTCTGGTCTGGATAAGGATTATGCCATGCGCTGGAGTTATGGCGTAGGTGAAACCTTCACTTTACTGATTCCAGATTTTATGGGCGGAACCAGCATGAATTCGTTCTTGGCGGATGAAGAATCGGCCACTTACGAGGCGTTTGTTTCTAACCGACCGACAACGCAGCAGGAGGCGCAGCAGATGCAGCAGTTGCAGCAGATGACCACATCTTATTGGGGTGCGCAGCCGTTCACTTCTGGCCCCGTTTATCTCGGAGCAATTATTTGTTTCCTTGCAGTTTTGGCCTTGTTGGTAATGAAAACCAACGACCGATGGTGGTTGTTCGGAGCGTTTATCTTATCCATCATGCTTTCGTGGGGAGAGAACTTTGCAGCTTTCTCCGATCTATTCTTCAACTATTTCCCAGGATACAATAAGTTCCGAGCGGTTTCTATGACGTTGGTAATTGCTCAGCTGGTGCTACCCGTTCTTGCCGTTCTTGGATTGAAGGCATTTTTTGAATCTGAGAATCGAAAAGAACTTCAGAAACCATTGATGATTGCAACGGGAGTTGTTGGTGGTATTTGCTTGTTGTTCGCGCTTGCGCCAAGTGTTTTTCTCGATTTTATGACCGATCAGGATTCGAATCTTATCGGAACCCGATTCGAATGGTTGTTGGATGCGCTTCAAGAAGACAGGGCTGGTTTGGTAAAGTCTGATGCGTTGCGTTCTCTCTTGTTCATTCTTCTTACGGCTGGATTACTGTTCGCGTATCAAGCAAACAAGTTGAAGCCAGCAATTGCTGGTTTGATTATATCAGCACTTGTTTTGGTTGACATGTGGTCTGTGGATCAGCGCTATTTGAGTGAGGATGATTTCGTTCGAAAAAGCAAAGCAAAGAATGTGATTTCTCCGACCGAGGCAGATAAGCAGATTCTGACCGATAAAGACCCGAATTTCCGAGTCATCAATCTTGCGGCCAACACATTCAACGATTCTAAAACTTCATACTTCCACAAATCAATTGGTGGTTATCACGGTGCTAAATTGAAGCGTTATCAGGAGTTGGTCGATTCTTGCATCAGCCAGACCAATCTAGCTGTGCTGAACATGCTGAATGCTAAGTATTTCATTACGCCAGATGCACAGGGAAAACCTTCTGTTAGGAGAAATCCGCTGGCTTTGGGGAACGCTTGGTTTGTGGAGGATCTGAAAATTGTTGAGAATGCTGACCAAGAATTGAACTTCCTCACAAGAGATGATTTCAACCCAGAAAAAGTGGCCGTGGTTGACAAGCGGTTTGAAGACAACCTAAGCGGTTTTCAACCATCGAAAGACAGCACTGCTATGATCTATTTCGAAGATTATAAACCGAACTATTTGAAGTATTCAACTGAAAGTTCGAAAGACCAGCTAGCGGTGTTCTCTGAAATCTATTTCGCAAATGGCTGGAATGCGTATGTCGATGGTGAATTAAAGCCACATTGGCGTGCCAATTATGTGCTGAGAAGTATGATTGTTCCTGCGGGCAAGCATATGGTTGAGTTCAAGTTTGAGCCAGAAATCTACTACACAGGAGAGAAAGTCTCTTTGGCTGGCTCCATACTTCTCATTCTGTTTGTCATTGGAGGTGTTGTAATTGATACGCGTTCATCCAAAGCCTGAACGTTTTGAAAAAGGTGCTGATTATCACCTACTATTGGCCGCCTAGCGGAGGTGCAGGTGTGCAGCGATGGTTGAAGTTTGCCAAGTATCTTCCAGAGTTTGGTTTTGATGTACACGTACTCACCGTCCGACCCGATCGGGCAACTTACCCGCAGACAGATGATTCATTGCTTGATCAGGTTCCAGAGAATGTCACGGTTCATCATACCGACTCATCCGACCCATACGCCATTTATTCACTTTTCGGGAAAGGAGCTCCTTCTAGTGGGTTTGCTAATGACCATGTTTCAGGCTTTAAAGGGTTGATAAAGAAATTTGCTCGTTTCGTTCGTGGTAATTTTTTCATCCCCGACCCTAGAAAGGGATGGAATAGGTTTGCATTGCAGAAAGCATATGAGTTGATTGACTCTCTTGGAATCGAAACGGTCATCACCACATCACCTCCACATTCAACGCAACTCATTGGTCTTGAATTGAAAAACAAGAAAAGCATCCGTTGGGTTGCTGATATGCGTGACCCTTGGACCAGAATTTATTACGCTTCCGAATTACTTCAGACCAAATGGGCTGAGAAGCGCAACATGCAACTCGAGCGTAAAGTTTTGGAAAATGCAGATAAGGTCATTACGGTTAGTAATGCATTGGCTGATGAATTCTGTGAATTGGCTTCGGGTCTTAGACGTGAGAATGTCGAAGTAATTCCAAATGGGTTTGATGAAGATGATTTTCAATTCAACGTACCGTTGGAAAAGGAGTTTACCATCGGGTATATGGGAACTATCACGGATCAATATGACATCAATTCGCTATTGGCAGCCATCAGTTCAAATAGGTCTAATATTTGCTTCCGATTTATTGGGGATGTACAAAGTGGCCTAAAAAGCCAGTTCGTTCAATATTCCATCGACTGTGAGTTCACTGGTTACCTCGATCACGACAAAGCAATCCGACAAGTTGCCGCATGCAGTATTCTACTGTTGGTTATCCCCAAGGTTAAAAACAACAAGGGAATTCTAACTGGAAAGTTGTTTGAATACCTAGCGTTAAAAAGACCAATTTTGGCAATTGGCCCAGTAGATGGTGATGCGGCACAAATTCTCACAGAAACAGGGGCAGGGAAAATGTTTGATTATGCGGATGAAAATGGAATCGAAGATTTCCTCACCCAATCGATTAGCAGAGCCCAAATCGGACCGCTAGGTGAAAATGTGCATGTTCAAAGATACACTCGCAGGAGTCTAACCAGCGAATTAGCAAAATACCTTTCAGAATAACTTGGATGGAAACGCGCTGGAAGAGGTTTAAATATTTGGTGCTGCTGCCCTTATTGTTGGTTTTTCGCAGGGGTTTGTTTGGTGACAGGTCTAATAACATAGTCGGGACTCATGAAGGAAAGCAATTCTTCATTCTTGGCTCAGGCAGAAACGGTTCCACCTTGCTGGCACTTATTTTGAATCGACACCCAAACTTGTTCCTTCCACCAGAGCAGTTTGCTTTGCCCTATTCGATCATGGATTGGCAGTTGACCATCAAAACCAATTGGGAAGATTATTGCCAAAAGGTTTTGAGTAATTATCGCAATCTGAATCAAGATTGGTTACTTGATGACACAGATTTTGAATCAATAAATCAAGAGCTAAGAAATATTCCAGAAAAGCATCAAAGGCCCGCTTCTGTGTACGCTGAAGTAATGAAAACTTACGCATTGAAGACCAGTTCAAAAGCAGATTTTCTTGGAGATCACAGTCCTGTTACAACGCTGTTTTACAACTTGGTTTTTTCCGAGTTTCCGAAAGCCAAATACATTTTTCTGGTTCGCAATCCGCTGGATGTGGTATTGTCATATTCCAAAATGTCTAACAATCCTGCCAGCGATTATTCGTATGCCGTTTGGAAGTGGAACAGAAGCGTTGAGGCTTTTGAAAGTTTGGAGCAAAGTGGTGCCGCAATCAGGTTGGTTAAGTACGAGGACCTTGTAACAGAACCGAAGAAAACGGTGGTTTCAATTCAGAAGTTTCTGGGTATTGATGAGTTGCCGTTACTCGATTCATCCGCTGGGGAAAAGGACAACGATTCGCTGAGCGCCAAAGATTATGAGCATCATCAAAATTTGTTCAAACCCATTTCTGCAGATTCAGTTGGAAGATGGAAGACAGAGTTGAATGAGGCCACAGTAAGACGCGTGATTCCATTGGTTGCTTCTAATGCGGCTAAATTTGGTTATAGTTTCCACGATTTTTAATGGGCATAATCCGAAAACAGAGCATTCAAACCTCGCTACTCTCGTATTTGGGAGTGGCCTTGGGCTACGTGAATGTAGTGCTGCTTTTTCCGCGGTTCTTTACACCCGAGCAGTTTGGTTTGACAAGGGTTCTGATTGCCGTTGTTGCTATAGCAACGCAGTTTGCCCTGTTCGGGCTGGGAAGTACTATTATTCGCTTTTTCCCACGGTTTAAGGAGGATGATGAACAACGGCAACACGGTCTGTTGGGTTGGGCGCTCATTTCTGGCCTGATCGGTATGGCGCTGGTGGCGGCACTTCTGGTCATTACGCAGCAGTGGGTTGTGGATTATCAGCAAGAAAAGTCTGAATTGCTGGCCAGTTTTTACTACTTGTTGTTGCCGTTTTTATGTTTCGAAACCTTGTTCAACATCTTCTCGAGCTACACCAGAGCACTTTTTCATTCCGTGGTGAACGTCTTTTTCAGAGAAGTCTTTTTGCGGGCGTTTCTCATGTTGCTTATTCTGCTATTCTATCTCGAATGGATTGATTTCAACCTCTTTATGCAACTGTTTGTTGGGCAGTTTGGACTGGCCGCTTTGGGTTTGGCAATATACCTTCTGGTTATAGGTAGGTTTCATGTTAAGGTCAAACGAAATTTCTTCACACCTGAACTTAAAAAGGAGTTGAAACAATATCGAATTTACACCCTGCTTACTGGAGTAAGTACCATATTTCTGATGAATATCGATATGATCATGATTACGGAAATGGTCGGCCTTGAACAGGTTGCATTTTACGCAGTGGCCTTTTTCGTTATGGCTTTGATCAACATTCCGAAAGGCGCCATCGGCAACATTGCAGTTCCGATTATTTCGGATGCTTGGAAGCGTGGCGATAATGCTGAAATTCAGAAAATCTATTCGAAAACATCCATCAATCAATTGCTCATTGGCACCTTACTTTTTGTTGGGATTTGGGCCAATCAGGCCAATCTTTTCGAAATACTTCCTCCAGAATATTCTGGGGGTAAATGGGTGCTCTTTTTTGTTGGTCTGGCGCGATTGGCCGATGTCGGATTTGGAGTTAACGGTGGAATCATCAACACCTCACCTGCCTATAAATTCGATACGTACGCCAATTTGGTTTTAGTGGTAATTACGATTGTGATGAACCTGATCTTCATCCCGATCTATGGTATTACTGGAGCCGCCATTGCAACAGGAATCTCGCTGGTCAGCTTCAACCTCGCGAAGTATTTATTTCTGAAATACAAATTCGGTTTTGGGCCTTTTACGTGGAAGTCTGGAGTTACCCTTTTACTGGGTGCAGTAGCCTATTGTTGCAGCACATTTTTGCCACAGCAAGAGTTGGTTTTGGACATTATAATCCGCTCTGCGGTTATTACGGTTGTATTTGTGCCAATTGCCTTTGCATTGCGATTATCGGAAGATGCTAACGAGTTTTTGAGCGCGCTCAGAAAAAGATTCATCGGTTGATGAAAGTGCTGTTTTTTACACATTGGTTTCCAACGGAAGAGAACCCACAAAATGGTGTTTTTATTCTTGAACAGGCCAAAGCTTTGCGGCTAATTGGCGCGCACGTAACCATTATTCACGTTCGTATTGAAGCTAGCAAAGGACTTGTGTTAAATCGAGTTTCTCAATCTGAGATTGAAGGAATTCCTCTTGCTACGATTGACCTAAGAGGTAGGCTTTGGAAGTTGACCTATACGTTTTATCCGTTTCAACTTCGTTTGATCAGAAAAGCGTTGAAGAAAACGAACATTGATTTTGCGTCTTTTGATGTTTTCCATTCGCATGTTATTCATCCCGCAGGAGCGATTGGAAATCGGTTAGCGAATGATTTTGGGTTGCCACATTTCATCAGCGAGCATTGGTCTAATCTGGCTTATTATTTCGATAAGAACCTCTTTAAAACCTGGGGGAAGGAAGCGTACGACAAAGCCAAGAGCATTTTTGTTGTTTCCGAATTTTTAAAAGAAAAGGTTGCTGAATTCGTTTCCGATTCAGAAAAGCTTAAAGTTATTCCGAATGTAGTTCCGGCCAACGAATTCAAGTTCAGGCCAGCACCAGTTGGAAGCAGCTACCATTTTGTAATGGCCGCAAAATGGAACAAGGGCAAGCGTGTTATTAAACGACCGAAGCTTCTGATAAAAGCCGTTGCCGAAGCATCCAAAGAATTGGATAAACCTGTTATTCTGAGCATTATTGGGGATGGAGATAGATTGCCTGAGCTCAAAAAATTCTGTGCTCAGAATGATGTGCATGCTCAATTCCACGGGTTTGTAGATAAGAAGGTAATGGCGGCTCAGTTTCAAAAGGCCGATCTCTTTCTGCATGGTTCTGAATACGAAACCTTTTCCGTGGTTGTGGCAGAAGCATTGAAATGCGGGACGCCTGTTGTTGCCTCGAACGTGGCCGCTATTCCAGAATTGATTGATGAAACCAACGGAATTCTGGTAGAGAATAAGCTTACGCCTTGGAAGAACGCCATTGTTGAAGCAATTGAGAGCCAGTACGATAAAAAGGCAATTGCAGATTCGTACAAGAACCGCTTTGGCTACAACGAAGTGGGGGGGATGCTGCTAAACGCTTACCGTAGCTGAGTCAATCTGCTGGCAACCAGGTTTGCGTTCTGTAAAAGAATGCGATGTATCCGCGCACTTGGAGCTTCCCGTCTTCCACCCATATTTTGCAACGATAAACCTTTCCGTTTTCAGGGTCTAGGATGTCTCCACCTTCCCATTGATTCCCATCTTTTTCCAAATTTCGAATAAGCTCAAGACCTACAATCGGTTTCATGTTGCGAGGGTCATCCGTATCACATTCCTCGCAAACTGGGTTTGGTTTTGGTGGGTCGAACAATTCCAACACTTTTCCGAAAAGCTTTCCGCCTTTCTCGTAAATCTCAACTACCGATTTCGTTTCACCTGTGTTATCATCTACAGTTTTCCACTTGCCAACAGGCGAGGTGCGCTGCGCGAACGCAGAGAAAATGAAAAAGGAGAATACCAGAAAAAGGGCAAGGGTTCTTTTCATGTTAATAGCTTAATGCTTGGTAAGTTAATCGTAAATCAACAATCGATAATCGTTATTCGCAAATCCTCTAAAATGCTCTGCTGATTCCTAGCACCCAGCGAAATGCCCACGGATTCGGGTCAAGTGCTGGAGTTCGGTTAAGGAACAAAGGCATATCAAATCGAATGGTTAGCGGTTTCACTTTTTCCAAAACGCCCCATTCTTTGAAGGTTATTGCAGCGCCCAAACCAGCATCTGCTCTTGGTTTGGCGAAAGAAAGCGTTTCGCCTGGTTGATTTGTGCTGATAAATCCAAGGTCACCAAACAGGTAAAGGTCAATATCCAACCAGTTGCGCGTCCACCACGGACGAAGCCCAAAGATTTCATCAAATTCTAGTTCTGCATTGATGGAGGCTCCGCTGTTTCCTGCAAAGGCCAAAACGATTTCATCATCAACATTTTCAGGTGCCAGGTAACCGACATAACCGCGCAAATTCAGTCCGCCACCGTAATGCAAGTAGTTGCTGGTTTCTCTGAATGTCGCCCAATCCGATGGGAAAATCCCTGAACTGCGCATGTACTTATTGTACATCATTTTTTCGGGGTTGGAACCACCCAAGTAAAGTTGCGATTCAGGCGCCCAATTGCTACCTGTTCCGAGTTGTCCGAAAGCGCGAGTCTTGAGAATCAGTCGCCAAAACTTGGTTTCGTTTTTCGCTTCCAGTTTCAGTTGATGATAATCGTAATCGCTACCCAACGAACTGCTTCGTAAGCCCAAATTCAGCTCGCCTTTTCCAGCACCATATTTATAAACGTGCTTTATATCGAAGTTGAACGAGTTGTTCATCATTCCAGCATTCCACGTATCTCGATTTAAGAGATAGGCAATGTCGCGGTCTTCGTGCCTGTAAAGCACCTTGAAATACAGTCTGAATGTAGTCTTTTCAGAAAGCGTTTTCTTCTGAAAACCGACTTCCCCATTGTAAAGTCCATCCAACACACGCCCCGAAACATCAATCTGACTGTTTTTCCAATATTTGGCCAACGAAGTGCGGTAATCGAACAGGAAGTTCACAGGCATGAACTCGTTGAGTTCCACGTTTTCAGGAACATCCCATTGGCCAAAACCCGAATTGGCCCAGATCCACGCATTGAAAACATGGTTGGTGTTGAAATGTCCGCCATTCACATGCAGCCCAAACTTCACACCATCGAACCCATTGTACCAGAAATCAGGTCGCGCCTTCAATTCATATTTCCGCCAATCTGGGCGGTTGTAAACCTGATGGTCGGCCTCAATCGTCAAAGGAGAATACCGACTGTTGTTCAGCATGTTCACATCGGCAAGCCGCGTGGTCGGGTCAATAATTACCTGACTGATTCCTTCAGGAACAATAACCTCAGCATCATACTTTCGATTCAGATTGCCAAAACCTGTCCACTTTAGAAGGACGGTCGCATCGGTTTCCTTCACAAACCATGTGTTCGGAATATGAAAATGATGCACGCTATCGTTCTTGTCAACGACCATGAAATCAATCGGCATTTGCATATCGCCCTTTCGCTTGAAACGAATGCGATATTTCCCTTCATCCAGCTTTGAAATTCCACCCACCGCGTAATCAATGTGTTTGGTGGTTTCCAACCATTGATCAAAGAACCAGTTGAGGTCGGTTTTGGTGTATCTGGCAACAGATTTTCGGAAGTCATCCAAGTACGGATGGCGGAATTTCCATTCATCGAAATAGAACTGCATGGCGCGGTTGAAAAGCGTGTCACCCAGCACGTATTCCAAGTTGTACAGCATGGCGGCCGTTTTGTAGTACACATGGCCGTAACCGTGGTAATAGTTGTTCTCAAACTGGTCGGAATGTGTGTTCAATTGAGGGTCGCGATACTGTGTTGCACTTCGCATAAATCCGTAGTAGATTTCATCGTCCATTGCCAATTGTGGCTTCTCGAATTTCTTCCGATACCAACCTTCAGGTTCGTCCGAAACCACCGTGTCGCCATCAATTTTTTGCATACCGTAAACGGTCAAATACTGCGTGAAACCCTCATCCAGCGCAGCGCGGTACGTTTCGTTGTTTCCAACCTGACCATAAAACCAGTTGTGGCCGATTTCGTGCACCAACAGCCCACGGTAATTCGGATCCCAACCGCCATCGAGCGTGAGCATCGGATATTCCATGCCATCGCGCGCATCGGCAACAATCATCTTGTGGTAGTTGTACATGCCAATTCCTTCCGAGAAAACCTTGATGGTTTTGGCCGTGTAATCTGCCGCATTCTGCCAGCCAGAAGCATGACTTTCTTGCGCCAGCGCGATGCATTTTATGCCATTCCATTCGGTTTCTCCAATGCGATAAGTTGGGTCTGCCGTAAAGGCAAAATCATGCACATTCTCCGCATGGAAAATCCATGTTTTGTGCTCAGTTGTATCGTAAGGAATGATCTCTGATGCAGGTTCGCCCCAAGGCTTATCAGCAAAGTTTTTTAGGTCGAGTTTGGCTCGAAGTTCCTGAGGAAGAACTGCTTCGCGATTGAGCAGAAAACCCGTTGCATCAACGATGTAATTGCTGGCAAAGGTCAAAGCCACATCAAACGTTCCGAAATCGCCATAGAATTCCTGTCCGAGATGCTGGTCGGTGGTCCAACCGAATTTCGGGTCGTAAACCGAAATGCGCGGGTACCAATGCACGCCATCGAAATGCGTGAATTCGCCAGAAGAGAATTTCTTCATTCTTCTTCCCATCGAACCTTGGTCGAAATAGGTTTTGAATTCGACTTTAAACTCAGTTTTTGAATTCGGAAGAATCGGTTGGTTCGGAATGATGCGAAGAATCGTGTTGTCCAATTCCTGCTTTACTTCCTGTCCGTTAAGCGTGAGCGAAAGCACTTCGGTGCCTTTTCCTTCTGCTTCGTATTTTCCGAAGGAGTTTTTTCGTCCATTTCCTTGATCAAAAAGGTCATGAAACGAACCTGGCTGAAACGCATTCTGGTACAGATGGAAGAAAACCTCGTAAAGCGTATCGGGTGAATTGTTCCAATAGCTCAGCTCCATTTTGGCCGAGATGATGTCGGTCTGCTCATCCACATTTGCGGCAATGCGGTAATGCACATCCTGTTGCCAGTAATCGGAAGCATGTTCACGGTTCTGCCAGTACAGCGGATTGTCTGCTGAACGGAACGTATTTGGCGGAGAAAGCGGATTGTATTGGGCCGATGCACACAAAGTAATAAGCATCAGCAGAAAGGAAGAATAAACTGATTTTCTCAATGGAAAAAGCATGTTGCGAAGATAGTCCACGAATTAAACCTCATAGCCTACGGTTTAAACCGTGGGCTATGATTCCCCACCTTTTTCAATTTCCTCTTCCAACGAAATGTCCAGAGTCCTTTTGTTCAGTTCCAATTCACGCAGTTTGGCATCTTCAATACTTGCGTTTAGCTCAAAACCAATTAGCAAAGCGATTGAGTTGAAATATGTCCAAAGCATCACAATTACCAGCGTTCCGATGGAGCCATACAATTTGTTGTACTGCCCGAAATTCTCGACAAAATAGCTGAAGCCGATTGATGTAATGAGCACAAGTACTGTTGCCAATGTTGATCCTGCTGAAAAAAAGCGCCACTTGGTCTGCTTGGCAGGTCCAAGAAAATAGAGCACCGAGATAGCGAAGAACATCAATCCGAGAATAATTATCCAGCGCGCCAAGTTCAATGAGAATCGTAGTAGGTCGTCTTCAATCCAGCCTTTTTGCGCAACGAAGTCCATTCCAAGGGTTCCGAAAATAATCAGCCCGATAGCCACAAGAGTAAAAATGACAAGAATGAGGGTGAGTAGAATTGAGATTCCCCGTTGGACAAAATACGGCCGACTTTCGATAGTGTGAAATGTGGTGTTGAAACTATCAATGAGGGTGTGAAGTCCGTTGGTTGAGAAGTACAGGGCTGAAATAACCGTTACCGAAAGAAGCCCACCACGCTGGCGGGTAATGATGTCTTCGAAAGTCTCGTTCACGCTATCGAAAACATTGCCAGGAAGAAGCACTTCCATGAGGCTTAATAGCTGTTCTTGAAATCCATCAATTGGGATGTACGCAATAAGCGTGAATACGAAAATGATGGCTGGAAAGATGGCCAGAATGAAGTTGAAGGCTACGGCAGAAGCGCGTAATCCGAGCCAGCCGTTCTGCAATCCTTTCACGAAGAAAGCGGTTACATCGTAAAGCGGTAGACCGTCAAATCCTGGAATCCGAACCTCTTTGGATAGGCGGATAATGTTCCGAATGATCGGAAGTTGAAGGAATTTGACAATGAGTTTTCTGACCATGTCAGACCGCTTTCAGGCTAAGATCGAGACTTTTGATGTGATGCGTTAGCGCGCCAACCGAAATGTAATCAACTCCCGCCAAAGCGTGCGCTCGAATCGTTTCTTCCGTTATCCCTCCAGATGCTTCAGTTTCGTATTTGCCAGCAATCAGTTCAACTGCTTTTTTCTCATCATCAGGATGGAAATTATCCAACATAATACGATGGAATCTGCCAGCAGCAAGTGCCTGATTCAGTTCGTCAAAGTCGCGGACTTCAATCTCAATTTTCAGGTCTTTTCCGATTGCTTTCAAATGCTGCTGGACACGTTCAATCGCTTGTGGAATGCCACCTGCCATATCAATGTGATTATCCTTGATCATGACCATATCGTACAACCCAAAACGATGATTGACACCGCCTCCAATTTTTACGGCCATTTTCTCAATTTCACGAAGCAGGGGAGTGGTCTTTCGTGTGTCGAGCAGCTTGGAGTTGGTGCCTTCAATGAGTTTGTTGAGGTTGGCTGTCTTCGAAGCAATTCCACTCATGCGTTGCATGAAATTCAGAACCAATCGTTCGGTTTTTAGGATTGAACGCGAAGATCCTTCAACGGTCAAAACAACATCTCCAACCTTGATTTCAGCACCATCTTGAATGAAAACTTCGACCTTCAATTCTGGGTCAAAACGTGAAAAGATGCGTTGCGCCAATTCAACTCCAGCAATCACACCATCTTCCTTGACCAAGAGTTTTGCTTTCCCTTTTGCATCAACTGAAATGCAGGCATCGGCCGTGTGGTCGCCATCGCCAATATCCTCGCGAAGTGCCTCGTCAATAATTTCGTCAATGGTCATTGGCCGAACTTACTCACTCGTTTCGAACCGCAATTGCTGAATCCGAGTGCTTCCGCCAACCTCTTTTGTGAGTAGGTATGTGCGGTATTTTCCGTTGGAGGTTGTGAGTGTTCCAATGGCATATTTCGCGCCATCTGGCGATTTTCCGCGATGGATAACTTGGTAATTGCCCACTTTACCTTTCGCGAAGAAATCTTTGATAATCAACTCGGCCTGCGCCTTGCTGTAGCTGTCTTCTTTAGAAGCAATTGTCAGTTCAACTTTCGTGTCGAAATGCTTCGAAAGTTCCTTGTAATTGCCCACCTTGATGGCGGCACTAATGGTCTCATCGGCCGACTGCGCTAAGCCAATGTTCGCTGCCAAGAACAGCGTTAGGAAGAATGAGAGTAATCGCTTCATTTTGCTAAGGTACCGAATGGCAACAATCGCGCCACCTTCTATGTCAAGAACAAATTAAATCTATACTTTGAGCACCACCAAAGCGCTTGCCATGAAGTTATCATTGATGGTTGTTGGAGAAACGGACGATGCGGAGTTGCAAGGTGCAATTGACCGTTATATCGGTCGGTTGAAGCACTATTGCTCGTTTGAAGTTGAGGTGCTGAAATCTCCCAAGCAGTTCAAGAAATTGGGGCAAGCTGAACTGAAAGTTGCTGAAGGAAAGTTGATTCTCGAAAACCTGAGCAATCAGGATTTTGTGGTTCTGTTGGATGAAAAAGGAACGGAATTCAGTTCGGTGGCGTTCTCACAAAAGCTGCAGAAATGGTTGAATGGCGGCCATAAACGGATTGTATTTCTGATCGGTGGTGCGTTCGGTTTTTCGGATGATGTTTACCAACGGGCCAATTTCAAACTAGGGCTTTCAAAAATGACGCTGACCCATCAGATGGTTCGATTGTTCTTTACCGAGCAGCTTTATCGCGCATTTACGATTCTCAAGAACGAGAAGTATCACCACTAGCGGAAACGCTTTCGTAAACTGCATCGTAGCGTTTCACACCTTCATCCAACGAATAGTATTTCTGCGCAGCGGCTTGTAATCTTTCCGTTGGGATTTTCAGTAGGTCATCAATCTGGTCAACAGCATTTTCGTAGGCTTCGGTGGTAAATTCTTTTACGAGAATTCCACTGCTAGTGTCTTCAATAATGGAATCTACATCTCCAACGCCCGAATTGGCAATCACAGGCAGTCCCATTCCCAGCATTTCTCCATGTTTTGTGGGCGAAGAACCTGATTTGGAGAACACAGGTTGAATGAAGAAAATAGCTGCGTTTGCCAAACTCAAAAACGTTGGGACTTCTTCGCGCTTTGCAGGAGAAATTATAACTCGTTCCGCTGAGATTCCTTTTTCCTTGACAGGATTGAGAATTGTTTCTGGCTTGTCGGTCGTGATGAATAGGAACTTCGCATTTGGTCGCTTTTCCAGCAGAACTTTGAAGAAATCGAGCATTTCATCTAACAGATACCATGTTCCGATAGATCCCAAGTAGGTGATCACGAAGTCATCCTCATTTAAATCGAATCGTGCTTTCAAATCAGATTGAAGCGACTTGTCAATCTGTGACGGATGAAAATGGTCAAGGTCCGCACAGCATGGAATCACTTCAACATCTACGGGTTGATCCTTAATGGTTTTCCAACCATGAATGATGTCTTTGCCTTTTAAGGTTAGCGAAATACTGTAATCAGCTTCGGAAAGAAACTCAATTTCCTTTTTCTTGAAGTAATTGTAAACTGCTTTGAAAACAGGGTTTTTCAAGCTCCAGAGTTTGCCATCAACCCGCTCATCGGCATAAAATGCTCGCATGTCAAAAATGAACTTGACACCATGCTTTCGCTTCATTTCTAACCCGACAATTGAAGTGATATAACTTCTGCAATGAATAATGTCGAAAGGTGTTTCAGCATGAAGTCGCTCAGCGGTTTTCCTTAGTTGATAGACATCGTAGATTGTAGAAAGTACGGGGGGGGACGCGGTGTAAGCAAGCGGCACCCATTTGATTCCAGAGTCGTCCACAATTCTTTGGATGTTCTCCTTGTCAACTTCAAACCGTTCTTGCTTCTCACAACTAATAATGGTGAATGTGTATCCTAGTTTTCGAAGCCCTAAAATGTACGGCAACACCTGAGAGCGCCCGAGGCTGTCAGTTAAGCCGTCATAAAGCATGTACAGGACATTCATCTTGGCGAAATTAGCCTATCTCCCAACACCTTGAGTAAATTTGGCAACATGAGTCTGAACCCAAATTCAAAAAATAGATGAAGTATCTAGGGATTTGGGATTTTATTTGGTTGCCGATGTATTTGTTGCTCATTCATTATTTGAGTAACCGTATTCCTCGAAATAAGATTGACGAGCATCCAGAGTACAAGTTCTATCGAAGAGGGTTTTTGGCCAAAATTTATGGAGGACTGGCCTTCGCCTTTATTTACATTTTCTATTACGATGGAGGAGATACAACCGCTTACTGGATTGATGCCGGTAGACTGGCAGGCCTAATAACATCTGAGCCGCTTTGTTTCTTTCGGATTCTCAGTGGAGATCTATCAATGCAATGGTTTTATTGCTTCGACCTCTCCAACGGTACTCCGATTCACTATTTGCGAGACCCGCAGGCTTATGCTGTGACGCGGTTTACCAGTCTGTTTCACTTTCTATCGGTAGATAGTTTTCTCGGATGTACGCTTCTTATCTCTTGGGTGTCTTTTGGAGGTATTTGGAGGCTTTACCGTGTGTTTTGCGAGGAGTATCCGAAACTTTCAAGAGAGCTAGCCTTCGCGTTTTTATTCATCCCATCAGTAATATTCTGGGGTTCTGGAATCATGAAGGACACGTTTACGTTTACCGCGGCCTGTTGGATGACTTCTTCGGTTTATGGCCTTCTCTTAAAAAGGCGTGATGTATTCAAGAATATACTATTCGTGATTTTCTCAGCGTACATTATGATTTCAATGAAGCCTTACGTTTTTGTGGCGCTGCTACCTGGAATTTTCATTTGGGTTGTTTTCAATCGAATTCAGACCATTCAGAATCAGATTATTCGGTTGATGACCGCTCCAATAATAATGATGTTAGGAGTTGTGGGGGCAGCTGTCGTTTTTTCTCAAGCGTCCAGTAGCCTTGGTAGTTACGGATCTGTTGATTCCATTATGGAACGAGCGGTTGCTACGCAAGAAGATCTTAAGCGAGAAGCTTACAAAGGAAATACGTTCGACATAGGTACCATTGACCCATCGGTAACGGGTATGTTGGCAAAGACCCCGGTGGCCATATTTGCGGGCTTATTCAGGCCCACTTTATTAGATGTACGAAATCCGGTAATGCTGATTTCTGCCTTAGAAAACACGGCTTTAATGGTGTTCTTGCTCTACATGCTATTCAAAATCGGGCCGCTATCATTTGCTCGGTATGTTTTCAGCAAACCCATGATTCTTTTCTCCTTCACGTTTGCCATTGTTTTTTCGTTTGCAGTGGGCTTGACAACTGCCAATTTCGGTTCGTTAGTTCGCTACAAGATTCCTGCATTGCCTTTTTTCTTAGCAAGTCTGTATATGATTCGGTACAATCAACAGCGTGATAGATTTGGTGAGGATTTTACCAGTACAAAACAGCTTGAAGATGAGGATTTTAAGGTTTCTCAAGAACCTCGGCCACCTTTTATTTCTAAGCCATATGGACCTGCTGGCGAGTACAAATAAACCAGTTCTGAAGTAAGAGCATCAGCCAAACCCTATTGTAAAGGTGATTCTGGCCGCTTCTCCATTTCGCGAGAAGAGACTTTACTTCTGACCATTTCAAAATCCCCGTTTCATTGACTGATTTCTCATTAAGATACTCGTCAACGAAATATGAAAGGTCAGTTTTTAGCCATTTATCCAGCGGAATACTGAAGCCCCATTTCGGACGGTCGAAAAGCTCTTTTGGAACTTGGTCGAACAGAACCTCCTTGAGCAGGTACTTCGCAACGCCATCGTTCAATTTCAGTTTTGGGTCGAGGTTGAGGGCGAACTCTACAATCGTGTGGTCAAGAATCGGAACCCGCGTTTCCAATGAATACTTCATAGAAGCACGGTCAACCTTGGTCAACAGATCGTCTTTCAGATAGAATTCGATATCGAATAACGCTTGGAACTCAGATGGTGAAAGCTTCCTAGCAAGTGATGGATTCATATTCAAAAGTGAAAAGTCAACTCCTTTCGAATCCACCAACAGACTATTAATCTCTAAACCTGAGAACATGTACTGTTCCTGAGAGAAAATGTGAGAATGCAGTTGATTTGAATTCGATGTGGCAAAAACCTTCGCAATGCGTTTGAATCGGTCGTTTCCCAAAGTCAGGAATTGGCCAAAGGAATTGCCGATTGTTCTTGTCAGAGGATTTGCCAAGCGTTCAGCCCATGAATACATTCCATATCCGTGGAAAAGCTCATCACCGCCATCACCAGAAAGTGTCATGGTCACTTCTTGTCGCGCCATTTTCGAAACCAACATGGTCGGTATGGCCGATGAATCTGCGTATGGTTCGTCATACTGCGGAAGAATCTCAGGAACCAATTCCAAAGCGTCTTTTTCCATCACGCGATATTCGTGATGTTCCGTTCCTAGATATTCCGAAACCCTTCGAGCAAAACTGGACTCATCATGCTTGGCATCATCAAACCCAATGGAAAAGGTTTTCAATTTTTCTGAAGTGGCCTTTTGTGCCAAAGAAGTAACCAAACTTGAATCGATTCCACCACTCAAAAACGTGCCGAACGGAACATCCGAAACCAATCTACGACTTACCGAAGCTTGCAGCAATTCTGCCAATTGTTCCTTTGCTTCAGTTTCATCCGAAAGAACGTTGGAGCTGATTTTTCCTTCAGGATTCCAGTATTCTTCAATCCTAAGAGACTCACCGTCCGTTACAGCCCAACTTCCTGAAGGAAATTTCTCCACCTCATTGTAAATGGAAAGCGGCTGTGGAATGTATCCGAGATGAAGGAAGTACGGGATTGCTAGTCGGTTTACCGTCAGCGACAATTCCTTCAACGCGGTTATTGCCTTCAATTCTGAAGCAAAAGCAATGATTCCGCTCTTCCGATAAACGTAAATCGGTTTAATCCCCAATCGGTCACGGAACAGGTAGAGTTTCTTTTCCGAAGTATCGAAAATGGCAATGGCGAACATGCCATTGAGGCGGTTCACCATTTGCGGTCCCCACTTGGCAAAAGCTTCGAGAATCACTTCCGAATCGCCCGAAGTTTTCAGCTTCACATCCAACTCCTTGGCAATTTCACGGTAGTTGTAAATTTCACCATTGAAAACCATCCAATACCGACCGCAACCCGATTGCATAGGTTGGTTGGCGGCCGTGCTCAAGTCGATGATGCTCAATCTTCGGTGCGCAATACCGAAATTTCCATCCACAAAAAAGCCTTCTGCGTCTGGTCCGCGGTGCAAAATGGCATCACTCATTTGCTTCAGCATTTCCTGCTGAACGCCCTTCGGATGGTAGATGCCTGCAATGCCGCACATGGGTCAGAATTCGTGATTCCAATGATACGCAATGCGCTTCGAACTCAGTTCAGTAAGGCAATAATGCGGTAATTCGCGGTATGTCTTCGGAACAGCGACATCTGGTGATCTTCTGCGGGAATTTTCCATTCGGATTCGCTGAGCCGTTTCTTGAAGTTGAACTCAACTATCTCAAAGAGCATTTTCAGAAGATCACTATTTGTACCACTGCCCTTTCAAATTCCTCTAGCGAACCTCAGTTTGAGATTCCAGAAGGTGTTGAATTGCTGAACATTCAGCCGAATCCGAGCCTGTTGGAAAAGGCTCTTTCTGTCTTTCGAGTTTTCTCTGACGAAGAGATTCGAGAGGAAAAGCAGGTAATCCGTGATGCTTACCACAATCATGTAAGTTGGGACAGACTGAAAACGATGCTGGTCTCAAAACTTCGAGCACTGAAGATTAAGAAAGTCGTTGAAGAGAAGTTGCTTGGCATGGAACAGGAGAAGGTATTTCTGTACAGTTATTGGGCGGATGATGCGGCCTTGGCACTGACCTTTATCAAACGGGAAAACCCGAATGTCATGGCATTTTGTCGCATTCACGGTTGGGATCTGTATTTCGAACGTAGCCCGTATTTCTATTTGCCGTTCAGGAAGCTCATTTTCAACGGGTTGGATGCAGTTTTTCCAATCTCAGAGAATGGGAAAAACTACTTGTTGAGTCATTTCGATACAATCATTAATCGTGGTCGGGTTTACCCAAGCAGATTGGGAATCCGAACGGTAGATGCGCTTCCTGAACAGAATCGAAAGTTTAGACGGTTTCGGTTGATCAGTTGTTCGAACCTGATTCCGATCAAGCGGGTTGAATTGATTATTTGCGCGCTTTCATTCATTAAAGAATTGGAGATTGATTGGACGCATTTCGGGGATGGTTCCGAGCACGCGAACATCCGTGTTCTAGCCAGTCAATTATTGGATGGAAAGGAGAACATCGAATACCATTTTCCAGGTCGACTTCCGAATTGGAAGGTGCTGAAATACTATTCAGACCATACGGTCGATCTGTTCATTACGCTCAGTCGATATGACGGAATTCCTGTGAGCATCATGGAAGCCATGTCGTTCGGAATTCCCGCATTGGCGACCGATGTTGGTGGTGTTTCGGAGATTGTCATTAACGGTAAAACGGGTTTTTTGCTTGACCAAGAAGTGAACCCGAAAGATGTGGCGGAGGTCATTGAAAAAGTGGCTTCGATGGATGCTGATAAAATTGATGCGATGCGTGCTGAAGCCAAAAACATGTGGGGAACGTTCTACTCGGCCGACATCAATTATCCAGAATTCTGTAGGAAGGTTCTATCGCTTCGCGAGGGATAGATAAAGCTCTTTCAAACGTTCCATTTCCACGGGTCGATTTCCACGTTTCGAGACATTCTCAAATGCCGCTTCTAACTTTTCCTGCGGATAATTCGGTAGCGATTCAGCAATCAAATCTGAAAGTTCTTCTGCCGAATCTGACTTCATTCTATGACAGAATTGTTCAGAAAAAAGGTCTTCATCGTATTGGAACGAACCCAGAATGAGCGGACATTTGGCGGCCATTGCTTCCAAGGCCGAGTTGGGTGTTCCGTCCGTTTTAGGCGTCATGATTGCCAGTGAACCCAGCTTGAACATCGACCACATTTCTTGCTGCGTCAGTGAATCGAAAATGTGAAAGGGCAAGCCGCATTCCTTCAGTAAACACTCAACTTTTGCCATGTATGAATCGGGAGTTCGATTCCCTTTGATGAGTACCAATGCCAATTGCGGACGTAGGCTTACAGGAATTTCCAGCAATGCCTTCAGTTGAACTTCTGTTTGGTAGATTGGTCGGATGTAGCGCGGAAGGAAAATGATTTTCTTGCCGCTGAAGATCGGTGGCAATTTCAGCTTTGGTTCCAATTGATCGATCTCATCCACATTCACACCTGTTCGGATAATCTCTGCTTTCAGATTCGTTTCGAAAATGGAATTGATCCTGTCCAATTGCCCTTGCGAAGTGCAGGTGATTGCAGCAGCATTTTCAAATGCCGATTGGAACCGATTCAAAAGCAACTTTCCGTGAATTTTTTGGAGAAAAGAACCGTTCCCCAAATTGGCCAGAACCACATGAATATCTGAACCGCGGCAAGTGATGACCGATGGAACCGGAAGATTCCGTGTCCACAACGAAAATGGCGTGGCGAACAATGGATGAACCACATCAATTTTGCGCGTGGCGATGACTTCTTTGATTTTGTTAATAGAAGCGCGGTTTTCCCAGAATCGCCACAGCGAATAACTTTTTATCGGGCCTTCGACCGTAATTCCAAGTTCATTGAACTGCTTTTTCCGCTCAGGCGTGATAAGATGCATTTCGTGCTCCTGAACCAAGAAATACGCTTCAAAATCGGGTCGTGTGCTGAAAAAACTCACCCATTTCAGGTCATGAACGCTGCTCGGGTCACCGATATAAAGCACCCGCGTCATTTGATTGGTTGTGGGTTTAGTCGAGGTTGCTTATTCCATAAACCTTCGCAAATCGTGTCACCCTGAACTTGTTTCAGGGTCTTAATGGATGCTGAAACAAGTTCAGCATGACGGTGTTTGTGACGTTCGATTATTCCGCAAATCTTCATTTGACAGAAATGTTATGCCGCTTCAACCAAGCATCCAAAATGCTGATGTTGATGACCAATCGCGCCAAGTTGGGATGAAGCGGTTCGTCTTTGGCGTAAAGATTCAGCAAGAAGTTTTTCCTTCCGCCAAGGAAATATTCTCCAACACCATTCGGTCTGGCCACGATTTTAGTGAAATGGTCTTTGAGGAACGGCAGATGGATCCAATCCTCGAAACACGAGTTCAAACCAACCTTTTTGCGGTAGATGAAATCGTAGTTCATGTACTGCGATAGGATTTTCTTAAGCGGATATTTGATGGTGTTCTCCAGCGTTTTCTCGGCCCACGAATAATGCCCTTGGTCTTCAAGAATCGACTTCCATGTGAACGGATAAAGCCCCGAATTCTGCGGCTGCGAATTATCGTAACTCTTGGCCGTATTGTTCTTGCAAGCATAATTAACCATCTTGAAAACGCTGTAGCGCATCCAATCGTCCTGCTTCGATTTTTCGGGTTTCAGATAATCGTAATAGTACTGCCAAAGCGGAAGCAATGCTTCCGAGTGCTTTTTCGAATCTTTCAACCACATATTCCCGAACGGCCCCAAATACACATCCATAAACTGCAAGTACGGGTCATCGATGTAGCTGTCGCGAGGATGAAAGCGCTCAAAACCAGGCAACTTTCTGCTTTGCAGTTGTGCCGCAATCCATTCATTCAAACGCTGTTGCCATTGCGGCCGTTCAGGAATATCGCCAATAACGTTTCGGTTGTAATTGGTAGAGCCGTAGCAGCCATCGGCCAGCGTGCCATCAATGATCTTGTGTCCTTCGTGACCCTGACGCATAAAGTGGTAAGCAGTTGAAATGGTCGAACTTTCGCCAATTGGCTGAATAGCATGTTCGTTCTGATACTCGAAACTCGGAATGGTATCCTCAGGCTGAAAAAGAGCAATTTCCAGTTCAGCTTTGGTAGCTGCAGCCGCTTCTTGAGCAAACGTCAACTCTGGGTCATCTTTCCCGAATTGAATGTAATATGCAGGATAAGGCTTGTCGATGAACTTATCAATCAAGCAGTTTGCCAGCGTGCTATCCACACCACCAGAAACGGGAACAATCGGATTGAGTGTTGAAACGAATTCAAACTCAGCTTCCATCAATTTTTCCGTCTTCGGGATGTCACCACCATCCATCGGGAAATCGAGATTGAAGAAGAATTCGAATGCACTTCTTGGAATTTCGCCTTTCTGCAACCAAATGTCAAAATCCTTTTCGTTGAACTTCAAGCATTGCCCAACGGGAACGCAGAAAATGCCTTTCACTACCGTGATGTATTCTGGAACGTCTCCGTATTTCAAAATGGAAAACGCGCCCATCGGATTCATTTCCTTTGATGAATAAGGAATCAGTTCCCGCAGGTCATCCGACCAAAGAATGCCGCCATCCACAAGGAGAAAATAGGTTCGCGCTCGTGTAATTCGTGCCGATGAAGCAAATCCAGACCAGCCCGAAACCGTTTTGCTGAGTTCAAATGCCGCAAAGTTGTTCTCTGCTTTGCTGACAATTTCACTCAGATTATCTTCTGCTTTTGCGACTTTTCTGTAACCAGATTCTGTCCTGAAATACGGCTGTTCTGAAGTAAACGTGAAACGCTCGGACGACTTCTCATAAAGTCCGCGAGGCTTTTTGCCAAAGTCGTTTATCAGTAACGAAACCTCCCCAAAATCAATCCGCTCGAAAGCCCCTCCTTTTTCGGTTAAAAACTGACTTGAATTACGGATTGTGCCAATCAGCATTGGGTGCGCGTTGCGGCTAAAATTCGGAATTTATCTTTACAGCTTTATGGCCGCACGAAAACCGATACGCATTCGATTTGTGGGAGACATCTCCTTCAACAACCGCTACATCGACTTGTTGGAATCTGACGGGGAGCCTTTCAAGGAGATTTCTCCCCTGTTGAAAGATGCTGACCTGACAGTTGGTAACTTAGAATGTCTTGCCAAAGGCTCGGCCGAAAACGAAAAGAAAGTCCCACGAATCAAGACTTCGGTTAAAGCGTTGGATGCGCTGAAGTCGTTGAATTTTGGTTTGGTTACGCTTGCCACGAATCACGTTTACGATAACCTGAAAGAAGGTTTTGAGAATTCGACCAGGAAGTTGGATGAGTTGGGCATTTCCCATTTGGGCGCAACAACCGACAAATCTGAGGCGGGCCGACCGTTTGTTTTTGAGAAAGATGGCTGGAAAATCGGATTCTTGAATTACGTGCACGAAGATACCAATCCAAAGCTTCCCGAAGGTGCTGACGTGTATCCGAATATGTTCAATCTGAACAAGATTCTGGAAGATGTACGTTCGCTGAAATCCAAAGTGGATAAAGTTGTAGTGCTTCTGCATTGGGGCGGAAAGTGCGATTATGGTTACTTCCCGCATCAAGAACAGATTGCTCAGGCAAAGCAAATGATTGATGCTGGCGCAGACGCCATTGTTGGGCATCATACGCACACGTTTCAGTCGAATTTGGTTTACAAGAATGCGCCTATCTATTTCAGTTTGGGCAATTATTGTTTTGATGATATTGTGAATGGAAAAAGTGTTTGGCCAATCCGTGAAAGCGGACGAAAAAGTGGGGTAGTGGAGTTGGAGTTTTCGGATGATAAAACCAAGCATCAGGTGTTTCCATTCCGCTTGGATGGACTGGAACCGAGACCCGATAATTCATTGAAATCGGAATTTGCCAAATGGCAAAGGCGCTTTGACCTCATTCGAAGTTTGCCTGGAGGGTATTTACTCTATTACTATCTGCTGAAACGTTGGGAACCTGTCCACTTTCATGCGCAGCAGAACAACACCACCATGATCGGTGTGGCGGTTCAAAAGGTTAAACGCATCTTTGGCGGCAAATGAACCAGCTAAAGATTGTTGTCCGAAAGGTGCTGCAAGCCATTCTATATAATGGATGGTACAGCTGGAACCGAAGCTGGGACAAGGCCAGAAATGGCGAGCAGCTCCAAGACGGCATCACGGCCGTGGTTTCGGCAAAGAATGAGGAATACATCATTCCGTTCTGCCTCAAAAGTCTGGTCGGTGTTGTAGATCAGGTTGTGTGTATAGACAACGGTTCTGATGATGCTACACTTCATATAATGAAGGATTTCAAAGCTGAATTCGGTGATAAGATTGAAGTAGATGTACTGGAAATGCCAGGTGCACTTTTAGGCGATTGCCGCAACGCTGGATTGGAATACACACGTTACAAATGGCATTTGCGTTGGGATGCGGATATGGTCTGTCGGACTTCGGGTTCTGACGACATGAAGTTGCTTCGAGAAAAGGTGTTGAAAGATGATCGGCCTCGAACCATTCAACTGCCGAGAACCAATTTACGAGGAGATTTTCATCACACGCGGAAAAACCTTCCGGCCATTGATCCAGGTGAGCCGATTCTAGTTCGGTTTGGGCAGGATATTGAGTATGTGGAATATGGCAAGTTTGATGTGATTCGTGTGCCGTTCTACTACTCTATTGAAAAGGAAAGCAAACGGTATTACTTCCATTGCGAAGGGTTGAAATCGGATGATAATCTCATTTACCGAAGACAGTATTTCGAGTGGCGAGAGGCTTTCAACAAGCACACTGATGCTGACCGTCCGAAGGAGGTTTCCGACTTTGAGATTTTTAAGAAATCGTGGAACGAAAAGGAGTTCGGAACGAACGAACCGAAGAGTTTGAAATGGCGTTTTCAGCGCGAATTCTGCAACCGACTTTCTCCAATCGAATACGACCTTTTTGGCGAATATCCAGATGTACTGAAAGAGGAATCCAAGAATTCCGACACCAGATTTCAGGTGGTTTATAAGGATGGAAAACCGTTTTACAGGGTTGACCGGTCAGACAAAGAAATGTTGGATTACCAGCCAACGGCTGAAGACATGGAATGGGAAAATCACTTTCTGACAACGGCTAACCGCTCTTCATAAAGTGCTTCAATTTTATTGACGTACTCTGTTAACCCGAATTGCTGTGCGTGTTTGATTCCGTTTTGACCAATGATATCAAGCTGTTCTCGATTATTATAGAAATCCTTGATTCGTGCACAAAACCCTTCTAGGTCATCTTTCTGAACCAAGAAACCATTCTCACCATCGTTTATCAACTCGGCAGGTCCGCCTGTGTTGAAAGACACAACTGGAATTCCGCATGCCATGGCTTCAATAAAAATCAGTCCGAATGGTTCTTGCCAAGCACTATGAACAAGGAGGTGTGCTTGGTTCAATTGCAATTCTGGGTCGCTAACAATCCCATTCAACTTAACGTGGTCAGAAAGCCCGAGTCGTTTAATTTTTGCACTTAAAAAATCATGTTCTGGTCCTTCTCCATAGATATCAAGGTGAATATCATTTAATCCTTCATCAATCAGGTTTCTAACCACGTTTAAAAGAAATCGATGATTCTTATTCTTCTGCAACGACCCGATACTTATAAGTCGGAAACCGGTCTTTTTTTCAGTTTCGATAGGTTTGAATCGACCAAGGTCAATGGCGTTATGGATTACGGTTGTTTCTGAATCTTTGACACCAAGGTTTTCCGTGACATAGCTTTGAACGAAGTCCGTTACACATAGGAAGTGGTTATTGCAGACTTTGTAGTTTCGAATAAGCCTTCGCTTGGTATTCCATTTCCAAACAAATTCCTTATTGAATTGCGCCCAAAACGGAGTTGGGTTGGTTAGGCTTGGACATCCGTGCCAATGCGTGATGTAAACAATTCCTGGTCGTGGATTGTGTCTGCTGACGAGCTCAGATTCAATCAAATGCGAATGAATAATATCTGGCTGGAATTCGTCAATTGCCGATTCGTACTCCGATATGTCTATCGTATCTTTTCCTAAAAAGGAATAATAAACCTGTGCATTTGCCACTCGCACGTGTTTGGATGATAACTCAGGGTACCGGTTATCATCGCGAAGTGAAAGCAGCATGACCTCATGCCCAAGGCTACCAAGTTTTTCGGTAATATTCAGAGCGAGCCTTTCCGCACCGCCCTTAATTATTGAAGGTATGACGTGAATGATTCTTAACCCCATTCTTGCTTCTTGGTAGCAATGAAAAACACACTTGAACTACACTGTTTTCGTGTATGAGTTCCAAACAACATTGGGAAATCCGGGTAGCTGTACAATGCAGGATAAATTTCTTTCTGAATGTTGAAGTATTGAGTGACCCGTTTTCTCCATTGTACGATTTTATAGTCATTCAAGTCGTAGAGAATGTTTTTGCTTGGGTTGCCATGAGAGGGTGGAATAATGAAGTTTGAAATTTTATGTTGTTTTTTCCAGTTTTCAGACCGCAGTGGCCATCTGATCAATTCGATTAAGTTTCGGTGAGTGCTAAACAAAAGGATAGAAACAAGTCTGATAAACGCCATAGTTGCTGTTGGTACTCCCATTATCATAACGCCATTATCCTTGAGTACCCGTTGCATCTCGGTTAAGCTTTTGTGGTAGTCTGACGTATGTTCGAGCATATGGGAACTGTATACTACATCAAAAGCTTGATTTTCAAACGGCAGATTTTCACAAACTCCCTTTTTTATCACAAACGGATCGTCTTGAGAATTCAGATTTGGCGCAACGCCAGCATGATCTGGAAACGGATCCACACCAGATACAATGCAGTTCCGATTTTGCATGGCCAAATACATAGAATGTCCTTTGCCACACCCAATGTCTAAAAAAGAACTTCCCAATGGTATAAATTGTTCAATTGAGTTCCATTCCAACGTTCGTATTTTTCTTTGCCTTGAAAGAAAAACATCGCGTTTAACCAATCCCAATTGGTAGAATTCATTGTACAGGTTTTTTAATCCAGTGTACATTTTGGTTAATGTTCTTTTCAAGTTCTTTATCAAGAACTCGGCATCGATTTCGGATAAAATAATGCGTGAGACACTTAAGAGCAAATGTTTTTTCTAAAATGCATGACAGTTCCTCCATCCCTTGTAAGTCTTAAAGGAAGGTCAAATGGAACAATTAAGATGTTCAACAATAGAGGGCTTATAAAGTATCTTATGGAACGGAACGTGCAGAAAGGAGCTTCTCATAAAGTGTTAAAACCTTATCAGCATATTGCTTCAAACCGTATTTCGCGCTAAACTTGAGCGCGTTTCTGCTTAATTCAGAATAGAGGTTCTTGTCTTGCGCCAGTTTTGCAACGGCTTCGGTAAAACCTTTGAGGTCATTGCGTTTCACAACGGAACCATTGTGCCCGTCAACCGCTACTTCGGCTGGACCGCCATCGTTAAAACAGACAACAGGTTTACCGCTGGCCATTGCTTCGAGGAGCACGAGACCGAATGCCTCGTAATGCGAAGCATGTACCAAGAGGTCGGCTTTGTTCAAGTAGATCTCGGGATTATCAACCGTTCCTGGATAATGAATGCGATTACTTACTCCAAGTTCCGATGCAAGTTGCTTTAACTTGGATTCTTCAGCACCACTGCCGAGCAGTGTCAGGTCAGACTCAACCCCAAATTTCAGCAGTTCAGCTACCACTCTTACCAAAAATTGCTGGTTCTTGTTATGGTTCAGTTTTCCTACCGCGATAAGATGAAAAGCAGAGTCATCCGTTACCACTTCCATTGGCCGGAATAAACTCGTATCAACAGCATTATTGATAATGGAGCAGGCTTTCGGGTCAGCATCCAAATGCTCGATGACCCAATGTTTCATGAACTCGGAAATGCACAGAAAATGGTTGTTGCATTCCTTGTAGCCACGGATTAGGTTGCGTTTTACATTCCAATTCCACCAGGTGTCCTTCTTTAGGAAAGCCGATAACGGAACTTTCCGAAGCATCTCAGGACAGCCATGCCAATGCGAAATGTAAATGGCCTTTTGGTAAGGATTGTGACGACTGATCAGTTCGGCTTCAATAAGATGACTGTGTATGATCTGTGGGTCGAATTCGCGAACTGCTTGGTCGAATACAACCGTATCGGATGCGTCTGATCCAAGCAACGAATAAGAAACACGCGCGGGTGTAATCATCACTTCGGTTTTACTGTGTAGCGAACGGTAAAGATTCTCATCGTGCAGGGCAAAGATTTTCACTTCGTGACCTAGCGATTCCAACTCTTTGGTAAGATTTAGAACAAGTCGTTCTGCCCCGCCTCTGATCAATGATGGAACAACTTGCAGAATCCTCATTACGACTGTACGAATTTGGGAAGCCGTCCGACCGTAAATCGTTTAATGACTGGTATGGTAGAAGCAATGACCAGAAGCTTGTCTTTCAGAAAATGGCTTCCATCCACAAAGATGGATCGAAGAATATTCAGGTAAAACTTGCCAAACTTTTTCTGTTTCAAATAACAAATGGCCAGTTTGTAGTAGGCTGCGCTCAACGCAAATTTTCGCCATTCAGGACGAATTCGTCCATCCGTGTCCTGTGCAATAATTCGTTTTCGAAGTTCCAAATTGGAAATGAAGGTCCTAGTATCCAGATAGTTTACTGTTCTGTCCCCAAGGTCTCGGATAACAATGGTGTATTGGTCTGATTTAATGACCGGATACTTACGCACGATTCTGCTCCAAAGTTCTTGATCTTCTCCAACGCGCAGGTTTACGTCATACTTGAATTCCTTAAAAATGGAGCGGTGTATGGCAACCTGCTGTGAGGCAACCGATATCTTCAACATCAGTTCAACCGGGTCATCCGTCTGAGTTACATATGGGGCCTCTTTGCGTCTGGTTCCGTCAAGCTCCATTATGGCGTTGGAGAGAAACAATGCCACAGCTTTGTCATGAGACTCAATGGTTTTATGGAACATCTCCAAGTGCTCTAGTAAATAGATGTCATCACTGTCTAGGAAGCAGATATATTCCCCTTTCGAAAGTTCTATTCCATGATTTCTTGCTGCCGACCGCTCAGCATTTTCCTGATAAACGTACTTAAGCCGCTTGTCTTCTTCGGTAATGGGTTTCAGAATTTCGCTAGTGTTGTCTGTTGAACCATCGTCAATAACGATGAGTTCAAAGTCTCTAAAAGTTTGGTCAAGTACGCTTCTAACGGCTTCTTCAATCGATTTTGCGCGGTTGTATGTTGGAATAACAACCGAGAAAAATGGTTTAGGAGAGCTCGCTTCAACTTCGCTCATCGGTCAGCTACTTTTTTGTGGCGATGACGCAAAGGTCTTCCCAAGCTCGGTTATGCGTAAATGGAATCTCGGCCAGCTTGTCGAATAGTGATATGCGTTTCACATCTTGGAACAGACCTTTTTTGTTGATGGAGTTTATCAACCCAACTTCATCATAGCACCAATGATGGGATTGGTACAGAACACTATGCGTGAAAATGGAGAAGTAATCGCTTTGCGGACTTCCTTTTTCAATCCTCGTTTCTGCCCAATCGGTGAAACTCCAAGAAACATCCAAGCAATTATGTCGGTATCGGTCAACAAATATCTTGAGGTCTGGGACCGTCACAAGCAAATACCCGCCCTCGTTCAGCAGCTTATGGCAGTTGACAAGCACCATTTCGGTTTGCTCCGGAGTAAAGTGTTCGTAAACGTGCTGCATCCGAATTAGGTCAAATGTTCCCATTTCAGCCAACAGTTCATCAGAAATTTCTTTCGTTGCGTTAAACTGAAAGTAGCGGTCTTTTAACTCAGGTTTGGCTTCTTCTTTTGGGTAGAGGTCTGCGAAATAAAAGTTGTCGCTGTAACTGGCTGAAGATCCCATATCCAACCAACGGGTTTTACCCTCTTTTTCCAGCACCTTGCTCAGTGCATTGGACCTGTTCTTGTACCTAAGATGATACGAATCGAAGAATCTTGTCTTGAACTCGTAATACTTTGCAAAAAACCACTTCATCGATTACTGCTGATCAATTCGGTTTGAATTTGCAATATCGGTTTTTCTTAGTGCGTGATACACGTATTGTTCTATAAACTTGTTCAAACTCTGGCTAAAACTTTCAAATGGGTTGTGAAAAACAACTGCGGGTTATCTGTAAGCCTGATGTATTTGAAAGACCGCAGTTCATTCAATAGCCCTTTTCCCGAATTCGCCAATTGGTTGAACATGTGTAAAACACGCGTTGCCAATTCTTTACGCAAGTATTCGTAAGGAAGATAATTCGATTGTTTGTTCAATTCAATCAAGTTTGAGAGTAATTCAAGAATTCGTTTCCGATCGGTGGTTTTCAGAACGGAATAATTCTGGTGCATAAATTCTCTGTAGAGATAAAGGTCTTCGTCAGAGACCTTAACTCCAATCTGCTTGAATAGTGATCTCTTAACCTTATTTGAGCCGCTTTCCTGTATGTCAGAAAACTTTTTCGAAACGCTTTCTACATGATGACGGATCTTGTACAGCGGTTTCTGAATATTGTACAGCTTACTCACCTGTGCCATGCGAGTGAAGAAATCGTAATCCTCTGCATGAGGAAATGATGCGTCAAACTTCAGTTCATTTTCTCGAATCACACTCATTCTCATCATGGTTGTACCATGGATAATGTGCAACTGATAAAGATTTTTGAACTTGATTTCCTCATGCGTTGGAAGATACCTTCCGCCACTTCGCTCCGAACCATCAGCTAGAATATTATCGTACCAAGTTCCGCAAGCACCAACATCTGGATTGGCTCTCATAAAGGCAAGTTGCACTTCCAAACGCTCCGGGAAACTGAAATCGTCTGCGTCCATTCTTGCCACAAACTCTGTTTCTATCAAGCTCAAACCCTTATTCAGCGTTGCGATGAGTTTTAGATTCTGTTCGTTGTGAATGATCTGGATTCGCGGGTCATCAATCGCTTCGATGATTTCCATTGTGCCATCTGTGCAACCATCGTTAATGACCATCAGAATAAAATCCTGATGTGTTTGATTGAGAATGCTGTTTACAGCTTCAAGAATGTACTTCTCTGCATTGTAAACGGGCATCAGCACCGTAATAGGAACTTGTGCTGATGGGGCGGTCATTTCAGTCGTTTTTGAAGGTCATAAACCTGCTTGTAATTGGAAATGTACTCATCTCGCATTGCCAGAATTCCTTCGATCTGACCTTTCTTGGCAAGTGCAACAAGCAGCTCGTCATCGCCTTCCATTTCGGCAAAGTTTGACCGGAAAAGTAACCAACGGTCTTTCAGCAATTTCTTCCAAAGAAAATAGACTCGATTGAACCAGAATGGCAACCTTCCATCTTCAGGAATTGGTTTTCCTTGAATGCAAGCGGTGTAAATGTCCATTCTTGATTTGGTGAGCCCGAAACCGTGAAACAACCTGCGTAAATACGCCCAGTTGATTCTTGATTGGGGTAATTCGTGTTGGAACGAAATAGAAGGTTCGTAAAGCAATTTGGCTCCAGCCATTCGGAAGGCGAAACAGAGTTCGGTGTCTCCACCCGAAATCAACGAATCTCCGACCCGATCACTCAATAGAGTTTTGAATCCGTTTTCCTTCAGACGACCTAAAACGGAAAGTTTCAATGCCAGACCGGCTCCGTACAATTCTGATGTGAGACCAGCTTTACCATCTTCGGTTTGAGCACCAGTTGCGAAGCAATAGGCGTATTTCTCAAACCATTCCGGAGCAGGTGCCGTTAATTCTGGAATTCCTAGGCCACCAACCATTCCAATATATTGGTCTTTCTGAAAAGCGTTCCAAACACCTTCCAAGTAATTACTCGAAAGCCAATTATCGTCATCAACCATCAGCGCAATTTCATGCTTACTGGCACTAAAACCAGCTTGGCGGGCATTGCTTAACCCCGGATTCGATTCGGAGATGATCCTAAATGGAATTGAACTGCCCGAACTATCATAGAGTTGCTGCGCTTTTTCCGATGTATTATCGGAAGAATTGTTGTCAACTATGATGATTTCCCAATCAAAACCCCAGGTGATTTCCTGCTTGAACAGATGTTCTAGCGTTGGTGCAATTCGCTTAAAACTATTGTAACAACAGACGATAACCGATATGCCTTCGGTTCTGCTCATTAAGCCGTTTTCATTTGCACCCAAGTTTTCAAATACTTGACTCGGTCTCCGTTTTCACGATAAAAATAGAGCAGTTCGTCAAGCTGTTTTTTGAGTCCCACTTTTACAGTTGGTCTATTAGCAGGTTCAACCATTTCTTCAATGATGCGAATGGCTTTCAACTTGTTTAGAAGTTGCCGTTCTTTTTTTATCCCGCTCCAAACACCTTCATCGTGTTGTCGGTAAGAAGAACTGCATTCATCTAAATACAAATAAGCACCTTTTTGAATCAGCGTACTGTGCAGAATCCAATCTGCAAACGGGCTGTTGTAATATGAAGGTTTAAAACCTGAAAAACAGGAACTCCTGAAAAGGGTTGTACAAGTTGGAATCGGGTTTGCGTTCAGGGTGAAAAACTCATCTGCGCGCAGGTCATGTCCTAGTTTGTCTACATAATTGTACTTGCTGAAAGCTCCATCGGCTTGCAACACTTTGGCATTGCTGAAACTTGCCGCAGCACTTTTGTCAGCTTCAAGCAATGCCACTTGCTTGGCTAGTTTTCGATTGTCATCCCAACGGTCGTCTCCTTCAATAATTGCGATGTAGTCTCCTTGGCACTCGCTAATGGTCTTTTCCCAATTCCCGTGCATGCCCAAGTTCTGTTCTCGCGCAGAAATTCGGATGATATCTGGATGTTTTTCAGCGTACTGCTGAATGATGGAAAGCGTGTTGTCTGGAGAGCAATCGTCTCCCGCTATCACTTCCATTCTGAAGCCATCCTGAACCTGATTTACAATTCCGTCAAGCGCCTCAGAAACATACGCTTCTTGCTTGTAAGTGATAAGACAAACGCTGACCAGCGGTGCACTCATTCCTTCACTTCCAATCGTACCGAGACGAACACTTTTTTGCCCGTTTTCGGGTCGATGAAATGGGCATTTCGAAAGTCACCATGAGTCAATGCACGAAGCAGATTGATCGTGTCTCCAATACTTTGATTCTTTTTGATGTCAAGTTCGCAAAGGGCATCAAAATCTTTCTTTAGGTTGAGGTTTCCTTCTCCGCTTGGTTCGAATGTCTCGTATTCATTGGCTAGAATAGCTGGTAAATGCTCATCTAAAAGTTCAAGCTCTTTGTCTAGCACTCTATCGTAAATATCAATCGAAGTATCCCAAACGTTGTTCTCTACTTCAGCTTGGGCGATGATGTTGCCATGATCCAATTTCTCGTCAATTTCATGAATGGTTGCTCCTGTTGGAAGTCCGTTCACAATACTGAAAACCTGTGGAAACCAGCCACGATTGAACGGGTTGAGACCTGGGTGTACGTTCACACATCGGACCGCGTGAACCAACGCAGCTGGAAAAAGCTGTTTGCAATGCAGTGAAATGATGAGTGCGTAAACACCAACAAGGGATTCCCATTCTGTTTTGACCCTGATGGCCGAAACGTTTGATCCAACTGCATCGCTCATACTTTCCTCACAGCCTTTTGTGCATCGAAATTCAAACTCATAATTAGTGTAATTTCCTAGAGCTACAAGTTCATTGAAACCAATAACAAGCGTTGGGTTGTCGGATATGATAAGTATTCGTTTCAAGTTCAAGTAAGTATAGATTACAGTTCAGATAATGCTGTTGGCTTCGTTGTCAGACAATTGCTCATAAGCGCTTAACTCTTCCAGCGGAGTTTGTAAATGTATCGAATGGCAAGTTTCTTAACCAGTTTCAATTCAGAAAACCATGAATTCTTTGAGTCGATATAATGTTCGTAAAGGTGGTCGTGATATTTAGAATATGGATTCTGATGACCCGAACCTTCTAAGATTCCAATCTCAACACCTGACTTAAGCTGAGCAAAAGGCAAAGAAAGTTGATCTCTTCTCGAACCGTTTTCAATCTCATTCCACCAGGTTTTTGGGAGTTCTGAATCCAAATATTGCTTCACATTCAGCACAAGAATTCCAGTTTCAAACAGTCCAGAATGTGCTTTCACCCCAGCTTCTTGGTAACGCTTCATCTGCTTGGCAATACGAATCGATCTGTCCTTATTGTTTTCGATACAAGCGATGGCCTCCAAGTAAATATCTTCTCTGCCATGTTTAAAGGTTGAAAGCGCGTGGTTTTGCCCGAACTCAATCAGGTTAGCAATCTGGTTGCAATCCATCTGAATGGATGAATCGTGCCAAATGGCCATGTCGTAGTTTTCAATTCCATCGAAACCGAGAATTTTGACTTTTCTGGCATTTTTAGAAACATCCTCAAACTTGGATTTGTGTTCAATTATCCGGTAAAATTCACTCTCGAATGATGGATTGTCGGTTACGCAGACGAAATCCACATTCAGTTCCGATAAGGCATCCGAATTGGACGGTTCGAACAATTTGTCTTTACCGCCAAAGTTGGCCGTGTAAACAACTACAGATGAAGATGATGCTTGCACGAGGTGTTCTCCTTCAGCTTTGAAAGTTACAGACGCGTAACCTCGTTTGCAATTTCGGGATTCAATAAGCCCGGAGTTGTTCCGTACCAGTTCAACGATTCAACAATTCGTTCTGAAATAGTGAACGTGAGCAACCGATGATTTACGTTAAACGTAGCTGATCCATCGCGTACAAAACTGATGCTCGCTTGGTAAGAACGCTCGTTCAATAGCTTTCCCGGAATGGTAAATGAGACTTTCCATTTGCTACCACCTGTAACTTGGAAAGGTTCTGTTGAAGTTTGGAAAATGTGATCATTCTCCAACGATTTCAAATGAAAATTCAAATGAAACGGCATCTCTTGATTGAACCGAATAGTGAACTCAAGATTCACGTCATCCTCATACTTAATAGGCAACGAATTGTTGATGCAAGCATGTTCCAAAACTGCAAGTTCATGCGCGTTTTCAGGGTTGTCACTTTCGTTGTATTCGAAATTATCGTGAACGCTGGTGTTCTGATGGAGATAACGAGCAACCGCCTCGGAAGGAGATCCTTCAAACGCGACTGTTCCGTGCTCCATTAGAATGGCTCGGGTGCAAAGCGATTTCACCGCTTTCATGTTATGGCTTACGAAAAGGACCGTGCGGCCTTCTCCGCTCGATACGTCTTGCATTTTTCCCAGCGCCTTACGCTGAAATTCCGCATCGCCAACGGCCAAAACCTCATCTACGATAAGAATTTCCGGTTCGAGATGTGCGGCTACGGCAAATGCCAACCTCACGTACATGCCTGATGAATAGCGCTTAACAGGAGTATTCACGTATCGCTGAATTCCAGCAAATTCAATGATCTCATCCAGTTTTCGGGCAATTTCCTTTCGATTCATGCCCATAATCGCCCCATTCAGGAAAATGTTCTCCTTTCCGGTTAGCTCAGGATGAAACCCGGTTCCCACTTCCAACAGGCTTGCAATTCGGCCTTTGGCTTTGATGGTTCCTTGAGTTGGAGCAGTAACTCGCGAAAGCAACTTGAGTAAGGTGCTTTTTCCTGCGCCATTCTTACCAATAATTCCAAGAACTTCTCCTTGGCGAACTTCAAAATTCACGTCCTTCAACGCCCAAACGTAATCGGAATCGCTAGTTTGAGATTGGATATTTGACTCAGCCAGTTGAAGATATGGGTCTTCCTTTCCGGTCAGTTTATACCAAAGACCAACAAGATCTTCGCGAAGCGTACCAGCACCAACCAAACCCAAGCGGTAACGCTTAGAAAGCTGCTCAACCTTTATAACAGTTTCGCTCATCAGACCGTATCCATAAAGGTTCGTTCAACACGATGGAACATGATTGCTCCGATCAATAAAATGGCAGCTATGAATCCACCGCTGTACAAAAGGTCGAAAGTGGAAACCGTTCCAGATCCAGTAAAGCCTAAGCGGAAACATTCGATGATTGGCGAGATCGGATTGAGTTTCAACAGCCACGCATACTTTTCGCCAACGGCAGAAACAGGGTAGATCACTGGGCTTGCATACATGAGCAGCGTAACACCAAAACCAACAAAGTTTTTGAGGTCGCGGTATTTGGTGGTCATTGCCGAAAGGATGATTCCAACGCCAAGTGCCAATCCTCCCATCATCACTACTAAAAGTGGGAACAGCAACACGTATTTGGTGAGTTCAATGCTCGAATCTGTTGCAAGCATGTAGTAGGCCAGCACCGCAACGAACATTAGCATTTGAACGGCAAACTTGAAGAGATTGCTGAGAATAATGGAAATCGGAGCAACCATTCTAGGGAAATAGACCTTTCCGAAGATCACTGCATTGGTATTGAACGTGTTGGAAGTAGCCGTAAAGCAGGAGGAAAAATAATTCCAAAGCGTTGTGCCGCTCAAATAGAAAACCGGACCTGGAATGCCATCAGTTGACATTCCTGCAATGGCACCGAACACAAAATTGTATGCAATTACTGTGAAAATCGGACTGAGGAAAAACCACAGCGGTCCGAGCACGGTCTGCTTGTAAACAGCTACAATGTCTCGCTTGACGAATAGCAGAACGAGGTCTCGATAGTTCCATATCTCGCGAAGCTGGAGATTCCACCACTTTGCCTGCGGCTGGATGACCAGCGACCAATTTTCATCTACTTTTGACATGCTCGAAGACGCTGCAAAAATAGGATTCTCGAAGTTGTGATGACGAAGTATAAAAACGTGTTTGTTCTGTGTACCGGCCGAAGTGGTTCAACCACTCTTGCAAAAGCGTGTGCGCATATCACTAATTACACTTCTGGCCACGAAACGCGTGCTTCAGAAATAGGAGAGTCGCGACTTAATTATGCTGAAAACCATATTGAGGCGGATAATCGGTTGAGTTGGATGCTAGGTAATCTCGATAAAAAGTATGGAGATGATGCGTTTTATGTCCATTTGATTCGAGATAAGGAAAGTTTGGTGAAAAGCTTCGGAAATCGTTGGAACTACAGTTCAAGTATTCTTCAGTTTTTGGCGAAAGGAGTTTATAGTCTGACTCCGGAGCTGCTTGGCGAACCTCAAAAGCAGACCATTTGCGAAGATTATTTCGACATTATTAATTCGAATATTGAACTTTTTCTTCGTGATAAGAGCAACAAGATGGTCATGCAATTGGAGACCATTGAAGCTGATTTTGAGGACTTCTGGAATCAGATTGATGCACAAGGCGGGTTTGAGTTGGCAAAGAAGGAATTATCCAACAGCCACAATGCCACAAAAGACCAAAGTGAGGTCATTAAGAAGGAACGAGCCTACCAGATTGATCTTGAAAGGAAGATTTTGACAAAGCAACTTTCAGAAGCCACAGGTTTCTCAGACCGCTTGGGCTTTCGAATTAGGTTGTTTGCATTGAAGTTGTCTTCGGTACTATCGTAGCCACCTCACCGGAATCACGTAGAACAACAACTTGAGAATTTCAGAGACGTTTTTCGGATTTGATTTTAATAGTGCTCGAAATCCCATCTTGAATGCGCTCGCAGATTCACCATTGTTCACGGCCATCTGAGCTTTGCGCAGATTAATCAATGAAGGCTGAGCTAGAATTTCTGATCTGAGTTCAGACTTGATTTTTTCCGCTTCACTTTCACCAAATGCCTTTTTTGAAAATCGCTCTTTAACACGTTCTAGCAGCTCTGGAACGAAAAGGTAAATCTCGTCTTTGTGCCCTTTACTCAGTTGGTTGGCGTGACTTCTGTAGCTGTATAGATTCTGACTTAGGTGAGTTCCCTTTCCAAGCTTTGAGAGTTCCCAAAGCCAGAAGTAGTCTTCTCCGCCAACCCCTCGGAATAACCTTCTATAGCCTTGAGTTTGCTGTACAAGTTCAGTTTTTACAAAGATGGTTGCACAGCAAATGGTCGGGTTATAGGTTGGCTCAGAAGCGTATCGGCCATAGTCGATTTTGATTCTGTGCTCAGAAATGGTCTTCCCGGATTCGTCAGTTCGGATATGGTCAGTTGTGAGGAAATACAATTCAGTGTCTGATTCAAACGCTGAAAGACAGCTTGAGATTCTGTTCGGTTTGCACGTGTCATCTGCGTCCAAGAATGTGATGAAATCACCTTCTGTTTTCTCAAATAATTCGTTGCAGGAAAGCAAGTAGCCAAGGTTTTCTTGATGTTGGAAAACCCTGATTCGCTCGTCCTGAAATGCTTGGATAATTTGAAGTGTGGAGTCCGTGCTTGCATCATCCAAAACCAATAATTCCCAGTTCGGACAATCCTGATTTACAATGGATTCGATCGACTCAGAAATAAATTTCTCTGCGTTGTAAGCAGGCATCAGAATGCTGACCAAAGGATTTTTGGTCATGCTTTCAGAATTTTTGCAGAGGCGAGTCGTGCTTGCCATTTCAGCAATTCAGTTTTCGAAAGGCGCGAACTGTTTTTCACGATCTCAAAGTACGCTCGGCATTTCTCAATTTCCCGTTTCGCGTAAGCCTCAACCATCAGGTGCCAAGAGAAGTTTGCGAGCAGTTCTTTCTGATTAAAACCAGCAGGAATTTCGTAGTTCACCGAATCGGGAATTGGATAATCTGATAGGAAGCTGGTAAGGACTTCAGGAAGCTCAAAATCGGAAAGAAGTGCATGGTAAATTCCATATTTCTCAGTACTCATTTTTTTAGCTTGAGAACTGGATTTTCCAGCTTCGTGAATCAAGAATTCGGATAGAACTACATTGGTTGTTTGAATTTGATTTTGACCGAATTTGAGCAAGAATCGAAACCATAGATCCATGTCCAAACAGAGGTGGAGGTTCTCATTCAAACCACTTAACTGTTTCACGGTTTCAGTTCGGTAAAATACCGATGGCTGTCCCATGCTGTAATTGCCCAAAGTAGCTTCCAAAGAATCCCAAATTCGGGCAGAGCCTTCAGCAACAGTTTCTCCTATCAGGTTGACGTGTCTGCACTTTCCAACCACAACCTGGGTGTCTGATTTTGCGGTTTTAAGAACGGTTTCAAGCGCATTTTCCGTCAGTTGGTCATCTGCATTCAGCCAATTGAACCAAGTTCCAGAAGCTTGTTCTAAGCCTTTGTTAATTGCATGGCTTTGTCCGTGGTCAGGCTCACTCACCCAAGACGCAAGTTTATCCTCGTGCTTTCGAATGATGTCAACTGTGCCATCTGCACTGCCACCATCAATAATGATGTGTTCTACATTCACATGCTGCGCAGCCACCGATTCGATGCATTTTTCAATGGTCGAAGCCTGATTAAGCACAGGCGTTATGATGGAGAACTCAGGCATTGGTCAAACTCAGGTAATGACCAAGATACGTGCTGACAATTGATTCTACGGAACACTTTTCCTTGTCTCTTATCTCTCTATCTCTCGTCTCCGAACTTATCGCGGCAATCAACTTCTCGCAAAGATCAATAGCATTTCCAGCTTCATAAAGCCAATCTTGTTCCTGCTCATTCATCAATTCTGGGATTCCGCCAACCAAAGCACCTACCACATTTTTGCACGCTGAATGAGCCTCTAAAACCGTCAACGGAGCATTGTCCTTTAAGCTTGCTTGAACCAGTAGAAACGATTTCTCCATGAAAGCCAAAACGCTTTCCGTTGATTGATTTTCGATGATGAAAAGCGTTCGGATTCCGATATTTTCAGTTTTTGATTCGCCACCAAGAACAATCAGGTCACAACCATTTTCTCCAAGGCTTTCATTGGCTTTTTTCCAAGCTGTTTTCAGCGTTGCGAAATCTTTGTAAGGATTTGTTTCTGGGCGATTGGCCACAAACAGAATGAATCGCTTTGATGGAATTTCAACTTCTATTGGCTCCATGGGTTCAATCGCATTTGGAACGTAAAACGGCCGAATTCCATGTGCGTTGAAAAACAGTTCACGCATCCATTGGCTTGGTGTTGTGAAACAGAAATTGCCATTTTCAACAGCATTTTTTCGAAGATTGAATTCCCTTTTCCAGCTCAATAATTCCAAAAGGTTCAGTTTCTCAGGATTGGGTTCGAAAGGATGCTCGATGCTTCCAGTTACAAGCCAAGAATCGTGCAATGTGAAAAGCGTAGGAATGCGCTTTGAAGTTTCAGTCAATCCCGCCAGGTCAATTGACGTGCCATGTAGGTTGTGAACATGGATTACATCTGGATTTAACTCTTCCAATTGCGCTTTCCAATTGTCGATTTCCAGTACCGATTCCATATCAGATTTTTTGAACTCTACGAAAAGTTTTGAATCGTGTCCAAACTCCAACAGTTTCTGATGAATTGTAAACGCGATCTTCTCCGCGCCACCGCCAATATCGGTTGAGTTGATGAGTAAAACTTTCAGCTTCCCTTTTCCTGCCTTTCCTTTTTGATTGAACGAGAATCTTGAAGGGTTTGCACTCGAATTCGACCTTCTGGCCAAATGCCATTCCATTTCGAATTCTCGGTCAATTTCAATTGGCCGTTCGGAAACAGAAATTGGCTGTTGAGACACAGAATTGTCTATCCAGTTTGGAAGGGTTGAATCGTTGGTAGCAGATGCGTCAAAACCAATATTCTGAACCAGATTTTTGGTTGGAATGACTGCCAAACCATTGTTCATCAGAATGTGCACATTCCATTGATAATCCCACGTGTCGATTTTTCCAGCAACTGCTTTGAGTGTTGCAGTTTTTCGGTACTCCGACAAGCTAGTTGGTCCGAAGTGTTTTTCGAAACCAGAATCGTCAATAAAGGCATTCAGTTCTGGAAGCTCAGAATCGAAGTTTTGCCAACGATTTTTCCAAGTGGCCCAACCCCAAATGGTTCCAATTCTTGAGAAGAAATGTTCGCCTTCAGATTGCCATTCGCCAAGCGGATTGTTTCCACCGACCATCATTATGTTTTCAGCTTCGCGATAGCGGTCAAGCATATCAGAAATGAACGGGAAGAAATGTTCTGAAGGCAGACAATCGTCTTCGAGAATCATACCTTCCTGTACCTGATTGAAAAACCAGTCAATGCCCGAAACAACCGCGTTTTTGCAACCAAGATTCTGATCTGAAAATTGCGTGTTTTTGATGATGGAATTGTAACGCTGAAGGACGCTGTTTACTTCTGAAACGGCTTTACGGTCTGCTGAAGTTTTCGGTCCATCGGCAGAAACATAAACCTCATCAACGCCACATTCGGCCAGCCTTTTAAGAACACGTTCGGTCTGTTCGGGACGGTTGTAAACCAGAAGAAGAACAGAGGTTTTCATCAACGTTGTTCTATCTCGAAATCGGTAATGAAAGGCGCTTGAATGGCATCTGGATTATGAAATCCGTAAGGTGTGCTTGGCGGAACGACCAACGTAGCCGCATTTTCCTTCCAGAGCAATTGCTGATCCGCCTGACCAACATAAACCGCAACAGGATAATTGCCAGGTTTGAGCCGATGCTGAAATCTGATTTTCAGCTCAACTTTCCCGTTTCTGGGTTTCAATTCTTTGCCGAGAAAACGATTGCTGAAGTGATAGATCGGGTTTCCATCAATGGTTGTGATGTTTACGCCTAGATCAATCGGTTCTTCAGAAGGTAGTTGCTCGAGTTCTAATGCTACAACCGCGCTGTCTCTGTCAACTTGCGTTTCAATGTTCGGTAGAATTCCAGAAGAATTAGAGACGGGTTGCGAACGGCTCATGTAAGTTTTGATCGCCTCTTCAGTTGCGCCATCAAAAATGAGCTTGCCATTTTCCAAGACCAACGTTCGTTCGCACAGTTTTTTGACTGCGCTCAGGTTGTGCGAAACAAATAAGATGGTGCGTCCCTGATTCTTGAAATCGAAGATGCGTTCCATGCATTTTATCTGAAACATGGAATCGCCAACGGCAAGCACTTCGTCCAAGGCAATAATGTCGGTTTTAACATGAGCAAGGATGGAAAACGCCAGCCGCAATTTCATTCCTGATGAATAGGTTCTGAGTGGTTGGTCAATGAAATCTGCAACGCCAGAAAATCCAATTATTTCATCAAACTGAGCGTCAATTTCCTTTCGTGATAGCCCTAAAATAGACGCATTGAAATAGATGTTGTCTCGGCCAGACAGGTCAGGATGAAACCCCGTTCCGACTTCGAGTAAACTTGAGAAAGTTCCCTCGACTCTTCCGTCTCCGCTTGTTGGAAAAGCAATACCAGAAAGAATCTTGAGTAACGTGCTTTTTCCCGCTCCGTTATGCCCGATAATGCCAACCGTTTCGCCTTCAGCAATTTCGAAAGAAACGTTAGCAAGTGCCTGGAAAGCGTTGCTTTCGGCTTCCAATTCATAGCTCTTCGATAACTTATTGACGTTGATAACGCTCATACCAGATCAGCCAATTTGCGTTCAGTATTTCGGAAAATCATAGTTCCAAGAATCAACCAAAAAACGGATTGAATTACCCAAGCTGTTGCTTGAAAGTAAGGCACTTGATCTGTTCCAAAACCAGTTCGGAAAAGATCCATCGCGCCAGCAATAGGGTTCAGATCATAAGCCGTTTTCAGTAGCTGAGAATCAACGGAACTCAGATCATAAAACACGGGCAGCGCAAAGAGCATGGCGTACATCAGAATTGGAATAGCGTGGCGAATTTGCGGCATTCGAACCACCAAACTTGCTGTAATGGCCGCCCATCCCAAACAGGTGGAGCATGCAATGAGGATTGCCAATGGGAGATGAAACCACATTCTGGAATTAAGCGGTTGACCGAGCCATACGGCAAACCCAAAAGTGATAAGCAACATGATGAACAGATCAGCCAAACCTTTGATCGTGGGCGCAAGCACCAAATAGAATCGTGGGAAGTAAGCTTTACTGATAATTCCTGCGTTGGATTGAATGCTGTTTACAGAGCCGAGAACCACGGATGTGATGAAATTCCAGATGGTAAGGCCGCTGATAAGATAGAGCGAAAATGGGATGGGAAGTTCTGAATTTGACCTGCCAGAAACACTCATTGCCGAAATGATAATGCCGAAATAGACCAACGGCTGAAACACCGACCAGGCAAGCCCAAGAATTGGTTTTTGGTACTGCACTTTCAGGTCTTTCCATACGAAAAACCACAGCGTTTCGCGTCTTTCAAAAAGCTGTCTGACCCATTCTTGAAAAGGCTGTTTTGGACGAATATGACGAATGGGCTTTGCTGCCGACATGAATTCAAATGTACGATTGACCAATCATTGCCGCAGCACGTAGCAAGTGTAGTTTTCAGTAACCGATTCGCTTGAAATCGCACCATCAATTTTAGGCGAATTTGGCGCGATTAATTTTATTGTGGTTCCAGCTGGAATCGAACTCAGAATCTTGGCGTAATCGTTTGTTTCGACCAATTCCAGTCGGTTCATCAAACTCGGTAACGCAGGTCCGTAAACCAAATTCTCATCCACAAAAACCGCTTTTTGCGCGTTCATTCTGAAGGATGTCCAATCGCTTGGTACAATATAGATGGCGTTTGGTTCAGGGCTTTTCAATTTCTCGACAGCTTGAAACTGGGGCAAATTTCTTTTCGTTACGTATTCCATGTACATCTCTGTTGGACCGAGTAACACAAGGGCTAGTATTAGGAGTGGTTCTAAAAGTCGATTCATTCCTTCAGATCGTTTTGAAACAAAAAAGAAAGCGACCGTTCCGAACAGGAATAAACTGACCTGCGCTAATTTCCAATTGAATAGAAATTCAGGAATCCCGATTCCGAAAAGCCGATAGTAAGCAGTTGCCAACGCAATTATAGACGCAGCTATGAGCAGAGTTGGTCGAATCAGAGTCCAAGTCCCAGATGCAATCGAACTTGCTGTTAAAACGGAAGCAGAAATTGGAATCAACAAAATTGACAGTCGCCAAGGATTGAGGCTTAGAAGCGTGGTGTTTCCAGTAAGGTAGCTTATGGCCGTGAGCAGAATAGAGATGGCTAAAATGCCGAGAAACAGATTTCGGAAACGTGTTTTCCAAATCACGAAAATTCCAAGTATCAGAACCGTCAGTTGAATGAAGAATTTAGGGTTGATCCAATTGCTTGGGTTGATGTGAATATTGGATTCGTAGCCTGCCAATACGGCTTGATCAATGGCTGTTTTTGTGGCCTCGTCCAATAGTAGAAAGTTCTTTGACAGATACATGGAATAGGGGAGAACCGACACCAAAAGAACCACAGAAACGAGGATTGTCTTTTTCTCAAATCGTGTTTGGATTAGATAAAGAATGGTAAGAATTCCACCAAGAAAAAGGTAATTGGCATGAATTGCTGCTGCTGGCGCGATGGTCAGAATGGCTGTGGTAAGATTCTTCCGCGTAGCGAAATAGAAACTCAGCAGCAGGAAGACTCCAAAAACACTCGGTTGCAGGTATCCGCGCAAGACGCCTTGCTCCGCAATTCCACTGTCCCAAAGCCAACGAAGATCAATGCCCGAAATGAGATTGAAATACGTTCCCCAAACTGGTGAAGAATGGAGAAAAAGGAACAGTGCTGCAAACGAAAACAGTCGGCTTTTGTGGTGATAGGTGTCAGCAACTTCGTTCGCAATTCCGAAGAGTGAAAAGGAGTAAACCGAATTCAAAATCACATAGAGAATGGTAGTCCAAATGCCCAAAAACCGAGCGGGGAAAATGGAAATAACCCAACTGAAAAGTGGGTATGGGTCAGGCGAATTCAGCAGTGGGTCTGCTGTGAATGTGTTGGGCAGCAGATCTGCCATTCCCCACAGAAAGTAAATGTTCTGGTTGCCCGAGAAAAGCTCTTGCATCGGATAAATGATGGTCAGCAGAATGCCCGTCATTAGATGCAATACAAACCGATTATGCTTCAGGAAATCCATCAACACGAAGTAAGGAAACCATTCGGTTGTTGGGCTACATTTGCCGCATGGAAATCGTTTTTGCAAGCAATAATGCCCACAAGTTGGAAGAGGTTCGTTCTAAACTTTCGAAGGAATTCACGATGCTATCATTGAAAGATGTGTTGGACGATGTGGATATTCCCGAAACGGGCGATACGCTGGATGAGAACGCCAGCATCAAATCGCGCTATGTGTTTGAACGTACTGGGAAAAACTGCTTTTCAGACGATACGGGTTTGGAGATTGCAGCTCTAAACGGTGAGCCAGGTGTTTACTCCGCTCGCTACGCTGGCGAAGGCTGTTCTTTTCAGGATAACATGGATAAAGTGCTCGGAAAGATGGAAGCCGCGGAAGACCGTTCTGCCTGTTTCCGTACGGTGATCAGTCTAATTCTGAATGGTGAAGAACACTTTTTTGAAGGCAGAGTGGATGGTGAAATTCTGACTGAGGAACATGGAGAAGAAGGTTTCGGGTACGACCCGATTTTCAGACCTGATGGTTTTGAAGAATCATTCGCTGAAATGACGATCGAGCAGAAGAATGAAATCAGTCACCGAGGGAAAGCGGTGCAAAAGCTGGTTGAATTCTTGTCAGCTCGCTGAGCAACGGGCATCTTCAACAAGTAGCCCAAAAAACTGCTTCAAGGTCATTCCCGAATAAGCAACTTGTTGCGGTAGCAAGCTTTCTTCCGAAAGACCCGGAATCGTATTCACTTCAATCAGGTACGGAACATCGTCTTGAACGATGTAATCCACACGAGACATTCCTCGAAGCTTCAACCGCTTGAAAACCCTACTCGTGGTTTCTTGAATTAGGTCGCGCACGGAATCTGGAATTCGAGCAGGAGTGATTTCTTCGCTGGCTCCTTCATACTTCGCTTCAAAATCGAAATACTCATTCTGAGAAACAACCTCCGTGAGAGGAAGCGCGGTCACTTCGTCATTGTGGCTGAAAACACCGCTGGCAATTTCAATGCCGTTAATGAATTGCTCGATCACGGCTTCGTCATCGTGTTCCAACGCCTTTGCCAATGCCTCATCAAAATTGTTGGCTTCTTTCAGCTTGGTAATGCCGAAGCTTGAGCCAAGATTGTTCGGTTTCACGAAACATGGCAAGCCGATTTTCTCCAAAATTTCTGTAGAGTCAACTTCATCGCCTTTTCGAATCATAACTGAAGCAGCAATGTTCACATCATCAAACTGACGCAGAAATCCGTTACAGTAACTTTTACTGAAGGTGAGAGACGATGCCATCACACCGGGAGAAGTGTATGGTATACCAAGCATATCCCAGTAGCCTTGCAATTTGCCGTCTTCGCCAGGCGTTCCATGAATGGCGTTGAAAACCACATCAAACGTCAATTTCTTGCCTTCCAATTCAAATGAAAAATCATCTCTGTCAACAGGAATCGAACGGTCATCAGCTTCAACCGTCCAACCATCCCGAACGATTTTCACCATGTACTTTTCGTACTTGTCGGCATCCAAATGCTTGAACACAACCTTGGCACTCAACTCGGAAATTACTACTTCTGATGAGTAGCCACCGTAAACAACTGCAATGCGTTTTTTCATGATTTTTCGAACGGATGAAATGTAGTTGAAATTATGGCCTGTGCGCCACCGCGTTCCCAATAAATGCTAAACAGCCGCGGGTGCATAATTTCTATCTTTGGCGCCCGTTGGCATACGAACAAATGAACACCGTTGAGCCTTATCCGATTCATCTTCAGTAAAACTTTCTTGGTCAACTTGGCCATTGTTGCTGTGCTTGGCGTTGCGGCTGTTGTCGGTTTGTATTATTGGTTGGATGCTTACACAGAGCATGGCGAGACAGTTACTACACCTGATTTCACGGGAGTGCCAATAAACGAGATCGAGGCATTTGCTGATACCACCGAAGTAGATTGGGTAATTGTTGATTCGTTGTACACGGATGAATACCCGAAAGGAACGGTTGCGGAGCAGGAACCGGTTCCGGGTTATAAAGTTAAGCGTGGGCGAAAGGTCTATCTCACCGTAAATGCGGTTTTGCCGAAGCAAGTTACTGTGCCTAATGTTCGGAATCTTTCATTACGGCAAGCGAAAGCCGTATTGGAAAGTGTGGGTCTGAAACTAGGCGAATTGCAGTACAAACCGGACATTGCCAAAAACGCGGTTCTGGATCAGGAGATCAACGAAAAGCCAACCGATGAAGGACAGATGGCCGTAATTGGCACTGTGATCGATCTGGTTTTAGGTGATGGATTGAGCAATACCCGTGTGCCAATTCCGTATTTGCTGTATTATAAATTGGATGAAGCGACAGACCGTTTGAACCTTTCGTCATTGAATCTGGCTGCTTTTAAAATAGACACTCCATTGATTGATACTAGCCTTGTGCGGGTGTATAAGCAGGTACCGGCTTTTAATGAAAAAGATCTTGTTCCGCTTGGAACATCATTCATCCTTTATCTAACGGATGATACAATGAATATTGAGTATGATTCAACGCTGTATTCGCTGCCAGCGTTGTCTGATTCACTTGGAATTGATGAAGAATTTGATGAAACGAATTTTGACCAGTAAGCTAGTACATCTGCTTACGTTGATGATGGTTGCGGTTGGTATGCAGGCGCAGGAACGTTTGTATGACCTGAATGTCAATAACGCATTGGGCAATTATGAGGAGTATTTAAGGTCAATTCCCATGTCTTCACGAGCGGCAGGCGACACCTTGGATTTACCCTTTTTTGATGATTTCTCTGAGCCCTTCACACGATTGCGTTTGTATGGTGATGTTTGGCCGAATTCGGATCGCTGGATTGGGAATACGGTTTACATTAATAATCACATGGCCATTAATCCGATTTCGCAAGGTGTGGCCACCTTTGATGGATTGGATGAAAAAGGGAATGCATATAATTTCGGCTTTTCCCTATCAGCTCTTTCGGATAGCCTTGTTTCAAAGTGTTTGCGCTTAGAAGGTGCCGCAGATACGGTGGTTCTGAGCTTCTATTATCAGGCGCAAGGGCTTGGCAATGCACCGGAAGAGGAGGATCGCCTTATTGTTGAATTCAAGGATACGTCTGGAACTTGGAATCAGGTTTGGGAGGCCGAAGGATATATCCTTGAAGATTTCGATTTCCGAAGAGCTATGATTCCGGTAACGGACACGGCATATCTATTTGATGGTTTCCAGTTCCGGTTCATGAATTACGCTTCGCTGTCTGGTAACGTTGATCATTGGCATGTTGATTATGTCGAATTGGATGCGGGAAGGAGTCTAGCTGATACTATTTATAAGGATGTCTCCCATTTGAGTCAAGTGTCTTTTTTGCCAGAGCAATTTCAGTATAGAACTTCTTCAGTCTCTTTGCTTAAAGAGTATAGTGCAATGCCTTGGTCTCACTACAAGGCGGACAGTATTGGCTCGTTTGGCGATACAGCATACATAGCCCTTAGAAATAATGATAGTACGGAATTGCAGACCAGTTTTCAACTTGAGGTGTATGACCATGAAGGAAATCTGAAAAACAATTTTTTTGGAGGGGAAGGTCGGGTCTTTCCATTCAGGATCTGTGACAACGTGATTGTAGGTTCTTGTAACGAGGGGACGTCAAGTAACCTTACTAGTAATTTAGACACGGTGATGTCCAACTTTCCGACCGATGAATCAGTTGAGATGACGGATGATTCAACTTTTTTTGAATTAAGATATGTTCTAGGGGTGAATGATAGCTATGCACTAAATAATATGCGAGTTGTTAAACAAGAATTCTACAACTACTATGCTTATGATGACGGTACAGCTGAAGCGGCCTATGGTTTAGGAGAATTAGAGAACGTAGGAAGAGTGGCTGTTAAATACGAGACTAAACACAATACGGTTGATAACATCACGGCTATTCAACTCTACCTTAACCCGGTGGAGTTTGATCTTTCGCAAGAGTTGGTACAATTGGCTGTTTGGGACGGGGCAGAAGAGCCGGATGGTGTGCTTTGGATGTCAGACCCTCTGTTTTTGGATTACTCAACTCGCAATAACCCATTTCATCATTACAAGATTGAGGAGGAAGTTCCAATATCGCCAGGTCAGAATGTGTGGGTTGGATGGATTCAGCAGCCGGCAACCAACCTAAAGTTTTCGGTAGGGTTTGATAAGCGCACTGATAGTTCGAATAAAGCGTACTATAATCTCGGTTCGACTTGGAATCAGAGTTCAATTCCTGGTTCAATCATGATTCGTCCTTCTTTTGGAGAGCCGTATGATTGGGTTGATGTGGAAGAAGAATCCATAGTGCAACAATTGAGTATTTACCCGAATCCGAGTACGGGTACAGTTTACATTCAAGAGCAGTTTTCCGGTCAGTTGAGTAGCGCTTCTATTCAGGTTTTTGACCTTTCAGGTCGCGTAGTCCATGATCAAACAGGTTATAGCTCGGCTTTGGATTTGTATAATCTGAATAAGGGAGTTTACATCCTTAGAATTGACACGGAAACCACTTCATTTACCAACCGATTGGTGCTGCAATGAGCGATAATGATGGACTTTATGAAGAGGCAGATGACCAAGAAGACCTCTACGAACATCACCGTTTTGTAGCCGACCCAGGTCAAGAACCTCTGCGTATCGACAAGTTTTTGATGGACCGCGTGGCACACGCCACTCGAAACAAGATTCAGATAGCTGCCAAGGCTGGAAATGTTCATGTGAACGATGCACCCGTAAAGCCCAATTATCGAGTAAAACCCGATGATGTTGTAACGGTGGTTATGGCGCACCCACCTCGCGATAAGACCGTGTATCCAGAGGAAATTCCGCTAGAGATTCTATATGAGGACAAAGCCGTGCTTGTTATCAATAAGCAAGCAGGTTTGGTAGTGCATCCCGGTCATGGGAATTTCACGGGGACGTTGGTCAATGGACTCATGTATCATTTCAAGAACCTGCCTGATCTAGGTAAGCATGATGAACCACGTCCGGGATTGGTGCATAGGTTAGATAAGGGAACTTCTGGAGTTATGGTGGTTGCCAAGACGGAATTGGCCATGAGCGGATTGGCGCAACAATTCTTTGATAGAACTACCGATAGGCTCTACAACGCTTTGGTCTGGGGCGATTTTGAGGAAGACGAAGGTCGTATTGAAGGCCACATTGGCCGTTCGTTGAAAAACAGATTGATAATGGATGTATTTCCCGATGGTGAATTCGGGAAGCCAGCTGTAACCCATTACAAGGTGCTGGAGCGTTTTGGTTACGTTACTCTCATTCAATGCAAACTGGAGACAGGAAGAACACACCAGATTCGAGCTCATATGAAACATATTGGTCATCCACTTTTTAACGATGAGCGATACGGTGGAGATAAAATCCTGAAAGGCACCACTTTTACCAAGTACAAGCAGTTTATTCAGAATTGCTTTGACGAGTTGCCAAGGCCAGCATTACATGCAAAGTCTCTGGCATTTACCCAGCCAATTACCAAAGAGCGGTTAACCTTCGAAACAGACCTGCCAGAAGACATGGTTGCCGTATTGGAAAAATGGCGAACCTATATCGCCAACAGAAAAGAGTAAAGCAGCTTCCCCTTACTGGTAATAACCTATAATGCGGAGTGTAAAGCTGTCGAAGTTATCAGCTCGATACTCAAAAATGCCGTTCGCATCAACTGGACAGGAAATCTGGTTGTAAACTCCCACATCATCAAAGTTGCCATCCGCGCGTGCGCGAATCAGATAGTAGCCATTGTGCGTATCTCCATTCTTACGTACTTCAGCATTTGAGTCGCTGTCGTTTTCCTGCGCTCGTGCGTCCAATAGCACAACAGAAGCCCCAGAAGGGATGTGAGAGGAAACGTTCATATCCGTCCAGCTAACGTTATCTGTGGTAGTAAGTTGGACTGGAGTAATAAACACTGGGCCAGCATTGGTTGCAACGCCTGTTGGTCCAGTGGCTCCTGTTGGTCCTGTTGCACCTGGCGTGCCACTTTCTCCGGCCATTCCAGTTGGGCCAGTAGCACCCGTAGGACCTGTTGCTCCGTCAATTCCGTTTGTTCCGGTAGGTCCAGTTGGTCCTGTGGTTCCAGAGTTACCTGCTGTTTCAGCATACAATGCATACGGTACGGATAACAGTTGGGAAACGCCCATGCTCTGGTAGTTGGTTCCACCCGAAGCGTCCAAACTTACCTCCAAAAAGTACGGGCCATTGGACCAGTCTATGGCAGAGATACTGCTTAATTGAGGTGTTCCACCACCTACTGAAATGTTGAACAACCCCAGGTTGCTGGTAGTTGCAGCATGTGTTTCGGTAAAGATGATCGTGCCGTTTGCGGATGTTTGCCGAATATCCAATTGTAATCCGATATTCTGACCTGCTAGCAAATTGCCACCATTATCTCTGGCTACTCCTTGGTAGTTGAATTGTTGTGGAGCCTGAGCGTTTACTGAAAATGCTGCTGCAAATAGGCAAATGAGAAGGATGGAAAAGTGTTTCATAATGTCAAAGTCTGTTTAAGCATCTGCCAAGTTAGCGGCAAAATCATAATTCAAATAATCAGTTACTGTATTGTAAAGCGTATCGCGTTCAATCGGGTGACGGCCTACTTCTTTAATGAGCCCAACTAACTCTTCGGTTGAGAGTGCGGGGTTTTGGTCTTCCGCTCCGGCCATGCTGTAGATTTTGGTGCTATCGTCAATAGTACCGTCAATATCATCCACACCAAATGCCAAGCTCATTTGGGCTGTTTGTCTACCGATCATCGGCCAGTAAGCTTTCACATGGCCGAAATTGTCCATGTAAATACGGCCAATGGCGTAATTGCGGAGGTCTTCTATGGTGCTCACCTCAGGAATATGACTCATTTGATTATCACCGTTACGGAATTTGAGCGGAATAAAGGTGTTGAACCCACCCGTTTCGTCTTGTAAACCGCGCAAGCGATTCATGTGGTCAACCCGATGCTCGAATTTTTCCACGTGGCCATAAAGCATGGTGGCGTTGCTAGGCATTCCGAGTTGGTGAGCCGTACGATGCATGTCCAGCCATTGTTCGGAAGTGCATTTGTCGTTACAGATCTCTTCACGGATCTTCTCGTCAAAAATCTCGGCACCGCCACCAGGTAACGAATCCTGTCCGTGATCTTTAAGAATCTGGAGGCCTTCTTTGTAACTGACCTTGGCCTTTCTGCACATGTACTCCAACTCCACGGCAGTAAATGCTTTTACGTGGATGTCTGGACGAATCTCTTTCACTTTCTTGATCAGCGAAGCGAAATAATGCAAGCCCATTTTCGGGTGTACACCACCAACGATGTGAACTTCAGTGATCGGTTTGCCTTCGTAGTTCTTTACGATTTCGAGAATCTCGTCTTCAGACAATTCCCAGCCTTCATTCTTTTGCTTGAGAAGACGGGAATAAGAGCAGAATTTGCAATCGAACACGCAGATATTGGTAGGTTCAACATGGAAGTTCCGATTAAAATACACCGTGTCGCCATGTCGTTTTTCCTTGATATGGTTTGCCAATGATCCCAAATATCCAAGTTCACCTTTTTCGTAAAGGAAAACTCCTTCATCAAACGAAATCCGTTCACCATCAAGCACTTTCTGCGCAATGGTTTTGAACTTGGTGTCAAGATTACTTGATAAGATATGTTCCAGGTTGTTCGTGTTCATTTATCGAATGATGTGAATTTTTTGTGTGATCGCTTCCTGTTCTGAGCGTATTTCAAGAACATAGGTGCCGTTGGAAAGTTCGTTAATGTTCAGAGCGAATGCGGCATGTCCGAGCCTTATGTTGGATTGTTTGAGAACTTCCTTGCCTGTAAGGTCAAATATTCGGATGTCGGAAACCAGATTTTCCAATTGATCAGATTGAATGTTGATCTGATTGGTAGCTGGATTTGGATAAACGTTCAACGAACTACGCAAAATAGTTTCTTCGATTCCAACAGGGCACTGGCTCAAACCAGCCGAACTAAGAAGGGAGGCTCTTGGGCCATTTAAAGCGGCCAGCATGCGAGCTTTCTGTCCTTCGGTAAAGAAGAACATGCAAGGGTCGTTGCCGTAATCCATAAAGTTGTTGAACATGTCGCTGTTCGCACCTGTGCCACATGTTTCGTGCGGAAAGCTGGTGCTGCAACCTTGGTTGGCTCCTTGCTGTTTTGGGGTATCGGCAACAAAGTCGTCTGCTGAGCAGTCGCTGTTTGAAAGGCCGGAACCCCAAAGATGGTCTAGGTTGAAATAGTGACCAATCTCATGGGTTGCAGTTCTTCCCAATGAATAGGTTGATGATTGACTGGGACGTCCAAAATACTTGTAGCCGATTACTACGCCATCTTTCCAATCAGGAGTAACACCAGGTTGATAGGCCCAACCCAAAAAGCCAGATTGAATGTTTCCTACCCAAATATTCAGATAGCTGCCATTATCCCAAGGGTCGTGACCGCCAGATGCACTCGATTTGATGTCATCAGAAGTTAGCCAGTTGTCAACTGAAGTGTAGGTACGGGTAATGCCGTTAGTTTGAAAACCATTTGGGTGACAAGTGGCAAGGGCAAATTCAATTCCTACATCTGCTACAAGATTTGACCAAACCGATGGAACATTGCCAATATCACTATTCAGCTTTCGATAGTCTTCATTCAAAACGGCAATCTGCGTTTGAATTTGGAAATCGGAAATGTTCTGTTCCGAGGTGTTGTAAACCACATGAACCACCACGGGAATCGTAATACTTCCGCGTTCGCTCAGATCATGTGAATGTTCCCTAATCCATTTCTCAGTAAAGGCCTCAATATCGTCTCTTCGTTTCTGAAGATTATGGTCCGCAGCCAATTGTTCTTGCATTTTATCTGAACTGGCACAATGACCTGATTGCGCAGCAGTATTAAGACATGCAAGTGTCATCAAAACAGACGAAAAAAGAAACTTGACCATTTGATTCGGTTCGGTAAAACTAACCATTCAACTAAGCTCAGTTACCGAATTAGGGTTACTGACCCTGTCTTGGTGTATGTCTGGTCGGTAGACGAAACAAAACTGATGAAAAACACATATGCGCCTTGCGGATTTTTCTTGCTGCCTGAACTTCCATCCCAACCTTGATCCGGGTCGGTGGTTTCAAACACCCGATTTCCCCAACGGTCGTAAACTTGAAACAAATAACTTCCGGTCTGCACATACACCGTAATGGGTTTGAAGATGTTGTTCACACCTTCTGGCATAAACGCATTCGGTATGAAGACATTTGGAAGCTGAGGGGCACAATCTTCATTTGAGCGACTTAACTCCATGAATGTTACAGGGTTGTCCGTGCCAACAGGGGTTCCAATGCCCTCAACCGCCTCGATGTAATAGCAGAAATTACCTTCACCGATCAGAATCTCCTGAACCGTATCTAGGTAGGTAAGTTGGGTCGGTGGTACGGTCGTTAGAAACTCAAAAGCCCCGTCAATGCTGCGGTAAATATTGTAGGCTGTCACACCACCATTCCATCCTTCGTAAGGGTTCCAACGCAAGGAGTTTGTTCGGTCAAAATTAGCTTCCGCTTCTAAAAGCATGGTTCGCGACATGTTCAGCGTGTCCGCGTGTTGGTCGCAACTATCCACACCAATAACCGAATAGTAGTAACTGTTGGATTCGGGTCTGGCCCCAGCATCTACATAGGAATAATAGCGCGTGTTCGGTTCGAAAGGAACAAACCATTGATAGCTCAAAGAATTTGGTTCAGTACCTCGTTGTATTTCAAAGCCTAGGTAACCTGCTATGCTGTCTGAAAAGAAATACTCCTCGATACCAGTGTTTCCGGATTGCACCGTGGTGTTGTAATTGTAGCCGTAGTCTGGACGTTTAGGTACATAGGCAGTAATGCATCTTCCATTGGAACTCGCGGTAGCATTATCACCGGTTCTGATTGCTCTGACGAAATAGCAGTAATCAGAACTTTCCTGAAGACCAACATGAGTAAAAGTTGTATCTGAAGTTGAGCCAATTTTCACGAACATACCATTATCCTGGGATGCATACACATCATATCCGTCAACACCTTGTGGCCAATACCAATAAGCCGTCCAATTAAGATCGGTGGTAATCGAACAACTATCATAATCCGCCAAGAGAAAAATAGTTTCATGATGGTCGGTGCCATCACCAATTGAACCCGAAGGAACTCCAGGTACATCACAGTTATTGGTCGCGTACACCTGATACCACTGCGGTTGAGATGAAGCATCGGTGACCGAATCTGTCCAACAAGTGTTGTTGTAACCGTAAACTGTGTCCATGGGCACCCACGCAAAGGCATCAGGGTTCAGAAGAATGTTGTACTGAACAACATCGAGACTTGTACTTGGTGGCCAACAAATTGTGATGTATCCTGTCACGGGATCAACCGTTACAGAATCAATTGGCTGTGGGTCAGGAGGAGTGGTGTTGTCGAATAGTTCCTTTGCCACATTTGAAACCGAAGTGCAAGTCAGGTTGTCCTCTAGTTCAATTCGGTAACCGATTGAGTCGTTACAAACTTCTATCGGGTCCGTGTAAGTTAGCCCAGTGGTTTGCCCGATTTCGTTCCAAACCCCTGAAGGATATTCTTTGAAAACGTGATAGATGCCATCTGATGAACCGAACACTGGCGTGGAAACAGGATTCCAAGACAGATTCGCGGTCGAACCTGCATTAACCAAATTCAGATAGATGGAGGCGATGGTGTCAACTGGTGCATCCATTTCAGCATCGTTACAACCAGACCTTGTTCTAATGGTGTAATAATTTGGACCACTGGTTGTGGGCGGGTTGGAGTTGGAAACGTTATGAGTCCAAGTACCTGTATTAATGTTAGGTACGGTTCCGACTTCTGTGGTGAACGGGCCAGTTGGCGAAGTACTGTGAAACACAACGTATTCCACAAAGGATTGTGGAACATTGTTGTCTGTCACCGTTTCCCAATATAGGGTTATGCTGCCATCCGTGTTCGTGCTGGCGCAATGAGGAACCGGACTATCAACAATTGGCTCTCCTTTTACCGTAACGGCAACATTAACGAAATTGATGCCTGAGGCTGGGCAGTAGTCATCCCGAAACTTGAACAAGAAGTTGTATGTGCTTGAAAGGGTAGCACATTCCGAGTGAGTGGCCACATGGTCGCATGTAGTTTCCCAATTGAAAATGGTAGAAACGCTACCTACTCCAGAAGTAGGTGGAGTAGAATTGGAAAGCGTGGCACATGGTGTATTCAAACATCCGGAGTTCGGGTTGGAAAAACTGCTAGAGAGTTGCTCTCCTTCGGCCGTCAGTTCTATTGTTTGTGGCTGTCCGTTGATAAGATCATTATCAATCGCGGAAAGTGAAAAATTCACGGTTTCTCCTGCTTGAACTTCCACCGAATATCCAGTACCTGTTACTGGTAAATTCCAATTAGGAGTAACTTGAGGAATGCTGTTGTTGTCGTTGCACGCCATAAAGGCAAAGGTCATGTCGCGCAGACTTCGTGAAATTCGTTGACCGCAGCGCCAAGCGTCTATGGCCATTACTACAACGTACCTTCCAGCTATGCTTGAAGATGAATTATACTCTAGCTGGCCTGTTGCTGGGTCAAGAGTGGTGGTAGAACTGTTAGGAAAGGGTTGTGTCGGACTGAAACCTACTGCATAGGCAGCGTTGGTAAGAGTGTCAATCTGTGCCGGAACCAAGGTGTAGCTCAGTGAGTCAATATCAGGGTCAATTGCATTAGGATTGTACCTAAGTTCGTATCCCGAACATTGAATGTTACTTGGGGGGGCAGCAAACTGTGGTGAAGAATCGTAACATGGATTCACAGATTGCCCGTTGTACGGGTACATCGTGGCCATGAAATAGGTAAGGTCATTCTCGCTATTGACCAAGTTGTTAGCATTGATTCGACAACAAGGATTCCAATAGAAGGTATAGCCTTGGGGCGGGGGTGGGCCAGGCGGCAGCGCTGTAGGGGCAGACTCAAATTGGAATTTTTCCAACGATAGGTCTTGAAATTCATCTGCGCAGCTATAGCCGCATTCAGTAGGCGTGGCATCTTGAGGAAATCCAGCCGACAACGATAGTGGAATACTGGTCAATGGCCCGGCATTCAGAACCGTTAATTGATTTAAAGTAACGGATGCGTCTATTGAACAGTCTCTGTATAAAGTCACATAGAATTTGAACTCACCGGAAGGCAGACATTCCCAATAAATTTCTGCGCTATGATAATGTGCGGCTTTTAAATCTCTGAAACCTCCAAGCAGAATGATCAGTGTGACCAACCCAAGAAAAACACGCTTGAGGATATTCATTTCGGGAATCAAAAGCTTTGAAGCGAAGTTACCATTTATTGCCCGCTGTACAGGGACAATTTCGTGCTTGATTAACGCACAACGGAAGCTGAAGTTGCTTATTGCAAGGGCTTACCTGCAACCACTTGTTTCAGGTCTTCGCGTTGGAGGTACTTCTGTGCCAATTCTCTTAGGCGTTCCGGAGTTATGGTTTTGATACGATGTATCAGGTCATGATGCGCATCAATACTCAGGTTGTACTTCAGGTAGGTTTTCCATTTTGCTGCAATGTTGAACGGGCCATCAATACTTTTCAGTACCGACCCGAGCATGTAATTCCGCACAAGTTCCAGTTCATCTGTTGGAATAAGGTGCTTTCTTAATCGTTCGATTTCAAAGTAGATCTCATTCAGCGCAGCTTGGCAAACATCCGAACCAACTTCTGTTGAAATGGATAAATAACCACTGTTTTTAAGGCTTACAATTCCAGCACCAACGCCATAGGTATAACCTTTGTCTTCTCGAATATTACTCATAAGCCGTGACCCAAAGTAGCCACCAAGTACAGTTGCAAGAATTTGCATTCCAACAAAATCGGGATGGGTACGGTTGAACAGAACCCGACCTATTCGGATGGCGTTTTGTACCGAGCCCGCTTTTTCAATCTGAGCAATCATTTTTGTGCCGGATGAAGCAGTTATTTCTTTGGTTGATTGAATGTCAACCGGAAAGTTTCCAAAATGCTTTTCCAGCAAACCAATTGTGTCATCGTTCAATTTTCCTGAAACCATAATGTACTTGGGGCCAGGTTTGATAGACGAGCCATGAAATTCTACCAGTTCTTGATTGGTCAGTTTGCTGTAATCTTCAGGGTTGGCAGACCTGCCATACGGATGGTCTTCGCCAAAAAGCGTGGCTGTAAACGCTTTGGAACACAAATAACCGACCTTTTCCATGTTGACCAACATTTCTTGCTGGCTTTTGAGGATATGCGTTTCAAATTCTCTTTCTGAGAAAGCAGGCTTGGAGAAAACCTCAGCCAATATGGGGAGGGTTTGATTCAGGTGCTTTCCTAGACTGAAAAGCATCAATGAGCTTTCGTCATGCGTTACTTCTGATTGTAAGTAGGCACCATAAAAATCCACAGCTTCAGCTATTTCAGAGGCTGACTTGGTTTCCGTTCCTTCTTTTAGCAGGTTAACGGTGGTTGAAGTAAGTAGCATTTTATCTGCCGATGCCGTTCCAACACCGAAAACAAGTTCAACCTTAACCACATTCTGAGTGCCCGTATCAATACTGAAAACAGGTATGCCATTGCTTAAATGGTGGACAGTTGGTTCAAGCAGATCAATGGATTCGATCTTACCAAAAGCAGGTTCTTGAATTCTGTCTAGCATTATTGTTTGCGTTTGTAAATGAGTGTGGATGAGTTGGTTTTGACGAGGTTTTCTTTTGCAATGCGCTGAATGTCCTCTCGCTTCACGGCCTGATATTTTGCCATTTCGGTGTTGATGCTTTCCACATCGCCAAGAAGCTCATGATAGGCCAACCCGATGGCACGGTTCAAGAGATCCATTTGTCCGAATTCATGATTGGCCTCAACCTGATTCTTTACTTTCTCCAGTTCCTTTTCTGCAACCAACTCATCTTTTAATAGCTGAATTTCTTCCCAAATGGCAGCTTCGGCTTCGGCAACTTCAACCCCTTGCGAAATGTGCCCAGCAACGCTGAACAGGCTTGGGTCGCGCTCGCCCATTACAAAGGCGCTCAGCGCAGTAAATAAGCGTCTTTCTTTGACCAAACGCTGTTGCAATCGGCTGGATTGGCCTCCAGATAGCACATCAGAAAGCAGATCCCAAGCTTGGTAGTCCACATCATCTTTTCCACACATGTGGAATGAGATATAAATGGCGTCCAATGGAACGTCACGTTCAACCTGTAATCTTTGGGCTTCTTTCTGAACGGGTTCTGCTGCAAGCTTTCGGAAGGGTTTATCACCTTTTTCAATTGGCGCAAACCACTTATCTGACAGTTCTTTCACTCTTACAGTCTCCACATTTCCGGCAACAACCATTACTGCATTCTTTGGTCGGTAATGAGTTTGGAAGAAAGTTTTGACTTCTTCCATTGTGGCTTCCTCAATGTGCTTTTCTTCTTTTCCAATAGTAGCCCATTGATACGGGTGTTCCTTAAATGCCATTGGCCGCATTAGCAGCCAAGCATCACCATAAGGTTGATTCAGATAGCGCTGCCGGAATTCTTCAACCACTACATTTCGCTGCACTTCAAGACTCTTTGGGGTAAAAGCCAAATTCAGCATGCGGTCGCTTTCCAACCAGAATGCCGTTTCCAAGTTCTGAGAAGGCAAAATGGCGTAATAGTTTGTGATGTCGGTAGAAGTGAACGCGTTATTCGACCCACTTGCGCTCTGCAAAGGAGCATCATAGGATGGAATATTGGCCGACCCACCGAACATCAAGTGTTCAAATAAGTGTGCAAATCCGGTACGATCAGGGCTTTCATCGCGCGACCCAACATCATACATGATGTTCAGACATGCCAACGGGGTGGAATTATCTTGATGTACAATGACGGTCAAACCGTTGTCAAGTACAAAACGTTCGTAATTCAATTTGCTCATGTGGTTGCAATTATAGCGATTGCCATTCATGTTCATCTCATCAGAATGCCTTACTTTGCCTCACGTTTAATTTACCGTTATGATTCTGATGCGAAAGCCTTTACAATTCCTACTGATTTTTATTGCCTTCTTCGCGATGCTTACCCCCAAAGTCACTGATGCATCCCACGCAATTGGTGGTGAGATATCTTATGAGTGTGTTGGAAATGATAGGTATGTGGTTCACGTCACCTTTTTCTTTGATTGCTCAAGTACATTCACTAATTGGGAGATTGAATTGGGGATAGAGTCGGATTGCGGAATGAGCACCACGGTTCCTCTTAATTTGCTTGACGCTGAACCCCATGTGCCGCCATTTGACGCGGTTGCCGTACCGTACGAAGTTCCGATTTATTGTCAGCCATCCAATTGTGATCCCAATGGAAACGGCAATTATCCTGGTATGCTACAATATCCATTTATTTCTGATACACTTAACCTTTCGCCTTGTAACGGTTATACATTTTCGTTAACAGAAAACGCGAGAAGCGAAGCAATACAAACAATCACCGGCCCTGGAACAGAAGATATTTACGTGGAAGCATTCTTGAATAACTTAGACGCCCCATGCAATAGTTCTCCCCGGTTTGATGATGCAGTTGACAATCTTCTTTGCCTTAATGAGTCAAAATCATCCATTCATACGGCAACTGACTTTGATGGGGACATGCTGGTTTATAGTCTTTACACCCCTCTTACTGGACCCGGGCCCGGAGATATAGTTAACTATATTGGGGGGTACGGAGTTAATAACCCTGTAAGCAACTCCAGTTTTTCGTTTAGTGGCGGAGTGCTTGAGGTTACGGCCACACAGTTGGAAGTAGGCGTTATGGGTGTTATGGTGGAAGAATATCGGGATGGAGTACTGATTGGAAGCATAATGCGCGATTTTCAGGTAACGGTGTCTAATCAGTGTCCAATATCTCCTTCGGGATACTTTCAAAGTGATACCCTTGCAGGTTTTGATGCTGACTCATCGGTTGTGTGTGTGCCGGATTCCATTGAATTTGATGTCGTAATGGGTAATCTACAGTCTGGACTTAACTACTATCTGTATGTTGATAATCTGGAGGATTTTCCAGGGGCGACATTCGATGTACAGCCTGCTCCCAATAATCCAGACTCATTGATCGGTCATTTTGCATGGCTTCCAGACCTTAATAACAATACCAGTGACCAAACGATTATTATTAAAGCTTACAATGATGCTTGTCCTGTTCCAGGTAACAGCACATTTATCTATAGAATCGTCTATCACGATATAGTTGTTGAGCCTTGGTTAGGATTGGTAGGCGTGGCTTGTAATGACTCGGTGGAAATCATCCCGTACTTGGCCCCTTATGGCGAGGTTCAATATGAATGGCAAAATGGTGATACTACAGAGACCTTTTGGGCTACACCTGGTAATTACTCCGTCAGCGTAATTGATGAATTAGGTTGCAGTGGGACAGACTCTTACGAGGTGTATGTAAACAACTATCCGGTTGCAGATTTTACGGTGGAGGACTTCTGTTTGAACGAGAGCATTCAAATACAAGACCTTTCTGTCAATTTTGCGGAGTCAGGAGTTACACCACTAAACCTGACGAATTGGACATGGGATTTTGGTGATGGTTCAGATGTATCTACTGATCAGAGCCCAACTCATACATATTCTGAGGCAGGAGATTATACCATTTCGCTAACACTAGAGAATGAGAACGATTGTTCGGATTATACAGAAGTAATTGTGACAGTTGATCCGTTGACGGATTTTGATGCCAAAGCTACCGTTGCCTGTATTGGTTCTGAAACTGATTTTGTGAACAATTCTCAACCACAGAGTGGCTCCGTAGTAAGCTGGGATTGGGATCTTGGACATGCAGGATCAACTTCCACTCAAGCAGAGCCAGTATACACTTATCCGGATGTTGGGGTTTATGATGTAACCTTAACCGCTACAACTGACAAAGGCTGTGTGAATGACACCATGATTGAGGCAATTGTGGCTGCCGAGGCCGTTGCAGCGTTTACCGATAGTGTAAGCCCAAATTGTGGAGAGGAAAACCTTGTGATCTTTTTTAAGAACGAATCAGAAAATGCCACAAGCTATTTATGGGATTTTGGGTCTTCAACAGATACTTCTACTGATCCGGTGTATAGTACACCGGATGAATATGGACCGATAGTAAAACTTGTGGCATATGCTGTAGCAGGGGAAGCGGCTTGTTCGGACACTTTGGTGGACAGTCTAGATCATATTTTTCTAGTTGTAGACTTCGATACGATGAATGCAGGCAACGTTATAACTCCGAATGGAGATAATATTAACGATTGCTTGGCACCATTCTGGGACGAAGGGTATCAAGAATGTTACCGCTTGAGAATTTGGGATCGTTGGGGAATGTTCATTTACGATTCGGATGATGTTACAGATGGTTACTGCTGGCCAGGAACAGATCGAAAAGGTCAGCCTGTTTCTAACGGAACCTTTTTCTATGTTGCGGAGGTTAACAATTATTCCAGAGGAGGGTCCGTCATGGTCACCCGTTAGTGGAAAATCATTCATAAAAGGTAACGTTTTGAGGCGATTTCGTTCTCACAAAAGCCCTATTTTCGGCATTCCAAAAAGTAAGAGCATATGAATATTCATGAATATCAGGCGAAAGGAATTCTAAGCGGATTCGGAGTAACCGTACAGAGAGGAAAAGTTGTAGACAAACTGGAAGATGCAGTAGCTGCGGCAAAGGAGTTGAATGCCGAAACGGGAACAGAGTGGTTTGTGGTAAAAGCACAGATTCATGCAGGCGGTCGTGGTAAAGGAACGGTTGAGGAAACTGGTTCTCACGGAGTTGTTCTTGCCAAAGGATTGGATAAAGTTGAGGAAACTGTAAAAGGTATTCTAGGCGGTCATTTGGAAACGGCTCAGACCAACGGAGTGGGTAAGAAGGTGAACAAGGTTCTTATTGCCGAGGACGTTTACTATCCTGGTGAGTCTGAAACGGAGGAGTTCTACATGAGTGTGTTGATGAACCGTGGAACGGGCAAGAACATGATCATGTACTCTCCAGAAGGCGGAATGGACATTGAAGCTGTAGCTGAGAATACTCCAGAATTGATTTTTACAGAAGAGATCGATCCAGGTTTAGGATTGCAAGGATTCCAAGCACGTAAGATCGCGTTCAACCTTGGCCTTTCAGGTCAGGCGTTCAAAGAGATGACCAAGTTTGTGGCTGCTTTGTACAAAGCTTATGTGAGCAGCGATAGTAGCATGTTCGAGATCAATCCTGTGTTGAAAACATCAGACAACAAGATTCTTGCTGTTGATGCCAAGGTAACGCTGGATGATAACGCACTTTACCGTCACAAGGATTACGCAGAAATGCGCGATGAGTCTGAAGAAGACCCAACGGAAGTTGAAGCTGGAAAAGTTGGTTTGAACTACGTGAAGTTGGATGGAAACGTAGGTTGCATGGTAAACGGAGCTGGATTGGCAATGGCTACTATGGACATGATCAAGCTTCTTGGTTTTGAGCCAGCTAACTTCTTGGATGTTGGTGGTACTGCAGATGCAGCTCGTGTAGAGCAAGCATTCCGCATTATTCTAAAAGACCCGAACGTGAAAGCCATTTTGGTGAATATTTTCGGTGGTATTGTTCGTTGCGATAGAGTAGCTCAAGGAGTTGTAGATGCCTACAAGAACATGGGCGAGATCAATGTTCCTATCATTGTTCGTTTGCAAGGAACCAATGCCGAAGAGGCTAAGAAGATCATTGACGAAAGCGGATTGAAAGTAATGTCTGCCATTGCATTGAAAGAAGCAGCAGAGAAAGTGCAGGAAGCGCTTTCATAAGTGGTATCAGAAATAGGAAATTGAAAAAGCCTCACCTAAAAATTGGTGAGGCTTTTTGTTTTCGGAGAAAACAGCTTTCTCAGAAGTCTGCAATGATATAGGCAAGTTTGTAGAACTGCCTGTCTGGTGCGGTTGTTGAACCGGATTCTATGTCCATATAGTATCCCGAAAGTGGTTCTGTGTAATTGGGAGAACCATTATCCTTTGCAATAATAAACTGCTCGGTGAGGTCAGGTGTTCCATTTGTTCCATCGCAGAGTTTCCAACCAAATGGAATAGACGCCACCGAACCGGACCACATAACGACCTGACCTTCAGAAAATCCAGCACCTGTAGGACCACTCCAGCCAGCGGGGCCAGTAGGACCAGCGGGGCCAGTAGGACCAGGAGGCCCACCAGGTGTTCCAGAGGCTCCGGTCGGTCCAGTCGGGCCAACCGTGGTTTTAGCTAGAAACGCGTAAGGAACCGATAGTAATGCCAAGGTACCATTGAAGACGTACGAGTCATTACCACCATCTGGGTCTAAGTGGGTTTCCAATCTGAAAGGCCCACCATTGGCCCAACTTATGTCAGCAAAAATTCCAGTATTTACAGTGCCATTACCCACAGATACAGAGAAAATGCCAGATGAGCCAGTGGCCACTGAATGATACTCATCATACACTACGGAATTACTACCGTCCAAAACCTTGAACTGGACTGAAATTCCAGTGTTTATTATAGGTTGGCCAGAAACATCCTGAGCGAGTCCTTGATAATAGAAGGGAGCTGGTACTTGAGCATGAGACACGGAAAAGATTGATCCAGTCAACATAAAGATCGAATACAGGCCAATGTTTAAAACGAAAGAGGTTTTCATGTCAGAAAGATTACAACTTCATAATGTAGGCCAACTTGTATATTTCCCGGTCGGGAGAAACGGCTGAACCTGATTCGACATTCACGTATTGACCAGAAACCGGGCCTGGTGTATCTGCTGAGCTTGAAATTGATACTATGAATTTATCACTGAGGTCAGGAGTTCCATTCGTTCCGTCACACAGCACCCATCCCGAAGGCAAAAAATTAACGCTACCTGAGAACATGGTAATTATTCCAGATTCTATAAAAGAACCGGGAGGGCCTGGTGCTCCTGTGGGGCCTGTAGGTCCCATTGCCCCCGTTGGTCCTGCTATGCCTGTAAATGCTCCGGTTGGCCCAGTTGGTCCAGTAGGCCCTTGAATGCTGTTTGATGCGGATTCGGCATATAAGGCATATGGTACAGATAGCAGCGGAATTGAGCCCATCAGACTGTAAGAGTTGTTTCCTCCATCATTGTCTAGATGAGTTTGGATGGTAAACGGACCGCCCGTACCCCATGCAATCGAACCGAACGTTCCTTGGGTGGCCGTTCCTCCGCCAACATGAGCGGTAAACAGCCCGTAGTCATTAGTAGTTACATTATGGTATTCATCATATACCACAGAATTGGTTCCATTCAATATAACATAACGAATAGAGATGTCCGTTTGAATCAATGGAGAACCAAGATTGTCACTGGCAACACCTTGATAGTTGAACATTTGCGGTGCCTGAGCAAATACTTGTTCACATAGGCTAAGCATCAGAAGAATAAGTACACTTTTCAGTTTCATGTAGTAAGTTTTATCGAACTGAAAGTATCAATAAATACTCAGCTCTGGAGGTGGGGGATTGAATAGTGTTGTCAGAACAATAGCTAAAATGTGGTTGACGGCTACAAGAACAAGTGGGGTTATCAATGTTCCGGGTCAGTGTGCGTTTGCAGAGAACCAATGCTGAGGAAGCTAAGAAGATCATTGACGAAAGCAGACTGAAAGTAATGTCTGCCATTGCACTGAAAGAAGCCGCTTAGAAAGTGCAGGAATCGCTTTCGTAATCAGTTTCAGTAATAGACTTTGAAAAGCCCTGCCGATTTCAGTGGGGCTTGTCAGTCAACTGGTTTTAGACCAAGGACTCTCTCCGCAAACTTGAATGTTTCCTCCTTCACGGGTTCCACATCAGGGTTTCGAAGTGGGTTCGTCAACACATGCGCCCCAACTGGAAATTCAATCATGAGTTTTTGGTTTTCAGGCGTGGAAAGCTGCGGCATCATTTGGCGCATGGCTTCTACGGAAACCACACTATCCTGCGCGGCTTGGTTTTTAAAATAACCACCTACAAAAATGGGCTGTTTGATTTTTGAGAAGGTTTCCTCATTCATGGTGTGGTCAATAAGAGAACGCACAGAGACCAAGCCTTCCAAGCGGTATTTCGTTTGCCAGTACTTTTTGAATTCTTCGGTAGCTTCATACTGGCGGTAATCCCTTCCCGTGATCATTCTGGCAAGCTGAACTCCCCAAGGTTTGGTCAATACCTGCGAGGTTTGGTCGAAAATGTCAATGTTGGGAGAATAGCAGATCAGCGCATCAATTTCAGGATCATTGGCTGCCAAATACAGTGCTAGAGTTCCACCTGTAGAGCAGCTCATCAGAATCACTTTATTCCCGATTTTCTTGCCAAAAGCAATGGCTTCCTTGGCAGATTCCAGATAGTTCTCTGGTGTGAGATCGATCAATGGTTCAGTCGTGTCCAGTCCGTGACCGTACAATCTTGGCAGGTACATGTTGCAACCATATCGCCTTGCAAATGCTCGATGTACTGGATTTCCTTCTTCTCCCGAAGCCGTGAAGCCATGCAGATAAACCACCGCATATTCGGTCACAGAAACCGAATCATTGTACCACTCTATTCGAGCTTCGTTTTTGGGCTTAAGCGTTTTGAATCCGCTTTCCTTGTAGGCAAGCCAACCATCCAAAGAATCAAGAGGAATAGAAACAGAAGTAGGATTGGGGTTGAGGCTCGGTTCAGGAGGTTTTGGCCCAAGCATGAAGGCAATCGAAAGCGCGACTACAATCGCTAAAGCTATGTAGGCAATTTTCTTCATCGGACTTTTTCTATTCCCTGATCGCTATTCACTAAGAAGTTCCTTTCACGTCAATCGAATCTCGGATTCCATTACCTACTAAGGTAAACGCTAACACCATTAATAAAATGGCTGCTCCCGGAATAAGCGCCAAATAGGCCTTATCCATAATAATGTAGCCGTAGTGGTCTTTGATCATGGCGCCCCAACTCGGAATGGGCGGTTGCGCTCCGATGCCAAGGAAACTCAAGCCTGCTTCAATCAGAATGGCTGCCGCGAAATTGGCTGCTGAAATCACAATTACTGGCCCGAGAATGTTAGGCAGAATATGTTTCACGATGGTCCGGTAACCGTTGAAACCGAGCGCGCGACATGCTTCTACAAATTCCTTTTCGCGGATGCTGAGAATTTGTCCACGGACAATACGCGCCACTTCTACCCACATGGCCATTCCAACGGCAACAAATACCTGCCAAAAGCCTTTTCCCATTGCTAGCGTGATGGCAATGACCAACAGTAGAAGTGGAATACTCCAAACTACGGTTACAAACCACATCACCACATTGTCGATCCAACCGCGGAAAAAACCAGCTAGCGACCCCATCAGAATACCTATCAAAAGGGAGATTCCGACAGCTACAAAACCAATGCTCAGTGAGATGCGCGTTCCAAGGATCATTCTGCTCAGCAGATCGCGGCCAAAGCGATCGGTACCGAGCCAATAGGTCTTCGTTTCGATGAGTTGCTGCTCAACTTCGTCACTGTTCATCCCGAATCGCAAAAGTGGATATTTCACCATTTCGCCTTCATTTGGAGTGTCTCCCGTGTAACGTTCTATTATTAGCGTGTCGCCTGAAAAGGAATGCGTGTGAATTGGAATCCACGAATAAGACTCAGCCTTTCCGGAGAGCATTTGGCTGAAAGCGGAACTTTCCGAAATAGATGTCCGGGGAACCTTCAAAAAAGTGAAAGTAGAACCAGGTTTTTTGGCAGCGAGCTCAATGATCTGTCTGTTGGCGTGCGGACTTCCGTCTGGCGTGATCAGCGGGCCAAGAGTGGCGAGAACAACAGCAATCAGAATCACCACCGTTCCGAAAATGGCTGCAACATCCTTCTTGAATTTGCGCCACGCCAACTGACCGAGTGAAGTGCCTTTCTCAGTCATTCACTTTGATTTCACGTCCTTTCCAAACATAGCTGCGCACATTCCCAAAAATGCCAAGAAAAGTGACGTACACCACAACGAACAGTTCCGTGACCAGAATATTGGCAATGCCACAATGCGGTTGAAGGTCACGGCTCACTGTTCTTGTCAGAATCAGGTCTAAGAGTGTTTTGACAAAGAGAATCCACATCAGTTTGTTGGTCAGCTCTGTACCGAATGCGGCAATAATGGCAACGAATGAAACGAAAGCCGCTGCATTTGCCAAGTAGGTGATGATGGCCGTTCCTTTAACCAACCAATTGGAGTAGCCACTTTTCTTGGAAAGCCAGCGCTTGCGTTGCTGCCAAAACGCAGAGAAAGTTGCTTCAGGTTTGGTCAGCACTGCTGCTTCATAATGCTTTACAAACCTCACTGATTCAGGCCAAGTTTCACTGAACTGAAGCATGGTAAATACATCGTCTCCTGAAGGGTTTTCTGAGCTCATATAACCACCTGTTTCCTCAAATGCTGCTTTGCTAAAGAAAAGGTTTGCGCCATTTGCCATAATTGGATTTTGGTGCGATGCGAAGCCACCGGTCAATCCCATTATCGCCAACATTTCCATGGCTTGAGATTGTTGCAATACAGTCTGATTTGATTGAAAGACAATCGGCCCCAACAGCATTTTGGTTCTCTCTTTTATCCAATGTGAAGTCATGTTGATGAGCCATTCTGAAGGTACACGACAATCGGCATCAACTGTGGCAATCGTGTCAAATTTGGCTTCGTGAATACCAGTTTGCAAAGCAGCTTTTTTGCCTTCTCCGTCAGTGTTCGATAAAACTTTGAGATTCGGAAATTCAGCTTTCAGTGATTCGGCAATAGAGAGTGTTTCATCCTCAGAATGATCATCGATCACAATCAGTTCAAAAAGCTCATTTGCGTAACTCTGATTGAAGATGTCGCGGATAACCGTTTCGATATTCTCGGCCTCATTTCGCGCAGCAACTAGAATGCTTACCCCGAGCCACGGTTCGGATTCTTCTTCCACTTTCAGCTTTTTCCAACCATAAATGGCATAAATGATCATTGCCGCGTAAAGCACCGTAATGATGCTTGCAATCAGAAGTAGATTCATGACCATCCAATGCATCAATCAGATTTTCTAAAGAAACGCAGTTGGAAAATGAACAGCACACCGATCAATGCTGGTATGGCCAAATTGATGAGCCAAAGCATAGAACTGGCTAGAAAAATGCTCTTCACGTTTGTGGAAAGCATGCCCAAAAAGTAGACAGAAATAGAACCGCGAACGCCTAATTCTGTAATAGCAATGGTCGGCACCGCTGTCATCACGAAGTAGGTCATCGAGATCATCATCATCGCATTCGCGTAATTGATTTCGACCTCAAAAATGTGAAGTAGCAAGAAGAACTGAAATGTGAAGATCAGGTAGCGACCTAAGCTTGCTAGGAAAACCTTCCAAAGTGTGGCGGAAGTATGGTATTCGAAAACGCTTGCGTAGTGGCGGTACTTATCTGGTATTGGGAGCCAGTTAATAATAGTGGTGAGCAGGCGAGTATTCAGGAAAAGCACGACCAAAGCAATGGCCAACCCGAACATCAGCAACCCGATCAGATTGTATTGCATAGGGGTGATCGGCCCAAGTCCAACATGCTGCGGAAGGAAAAAGATGGTGGCCACGATTCCTGTTACAAGTGTTACCACCAGTTGCGCATAACTACCGACAATAGTGAAGAGCGCTGCATCAATTCTATCTGCCTTTTTCAAGTGGAAAATGCGTCCGCCATATTCGCCAACACGGTTTGGGGTGAAGATGGCAATGGTGATTCCAGAGAAGATGGCTTTTAACGATTTCCAAAGCGAGATCTTCTCCAAATGCTGAACAAGCGTTCGCCATTTGAAGGCTTCCAACGTCCAATTTAACATCATGAAAGCCACTAACCCGAAAAGTTGCGGTAGGTTATCTGCTAAGACCTGAATTCCAAAGCCTAGATCGGTGTCCTGACCTTTGAATTGAACTTCGCGATAGATGAAAACAAGAGCAACAATCGCAATGACGACCTTGATGAACAGGCCGATGTAGCGCTTGCGGAAAATGCCCTTACTCATGGAGTTTAAAGGAAACAAAAAAGGATGAGCTGCTGCCCATCCTTTCTGTTCGAGTATGCGTTTAGCTTATCGGCTTGTAAGCGGCTGGTATGGACGCTCATTTTCGCCAGTGTAGATCTGACGCGGACGACCAATCGGTTCACCATTTGCCATCATTTCTTTCCACTGTGCAATCCATCCTGGAAGACGTCCCATTGCAAACATTACAGTGAACATCTCAGTTGGAATTCCGATTGCTTTGTAAATGATTCCTGAGTAGAAATCTACGTTCGGATACAAGTTTCTAGCCTTGAAGTAATCGTCATTCAACGCCACTTCTTCCAGTTGTTTTGCAAGGTCAAGAATCGGGTCGTTGATACCTAGTTTCTCCAATACATCATCGCAAGATTTCTTGATGATGGTTGCACGAGGATCGAAGTTCTTGTAAACACGGTGTCCGAAGCCCATGATACGGAACGGATCGTCTTTGTCTTTCGCTTTATCAATCCACTTCTGCATGCCACCGCCATCAGCTTGAATGTTCTCCAACATCTCAATAACAGCTTGGTTTGCACCACCGTGAAGTGGCCCCCAAAGTGCAGAAACACCTGCTGCAATAGAAGCATAAAGGTTAGCGCGAGATGAACCAACAATTCTTACGGTTGAAGTAGAGCAGTTCTGCTCGTGGTCAGCATGAAGGATCAACAATTGATCCAACGCTTTGACAACAACTGGATCTGGCTCGTAGCCTTCAGTTGGTACTGAGAACATCATGTTCAGGAAGTTCTCACAGTAGTTGTATTTGTTCTGTGGGTAAACAACTGGGTGACCAACAGAATTTTTGTGCGACCAAGCAGCAATCGTGCTGATCTTGGCAATCAATCTTCTAATGGTAAGGTTAATCTTGTCGTCTTCACGATCTGGATCCAAACTCTCTGGGTAGAACGTTGAAAGCGAGATAAGATTTGAAGCCAAAACACCCATTGGATGAGCCTTGCGAGGAAATGCCTCGAAGAACTCTTTCATGTCCTCATGAATAAGTGTGTGGCGAGTAATGTTTTCAGTCCAATCAGCAAATTCAGCCTGAGTTGGAAGCTCACCGTAAATCAACAGGTAAGCAACTTCCAAGAAAGTCGACTTCTCAGCCAACTGCTCAATCGGATATCCGCGGTAGCGCAGAATTCCTTTTTCACCGTCCAAAAATGTGATGGCGCTGCTGGTAGCACCAGTGTTCTTGTAACCACTATCGAAAGTGATCAGACCAGTTTCGGCACGTAGTTTCCGAATATCAATTCCTTGTTCATTCTCAGTTCCGGTAACAACTGGTAATTCCACCGTTTGGTCTCCTACACGAATCTCAGCTTTGTCGCTCATTTTTAGTCAGTAAAGTGTTTGAATTTGCTAGCGCGATTATACAAAAAATTAGTTCAATCAATTTGTCAGAAATCATACGTCATTGTTGCCTTTCAGTAACATTGGATGTGACCCCGAATACCGCGTTTTACTGCATTGATCTGATATGGTTACAACGAAAAAAGGCACTGATCGTTCAGTGCCTTTTGTAAATCTTTCTTGAGTTTAATGTGGTGGTCCGCCTGGGATTTTTCTGCGGTCACGAGCTCCTTTCAAGAGCTCCTTTCGGAAGCCTTTTTCAGCAGTATGAAGTTTGGCCACCTTTTTAATAGGAAGGATCTTCTTGAATTTGGCATTGTATTCTTTTTTCAAATCGAGTTCCTGCTGTTCGTATTCCAATTCCTTGTCGATGGCTTCAGAAAGCTCAGCATCGCTCATAGAGTCGAAATTTTTCTTCGCTTCAACTCTATTTCCTCGTTGCTCCTTTCTGATGTCTCGCATCTTTTGGGTCATCTCATTGTATAGCGGCCAGAATTGCTGGGCTTCTTGCGGTGTGAGGTACAATTCCTGCGTCAAGTATGCCACTTTCAGCGCTTCCAATCGCTCTCTTTTCGATGGGTCGAGTTCTTCTTGTGCCTGGGCAAACTGAACCGAATTCAGCGCCATTGCTACAATTAATATCATCAGCTTTTTCATCTCAGATCTCTATTTCGTTCATCAATGTGTTAATCTCTATTTCGTCTTCCGATTCCAAATACTCGAACAGTTCATCTTCTGTCATTTCGTTCAGGTCAACTTCATTGTAATCCACCAATTCGTACTGAACTAATTCAGTTGGGTTTGCTTCTGCATAAAGCACAACTTCTTCAATCGATAAAGACGCTAGAACTTCTGTAAAATCAGGAGTTTCATTTTCAGTTGGAGGGATGAAAAACCAAACTGCCAGTGCAATTGTGGCAATGCCAATTGTAGGTGTCATGACCTTCATCCAAACTGGCCAGGTCGATTCAGTAGAAACTTTCGAATCCCGAACACTTTCCATTACGCGGGGCGTGAGGTTGTCGAAATAACCTTCAGGTGTTTTGAAAGCATTTCGTTTGAGCTCTTGCTCTGAAATACCTTCCAAGTTCAATTTGGGTTCGTTATGGTTGTCTGTGGTTTTCATCACGGTTCATAGACAGGTTCATTTCTAAAAGGTTTAAAACTGGGACTTCATATATGCTTCAATTTTCTTGACGGCATGGTGGTACGAAGCTTTCAAGGCTCCAATTGAAGTCCCCGTTACTTCCGCAATTTCCTCGTATTTCATCTCATCGAAGTATTTCATGTTGAACACCATCCTTTGCTTGGTTGGAAGTGTGAGAATGGCTTTCTGCAATTTCAGTTGAATGGCGTCTCCACTCAGTTGCGGGTCGGCTTCCAGTTTGCTGGTCAGTGAGTACGAAACATCATCAATCGAAACGAAAATATTTTTGCGTTTCTTCTTGAGAAATGAGATGCTTTCGTTGGTTGCTATCCGATAGAGCCAAGTGTAGAGTTGACTGTCAGCCCGAAAGTTTTCGAGGTTTTTGAATGCCTTTATAAAGGTGTTCTGGAGCACATCATCCGCATCATCATGATCAATAACAATTCTACGGATGTGCCAGTAAAGTCGTTCTTGGTAACGGTTAACGAGCTCGCTGAAAGCCATATTCCGAGACGAAGGGTCTCTGAAACGCTTCAGTAGTTCCTTGTCCTGCTCGTCTGCCATGCGCGGGTTTTACTTCCTCGCGATGACCTTCAATGCTGCTTCAACGATGCTTTCTGTGCTCAGTCCGTACTTTTCCAACAGTTGCTCAGGAGTTCCACTTTCCCCAAAACTGTCATCAACCGCAACCATTTCCATTGGTGCTGGAGCATTCATTGCCAACGTTTGCGCTACACTGTCGCCAAGTCCACCATTTCGCTGGTGTTCCTCGGCAGTCACCGCACATCCTGTTTTGTTAACAGAAGCTAAGATGGCGTCCACGTCCAAAGGTTTAATGGTGTGGATGTTAATTATTTCGGCACTCACGCCTTTATCGGTAAGAATGGCTTGAGCTTCAACTGCTTTCCAGACCAAATGGCCCGTTGCGAAAATGCTTACATCGGTTCCATCGCTGATTTTCCAGGCTTTTCCGATCTCGAATTTCTGATTCTCAGGAGTGAAGTTTGCCACTTTCGGACGACCGAATCGCAAGTAAACAGGGCCTTCATGCTCAGCGATAGCAATTGTTGCAGCTTTCGTCTGGTTGTAATCGCATGGGTTGATCACCGTCATTCCAGGCAACATTTTCATAAGACCGAGGTCTTCCAAAATCTGATGTGTCGCACCGTCCTCCCCAAGCGTCAAACCGGCATGCGAAGCGCAGATTTTCACGTTCTTATCTGAGTAAGCGATACATTGACGGATCTGGTCATAAACACGCCCCGTACTGAAGTTGGCAAATGTTCCTGTGAACGGGATTTTACCGCCAACCGTCATTCCTGCCGCAACGCTCATCATGTTCGCTTCCGCAATTCCAACTTGATAAAAACGGTCTGGAAACGCATCTTGAAATGCATTCATTTTCAGCGAGCCAGTGAGGTCAGCGCAAAGTGCCACAACGTTCTCGTTGCTTTTGCCCAGTTCTAAAAGTCCAGCTCCAAATCCAGAGCGTGTGTCGCGGTCTTCAGTAAGTTTATCTAATGCCATATTATCGTAGTTCAACGAGTTGTGATTTGCCTGAGAATATTGTGAAATCCTGTTCGATTGTGTAGAAAGATCGTTTTGAGCCAGTTGGCCTGAATACCACCTTGTAAGTTCCTGGCTGAAGTGGTAGGCTTTCAGAAGTCAGCTCAGGATCCAGAGAATAGACCCAGTTCAGTGTGTTTCCATCTTTCACGAAAACATCTCCAACACCTTTTGACTTGCGCATAATATGAGCCATTCCTGGTTGTGGAATTTCAACGGTGGTTGTGTGACTTTGCGCCACATTCACCCCCGAAACATACATGCGCGGAAGTGTCAGGATTTCTAAGTCGTAGGTTCCAACCAAGTAGTGCTGTTTCCTTCCCACTTTTTGCATGGTGAGGGTATTCATATCGCCTCCTTCTCGCACAATGGCTTGAAGATTTTCATAATCATGCTTGCCTTGGACTTTCATAATTAGGTCGCCCTGTGGAGCATCAACAGCAATGATGTTGTGAATACCAGGTGTCAGTTCGATGCTGTCTTTCTGAACCGATGGAACCGTGTGAACCTTCATTCTATACGAAGCCAGCGGGTCGATACTCAATGTGTCTGGAACGCCTCGATGATTCATCGTGTGAATCAAATTATATGTCATTTTGCCCGAATGCAGGTCGTAGAAAGTCATGTTAACATCGGTCTCGGTCGGTTCTCCGTTGCTATCAATCAGGTTTACCTGAACAGAAGTTGGATTCAGCGCTTGCGAAATGACCACATTCAAAACATCCTTCAGCGAACGCTCCGTATTTGCATTGAAATAGCTTCCGATACATTTGAAACGATCAACCAGTTCAAGGTCAAGGCCAATTCCAATAACAAACGGTTTCAGCACAATTCCTTTGGACTGTAACGCCATGGAAACAGCGCACGGATCACCGTAGCATTCTTCAATTCCATCGGTAATCAGAATGATCATGTTTCGGCAATTCACGCAAGGCGGAAAATCCTTGGCCGATTGCTCCAAACTGTACGCAATTGGCGTAGTTCCTTTCGGTTGAATCTTCTCCAATGCTTTTTTAATTGCCCAAGCTCCGCCACCATTAAAAGGCACTTCCAAACGGGTGTCTTTGCAGTCGCGTTGCGAACCAGATATGTAAGGACTTTGATGTCCGTAAGCACGGAATGCCAGGTCAAGATTTTCGACATTTTTCAAACTGTCAAGCAGTTCGTTCAACATCTGCTTGGCAACATCGATTTTCATTCCGCTTTGCCAATGGCCGAACATGCTCTGTGAGCCATCGAAAACGAACAGAATTCGGTTTTGTGGTTTGCTGGTTTCTTGAGCAGTGGAGTTGTAATTGGTGCCAAGAATAATCCCGAGACCAATGAGTAACCATAGAGTATGTTTCCTTAGCAGGAACATCTTTTCAATGAAGAATTGAGAATGAGGAATTAAAAATCATGCTAACGGTCAGGTCATTTTGTTTGCTCATACCTAACTGCTCAAACCTCATATCTTTTTAATAATCTCCGAGTGTTTCTTCCAATTGGCTCAGCGCATTTTCCAACTGTTCATCGTTTGGAGCAACGCCATGCCATTTATGTGTTCCCATCATGTAATCAACTCCCATGCCCATTTCGGTTTTCATCAGGTTGATCACTGGAACACCCTTGCCAGTTGCAGCCTTGCATTCGGCCATTGTTTTAAGCAAATCTTCCAAATTGTTGCCATCACATTCAAACACCTTCCAACCGAATGCCTCAAACTTTGCTCTTAGGTCGCCAAGTGCAATTACATCATCGGTGTCACCATCGATCTGCCTTCCATTAACGTCAATGGTTGCAACGATATTGTCAATCTTGTGAGCGGCACCGAACATGGCGGCTTCCCATATTTGACCTTCTTGCAATTCGCCATCGCCATGAAGCGTGTAAACCAAGCTGTCATCACCATTGAGCTTCTTCGAAATTGCCGCGCCCAATCCAACAGACATTCCCATTCCGAGTGAACCAGATGCCATCCGAACCCCAGGTAAACCTTCGTGTGTGGTCGGGTGACCTTGCAATCGGGAGTTCAGAAATCGGAAAGTCTTTAACTCCTCAACAGGAAAGTAGCCGTATCGCGCGAGCACACTGTACCAAACTGGCGAAATGTGTCCATTCGATAAGAAGAACAGGTCTTCGCCTTTGCCATCCATGGTGAAATTGGATGCATCAGGTTTCATTATCTGATAATAGAGAGAAACGAAGAATTCCACGCAACCCAATGAACCACCAGGGTGCCCTGAAGCAGGCGCGTTAACCATTCGTACAATGTCTCTTCGGGTCTGCGAACAGATGCGTTTCAGTTCTTCTGTAGATGGCATTTTAGCGGCTGATTGGTTCGGTTCAAAAGTAGGGTAACAGCTATGCTGAGCAAAGCCGCGTTAATAACTTTTGAAAAGCTGAGTTAAGGCCGGTTTGGGATTGTTTTCAGTTCAAGTTTGAAGAGATTCGCAAAACCGAACTCATTCATTTGTTTCAGCGAAATCTGATCTTTGAAGAACATTTTATAGGCCTTTTCAGCTTTCTTTGGGAACCCTGTGAAAAGATAAATGTTCTTGCCACGCTCGATCTGAGAAACCACTTGGGTTAGGAGTAGGTAATCGTTGTAAGGTTTGTTCTTTTGGTCGAGATTGGCAGGAATCTGTTGGAAAGCAGGTTTGTTGCCTTTTCCCATCGATTTCTGAAACATCCCAACATGTGTGAACTTACGACCCTGAGCTTCAACCTGTTTCGGCTGAATATTGATCATCGCGTAGCTCGTGATATCATACTTTTCTAGGTAGTATAGATAACTCACGCGGTCCAGTTCATCCACTAAGATCACAACAGCATTAGTGTCATTTAGAGCAAGCAATTCCTTCACCGCTTCATGTGGCTGAAAATTATCCGCTAAGAAGAAAGCATTGTAAATGTTCTGCTCACGTTTGTTGCGTTCCAAGTTCTTATCGAGATGCGCGTTGATTTCGCCATTTTGCCAAACGTAGTTGCCGATACAGTAAATGGCCAGCACGCCAACCATAATTTGCTTGACAGTGTTGCTCAATTTCAAGCCATTCAGAAATAGCGCGGAAACTCCAGCAATAAGAATGGCAAAGACCGGAGCTAAGTGAATGAATGTTCTTTCAAACGGCACTTTCTCATGGATGAAAAGAAAGATGAATGGAAGAAGGAAAACCGTCAGAACCTGAAGTAGTTTGCCCTTATCAAATTCCAAATCCTTTTTGGTGAGCAAAAAGAAAAACCCACCCAAAATTGGAACTAGCAAAAGCCATCGGAAGCTGAAAAATGCTTTCATCACGGAAGGAAAAACCGTGGTCAGAACAAATGCTCTTTCTGGTGGTGCTTTGGAAACAAATCGGTTGTCTAGCAACTGCTCCATTACGGGTTGGTAAGCCGCGAAAGTGATACCAGCGCCAATTCCGATTGCCCCCAAAACCCATAGATGTGGGAACGAGAAAAGTGATGCGCCTTTTGCCTTTTTCTTCTTTCCTTTTTTGTCTTCAATGGGTTTGTTCTGAGAGCGGAATTGAACCAACCAGTCAATTCCAATTACACCACTCAATCCGAATAGGAAATAGACGTTACTCGGGATGGTGTACAACAGAAAAAACGAGGCCAACGCAGTCACGATAACGTGCTTTAGTTTTCGGTTGTCTAAGTAGCTCCAGCTGTGGTAAATAACCATGCTGACGAAAAACATGCTCATGTTGTAGCCACGCAGTTGTAGCGAGAAATTCAAGAACGGAATGGTGCTCGCCAAAATGATGGCGGCTAAGCTCGCGTAGCGTTCGCTGAAGAACCGTTTGGTGGTCAGGAAAACGTAAATGCACGTTCCGATTGCCAATAAACCTTGTGCCAAACGAAGCTTCCAAAGGTGGTCGAGCATTTCGTAGAAATCGCGAATTCCAACCAATCGGCTGACAATATTGTCAAACAGATTGAAGAAGATGTGATTGCCGGGTTCTGGGTAAGAAGTTCTTGTGACTTCAAACGAAACCAGCGCATAATCTTTCAACGAGATCAACTCATCCCACCACGCGTCTTGATGCAAGTGCCCGAACATCCAATGCAGAAGTGGAAGGAGTCCGATTCCAAGTAAAACATAATTGATTGTCTGTGACTTCTTACTGTCCATCGGGTCGCTAAATTAACCAAGTCAGCCAAGGCGAGAAATCATCTAAGCATTGCATTACCTTTGCCGCCTCAAAAATCAGCAGCATGGCTTTACAATGTGGTATCGTAGGACTTCCGAATGTTGGGAAATCCACCTTGTTCAACTGTCTTTCCAACGCCAAGGCGCAGGCGGCTAACTTCCCTTTTTGCACCATCGAACCCAATGTGGGTGTGATTACCGTTCCGGATGAAAGACTTGAAAAACTTGAAGGCTTGGTGAAACCCGAACGAGTTGTGCCAACGACCATCGAAATTGTGGATATCGCAGGTTTGGTAAAAGGAGCCAGCAAGGGCGAAGGATTGGGAAATCAGTTCTTGGGTAACATCCGAGAGACAGACGCTATTATTCATGTATTGCGCTGCTTTGATGACGGAAATGTGGTTCATGTGGATGGTTCTGTTGATCCGATTCGCGACAAAGAGGTGATCGACACGGAGCTTCAATTCAAAGACCTTGAGACTGTTGATAAGCGGATTGTAAAGGTGAAGAAGCAAGCTGAGATCGGTCAGAAGGAAGCCAAGATGGAGTATGAAGTGCTTTCTGCTTTGAAAACAACCTTGGAGCAAGGGAAGTCTGCTCGTGCCGCTGAATTGAACGATATTCAATTGGAGCTGGCGAAGACATTCCACCTGCTGACGCTGAAGCCGGTATTATATGTGTGTAATGTGGACGAAGGCTCTGTGGTAAATGGCAATGAATATTCCGAGAAAGTGAAGGCTGCAGTTGCGGAAGAGAACGCGGAAGTCATTCTTATTTCTGCTGCTGCCGAAGCAGACATTGCCAGTTTGGATACCTACGAAGAGCGTCAGGAATTCCTACAGGATATGGGATTAGAAGAGGCTGGCGTAAACAAACTTATCCGTTCAGCTTACAAGTTACTTGATCTGCAGACCTATTTTACGGCAGGTGTAAAAGAAGTTCGTGCTTGGACCATCAGCAAAGGAATGACAGCGCCACAGGCTGCGGGTGTGATTCACACCGATTTTGAGAAAGGGTTCATCCGAGCAGAGACCATTGCATACAACGATTTCGTGACACTTGGTTCTGAAGCTGCTGTAAAAGAAGCTGGAAAGATGAAAGTGGAAGGGAAGGAATATGTAGTGAAGGACGGAGATGTTATGCACTTCCGTTTCAACGTCTAATCCTTCTTTTCAAATACTTGGTCCCAATGCTGGTGGTCGACCTTGCCTTTTTTGTCGGCTTGGTTGTATTTGGCCTGTAAGCGCTTACGAACAACATCTTTTTTCTTCTCGCCAAGACGGATAATGCGCAGCAATAGGCTTGGGAAGAACCGTTTCATGAAGAACGAGAACTTGGCATCTGCTGGTAGAATGATATGAAAACGCCCTTTTCCAGCTTTCTTCAACACGTACTTGGCCACACGCTCTGGTGTTAGCTCGGAAGTTGCGAATATCATCTTACTCATCTGAATCTCTTCGGCATTACCGCGAGCGTTCTTCATTACGGCTGTTTTGAAGAAGGTGGGCATTACGCACGAAACTTGAATTCCGTGGGCGTTGAGTTCGGCATCCATTGATTCTGAAAGGGAACGAACGCCTGCCTTGCCTACATTGTAAGCAGCCATTCGCGGCAAGCTCATGAAGGCAGCGGCACTTGCTACATTAATAATGGCTCCGCTTTTCTGCTTCTTGAACTGCGGGATGAAAAGCACGTTTCCGTAAATGACTCCGTGGAGATTGATGCTGAGAAGCCAGTCCCAGTTTTCGAGGCCGTATTCTTCTACGTATCCGCCATCGCCCACACCCGCGTTGTTCACGAGAAGGTCGATGCCTCCCACATCAGAAAGGAATTGATCAACGACCTGTTTGTAGGCGTCCTTGTCGGAAACATCTAACCCGTAGGTGAAGGTTTTAGCGCCCAGTTTTGCGACTTCCTCGCTTTTCTCCTTAAGTGAAACAAGGTTGATGTCGCTCATGCCGATGGTCCATCCATCTGCTGCCAGTTCGCGGCAAAGACAAAGGCCAAGGCCAGAACCCGCTCCTGTGATGAAGGCGCGTTTTTTCGGAAATCGTTTGGTTAGTTGCAGCATTTCGGCAACAATATAGTTGCCTTAGATAAGAATAGAAAGCGCTATCGAGTTAGCCAGCGGGTGATGAAAAAACCAGCAGTTGCAACGCTTCCAGTCAAAACAGAGCCCCAGATCATATCAACGATAGCAACCTTGACAGGAAAGCCTTTCATAGTTGCCAAATTGGTGAGATCGTAGGTCGCATAGCAGAAGAATCCAAACAATGCACCGTACAGAATGGCAGTTTTGAATGAGCCGCTTTCAACCGCTGGGAGAATAGAAAAGATGAAAATGCCCACGATGTAAATGAGATAGAAAATGAGCGCTGCGGTCCAGTTGACGTTTTCTTTGAGGAGGTCGCCCAGTTGTTCCCAGTAGAACTTTTTGGCCACGAGGCCCAGCCATGTTAGATCTATGGCGAAGAAGACAAGCGTTGTGAGGAAGTAGCTCAGAATCAGTTTCATTTGGATGGATTTTGCAGGTAAACACTGAAAATCGATTTGTGTTTAAGCTTGTTCAAATCCCTGTTGAAAACCGAATGGCAATAATCTCAAGGCCGCTTCGTCATCATATTATATTTAGAGGCTTCAAGCGGGGCTCCCAAGAACTTTAGATGGCAGAAGAAACCAAGTATGGAGAAGAACAGATTCGGTCGCTCGATTGGCACGAGCATATCAGGCTGCGGCCAGGTATGTACATCGGGAAACTGGGTGATGGTACTCAGGCTGATGACGGTATCTACATCCTCCTGAAAGAGGTCATCGATAACTCGATTGATGAGTTTGTAATGGGTCACGGAAAAACCATTGAGGTTTCTGTGAAAGATCGTACCGTACGTATCCGAGATTACGGTCGCGGTATTCCGCTGACCAAGGTGGTTGACTGTGTAAGCAAGATCAACACGGGTGCGAAGTACGATTCCGTGGCATTTAAGAAGTCGGTGGGTTTGAACGGGGTTGGTACCAAGGCAGTGAATGCCATGAGTACCACTTTCCAGATTCAGTGCTTTCGCGATGGACAGAGCAAGTTGGCGGAGTTCGAACAAGGGAACATCGTCAATGATGCGCCTATTGAAGAGTCATCGCAACGCAAGGGAACACTTGTAAAGTTTGAGCCTGATGAGACGCTTTTCAAGGGCTACAATTTCAGAGACGAGCACGTTCGTAAACTGCTGTGGAATTACTGTTATCTGAATCCGGGTTTGACCATTGTTTACAATGGCGAAAAGCTGCACTCTGATAATGGTCTGAAGGACCTGTTGGAAGCCAAGATCGATGACGAAACGCGTTATCCGATCATTCATCTTAGAGGCGAGGATATTGAAGTTGCTATTACGCACGGGAACTCATCGCGTGAGGAGTATTACTCGTTTGTAAACGGTCAGCATACGACCATGGGCGGTACGCATCAAGGAGCATTCCGAGAGGCGGTTGTGACTACCATCAGAACGCATTTCAATAAGCAGTTTGATGCAGGTGATGTGCGAAGTGGGATAATTGCGGCCATTTCTGTGAAGGTGATGGAGCCCGTATTCGAGAGCCAGACCAAAACAAAGTTGGGTTCTCAGAATGTTGGTCCAGAAGGGCCTTCCATGAAGTCTTTTGTGGGAGATTTTCTGAAAACAGAACTGGACAATTACCTGCACAAGAATTCGGACGTGGCGGAGATCATGTTGAAGCGAATTCAGCAAGCAGAGCGCGAGCGCAAGGAGTTGTCGGGCATTAAGAAACTCGCGCGGGATAGAGCCAAAAAAGCAAGTTTGCACAACAAGAAGTTGCGCGATTGCCGATTGCACTTCAACTCTGGTAAGGATCGGGCTGATGAGTCGACACTGTTTGTAACGGAGGGAGATTCGGCCAGTGGTTCCATTACAAAAAGCCGCGACCCAAATACGCAGGCGGTTTTCAGTTTGCGAGGTAAGCCACTCAACAGTTTTGGCCTTTCCCGAAAGGTGGTTTATGAGAACGAGGAATTCAACCTATTGCAAGCCGCATTGAATATTGAAGACGGTTTGGATGGTTTGCGATATAATAAGGTGGTTATTGCAACAGATGCCGATGTGGATGGCATGCACATTCGTCTGCTACTGCTGACGTTCCTGTTGCAGTTCTTCCCAGACCTTGTGAAGAACGGACACGTATACATTTTGCAGACGCCACTTTTCCGTGTTCGGAATAAGAAGGAAACGATCTACTGTTATTCGGAAGAAGAGCGTAGAAACGCTATCGCAAAGTTGGGTCGAAATCCAGAGATCACTCGATTCAAGGGTTTGGGAGAGATTTCGCCAGATGAGTTCAAAAATTTCATTGGAGGAGACATTCGTCTGGACCCAGTTGAAATAAAAAAAGAAGACCATTTGAGCCAGATGCTCGAATACTTCATGGGTAAGAATACACCAGAACGTCAGGATTTCATTATCGAAAATCTGCGTGTAGAAAAAGACATAGCCGAAGAGGAATTGGCGGAATAATGGGAATTGGGGAAAACGGAAATCAGGGAATTAGGGAAAGTGTGAGTTGAAAAATGGAAGGTTCAAAACGGGAATATCTAGGGTTTCGCGATTTGGAATGTTGGAAAGCTGCTCGTGATGTAAGACAATTCGCATCGAAAATGATCAAGAAATTTCCGTCTGATGAAAAGTATGTGCTAACGAGTCAGTTGAGAAGAGCCGCAAGATCAGCTTGTTCAAATATTGCAGAAGGATATGGGCGCTTTTATTTCAAAGAAAACATTCAATTCTGTAGAATCGGACGTGGTTCGCTTTTCGAAACTTCAGACCATTTTGAAGTTGCGCTTGAGGAAGAATATATTTCAAAAGAAGAGTTCATGGAAGCGGAGGTGTTGATCGGTAAGGCGTCTTCACTTATGAACGGTTACATCAATTATCTGAAACGACAGAAGACGGATGCGTGAAACGAATTTCCATATTTTCCATTTTCCGAATTACCAGTTTAAGCGTTGACAATGAGTGAGGGCAAAGAGCCGAACGAAGAGGAAAAGAAGGACGAAGAATTGGAATCTACCGATTCGGCTGTGGCCGTTAGCGGGATGTACCAAGACTGGTTTCTCGACTACGCCAGTTATGTAATTCTTGAGCGTGCGGTGCCGACCATTGAGGATGGTCTGAAGCCCGTGCAGCGCAGGATCATGCATTCCATGTACGAGTTGGAAGACGGCCGCTACAATAAGGTTGCGAACGTCATCGGGCATTGTATGAAGTATCACCCGCACGGTGATGCGGCAATTGGCGATGCCATGGTTGGGCTCGGCCAAAAAGAACTCCTCATTGATACGCAGGGTAACTGGGGTAACGTTCTGACAGGCGATAGTTCAGCAGCGCCACGTTACATCGAAGCACGGCTTTCCAAGTTTGCGCAGGATATACTTTTCAACCCGAAGACCACCAATTGGCAGCTGAGCTACGATGGTCGGAACAAGGAACCGGTTACGCTTCCTGTCAAGTTTCCATTGCTGTTAGCGCAAGGAGTTGAGGGTATCGCGGTGGGACTTTCCACCAAGATCATGCCGCACAACTTTAATGAGTTGATCGATGCATCGATTCAAGTATTGAAGGGCAAAAAGCCGAAGGTGTTCCCTGATTTTATGACGGGTGGAACGGCCGATTTTAGCAACTACAACGATGGTCAGCGAGGCGGAAAGATTCGTGTTCGTGCTAAGATCAACAAGTTGGATGCCAAGACGTTGGTCATTACCGAGATTCCATTCTCAACGACCACATCTTCACTGATTGATAGTATTATCAAAGCCAACGATAAGGGCAAGATCAAGATCAAGAAGATTGAGGATAACACTGCCGAGAATGTTGAAATTCTGATTCATCTTGCAACGGGTGTTTCGCCAGATAAGATGATCGATGCGTTGTATAGCTTCACCAATTGCGAGGTGAGCATTTCTCCGAATGCGTGTGTGATTGTTAGTGAAAGCCCAGTGTTCATGCCGGTTTCTGAGATTCTGCAGATCTGTACTGAGCAGACCCGAGAGCTTCTGAAACTGGAGTTAGAGATTCGACTCCGCGAGTTGCAAGAGCAGTGGCATTTCGCATCATTGGAGCGCATCTTCATTGAGAATCGCATTTACCGTGATATTGAAGAAGAGGAAACGTGGGAAGGCGTTATCAGTGCCATCGACAAGGGCCTGAAACCGCACACTAAGCATTTGATTCGTGAGGTGACCGAAGAAGATATTGTGCGCCTCACGGAGATCAAGATCAAGCGTATTTCCAAGTTTGATGCAGATAAGGCCAATGACCACATTGCGGCATTGGAAGGCAAGATTGAGGAGGTTAAAAACCACCTTGATAATCTTACCGATTACGCCATTGCTTACTACAAGAATCTGAAGGATAAATATGGTGAAGGCCGCGAGCGTAAGACCGAGATCCGTCAGTTTGAGAATATCAATGCAGCACGTGTAGCGGTTGCTAACGAGAAACTCTATGTAAACAGAGAAGAAGGCTTCATTGGAACTTCCATGCGAAGGGAAGAATTCGTGTGTGACTGCTCGGATATTGATGACATTATCGTCTTCATGGCCAATGGAATCATGAAAGTCGTGAAGGTGGACAGCAAGGTTTTCGTGGGTAAAGACATCATTCATGTGGCCGTTTTCCGCAAGAACGATAAGCGCACTACCTACAATATGATCTATCGTGATGGACCGCGCGGCAACTATTTCGTAAAGCGATTTGCCGTTACTTCGGTTACACGGGATAAGGATTACGATCTGACCGCTGGAACGGAGAACAGCAAGGTAGAATGGTTTACGGCCAACCCGAATGGAGAAGCTGAAGTGATTCAAGTTCATGTGCGTCCGAAGCCGAAACTCAAGAAGCTGAAGTTCGATTTCGATTTCGCGGAGCAGGCCATTAAGGGGCGTGGTGCAAAGGGAAATACCTTCTCCAAAAATGCTTTGAAGAAGATCGAGCTGAAAGAGCAAGGTCTTTCTACACTCGGTGCGCGGAAGATCTGGTTTGATGATACCGTTCAGCGTTTGAATGCCGAGAGCAGGGGAGAACTACTTGGCGAGTTTGCACCAGAGGACAAGATTCTGACGGTAAATCAAGCAGGTGAGTACAAGTTGCTTGGTTTCGACCTCAGTACTCAGTTCGATGATGACATGATCCTCATCGAGCAATGGAATCCTGAAAAGCCGCTTTCTGTGGTGTATTTCGATACCGATAAGAAGATCTATATGATCAAGCGGTTCTTGGTGGAAAAGTCCACTAAGCCAGTAGAGTTTGTTCCTGAAGGTGAAGAGTTTCAATTGGAATTGGTGACCTCAGATTGGAAGCCGCGCTTGCAGATCAACTTCCGCAAAAAGCCAGGTGAGGACGAGGCGCAGACCGAAGAGATCAACGTAGAAGAGTTCATCGGGGTGAAAGGCGTGAAAGCCAAAGGCAACATCCTCACCAAGGATACGGTGAATACCATTGACCTGCTTGAACCAATACCTTATGAGCCGCCTGCCAAGGAGGTGGACGATGAAGAAGAGCCACCAACTGATGATGGCGAAAAGGAAGCTGAGGAGGCCACTGACTCCGAAGAATCAACCACGGTGGAACTCGAAGTAGAGGATACCACTGTGCCAAAAGAGCAACCAAAGAAAGAAGAGAAAAAGGAGGAAAAGCCGAAGAAGGATGATACGCCACCACCTGCTAGTGATGGTGACGGTCAGCTCGGCCTGTTCTAATTGACCTTTACCAATTTTATTCTGCTATTGCCGATATGCAGCACATAAATGCCATTGGGCAAATGGCTCAGGTCAGTCTGTTTTGTGCCTGAAGCAATCTCAGTAACACGCTTTCCACTTGCATCTGTTATCAATGCCGTATTTGCCAAAGGTCTTTTCAGGTTCAGGACATCATTAACAGGATTCGGGAATACAAAGCCATCTAGGTTTTCTATCTCATCAATACCAACGGATGGCGAAACGGTGAACTGGAATTGGTCGTTATCATCTGCTACAATTCCTGGAGTGCAATTTGGGCCGCCCGACCCGCTGGTAAGCGTAAGGTCGAAGGTGTAATCGCCTGCCGGTAGTTGCCCTAGTTCAAAGGTGTCTGTGGTGTTGCAAATGGTTGCCAGAAGTCCGATACAATGATGCGCGGTGGCATTTATGATGGTGCCGTTGAGCGGGTAAACAATATAGTCCAACTCACAACTACTACTCGGAAACATCAAGCTGGCGTACACTTCAATGTCGTCTCCTTGCACAGGATTTGGCGGGTTTACTGAAAACGATACAATGGTTCCCCCTTGTGCGAAAAGCTGAAATGAGAGAAGGGAAAAAAGACAAAAGGTAAATAGGTGTTTCATGAGGTTGAATTTGACCTTTAGACGTTAAGGATAGCAAAGCGTTGGCAATTAACGCAATTGAATGATTCAGTCTTGGTAATGTCCAAGAACGCTAGTGCCGCTCTGACCTTGTGGTTCCATCCGGATTCCATGATTTCCATCCTTCCAACGGTTTCCCAAATCGGTAAACGCCTTCGTGTTCCTTGTTTCCGTTTCCGTACCATGCTAGGTATTTGCCGTGATACATGCCATCGAAGAACCCACGGCCTTTGCCTTCGAAATAGATCTTTTCCACTTCGTTGTCAACTTTTCCATTTCGGTACCATTTTTCCGATAAGAAAAGCGTATCTCCGATGGTTTTCAGTTCAATGGTTGCAATGGAGTCAGGTTCGTATGGAGCCTGATAATCCACCCAGCCCCACTTCTTGGTTTTCTGATGGAAATAGCGCGTTCGGTTTCCCTTTTTGTCGGTAAACCATATTTGGTAAGTGTAAGGCTCTTCCAAGTATTTCTGGGTGAAATCTATTTCCTGACGGAGCTTACCGTTTCTCCGATAATCCTTGTATGCAACCATTTCTCCATCCTTGAACTCTTGCATCATGCCCACCTTTCCTTTTGGGTCAAACCATTTGTACACCCCGTTCATGGCTATTGGTTCTCCTGGTCTCAAATCTTCTCCTTCTGGAGTTTCGGCCTTTGCTTTTGGTCGCATACCTCTCGGACTCATTGGAATGGTGTTGATGCCATGGTCAAAGTAGGTGTACCGATAATAGACCGCTTGCGAACTGTCTTTTAATTGGTTCCAACGGGCATCAAGAAAGACGGTCCATTTGCCATCTTTTTTACCGTTGCTGTCAAACTGATTCAAAGCCTAGGCTTGAGCAATTACGGTGGACAGACTGAAAATTGAAAGTAGAAGATGCTTTTTCATGGTGGTAGGTTGGATTAATGACATAATGATGTCATACCTGTTCACTTTCCATAAAAGCTTTGAGATTTTGCCTGATTAATCAATCCAACTAGGGTCGAAGTATTCTATCCCGTTTACACCTACATAACCAATTGGCATTACTCGGTGGCCGAAACCTGGAATGGCGCTTGACGAGTTTCTGTTGTTTGAATAAACAGCAGCTAACCCATTTTCCACTTCGCCAAGGACATCATACTTACACTTTATGACCTCTACACCACCTTCACTAACGTACCCTACTTTACCATTCTGATGGACTTTGGCAAAACCATTTTTAAAACGTTCAATGCGGTCATATACAGGAGGGAGTAGTTCGCGGTACTGAGAATCAAGCAAGCCGACCTTTTTATCAATATAAACCTGTATCAATCCATTTTGGGCTTGATTTACCCTATCATATTGGGGCGGTAACACCTCATTCCAACTGGAATCAATAAAACCGATCTTGCCACCATTCCACACCTGCGCTATTCCACCTGTAAATTTGCCAAGGTTCGAATACTTAGGGTGTAGCAGTACACCTTCGTCTAGATCTATAACCCCGATAAGACCATCTACACGAATTAAAAACCGTCTGTCTTGCTCCTCACCCATTCGGTTCAGTTCTACTGCTCTGGGCGCACCGATATCCATTTCCAGTGGCACCAGAATGTTGCCTACCGAATCAATCACTCCACTTTTGCCATCGCTTCTTACCAAGAATATCTTCTCTTTTACTCCATACGAACGCATCTCTCTCATTTCATCGTACTTGAAATCAACTATCTGGGTTCCGCTCTTGGTAATAATGCCATACTTGTTGTCCTTCTGAGCAACCATAGGTGTATTACAATCACCTGATTTGTAATACCAGTCAACTATTGAGTCAAGTTCTAACGGAATCACCGCGGTTCCTTCACGGTCATACACACCCCATTTGCCATCTTTCTGAACAGGTATACACGGGCTATCGAAAAAGTCTGGTATCCAATCAAAGATGGGGGGAATGATCTCAACGCCATCATACCGCAGAACTCCTGTCTTATCATCTCTGAAAACGATTACCGCATCTCCATAGTTAGATGTTCCAAACCCCGTAACGACACTACCGTAACTAGTGGTGCCATAATCCAGTTTGGTTGTAAGCAGCGTTCCTTTTTCATCGAAAAAATAATACCCTCCATTTTTAACCCCGATCAATCGGTCCTGGCAGTGCGAGATGATACTGAATTCAGGAGGAATTATAACGTCCCCATTGTTGTTGATTATTCCAGTTCCACACCGCCCTACAACCATCCGAACCAATGAGGAGTCAAGCACATTCAGTGTTTGATAGTTTTCTTTTGTAATCACCTCACCAATGGAATTGATCAACTGCTTTTCGTTACCAACTTGTACTTGAGCGAGTCCGAGTTCAAAAGGAGCAGCAAAATCAAATCGTGGTTCGAGTACAATTTCACCCTGTGTATTTGAATAGCCCCAAAGCGAGTCTCCATGAAAAGGAACTAGTTTATACTCCTCTACAGTATTGGTCTGTCCGACCGCATTAACAGCAAGCAGCATCAAAATCAAAAACCAAAAATTACCTAACTGTCTATTCATGGTATCTGGCGGTTGTTCGGGCATGTTTTCTCTTATCTGGCTAATTAAGAATTCCGTTTACAACAATTGGCTAAAGGTAACACGTTACCTATAGCTGGATTTGTTTAATCGTCTTTATCAAATCATTAGGGTGCTGGTATTTACTTCACTCTTTCAATCACCCGGTCGCTATTGTCTTTGGCAAGAGAAGTAACGAATTGCTTACTGCTGTTTCGGCTCTCGTCATTTGCAATTCTAGCGGGTGTATTCGGGCGTTTCCAATTCCAATCCTGTTGGCTTACAAAGAGCAGGTCGCCAACTTCCATCACTTTTAGCTCTTTACGTATCCAGTGGCCATGGCCGGTAGGTAGTGTGCCTCCTTTCTGTTCCAGCTCTTCGCGGCTAATGCGCCCCGAAGTGGTTATGGTGGGTTTTACTCGCTTTTTAGGTCGGTAACTCATATTGTCAAGTATTTATGACAATGAATATACGAGTAATATCGTTTGTCCGAACATCAAAATACCTTGTTCGAGCACTTAGCTACCATGTCTGTACGCTAATGTACCTTGTCCAGAAAGGATTATTCTTTGTTCATGCATGCATAAGCCTTGTCCAAAGGTTAAAGTGCCTTGTCCCTACATTGATATGCCTTGTCCAGTAAGTAAGCTGCCTTGTTCATACCATATCGTACTATGTCCGAATACTAGCATACCATGGTAGTACCATACAATACCATTGAATGACCAAACAGGATGGTTTCAGAAGTAAACAACTAGCAGGAGGATGCATAAAAACTGCACCATCATGGTTCCTTCTATCCAGAAAGAACAGAACATGTCACTGCGACTTGGAGTGGCATAGCTTACACCCAGCATGGTAATAAGGGTGCTAAGCAAGTAGCCGAAGAACAGTGGGCTACTCAGGTTAATACGCCATCCAATTAAGAATAGGAACAGGGCAAGCAGTAAAAGCGATAGCAGCACCGATCTGAATGTGCCAATGGTAGATGGTATGGTACGCACACCTTTCTTGGCATCATTCACCAGGTCGCGTATATCAAACGGAATGGTAATAGCCAGAATGAAGATGCTGCGTTCTATGGCCATCCACCAACTATCGAGATTCCGTAGCTGTTGTAGGCCTTGGTGTTCCACCGCAGGTAGAATAACCGTCATACCGGTCCAAACCGCGGCTATGAGAAAGATTTTCCAAAGACCCACCTCCCGAATTCTAATGAGTTTGGCCTTGCGCCTTACAATGGGTGCAGCGTAAGAAAGGGCTACGAATGTTAGTGGTATCATAAACAGCCAAATAACCGGATTGAGAAACCAAACCGAACCCGCTGCCATGACCAGGCCAATGACCAGCGTTATTTTCATGGCTTTCTCGTTGCGGATGCACCAATGGTGTCGTTCCGAATCGGTGCCGAGTTCTTGCAACTCCTTTAGGCCAGATATCATGTTCAGGTTGTAAATAACCAGCGTGCTGCCAACCGTGAAAAAGAACAGGGGGGCGTTCCACCATGTTCCGCTAAGCTCGAACCAACTTAAAAGCCCCAACACGGCAGCACAGAGGGCTACCCACCAACTGCCGTAAACGAAATACGTAAAGAGGTTTTTCACGCTTGCGTGAAGATAAGAACAGCCTGAGGTTATATGCCAGGAGGAATAATCCGGTCTTTTTGCAACAATCGCAAAAGGGTTTTGGCTGCTTTCCTAGCATCCTTTTCTACCGACATCAACAACTCTTCGTTAATGGCGGTTTCTATTGAAGAATTGGTTTGTAGCGTGTCCATTTTCTGAATCTCATTGCGAGTGAAATTCATGTAGGTTACGCCATAATCTGTACTGGCTTCTATGGCAGCGGTCCAAACCCTGCTGTTGTTTTTTGCGTCAACACCAGCTACTTGCAATACCACACCTATCAGTTTTTCATTGAGGTTGTCTAGAACCTGTGATTCTTGCCAAGCGGGTTGATGTACTCGGCTGTAATTGTGATTTACAATGATGATCACATCGTTAGGTAAACCCTTGGTTCGTAATGTGGCAAGTTTGTTTATCTGTTCGCTAGATAGGGGAGCTGTTCTTGTCGAGCCAAGGTCTTCTAGCATTGCATCCACATATTGTCCTCTCTGTTCTGAAATAGCCAGAAGGTTGTTCATGGTGTTGATGGAAAACCCTTTGGTCATCGAGTCACAGATAAAAAGAACCAGAGGTTTCTCATAAATATACTGGTGCTGGTCGCTTGCAGCAGAGTAACTGGTTCTGGAACATCCAGATGTGATGAAGCTCAAACAAACGGCAACTGCCAAAACTAGAAAAAGGCCGTTTCTATGTTTGTTTAGCGTGTTCATTGGAATTGAGGAGAGGTGGTAACGACAATTGCTGTGCCTATTGCCAGGCCTCCCGCTGCGCCAACCGCAAACGCCCAAATTTTTCTGGCTCTTGCAGAACGTTCGTAGCCATCTCTGTATGCAGGAGACCAAAGACTTTCTATTAACACTTCAGAAGGAGATTGAATTTTGAGAGGAATAAATCCAATAACCGCAATTGCTCCTGCTGGAAATGTTGGTGCGTAGAAAATATCCCAGAAATAACCCCATGCCAAGGCAGAGCCAAGACCTACAGCGGCCCCGATACCAATATCATGCAGGCTATGCTTTCTGCCGTCTTGCCGCCCTTTAATGTATTGCCGCATGTCTTCTATGCCATACTCTTCTTCGTAAGTGCCATCTGCCAATAGGCCAAGTGTGTCGGCATTGTAAACAACCTCTTCAGAACCGTCTGGCCTGAGGATAGAGAAGACATTTCCTCTAGACTTGCTTCTGGTGTATCGGCTACGTATCAAAGCCTCTCGTCTTTCTGCTCGCGCTTTCTGATTTATCTCGGTGAGCGCCCAATACAATTCGTGTTTGTCTTCCAATGCTTTAATGGCATCCAATTCAGCCTGTTTCCATTGTTCAAAATCGTAAGCCGAAAGGGTTTCTTGTCGTGCTTTAGCGTGTTCCTCAAACTTGGTCTTTAGTTTATCAACTTTGGCCTGTTGTTTGGCTTTCTTGGCTTGTTTTCGTGTTGCATCCTGTTCTTTTTGCAGCTTCCAACTTTCCGATGCTTCAAGAGCGGTTTGTCGTTTCTCACGTTTAATGCTATCGCGAACCATTGCTTTGCGAGCGCGTTCGCTCTGGTAAAAAATGTCTTCGTAGTCGTAATAAACCACCTTTCCCCTCAGCTTTTTGGTTCTGCCGTTAGTAAGCAGAAGCCTATCCTGAGCTTGGAGTTCTCCAACGCAGAAAATGAGAATGAGAAGGAATGAAATGTGCCGAAAGCTCATTGGGTAGCGTTGCAAGCGTCAAATATATCCAATTGCTAAGCGTACGGTGGGTTCGATTGTTGGAAATTATACAGTAAAGTGTGCATAAATTGACCATTTCCGAAAACGCGGAAATGAATGCTTAGGTAAATTTGCACCCCTCATTCAATACACATGAAACAAGACGTATTTGTCGATCGCCACATAGGCCCAAGAAATGAAGATATATCTGAGATGCTTTCTGCCATTGGAGTAGGCAGCATTGACGAGCTGGTTGGAATGACCATTCCGGCTTCTATTAGAATGCAAAAAGACCTCGACCTTCCATCGGGAATGACAGAGGTGGAATATGCCGAACACATTCAGTCCATTGGTCAGAAAAACAAGCTTTTCCGCTCTTACATTGGCCTTGGTTATTACGATTGTGTGGTGCCCAATGTGGTGAAGCGCAACGTGTTGGAGAATCCGGGTTGGTACACGGCTTACACGCCATATCAGGCAGAGATCGCGCAAGGTAGATTGGAAGCGTTGCTGAATTTCCAGACCATGGTCAGCGACCTAACAGGTTTGGAGATTGCCAATGCATCGCTTTTGGATGAGGCCACAGCTGCTGCCGAGGCCATGATCATGCTATACAATTCGCGATCTAGAGCAGCGGTAAAAGCTGGTGTAAATAAGTTCTTTGTCTCGGCAGATTGTTTTCCGCAGACCATTGACCTATTGCACACACGTTCAGAACCATTGGGAATTGAATTGACCATTGGCGACCATGATGATGTGCACCTTTCGGATGAGTTCTTCGGGGCATTGCTTCAGTATCCGTCTGTAAACGGATACGTGAAAGATCTGAAGCCGTTTGTAGACCGTGCACATGAAGTAGGAGCGGCTGTTGCAGTTGCAGCCGACCTGATGAGCTTAGTTTTGCTGAAAAGCCCAGGTAGTTGGGGAGCTGATGTGGTTGTAGGTAACACGCAGCGATTTGGAGTTCCGCTTGGGTATGGCGGTCCGCACGCAGCGTACTTCGCTACGAAAGAAGAATTCAAGCGCAATATTCCGGGGAGAATAATCGGTGTTTCGCTCGATTCGCAAGGTAACCCAGCATTAAGAATGGCCCTTCAAACGCGCGAGCAGCACATTAAGAGAGATAGAGCTACTTCTAACATCTGTACGGCTCAGGCGCTATTGGCCATTATGGCAAGTATGTATGCAGTGTATCACGGCCCGAAAGGCTTGAAGAACATCGCTACCAACATCCATCGCAAAGCAGTTGCGTTGGCCAATAAATTGGAGATGTTGGGTTATGAATTGGTTTCAGAAACATACTTCGACACTATAAAGCTGAACCCACCAACGGGTGTTACTGTTACCGAGGTTAAGGAGTTGGCCGAGAAGGAAGGAGTCAACTTCCGATACATTGAAAACCGCGCCATCGGAATAAGTATTGACGAGCGTACCAGCATTGGAGATATTCAACATATCCTCGAAATTTTTGCCAGTGTTGCAGAGAAAGATCCGATTTACATTAAGCCTGAGGAATTGAGTAAGGAGACTAGCGTGCTAAGCGCTGACCTGCTTCGCGAGGACGATTATCTCACACACAAGATCTTCAACTCGTACCATTCCGAAACGGAAATGATGCGCTATATCAAGCGCTTGGAGAACAAGGATATTTCGTTGGTGCATTCCATGATCTCGTTGGGGTCGTGTACCATGAAATTGAACGCGGCCAGCGAGCTGTATCCAATCAGTATGGCGGAGTTTGCGAATATCCATCCATTTGTGCCGCTATATCAGACCAAAGGCTATCAAATAGTCTTCAATGAGTTGGAAAAGGCGCTTTGCGAGATTACTGGTTTCGAGGCAGTATCGTTCCAGCCGAATTCAGGTGCGCAAGGGGAGTATGCTGGTTTGATGGTTATCGATCAGTACCACAAGAGTAGAGGAGACGACCACCGAAATGTGGCTTTGATTCCATCATCTGCTCACGGAACTAACCCTGCCAGTGCTGTTATGGCCGGTATGAAGGTGGTGGTTACCAAATGCGATGAAAACGGCAACATCGATCTGGACGACCTTCGTGCAAAAGCGGAGCAGTATGCAGAAAATCTTTCCTGCTTGATGGTTACTTATCCGTCAACGCACGGAGTGTTTGAAGAAGCTATTCAGGAGGTAACGCAGATCATTCACGATAATGGTGGTCAGGTTTACATGGACGGGGCCAACATGAACGCTCAGGTTGGTCTTACCAATCCAGGATTGATCGGTGCAGACGTTTGCCACTTGAACTTGCATAAGACGTTTGCCATTCCACATGGTGGTGGAGGACCTGGTATGGGACCTATTGGTGTAGCCAAGCATTTGGCGCCATTCCTTCCAGGTCACGCAGTAGTGAACATAGGTGGAGGTCAACCGATTTCGGCAGTGTCTGCAGCACCTTGGGGTAGTGCGCTCATCTTGCTTATATCTTACGGTTACATCAAGATGCTAGGAGCAGAAGGATTGAAAAAAAGTACGGAGTTGGCTATTCTCAATGCCAATTACCTAAGAGCAAAACTGGACGGTCAGTACGAAGTATTGTACACCGGTAAGCAAGGAACAGTTGCTCATGAGATGATTCTCGATTGTAGAGATTTCAAGAAGAGCTGTGGGGTAGAAGTAGCAGACATTGCTAAGCGATTGATGGATTATGGATTCCACGCACCAACAGTTTCATTCCCAGTTGCCGGAACGTTAATGGTTGAACCTACGGAGAGTGAATCGAAAGAGGAGCTGGACCGATTTGTTGAAGCGATGACCTCTATTCGAAAGGAAATCGAAGAAGTGGAAAATGGTTCAGCAGATGCCACGGATAACGTGCTGCTAAACTCACCACACACATCAAGAATGGTGGTAACGGATAACTGGAATCATAGCTATTCAAGGGAGAAGGCTGCTTTCCCGCTTCCATACGTGGCAGATGCTAAAGTTTGGCCAGGGGTTGGAAGAGTAGATAACGCCAGAGGAGACAGAAATCTCATCTGTACTTGTCCAACCACTGAATCGTATGTTACGGAGCTAGCTTAGTATTTGGTTGCTCTTCTTGGTCTTCGTTTGGATGGTCTTTGGTCGTATCCAAGCCATTTTTATGAATTGCCTATTGGCTGATTAGCTCTTGGATGATAGTTGCAACTGGAGAGGTTCGTTTTAAGAATCTACTACCGTCTCATTATGATCGGTCAGATTCTCATTGGGGTTTCGAGATCATGTCAAGTGACTGACGTACTTCGGTATTTTTTCAGCTATAATCATAATAATGTAAGATGGTTGTCAGATTTGAGATTAAATTTACTGCTTGATAACTTCATAATAACTAGCTAGCATTATCGAAATGAGAAAAACCTACATCTTCCTTTTAACCATTGTGGCTGCTTTCAGCGCCAAAGCGCAAGTTACCCCGATTAATCATTCAACAGACTTGTTTTTGCCAGGTAGTAATGTTGCGGATGTTGTGCCGGAAATTACCCCTTCTTCAGCTGCTGCCGCGGGAGATACCATTTGGTATGATGATTTCTCTGACTTTTCGAATTGGATAACAGGTGTGGAGTCATTGAGTACAGTGGATTCACTCTGGCAACATACTACTACTGGGCCTGCTGGTAACTTAACATCAGGATTAGGAGACATTCAATCAGCAACTGTGGCAAATGGTTGGGCAATATTTGATGCAGAATTAAACGGCTCTCTTACCGCGACAGGGGGAGCGGCTCCGGGGGTTACGTTCGATTCGTATTTGCAACTGGCAAACCCGATTGACCTATCTAGTTATCCTAGTGTGGCTGTAACATTTACTGAGTACTACTACGAACTTAATTCTTCTGCGTTTCTTGAAGTTAGTACGGATGGAACTAGCTGGACAACGATTGAACTTCATACTGGGTTGTCTGGAAATGAGCAAACTGCAAAAAATGCGATTAACTACAAGAATATTAGCTCAATTGCTGGAGGTGAGTCTGCGGTGTGGATTAGACTAAGGTATTCAGGTGGTGGAGTATTTTGGCAGGTGGATGACTTCATGCTAGTGGAAGGTTCGACCTATGATCTTAATATGCTAGATGTATTCGCTGGCGATTTCATTTCTTCGTTTGAGTACACACAGATACCGCTGGCTCAGGTTACTGAAATGTCAATTGGTGCGGCAACCGAAAACGCTGGAGCTGCTGCAATGCCTAATCCGATTTATAGTTATGAAATTTCAAATTCATCTGGCATAGTAGCCGACTCTAGTTTTGCTGCTGATACTAATCTGTTAGCTTCTGGAGTTATTGATACAACGTTTTTCAATACCGGTTATACACCTGATGAAGTAGGTGTTTATACGATTGCAGTTTCTGTTGACGGTGACTCAACTGATGCTACTCCAAGTAACAATGGGGGGGCAAGAGACCTCTTAGTAACGGAGTTTATCTACGCTCATGACGATGACCAGAATCTTAATTTACTCTTAGATGGAGGTACTGGTGATAATCCTTCGCCCGAGTGCAAGTTCGGATTGCTATACGAGATTCATGCGGATGCAATGCTGTATTCTATACAAACCGTGTTCTACAGCCAAACAGGTTTGGAAACCACAAGTGAGACCTGCACTTACGATGTATATGAATTACTTCCAGGAGATAATACACCAATTTCTCAATTGACACCAATTGTTACTGGTCTCTATGATTTTAATCTCCCTGGAGATGTGTCTACGGGTTCGTCAGTTAATATAGTAGATATCCTTGTTGATGAGGGTAACGGAGTTCAGCTTACCGCTGGGAACGCGTATTTGGTAGCAATAGGAAATCCAAATGAGGGAAAAAATATTGTTCTCATTGCAAGTGGTGGAGATCGGGACCGAGCAGGTCTGCGGTACGGCCCTTATGGCCAAGGAGGTGCAGTTAATTGGTATACTGGATGGACTACCACACCACTTATCAGGTTGAATTTTGATCAAAGTGTTAGTGTTCAAGAAAACGAAGATGTATCGGACCTGTCACTTTACCCTAACCCAACCCACGGAGATCTTAGAATTGTCTACACGTCTAAAGAAGATCAGGAAATGACCTTTAACATATTCGATATAAACGGTTCGTTGATGCTATCCCAGCAGTCAATCTCAAGCATTGGACAAAGGAATACGGTTGAGTTTGATGTTTCTGGCCTAGCTTCTGGAATGTACTTGGTACAGATTCAGGGAAGCAATTCAACCTTGACAAGAAGATTTGTCGTAAACTAACTCAGTTATTATAACTGATTCGGAAAAGCCAGAGTGTTATGCAGTCTGGCTTTTTTATTTGGTCAGCAATCTTACGTTTTTGGAATTCAAACCATTATCTGATTAAAGTTGACCATTGTGGATATAGTATATTTGTACGACTAATAACTAATACACTAAACTGAGATGAAAAAAATCTACTTTTTCCTAGCAGCAGCTTTCTTAAGTGCTGATGCTATGGCACAGAATGTGGCGCAAACACAGGCTGCTATACCCTCAAAGATGTTGAATCCAACTGCAACCTTTGCCTTGGAAGCTCCGAATGGTATAAACGGAGTTGCAGCGGTTGGAGATACCATCAACAATCTTTATTACGACTTCTCTAACCCATCCAATTGGGTTGTTGGAAATAATAGTAGTGATAATGGTGATTGGGCTATTGGTACAACTGGTGCAACCGGTGGTTTTTCAGCGTCCTATGGGCAAATAGAGTCAACCACTGCTGCTAACGGTTGGGCGGTGTTCGATAGTGATGGCCTTGGCAATCAAAGTTCTACTCAAGATGCATGGGTGCAGTTGGCAAACTCAGTAGACCTTACTGGTTTTTCTAATGTTGCAGTTGTGTTTCAACAGTACCATGTTAGATATCAGAACGACATTTTTCTCGAAGTAAGTACTGATGCTGGTACAACTTGGGTTCCCTTTGAGGTTACACCATCCCAAGCATTAAACACGGCAGGAGATAATCCGGAAACCGTTTCGGTAAACATATCAGATGCTATATCAGCAAACCCAAGCACAGTATGGATCCGTTTCCGATTCGTGGGTACGTGGGATTATGCGTGGCATGTTGATGATGTTGCCTTTGTAGAAGGTGCCAGTTACGATTTGAAGATGGTTGATGTCTATGCAGGCATCTTTGATGGCTACGAATACACTAAAATTCCTCTTTCTCAGGTAACTGAAGCAACCGGTATTGGGGGAATTTCAGAAAACTTAGGAGCGCTGGATATGCCTAATCCAATTTATAGTTTTGAGATTTCGAACTCTTCGGGCGTGGTAGCTGATTCCAGCTTTGCGGCTGACACCAATCTGTTAGCAATTGGTTCAACAGATACGACTTTCTTTACTACTGGGTACACACCGGATGTTTTAGATGATTATACTGTTACAGTGTCTGTGGCTGGAGATTCAACGGACTCTGCGCCAGTGAATAACGAGAGTTCTCGTACCTTCTCAGTAACCGAGAGTATTTATGCTCATGACGATGACCAGAACCTTAGTCGCTTGTTGACTGGAGCTACTGCGGATGAGGCTTCACCAGAATGTAAGTTTGGTTTATTTTACAAGATTAATGCTGATGCAACACTTCGCTCGATTCAAACCTTGTTCTATAATGGTCAAAATGATAGCACCACGGCAGAATCATGTACTGTAGATGTATATGAAATTCCACCTGGTAATACGTCACCACTTGCGGATCTAAGTCCAGTTTACACTGATTTTTATGATTTCCAACCAGGAGATATCTCTTCCGCTAGTTCCCTTAATTTGGTAGATATAGCAATCAATGGTGCTGACGGCTTATCCTTAACTGCAGGAAACGAGTACGTTATTGCCGTAGGAAATCCAAATCCTGGAGAAAACATTGTTTTGCTTGCGAGCACAGGAGATCGTGATGTTGCCAGTATTCGCTTTGGTCCATATGGAGTAGGAGGTGCAGTTAATTGGTATGTAGGATGGACTACTACACCGCTCTTAAGGATGAACCTTGATCCGAGTGTTGGGATTCAGGAAAATGAGGATGTATCTGATCTATCTCTTTATCCAAACCCAACTCAAGGCGAGTTGAGAATTTCTTATACGTCCAAAGAGGATCAGGAAATGATGTTCAATGTTTATGATTTGAATGGAGCTTTGAAGCTATCGCAACAAGCGGTTTCAAACGTTGGTCAGAAAAACACTATTGAGTTTGATGTTTCTAAATTTGCTGCTGGGATGTATTTGGTTCAAATTCAAGGAGTTAACTCAGCATTGACCAGAAGGTTTGTAGTGAATTAAACCACTGGTCTTTACAGAAAATCATTGAAAGCCAGACCGCATACGGTCTGGCTTTCTTTATGTGCCTACATACTGGCTTCCACGAAAGCCAAATGATTAATGCAATTATATGATTAGGATCTTCAGACCTTTACATTGATGATGATACCATATCTTTGTTAGTGACAACCTTAACTCAAAGCTCTTTGAAATGAAAAAAATCTACTTTCTTTTGGCAGCAGCATTTATTGGTGCTGATGCTGTGGCACAGAACGTTGTGCAATCGGAAGCTCTAACGCTTTCAAAAACGGTAATGAATCCGCCCGCCACTGCTTTGGAGGCTCCTACAGTGGTAAATGGAGTTGCAGCTGTTGGTGATACTATCAACAACTTGTACTTTGATTTCACCAACTTAACTAGTGGATTTGTTTACAATAGCAGTAGCCCTTCATATGATTGGGAAATCGTTAATTCAATGCCGACTAATCTGGTTAATTTGGGTTATGACGCTACTTTTAACTCCACTAGTGGTGGTAATTTTGCTATTGTGAACTCTGATGGTCAAGGTAGTGGTACGACTCAGGAGTGTATGTTGCAGTTGGTAAATCCTGTGAACTTATCGGGTTACAGTTCTGTTGCCCTCGTTTGGCAGCAGTATTATCGAGTTTATACTGGTGATGAGCATTACGTTGAGTACTCTACAGACGGTGGCTCCAACTGGGTAAGCATTCAAGTTGATGGTGGGCCAAGTGCTAATGCTTCTGCTAATCCAGAGTTAGCCTCAGTAAATCTAGGTGCGGCAGCAGGTCAACCAAACGTATTGATAAGATTTCGCTTTGTTGGTGCTTGGGGGCTCTGGTGGGCCATTGACGATGTTGCTATTGTTGAAGGTGCAAGCGCAGACGCTGCTTTGAATGCGGTTTATCACGGAGATGTTTTTGGTGGGTATGAGTATTCACGAATTCCATTATCTCAAGTTCAAGAAGTAGGAATTACAGTGATTTCCGAAAATGTTGGTTCTGGAGATGTGGTTTTCGGGTATTTGTATGAGATTCAGGATGACAACGGTGTTGTTGCTTCAGGGCAGTTTCTTCCTAACTCGGTCACTAGCGGTTCACTTCCAGGGCTGGCAGCTGATGAGTCAGATACAACTTATTATGCTACTGGCTTTACTCCGTCTGCCACAGGAGAATATACTGTGGTTGTTAGTATTGCAAGTGATCCGGGTTTCCCTCCGGTTGATCAGAATTCCGCCAATAATACATCCGGAAGTTCTTTCCTAGTAACCGATGACATCTATTCTCATGATGAGACTTTGACAGGACTAATCAATGGTGGTACTCAGGCGGATCCTGCACCAGAGTATTTGGCAGGTTTAATCTACGAGGTTGTAGCAGATGCTACCCTCAGTGCAATCCAAACAATTTTTTACACTCAAGCTGGTTTTGAACTTACATCTTCTACTGCATGGTATGAAGTTTATGAGTTGGTGCCAGGTAGTACAACGCCAATTTCCCAATTGACTCCGATTGTATCTGACCTTTATGATCTGCAACCTTCAGATATTAGTACGGGATCTACATTAACACCTGTGGATATTGAAATTAATGAGGGCCTTGGGGTTCAGCTTACAGCTGGCAATTCGTACTTAGTTGCTTTAGGAAATGCTGATGTTGGTGAAACACTTGTTTTGCTTACCAGTGCTGGTGATGATGATTTTGCGGGATTACGTTATGGTCCTTATGGTCAAGGTGGTGCCGTTAATTGGTATACAGGTTGGACATCTACTCCTGCGGTGAGAGCTAAACTTTCAACAACTACGGTTGATGTTGCGGATAATGAAGAAGTTTCCGAATTCAATGTCTATCCGAATCCAACGGTACAAGACCTAACTGTAGAGTTGACCTCCGTAGATGATGCTGACATGACCATCAATATTATCAGCTCAACAGGAACGCTTGTTGCTTCGGAGCAGTTGACCAGTATGGCTGGACAGAAGAGCAGAATCAATTTCAATGTTGATAACCTTGCTTCTGGTATTTATACCGTTCAGGTACAAGGTCTTGCTTCTACTCTTACTAAGCGAGTGGTGGTTAAGTAATTTGCACACGCCATAAATAGCTATTTGCTACTGAAACGGCCAGCTTTCTCAGAAAGCTGGCCGTTTTATTATGTAGGTATTCTTGGTATGATTATTATTCATAGTTTCGGTTTGTTATTAATCCACTTCAGACCTTTATTATGAAAAAACACCTACTTGTAGTTGCCCTGTTCTCATCTGCAATCCTTGCGAACGCGCAAAGTGTTCAAGAAACAGCTGTGATTGAAGACCGTCTTCTAATACCAGCAACTAGTAATCTAATTGAACAGCCAGTTTCTACTCCCTCGGTTGTTGCAGCTGCAAATCCTATTTGGCAAGATAATTTTTCAAACCTTTCTAATTGGACAGTTGGCAGTACGGGCGCTACCGGTACCACGGCTGCAAACTGGCAGTATACAACTACTGGACCTTCAGGCCTTTTAACTTCTGGATTAGGCCCAATTGTCTCGCCAACAGCTAACAATGGTTGGGTAATTTTTGATGCGGAGGCAAATGGTTCATTAAACGCTCAAGGTGGAGCAACAGGCGTTGTGTTTGATTCATACATTCAAATGGCAAACCCTGTTAACCTATCATCACACCCCAGTGTAGCGGTAACGTTTACAGAATACTACTACGAGCTAAATGCAGCTGTTTATCTGGAAGTTAGTACCAATGGGTCAACTTGGAACACCATTCAACTTCATTCATCACTGAACAGTAATGAGGCAACAGCAAATGATGCTGTTCAGTACGTTGACATCAGTGCAACAGCTGGTGGTGCCTCAAGCGTTTGGGTTAGATTAAGATATGAGGGCGGTGGCGTTTTCTGGCAAGTAGACGATTTTCAGATTGTAGAGGGAGTTAGTTATGATCTTGCGGTGGAAGAGTTGTATCACGGTGATATATTTTCGGGATATGAGTATTCCGCAATTCCTGCTAGTCAGGTTCAGGAAGTTAACATTGCCGTTATTGGAGGTAATGTTGGTAGCTCAGCCATGACAGGAGTTACCTATACATATGACATATCAAATTCTGGTGGAACAGTAAGTTCTGGTAGTTTTCCTGCAACGAACACAACATTATCATCTGGAAATCTTGATACCACTGTTTACGCTACTGGTTTTATTCCGTCAGTTGTTGATGAATATACGATAACCGTATCTGTTGCAGGAGACAATACGGATGGAGAACCTTCTGACAATTCAGGTTCGAGCACATTCTTTGTAACCGATGACATCTATTCTCATGATGAGACTTTGACAGGACTAATCAATGGTGGTACTCAGGCGGATCCTGCACCAGAGTATTTGGCAGGTTTAATCTACGAGGTTGTAGCAGATGCTACCCTCAGTGCAATCCAAACAATTTTTTACACTCAAGCTGGTTTTGAACTTACATCTTCTACTGCATGGTATGAAGTTTATGAGTTGGTGCCAGGTAGTACAACGCCAATTTCCCAATTGACTCCGATTGTATCTGACCTTTATGATCTGCAACCTTCAGATATTAGTACGGGATCTACATTAACACCTGTGGATATTGAAATTAATGAGGGCCTTGGGGTTCAGCTTACAGCTGGCAATTCGTACTTAGTTGCTTTAGGAAATGCTGATGTTGGTGAAACACTTGTTTTGCTTACCAGTGCTGGTGATGATGATTTTGCGGGATTACGTTATGGTCCTTATGGTCAAGGTGGTGCCGTTAATTGGTATACAGGTTGGACATCTACTCCTGCGGTGAGAGCTAAACTTTCAACAACTACGGTTGATGTTGCGGATAATGAAGAAGTTTCCGAATTCAATGTCTATCCGAATCCAACGGTACAAGACCTAACTGTAGAGTTGACCTCCGTAGATGATGCTGACATGACCATCAATATTATCAGCTCAACAGGAACGCTTGTTGCTTCGGAGCAGTTGACCAGTATGGCTGGACAGAAGAGCAGAATCAATTTCAATGTTGATAACCTTGCTTCTGGTATTTATACCGTTCAGGTACAAGGTCTTGCTTCAACTCTTACGAAGCGAGTTGTTGTGAAGTAAGGTGTTCATTATTCTTAGATTTTCAAAAGGCCAACTCATTTGAGTTGGCCTTTTGTGTCTTAAAAAATTCCATGCCCATAGTAAAGGAGTAAGCTGATTTGAGTTGGTTTGCTTGTCGCCAACAGTTTGAGCAAATTTTGGATGCGTCCAAATACAAGAAACGTCTTTCCTATTGTTCTAAGTACATTTGCGAAATGAAAAAATTGATTATCTATACTGTTTTAACATTGTCATATTGCGCTGTACAAGCTCAAGTAAGCGATACATTAGGCTGGGACAACTTTATGAATGGAACGGAAACTCTGTATCAATCGCCTATCAGCGGGTATGCGTTTGGCAATAATGGATATGGGGATAAAGCTAAGGCTCAAACTTTTTCCGATTCAGGAGCATTCGTTTTAAAAGGAGCGGTTCTTAAGTTTGGGATTGTGGATTTTGCTTCCCAAGATTCAGCTTCTTCCATTTTAGTAAATGTTTATTTGAATGGCGGTCTGGGAGTCACGCTAACCTCAAACACTGATTCGATAGCTCCGGACAGCATAATCGCAACAAGAGAATTGCCTGTGTATGAATTGATAGAAGGTGACTATACGAACGTGGATTTCAGTTCAGAAGAGATAGGCTTCTCGTCCAATCAGGAATTTTCAATTGGTGTTGCATTTGATAATTTGTCGTCAGGTGATACTGTAGGGTTGGTGTCTACAACTGATGGAGATGCTGCGAGTGCTGCTAATGCTTGGGAATTAACCTCAAACAATAATTGGATAGCGGTTGCTCATCCATCTTACTCTTGGAATTTGGATGTAGATTTGGGGATTTTTGCAGTCATTGATAGAAATGATCCGGCCGGAATTGTTAATCAGGTTTCGATTGAATCCTTATCAGTTTATCCTAATCCAACGGATGATTTACTTTTTGTAAAATCGTATGCCTTTACCAATCAAGGAGTGGTGGGCGTAGATGTTTGTAATAGTTTAGGCCAGATTGTTTGGTCTCAGCAAGGTATTCTCAACCATTCTGAAGCTTTGAATTTATCTGATCTGTCTACTGGGATGTATTTCATTCGGATTTTCTCAAATGACCGGGTTGGTGCAACTACATTCATCAAACGATAGTTTCAATTGTTAAGTTTTTTCGAACGGCTAAAGGAAATCGACCAAGATTTACTACTGGCTGTTAATGAAATGGTAGGTGCCGGTTGGCTTGATGCCCTAATGATTTTCGTGAGTGAGAAGTGGGTTTGGATTCCACTATACGCTGTTCTTCTCGCTGCAATTTGGAAAAGCGTTGGAAGCAAAGCCATTCTATGGGTGTCGTTAGGTGTCTTTGTGCTAGTGATGTTAACGGATCAGGGGTCCGTGTGGCTCTTTAAGGAAACATTTCAACGTCTAAGGCCATGTAATAACAGTGCTTTGGCACCGGATCTTGTAATGATATTGGAAAAATGTGGTGGACGTTATGGTTTCATTTCATCTCACTCGTCAAATGTCTTTGGCCTAGCAACCTTCGTTTACTTAATGCTCCGCGAAACGTCAAACTATTGGTTCGTTTTGTTTCTGTGGGCGGCATTGGTTGGTTTTAGCCGCGTTTATTTGGCTGTTCATTATCCAACGGATGTTCTTGCTGGCGCCATGTATGGAATTGTGTGTGGAACTTTGGTCGCACAGATTGTTTTACGAACTAGAAAGGAGAAGGAATGACCTGGCTTTTTGTATTTGTAGGTGGAGGTGTTGGAAGTTTGTTAAGATACGGCTTGTCTGATTTCCTCTTGAAGAATTGGGAGGGAAGCTTCCCATTGGCAACATTCATAAGCAATGTGCTTAGTTGTTTGATCTTAGTTTCCATTGTGCTTTTTTATGAGCATTCTCAAATTGATAGCCGCTTGTTGCGGGCAGGGTTGATGGTTGGTTTCTGCGGAGGATTCAGTACGTTTTCAACCTTTAGTTATGAGACAGTTATGCTAATAAAAAACGGCAACCATTTGGTTGCCGCTGGAAACGTGATTCTTAGTGTAGCTGTTTGCCTGATTCTAATCTATAAGCTGACCAAATAGAATCAGGTATGAAAAACCTCAATGGTAATTTTCCTGGTACCACCCCCATAAGCGAGTCTACACTTAATCGTCTTTCCTATTAACAATTCTCCTTCTTCGTAATCCATCCAAGTGGAGGCTTCATCTCTTTGTACTTGAATTTTAACATCATGTGCCAATGATTTTTCTCTAACCGCAATGCTGCATGGGTACTGAATGTCGGAAGCAAAGACTTCAGTACTTGGGCCAAAACCCTTTTTCGACACTGGAAGTTGAAAAATATCTGATGGGCACATTTTCTTAAACTTTTATCGTTGTTGCTTTAAAAGCTTCGATTAAGCTACTTTTCTAGTCGCGTAAAAATCATCCTGAGATGAGTGAGTCAACGCTTGAAGACCATACTCAGTTGCAACTTTCTCAACTCTTGCATTTCCGTTTCTTAAGCAAGTAGCAGAAATCTCGTCCATGATGTCCTGTAGAAGGTCATCAACAATCTGACGAATCATGATTCGACTGCTTAAATCATTAGCCTCAGTATTCAAAAGTCTTCCTAAGAACGGCTTCAGATAAACCAATTTATCTGATGAAAATGCCAATTGCTCTTTTGGAGTTGCAATTCCCTTCTGGTAGATATTGTTCAGGACTTTAACTCTCTGCTCGTCTGTAAGTGTTGCGATGATAGCTTCCATGTCACTCTGTTTTTGTGGCCGTTTTGGTTCTAGCGACCTGATTACGACTCCAAATGTAGAGCCGTATATATAGGTGTACAAGGAAATACCAGTGACAAATTGACTGGGAATAAGTAAACGCTAAAAGCCTAAGAATTTGATAAACAATTTCTTAGGCCTCAGACGTTGAGGTGTATTTGACTCGGTAAACCGAATTCGTTGACGGCTCTGAAAACCGTTTTATGTCAACTCGAACAGCTTATTCTGTTCTATTTAATCGATTGGCTAAGCCAATCAATCAATTAAAAATCGTCAGCTTCTGCCTCCCAGATGATGTAATCTTTTTCTAGGTCTTGTTTAGCTAGTAGATGCTGAGCTTCTTTTTCAGATAGTCCAGAGGCATCTTTAGCATTTACAACTCCGAAAGCAATAAAAAAAGCAAGTAACAGTTCCATGATTTTAGGTTTTTAGGTTTACAGTTTCAATTTAATTGGTCATTGTCTTTCGATGAACTGGTCTATTTCTTCGATAAGACGGTGTAAATCTACGTTAAATGTTTTCTAATGGACAAATTTTTGAACAATATTTTTTCGGATTAGCTTTTAACTTACTGATTATCAATTGTTTAAATTTTCAATCAATATCGATGAAAATCTATAAGAATTCTATGAATGTTGAAAATATGGGGATAAATAGACTTATACGCGTGACGAATACCGGTATTGTCTAAGACCTTTACAGTATGAAGGGGTTGGTAGCGCTTGTTAGGATAATGAGACCGAGTGAAAAGAGATTGCTGCTACACCATTATTCACGAAACACCAATTCGCAGGATAAGATGCGACTCAAACTGTTCAATCTGGTTCGGTCTGGAACGAGCACTGATGAGGAAGCAAAGTCAAACCTGGACGGTGCAGGAAGTGCTTCTTCCTATTCGCATCTTAAGGCAAGACTAAAAGACGATATTCTCAATATTCTTCTACTTCAGGATACTTCGAAACGATTTGCTCAGGCCAATCGCGCAGCAGAGCTAGATTGTAGAAAAAAGGTTGCCCAATCGCACTTGTTGTTATTGAGAGGAGCACAAGTTGAAGGTATGAAAGTACTGGAAGCTGCCTTGACTTCAGCCGATAAGTTTGAGTTGCTTGCGGAACGCCTTCAGATCAATCATCTGCTTCGGGAAAAATTCCTCGGAGCTGGGTCATCGATGGAGCTTAATGAGCTCAATAAAAAGATTCAGGTGGATATGAAACGATATGAGGCACTACTAAAGGTGCAAGAGAAGTCGTTTATCCTTGCCAGTCCGGAGTATGCGGTAAAGCTTAGGAAGCGTTCGAACGATAAGCAGAATTTGGAGCTTATCGAGGAGCTGAGAAAGCTATATAAGAAGCATAAATTGGCCAGAATTGGCTTTTGGTATTACATGGCAGCCACCGAGTATCATTCGGCAAGGGAAAATTTCGCTGAAGTAGTGGAGTTGGGACTGAAATTTCTGAAGTTGGTAGAAAAGAGTCCTGCTGTACATTCCAAAACCAATATGGCCGGGGTAAACCAAACCGTGGGACTAGCTTACTTGGAACTCCGAGACTTTGCTAGGTCAGAAACTCACTTCGAGCAATCTTCAAAACTTTTCCCTCAGTCTGGGTTCAATCGCTTGCAAAGTTTGCAACTACTGGTTCAAGCGGAGGCAGCGACCAAAAACTACAACGATGCGCTCAAGCATATAGACCAGGCGTTTGACCATCCTAGGATTGGCGGTAGAGAACACTTGGTGCCAAGGTGGCTGTATTTTAAGTCCTGCGTTGAGTTTTTGAAAGGTGATGTAAACGAATCGTTTAAAACGCTGAACAAGGATAGTTATATCATTCGGCAGGTTGATGAATGGAATGTTCAGTTCCGTTTGCTAGAGATGATGCAACTGGCCGAGTTTCAGGACGAAGAGTGGTTAGAATTTAAAATTGATAGCACAAGAAAGTTCCTTACTCGACATAAGGAGCTGGCAACTCTGAGGGTCAAGGCTGCCGTTGATATTCTATCCAATCTTTTGAGGCGAGATTTGGTATTCACCGCACTTTCAGAGAAGAATATGGAATTGTTGAAAATATGTTTTCAAGAAGAGAAGGGATATGAGTGGCATCCCACAGGTTCTGAAGTTGTGAGGTTTGACCTTTGGGTGGTGAATAAAATTCCGGATTGGAACAGTGACGAAGTTAATCAGAATGAAGGCGAGTAGCCGTTGAGAGCTTTTTCAATTTGGTATAACGCATCTTTGGGGATATCTAGATGTGTTACGAACCTAACCCGCTGATTTCCTACTTGAAACGCTAGAATATTGGATTCTTTGAGGTGATTCAAAAAGTTTGAAACGTCAAGGGCATTGTTCAGTTCAAACACGATAATGTTGGTTTCAACTGGAAGGACGCCAGAAACAAAGTCCGTTCGGTTCAAAAGGCTTTCGATTGATTTCGCTAGATGATGGTCTTCACCTAAGCGGTCAATATTATTCTGGAGTGCAAATAATCCCGCAGCCGCAATAACGCCAACTTGTCGCATTCCTCCTCCAAGCACTTTTCTAATTCTTCTGGCTTGCCTGATAATCTGATCAGAGCCTAACAGTACTGAACCTACTGGTGCGCCCAATCCTTTGCTTAAGCAAATGGAAATTGAATCGAACAATTTCCCAAATTCTTTAGGAAATCGGTCTTCCGCAACAATTGCGTTAAATAGTCGAGCCCCGTCTAAGTGCAGCCTTAATCCATGTTCATTACAGACTTCTCGAATCTTCTCGATTTCAGAGAAGTCGAAAATTTTTCCACCGCCCCGGTTACACGAATTCTCAATGGAAACCAAACTGGTTCTAGGAAAATGAACATCGCTTGGGCGGAGTGATTCCTTAAGCTGATCTGCCGTAAAAACCCCACGAATTCCTTTCAGCGGCTTGGTAGTACACCCCGAATTGAAAGCAATTCCGCCACCTTCATAATAATGGACGTGAGCACCCTCATCGCAAATTACCTCATCGCCAGGCTGGGTTTGAGCTTTAATTGCGATTTGATTCGACATCGTTCCCGAAGGACAAAAAAGGGCGGCTTCCATCCCAAAAAGTTCGGCCGCATAATCTTCCAAGCGGTTTACGGATGGATCTTCGCCAAAAACATCATCTCCAACTGGTGCTGATAGCATGAACTCCAACATTTCCGGTGTTGGTCTGGTAATGGTATCGCTTCTGAGATCAACTATCATGCGAAAGGAGATTATGTACCCGGAGCCGGGGTCGAACCGGCACGGCCGCAATGGCCACAGGATTTTAAGAATCAAGCAATTATCCTTTTATCAGGACAACTTCGGAAAAGTAGGGAATAATTGAGAAAAAGGAGGACAATAGCGCACATAAAAAGTGCACCTGACTGTTAGTTCTTCTTCTTAGACTTATAGGTGTTGAGACGCTTATGACCGAGTTTAATTCCCCAGGGTTTGTACTTCTTCGGTTTCGAATCAACAACTGATGCATCTTCCGTTGAGTCCCAGGCAATTGTTAGCCAACGATCCATCTTGCGGCCCGGCAAATACTCCCTTTCACGCATTTCTTCTGCTGGTTTTCTCAACTCTGTAAGTTGTTCCTTTATTCCTGAATTATCCAACCAATGCACAATGGTGTTGTGGCTATGTACTCCGGTATACTTCGCTATATCTCGTAGCGAATACCCTTCAAGGTATAAGATAAGAGCAACGCGCCTAAGGTGGTCTGAAAGTTTGGGAGCAGCATCCACTGTATATCTATAGTTACAGTTCTTACATTTGTACCTCTGTAGTCCCTTAGCATATCCGTCCCTTACGGAATATTGCCATTTGCATTTGGGACATTTCATGGGAATAAAACTACCAAAAAAACTATACCTGTTGTACACAGCCGCGCAGATTTTAATTCAATGTTATAACGCGGGTTGAGTTTAACAAATTTTATTCTTGGTAACTTTGTTCGTATCCTTATAGTGTTGAAAATCAATTAGTTAGGTCTGTTTCTATAGTAACTTTGTAGCCGAATTTAAACGCAGATGCTACAATGGAAATAGAATACAAATTGATAGACCCGCACGACTTTGAGCGTGCGCAAGAACACCAGGATACTCTGGTTACTGATGACGCGGAAATCACTGATGCGATCAACCAGTGGTTTGAAGACAATGGATTCTTACTTCCAGTCTATTACGTATTACGTGAGATAGATGGCCGTGAAGTGAAAGTTATCATTGATGGTTGGAAGAAGGTACTCTATGCAAGGGAGAAAGGCATAGAAAAAATTCAGGCTGTAGAGATACAGGCCGCTGAGGAAGAGCTAACCAGTATAATGGTACAGCTACAGAGATCTGGCCATAACGGGCTTTTGGCGCTCTACCACATGGCGAAGGCCCTGTATCCGAAACACTATAAGGGCCAAGGATACAGAAGTGATCTGACCTATAAGGAACTTGATAAAGCCACGGAAGGACAAGATGGGCGAAAGCTCAATATCTATGAACGAATAGGCCGTGACATGGGCATCAGGAGCGGCAATAAGATTAAGTTCATACTTAAAGTAGGTGATGTAAACCCGCTTCATTTTGAACGGATCGAAATATCACGATTCTCACTTCTGCAAGCGTTCCAGGAGTGCAAGAAGGAGGAGGAAAATTACGAGCCGGAGGTTCCCAAAGTAAAGGCACCGGTGTATCACACTACTACGACCGCTGTGCCTGAATTCGCCAAGCCTGACAGTACTGGTGGAACCTTCGATTACACCAGTACAGGTACGGGTACAGGTACAGGTGAGTTTATCCCTAATGAGAACGCTGAGCAAGTAGGTGCCGATACGAAGAACGCTGGAGAAGCTCCTTCAGATGAGCACTCCAAAACAGTTACACCGCAGAATGATGATGCTGGCCAAAGAATTAGAACTGTACGCGGTATATGTAAAAAATGTGGAGAGGAAACTGAAATAGAAATCGACTTAAACCAATACCTATGAAGACGAACAAATATTTTCCGGGTCGGAAACGAATAGTAGTAGTTTCCACCTTTTCTGGGATGGATATTTTCCTCCTATCATGCATTAAATCTGGATTGCTTGGCGCATTTGCCGTTGACCGCAACTTCTGGGCCTGCATAATGCATCGAGCTAACTTCTTTCACTTGGATGGAACACCAATTATGGCGGCTTTCATTGAGATCAGTGAGGAAGAATACAGAGCTAACAGGGCAGATGTTAAAACTGAGGACACCGTAGGAAAGTTTGAAGAAAAATTTGTGCGGGCCCCGGTGATCCAGGATTATGATGGCCGTCAGGTAAGAGCTGAAGTTGAAAAGATCTATGGTAAAGACGTAATCATCATTATGATCGGGGGGCCAGTCTGCCATGACCTAACAGGCATCAACTTAAGGAAAAACAAAGGAGAAGGTTCCAGGAATAATTTGATGTTCGAGTACCTACGGTTTCTGGAAGAGTTAGAACCGGACATTGCTTTGATGGAGCAGGTTGCTGAGCTGAACCAGAAGGGCAATGAGAAGCTTTACGCTGATTTCTTAGCCCAAGCCAGAACACTGCCATACCAGTTTGCGGAGCAGGAGATGTGTAGCCTTCACTACGGAGGAAATCAGGCGCGATGGAGGTTCGTAATGATGTTCATCCACGATAAGTATGATTCGCAACCGGTATTTCCCGAACCTGATGTTGTCAATGTAAATCGCGTTCGTGATTTTCTGGATATTGATTACTTCCAAAGCGGACATTTTGTGGATACCTGGAAGACGAAAAATCACTTTATGTGCACCGTGACCAGTAGCAGTCCAAGTAGGTTCGCGAAGGCGAAACGTACCTATGCTCCCAGCATTGATGATCTATTGCTCTGTTTTGATGTGGAGCAGGGGGATTATAACATTCCCGAGGGTACCCCGGCCAGTCAGGTAAGGAAGGCCATTGGAAATGCAGTTTGCCTCTCTATGGGCACCGCACTTATCAAGGTAATACTTAGCGAAATACTAAGAGTTAAGCATATTGGTGATGGCTTCTTCGAGTCGTTGGAGGTACCAAATAACGAGG
>CAYWET010000006.1:0-123487 GCA_964457245.1 uncultured Chryseobacterium sp. | reverse complement strand
TCGATGACGTTTACACGTTCTGTCGTTCAACTGGACCAGCGATTTCGCCATTCAATGCTTGGGTGCTTTCCAAGAGTTTGGAAACCCTTGCTGTCAGAATGGATCGTCATTGCGATAATGCACTGAAACTGGCCAATTGCCTGGAACACCATCCTGAGGTTGCCAATATCCGATACCCAGGACTCATCTCGCATCCACAATTTAAAGTGGCACAGAAGCAGATGAAAAAAGGTGGCGGACTCATCACGTTTGAAGTGAAAGGTGGTGTGGAACGCGGCAAGAAATTCTTGGATGCATTGCAGATGTGTTCAGTGACGGCAAACCTTGGCGATTCAAGAACGATTGTGACGCATCCTGCTTCAACCACACACGCAAAACTGACAGAAGAAGAACGTCAGGCCGTTGGAATTTCTGCAGGACTGGTGCGTGTTTCGGTTGGTTTGGAGAACATCTCAGACATCATTTCGGATGTTGAGCAAGCACTTTCGAAATCGAAATAAAAAAGCCTGATGGAAGTCCATCAGGCTCATTTTTTGGTGTTTTTGAAACTCTCAATGGGTCTCGGCTGCAAACTCTGTTTCCTTCAGGTATCGATTTGCCTTGACGATTTCACCGTTCGCATATTGAACTTCTAAGTAGGCGTTGGCAAACTTATCCCAAACGCGGAACTCACCATGGCGCTTTCCGTCTTTGTAGGTCAATTCAGCCGTTTTAGAACCGTCCTTGGCGAAAGTTTCCCACTTGCCTTCAGGAATCTCATCCTTGAAAAAGCCCGTTTCTTTCACTTCGCCCGTTTCATAGTAATTAGTAACAGCCACTAAACCGCTTTTCTGAACGTATTCGCTCTTCACTTTGCCGCTCTCGTATTTGGTCTTTGCCGTATTTTGCGCGTAGCAAGTTGACCCGACCAAAACAACCAAACTCATCAATAAATATCTCATGGCTCTAATCTTTCGTTAAATCAAAGTTAATCAAAAATTAACCGTGTTAACATTCACATAACATTAGAATAACGAATCAGCAGTCAAATTGTTTCAATTGAGTTCAAAATCATGCAAATGATAACATTAGAAAATGATTACCTGAGCGTTAACATTAATCCCGTTGGGGCGGAATTGACCAACTTGCGTGATAAGCGCGATGGTACTGAGCACATGTGGTCAGCAGACCCGAAGTCCTGGCCGAGGAGAGCTCCGATTCTTTTTCCATGCGTTGGAGAATCACGCGATGGAAAGATTCAGGTTGACGGAAGTGATTACCCGATGGGTCGGCATGGATTTACCCGATTGCAGCGGTTTGAAGTGGTAGAACAATCAACCGAAATGGTGATTTTTGAACTTAAAGAGAATGAGGAAACGCAGAAACATTATCCGTTCAGGTTCACATTTCGCATCACGTATTCCTTGGTAGGCGAATCGTTGATTCATCATTTTGAAGTGGTCAATTCGGGAGACAAACAGCTTGGATTCCAACTGGGTGGACATCCTGCCTTTGCAGTTCCTTTCGGAGAAAATGGAGTTTATTCGGACTATGAGATTCGGTTCGATCAACCTATGACCATTGATAGACATCTATTAGATGCAAGCGGACTTTACAATGGAGAAACGAGGAATGTGCTGAACTATTCAGACATGATCGGTCTTAGCTATGGGTTGTTCAATGAAGACGCATTGGTTTTCAAGGACATTCCTAGCAAACAGGTCTGGATTCAGCACCGCAATGGCGAAAAGCGCTTACAGGTCGATTATGAAGGTTTTCCGCATTTGGGTATCTGGTCTAGACCTGGCGCGGATTACGTTTGTATTGAACCTTGGATTGGGTGTGCGGATGCGGCAGATCAGCCAGCGGATTTCTTTTCTAAGGACAGCATTGTAAGGTTGGCAACGGGCGAGTGTTTCAGCGCTTCGTTCAAGGTTTCAATTTTGGTTTAGCTGCTTGCCCGTTTTTTCAGTTCCTTGTTTGCCTTTTCCAACTTTTTGAGCATTTCGTGTTGCAGATGCTCCACTTCCTTTTGTTTGGTTATATCCATTCCGATGCTTACGATTCTAGACACATTCCCGTGGTCATCCAAAATAGGGGTAAAGGTTACATTGACCCAAACAACATGACCATCTTTGTGCGTTAAGGCATTGTCTGAAACAAATGATTGCCCCTTGCTGATTTTTTGATAGGTCATTTCGACCAGTTTTTGATTGGTCTCCGTACCAGACATCAGCTCCCAAGGCTCAGTACCAACAATTTCATCAGGCTCGTAACCCGTAATTCGGGTAAAGCCCTTATTGGCCCAAACCACCTTGCCGTTCGGTTCGTGAATAAGCACACCGTTTATTGTTTCCGAAGCAACTAGGGAAAGCGTTTCGATTCGTTCTTGATCAAGTTTTTGCTTGGTAATGTCTTCGGTGATACCAGCCACGCGAGAAACCGAGCCGTTTGAATCAAAAACAGGAAACGCACGGTCTCTAACCCACTTAACGGTACCATCCTTCATTTTCAAACGGTACTCCTCATCATAATCCCCAGTAATGGCCAATTCTCTGAACCGAGCGGTTGCCCGCTCAACATCCTCTGGATGAATGGACCTTGCCCAAGACTTGGAATCGTTGTAAAGGTCGGCTACTGGTTGGCCGTACATTTCCTCGTACTGAGGGCTCACATAAAGGACTTCATTCAGGTTCCAATCGGTGAGCCAGAAGACCTCGGTAATGCTTTCGGCCATGTCGCGGAAAAGCTGTTCGCTATTTCGCAACGCAACCTCCATTTCATGATGTTCCGTCATGTCGATGATGATGCCGTCCATCCGAAAGGGAGAACCATCAGCTCCATGTGTCACCTTACCTCTGCTATACAGGTATTTTATTCCGCTCTCGGTTTTTATTCGGTATTCGGAGCGATATTCACCAGATGAAAATGCTTCGGCAATACGGGTTTGAACAGGCTCTCGGTCTTCAGCGATCATGAACTCTAGGAAATCCTGGACGTTCAAGTCTCTTTTCTCAATTTCGTAGATCTCGAAACAACGGTCATCCCAAACCAACTGGTTGTCTGTAATAAGCCAATGCCACACACCGATTTGAGAAGCCTGCAACGTCAGAGCTCGTTGAATATGCTCTGCTTTGGACTGGTATTCTGCCTCAACTTTTTCTGTCACATCCTGAAGGGTTCCAATAAGTCGGGTTACTTTACCGCTTGAATCGAAAACCTGCTTGGCGCTGGAGACAACGTGCTTGGTTTGACCAGACGGGATGGCGATTTTATATTCGATTACAGGTACTATTCCGTCATCAAGATCATGGTTAGTTAGCTCCTCAACTTTTTTTCGGTCTTCGGGATGAATGAAGGATTTGACATCGGAAATAGTAATTGGCCGCTTCTCAATTTCGTAAATGTTGAACATTTCATCGGACCACCAGACCTGTTCTGTCCCAACATCCCATTCCCAGCTTCCTACTTTGGCAATTTTCTGTGCAGCAATCAAAGAAGCCTCACTTCGTTCCAGTTCCATATGAGTTGTAATTCGATCCGAGATGTCCTGCACCGTTCCTGTAATGCTTTTAATGGCTCCATTTTCATCGCGAGTAACTCGTCCATTCGCAAACAAATACTTGATGTCATTGGTGTTGGGAACAATGATCTTGTACACCATTGTAGTATCCTTTCCCGAGACCAGGCTTTCCATAGAAGAATCGAATAAATCATGATCGTCTTGGTGAATCATATTGCGGATTTCCACAACGTCAACAGGCTTCTTTTCAATGCCATGAATCACATACATTTCGTCCGACCACTCAACGTTTCCAGAGGCGGAATCCAAAACCCAGCTGCCAATTTTGGCGATGCTTTGTGCTTCGCGAAGTAGTGCTTCACTTTTCCTCAGCTGGGTTTCGCTGATCTTCAACTCAAGCTGCGTCTTATATCGTTGTAGTGCCTTTCTAATTGCAACAGGAAGACGCTTTAACGTTGACCGCTGCACGTAGTCCTCGATTCCTTCGGCCAGCAGGTCTATGGCAATGTCTTCAGAAAGGTCAAAAGCCAGTAGGATGAAAGGGGTGTCGGCACCTGCTTTGCGTGAGAGCGTCAATAACTTGATTGCGTTGGTTTCTTTCAGACTATACGGGCTGATTACCACATCTGGTTGAAAGGAACTGAGCATTTCAAGAAACTCGGATTCGCTTGAAACGATCTGATGCTCGAAACTCATTTCCGCATCTTTCAGTTCGCGAAGAATCAACTCTGTTTCCCCGTGAAAATCCTCTGCGAAACCGATTTTTATTGCCTTGCTGATCTTATCCGCCATGCGATAAACCTTTACTGGTTTATTGTGTTTAAGTTTCGTGCATTCAATGATAATTTGCAACTAACTTAGTTCCTCACAAAAATCTCTTAAACATGAAATTACTTACCATCATTTTAATTACCGCTGCGCTTATGGTCAACCCAGAAAACGAGCAGCTGAATATTGGCGACAAAGCACCGAAGCAATCGTTAGAGCTTTCCAGCATCAAAGGCGACAAGGTTACTCTGGATGGACTGAAAGCCGAAAAAGGACTTTTGGTGATCTACTCTTGCAACACCTGCCCTTGGGTAATTGCTTGGGAAGACCGATACAACGAGATTTACAAGGAGTGCGAAGAACTCGGCCTTGGCTTTGTGCTTGTAAACTCAAATGAAGCAAAGCGCGAAGGAGACGATAGTTTGGATGCGATGAAGGAGCACGCCAAGGAAAAAGGCTACATGGATTTTGCATATGTGGTGGATAAAAACCACGAATTGGCAGATGCTTTCGGGGCGACTAAAACACCAGATGTGTTTTTGTTTGATGCCGATATGACGCTCGTTTACAAAGGCGCGATTGATGACAATTCGAAGAACAAGGACGCGGTGGAAAACCCTTATTTGAAGAATGCGATCAAAGCGGTATCGCAAGGACAGAAAGCCGACCCAGCAGAAACCAAAGCACTTGGTTGCAGCATTAAAAGAATTAAGAGCTAAAGACCGATTTCGGTAAGGAGTTTTTCCAAATCTCCTTCTTCAAAAGACCCTTCATGAAAATGGCGGGTCTTTTTTTGTGTGTTGACGAAAAGTGTAGCGGGCAAAGCTCCAGACCATTTTTCACTAACGCGAGGAATCCATTCATTTGGTCGGTCTTCGTCCATCAGTGCCACTTCGCTGATTAGTTTCTTCTTTTCAACAAACGGAATAACCTTAGACTCTAATTGGGTTACAAAATCCAGACTAACCAATAGCACCTTGAATTTTGTGCCTTGATTGGCTGCTTCCAGCACTTCGAAATAGGGTAACTCTTTTACGCACGGCCCGCACCAGGTTGCCCAAAAGTTGACCACGAATGTGGTGTCTGCGCCTTTTTCCAAACGGGATTCAAGGTCGTTCAAACCAATTACTGGAACGGTCTGCGCGGTTGAAAACAGAACAACCATCACCAAACTGGCGGAGGCAAAAAATGCTTTACACGCTAACCTTGTAGTCTTCATACAATAACCTAGTTATACCATCAGCAAGCCCGAATTCAGGAACAATAATGTCCTTGATTTTGGCCTTTTTCATTACCGCACGGAATATGCCACACGCAGGCACAATTACATCCGCACGGTCTGCATTCAAACCGAGTTGCTCTATCCTTTGTTCATAGGTCATCTCGCGAAGCATGACATGGAGCTTTTTCAGTTGCTTGTACCGAAGCGGCTGCCGCCCTGTTACCTCGGCCATTTTGTAAAGCTTGTTGATGTTTCCACCAGATCCGATACCATCCACTTTACCAAGACCTTCGGTGTTCTTTTCCACCCAATTCAGGAGCTTGTCCCAATACTCAGGCTCCACTTTTCCTTCCAGCAAACGGATGGTTCCGATTCGGAAAGAACGACTGGCAACAGGTTTTTTATCGCTGAAAACGGTCAGTTCGGTGCTTCCACCACCAACATCAATGTAGAGGTAACTTCTGTCGTGAAACAGCTTCTCTTCAAAGTGGTTGGAGAAGATGATGTCGGCCTCCTTTTTACCTTGAATGATCTCGATGTCGATGCCCGCTTCTTCCGAAACGCGTTCGGCCAATTCCTCACCATTTGTGGCATTTCGCATGGCCGAAGTGGCGCAGGCGCGATACGAAACCACGTCATGCACGCCCAACAACAGCTTAAAGGCGGTCATGGTTTCCACCATCTTTTCGCATTTCGTGGGGCTGATGGTTCCTGATGTGAACACATCTGCACCCAAACGAATGGGCACACGCACCAAAGACGTCTTCTTGAAAATGGGGCCGCTTTCGCCCTCAAACACGCTGGTTATCAGCAGCCTTACGGCATTCGACCCGATATCAATGGCTCCGAATTTCAGCAATTCCCTTCTCCGATTTTGCGTTAGAATCTGGTTGCTGAAAGTAACAGATTCGAGACGGAATCAGCTGGCTTTTGTCAGTTCTTTTGGGAAAAGTGATAACAACTTTTCACCCTTTCCTTTTCCGATGTCAGCCCACGAATCGATGGGTAATTCAATGGAAAAAACGCCACATGTCGGCAGGTTGTAAAGCGGCTCGTCCTGTAGTTGGTTTATGAGAGATGTGAACGATGGATTGTGTCCGAAGATCATCACCGTATCGTTGTTGTCTTCCACATTTCTGAGGAGGTTCAAAAGATGATACGTAGAAGCTTCGTAAATGCTCTCATTCGCGCGGATGCGCTGAAGCGGAAAATCCAATTTACGTGCTATGATGATGGCTGTATTCATTGCCCGAATAGCGGGACTTGAAAGAATCAGGTCTGGAAAAACGTCTCGTTTCAGCAGCTCGTCTCCAATGTTGAATGCATCATTTATACCGCGAGGTTTGAGCGGCCTGTAGAAGTCTTCAAGGTCGGGATAGGCCCAACTCGACTTGCCATGACGCACGATGATAAGCGTTTTCATTTGCTCGAAATTACGATGCCACGCATCAACAACCGCGAAGACTAACGATTCCTTAACAGAAAGTTCTTACTTCTTGAAGGATAGAACGTCCTTACTTTCAGCCAAATAAGTGTTGAGCGAGGTCTGTTTTTGTTCCTCGTTTAGCTTCAGCAACTTGGCAAGTTCTTCGTTCAATTGCTCAGCATATTTGTCGGCAATTGGCTTTTCGAAATACAATCGGCCCGTTCTGCGGATGAGAAAATCCGAGAGTTCAGTTATCATTTCGTTCTCTACGCAGTAGTTCAGCTCAGCCAGAAGAATGGCAAGCGTTCTGTCCTCGTTTTTCCAATCGATGTTAGAAATGATTTCAACCGCGTTTTCTCCGTACTTGTGAAACAGACCACTTAGTTCTGATTCAGTCAGTTCCGTTTCTCCAACTTCAGATGCAAATGCTTTGAAACTGTGTAAACGTCCGCCAGCCAATTTTCTGCTCGATGAGCGCGATAACATGAACGGTTGTTTTTCCTCAGCTTCAAGTTGTCGCAACGCAAGATCAACAGTTCGCTCAGCCATTTTGCGGTAGCCTGTGAGTTTACCACCAGCAATGCTGATCAAACCATGTTTTGAAATGAAGATCTCGTCCTTTCGCGATAGCTCAGAAGGCGATTTTCCGTCTTCATGAATCAATGGTCGCAAACCAGCCCAAGTAGATTGGATGTCTTTTTCGGTCAGCGGTTCGATGTCGAACGCATCGTTTGCGGCAGCCAGAATGTAATCCACGTCTTCTTGCGTTACATGCGGTCGCTCAATTTTGTCCGTGTAAGTAGTGTCAGTTGTACCAACGTACGTGGCACCATCCCGTGGAATGGCAAAGATCATTCTACCGTCAGCGACATCGAAATAAACTGCCTGTCGAAGTGGGAAACGCTCACGGTCAAAAACCAAGTGGACGCCCTTGGTCAGATGCAATCGCTTGCCTTGCACCTCGCTATCAACCGAACGCACATTATCGACCCACGGCCCAGCCGCATTGATGGTTCGTTTCGCCTTGATTGAGAAGGTTTTTCCTGTTTTCAGGTCGGTCATTTCACCTCCAGAAATGTGCTCATTCTCGTAAGTGAATTGATTGAACTCGCAATAATTGAGAAGCACCGCGCCATCTTCTGCGGCCGTTTTGGCCACTTCAATTACCAACCGCGCATCATCACTTCGGTATTCCCAATAAACAATGCCCGCTTCCAGGTCGTCTTTTCGCAAAAGCGGCTCACGCTTTAGCGTTTGAGAACGACTTAAAACCGCCCTGCGCTCACTTCGCTTAACGCCAGCTAACCAGTCATACGTGTAAATTCCAAACGAAGCAGACGTTTTCCCGAACGAACCGTCTTTCGTAATCGGCAACAGCATCTTTTCTGGAATGACCAGATGCGGTGCGTTATGATAAACCGTTTTCCGTTCTTGACCGACTTCGCGGACAAGTCCGAACTCCAATTGCTTCAAATAGCGCAAACCGCCATGAATGAGTTTGGTGCTTCTACTGCTTGTTCCAGCGGCAAAATCCTGCTTTTCAACCAAGGCCACTTTCAGTCCACGACCAGCTGCATCCAGCGCAATTCCAACTCCCGTAATTCCACCACCGATCACTAACAGATCGAATGTCTCCGACTGGAGTTCTTTGACAATGGAAGCACGGTTTTTAGCGGAAAACATCTGGTAGATTTCAGCGCGCGAAGTTAGTGGTTCGTTTGCTTCGACTTGGGTTCAAACAGATATTCTGCCGTTAATGTTTGAAAAGACTTGAATCTGGTTCCAAACTGATGTTCTCATCACCATTTTGGTAAGGCAACCACGTGATGATAAACTGAAACATCTCATCCGTGGTCTTCATATCACGGTTCACCGGCTCAACCACAGTACGTGGCGGGTCGTAAGGGTTGTTCGGATTATCGAGCCTGTTATCGTAAATGCCTTCCGCGTGAATGATGGAACCTTTCGGGATTTTCAGCATCTGGTGGAACGTGTAGAAATACTGCCATCTGAAATCCCATTTCGGAATAGAAATGAGCGGAATCTCCTCACCATTGGGCGTAGTGGCCCAAGCCTTAAAACTACGCCCGATCAAATGCATGTGCGGATTGATGGTGAGTAATGAGACATCTTGTGGAACGGTGAAATTCGTTTCCACTTTCATTACGGCATCTGGCGGAACGACCAATGGCGGAACAACCTCCGAAATTCCAAGCGTCCCAAGCATCCATTCTCGAATGGGGCGTTTTGGTGGACCATCAGCAAAGAACACATTGAAATACGACTTGTCGTAAGCACCGATGGGGCTCGGACCGTAATGCATGTTCTTAATGAGCAAAGCAGACTTACGATTGACCTTGTACGAGCCAATTCCTTCAGGGTAAATGGCTGGCAAAACGCCTGGCAGATAGTTGCTAACTGATGGTGTGAGCGTTGGAAAGGAACCATCATCATTTGCCAGCGCGAGCGTTTCGTAGGTTTTTCTTGTGCTGCCATCCACATCGGTTACCACGTGTTTCCCTTCAAAAACATCTGATTTCTTCTCATGATCGTACGTGATCAAATGTCCGTTCATGTGATGTACCAGATCGCGGTTTCCCGGCACAAACTCGATCAGTTGAATGAACGTGTCCTTCGGCAATTCAAACGGCAGTTTCATCACCATGAACTTGTCGAGGTTGTTGCCTTCAATGAAAACGGAATCGGTCATTTCCACCACAAGATCAGGCTCCCCGAACATGGAACCATCAGGGAAATGTGGAGGTTTCGGAGCCTCACCCTCACCCTCCTCACGACCATCTTCCACCCATTTCGCCAGCATTGCAATTTGCTCGTCAGTTAAGTGGCGTTCACCAACAAACGAACGATAATGCGGGTCAGCGGGCCAAGGTGGCATGTAGCGGTCAGTTGTTACTTCGGCAATCATTTTGGCACGTTTCGCCACATCGCGATAGCTTACCATTTGAAATGGCGCGCCACCTTCTGGTCGGTGGCAAGGTGTGCAATTCTGGTGAATAATTGGTGCTACATGTTGATTGAACGTGACTTTGTCTGGAAGGTCAAAATCCCGTTTTTCGAGTTGATTGCATGATGAGAAAATCACCATCATGACAACCCAAGCCCAACCGTCATGCTGAATGCTTCGACTCAGCTCAGCACGCGCTTGTTTCAGCATCTGTTTTAGACCCTGAAACAAGTTCAGGGTGACGGCTCTATCTGACGGTTGTGGATTCATTCAATCAAACAACCTTTGGGTTCAGTATGCTTCGGATTAATGGGTTTTCCATTACGCCACGCGATCAGCGCATTCTTGAGATAATGTTCAGAGACTTCAAGTTTCTTCTTACCAAGTTCGTTCACCCAATTGTCAATTTTACCGCTGTAAAGGATTTCTGAACTAGAATTGAGCACAAAAACTTCTGGTGTAACGGTGGCGCCAAGCGCATCCGCAAGTTTGTTTCCGTCATCCAAAAGCATTTCGAAATCCAAATTGTATTTCAAGGCAAATTCGGTTACATCCTCTGAAGAGAACCACTCCTTCGAATAAACCCCGTAAAATCGAACGCTGTCTGAAGCGAATTCATTTTCCAATTCTCGCATCGATAATGTGTAATTGATGCAAAGCGGGCATTCTGGGGAAAGAAAGTAGATGATTGTCAAGGAATTCTCGGATGGGTTGATTGAAACCGAAGAATCATTCAGGTCAGTGAGCACCACGTCTTGAATCGCTAGTTTGTTCGCGCAGCCAGTAGTAAGAAACAATAGAATTGGAATCAAAAACCTCACGAAGCCAAAGGTAAAAAGAGTGGCTTCGACCGATTACCACGGATTTTCGAGGTCTTTATCAGTATAGCGGTGTTGTTTCAACACGAAATTGCTTTGCTCAGGAGCTTTGAGCTGTAACGGGTCTTTCTTACCAATTCTCGATAGAAATGCAATGGGCGTAAGAATCAAGTAATAGATCAGAAAAAGCAGAATGGCCGCATTCACTTTCCCAATCTTCTCTCCAAATAGCAACCAACGTCTTTCAATAAAAACTGCGGCTTTTTCGCTTAGCGCAGAAAGAAAAAGCACCAAAATAGCAATGATGAGAAACGCAATCGTCTTCTCTTTAAAAAGGAGGTGGAGAGTGCAGAATCCTGCAATCAGAACAAGGATGTTCTTGTAAACCGTCTGCATTAGAAAAGCGTGTACACGAATGGTGCAACGGCTGTTCCGCCACCCATCACAATCAGAATTCCGAGTAGAAGCAACACGAGCACAATTGGTGTGAGCCACCATTTTTTGCGCTCCATCAGGAATTTGAAGAGGTCAGAAAAAGCTTCCATTTCTAGTATTTCCAACGAAGTTAAGCATCCTTTTTCAGGGCGATGAACGAACCGATGACCAGCACATCCATTTCGGTATTGAGGAATCCGTTGATGGCATCTTCAGGCGAGCAAACAATGGGTTCGTTGTTCACATTGAAGCTGGTGTTGATGGTGAGCCCGTGACCCGTTTTCTCCTTCATTTTGAAAAGCAGCAAATGCATTTTCGGATTGCTTTCCTTACTTACTGTCTGGATGCGGCCGGACATATCAACGTGGGCAACTGAAGCGAATTCGGAACGCACAGTTTCCAACTTCTCTTTCCAAGGCAATGAGCTGTAATTAGCGGGCAGTGGATTGTGCCATTCGTCTTTCCATTGGTGCACCTGCAGCATATAGGGCGAGGGCAGTTTCACATCGAAATAGCGCCCTAGGTCTTCTTCCAATAGAATAGGCGCAAACGGTCGAAAACTCTCTCGGAACTTGATTTTGAGGTTCACCTTTTTCTGCATTTCGGGATTGCGCGCATCGGCAATAATACTGCGGCAACCCAAAGCACGCGGACCGAATTCCATTCTTCCTTGGAACCAACCGATGACGTTTCCTGAAATGATGAGGTCGCTGACTTTGTCCGTCAATTCTTGCTCGCTTGCTACTTTCGAATAATTGATGCCTTTTTCTTTCAGTGCATCTTCAATCTCCGCATCAGAATATTCGCTACCAAGCAACGAACCTGACATAGCATCAGGTCGAATGGCAGTTCGCTCTTTCCCTTCAAAAATGTGGTAAGCGGCCAATGCTGCACCAACTGCTCCGCCAGCGTCTCCAGCCGCAGGCTGAATGAAAACCTCATCGAACATGCCATTGTCAATCAGCTTTCCGTTAGCAACGCTGTTCAATGCCACGCCACCCGCCAAACAGATGTTCTTGCAGCCCGTTTTCTCCTTGGCGGTGGCAGCCATCTTGAAGAAAATGTCTTCGGTCACTTGCTGGATGGCCAATGCCATGTCGCAATGTTCGCTCAGCATTTCGTCTTTCGCCTCGCGTTTTTTCAGCCCGAACAATTTCTGCCACTTGTCGTCTTTCGCCATGCGCAGTCCAGTGGCGTAATTGAAATATTCCTGATTCAGCCAGATGGAGCCATCATCATAAATGGTCACCAGATTTTCGGTAATGAGTTTTCGGTAGTTCGCGGTTCGTTCTCCATCGGGGTTCCCGTACGGAGCCAACCCCATCAGTTTATACTCACCTTTGTTCACTTCGAAACCGAGATAGTAGGTGAACGCGGAGTACAGGAGACCTACCGAATGCGGGAAATTCATGGTGGCGAACATCTTAATGTCCTGGCCAGAACCCTTGCCAATACTGGCCGTGCTCCATTCGCCTACGCCATCGATGGTTAGAATGGCGGCATCTTCAAATGGCGAAGGATAAAATGCCGAAGCTGCATGCGAAAGGTGGTGGTCAGGAAAACGGATCGGAATCTTTTTCGTCTGTTTCGAGTCGAAGATTTCCTTCAGTCCGTTGCGGATCTCGCGCTTGTGAAACAGCTTTTCGCGAAGCCAAACGGGTACAGCTTTATGAAATGAGATGAATCCGCTTGGCGCGAATGCATAATACGTTTCGAGTAGGCGCTCGAATTTCAGGAGTGGCTTGTCGTAGAATGCGATGGCATCAACATCTTCCAACCTGATGCCAGCAAACTCCAAGCAGAAACGAACGGCATTTACAGGAAACGAAGCGTCTTGCTTTTTCCGCGTAAAACGTTCTTCCTGTGCGGCAGCAACAATCTTTCCGTCAACAATGAGAGCTGCGGCTGAGTCGTGGTAAAAGGCCGAGATGCCGAGGATGGTCATTTACGCGTCTTCCCACTTCATGGTGCGTTCAACCGCCTTCTGCCAGCCTTTGTAAAGCTTCTTGCTTTCTGATGCTGACATACTTGGTTTGAACGTGCGGTCGATCGCCCAGTTCTTCGAGATCTGATCCTTTTGGTAGAAGCCAACCGCGATTCCAGCGAGGTAAGCAGCGCCAAGAGCGGTGGTTTCAATCACTTGCGGACGCTGCACTTCTGTTTGCAGAATATCCGATTGGAACTGCATCAGAAGGTCGTTGGCGCATGCACCGCCATCCACACGAAGTGCGTTCAATGTGATTTTCGAATCTTTCTGCATCGCATCCAACACGTCTTTGGTTTGGTAGGCAAGCGATTCTAGCGTGGCGCGGATAATGTGCTGCTTGGTCGTTCCGCGTGTGAGGCCGAACATGGCACCACGGGCGTACATATCCCAGTAAGGCGCGCCCAATCCAGCAAACGCGGGAACCACATACACGCCATCGGTGTCTTCAACTTTCATGGCATAATATTCCGAGTCGGGCGACTCATCGATCATTTTCAGGCCATCGCGTAGCCATTGGATAGCTGCACCTGCGATGAAAACGGAACCTTCAAGCGCGTACTCCACTTTGCCGTCCAATCCCCAAGCGATAGTGGTCAATAGACCCTGCTTGGATTTAACTGGATTCTCGCCAGTATTCATCAACATGAAACAGCCCGTTCCGTAGGTGTTCTTGGCCATTCCAGGCTCAAAGCACGCCTGACCGAACAGCGCGGATTGCTGGTCGCCAGCGATTCCCGCGATTGCAATTTCACCACCGAAAAGTGACTTGTCAGTTTTGCCGTAAACGGAACTGCTGTCTTTCACTTCCGGAAGAACCGATTCGGGAACATCCAAAGCTTCTAGTAGTTTCTTATCCCATTTCAGTTCCGAAATGTTGTACATCAACGTTCGGGAGGCGTTCGAGTAATCCGTTACATGCGTTTGGCCTTTGGTCAGATTCCAGATGAGCCATGAATCGACCGTTCCGAAGGCCAGTTCGCCTTTTTCAGCCTGCTTTCTTGATCCTTTTACATTATCCAGTATCCACTTCACTTTGGTTCCTGAGAAGTAGGCATCTACCACCAAACCAGTTCGGTTTCGGATGTCTTTTTCCAAACCATCCGCTTTCAGTTTATCGCAGATAGAAGCAGTTCTTCGGTCTTGCCAAACGATGGCATTGTAAACAGGTTTCCCCGTTTTTCTATCCCAAACAACAGTTGTTTCGCGCTGGTTCGTGATGCCGATTGCCGCAATGTCCTTGGCTGAAACACCGTTCTTTTTCAGGACATCCTGAGCTACCTCTAATTGACTGCTCCAAATTTCCATCGGGTCGTGCTCAACCCAACCACCTTTCGGGAAATATTGCGTGAATTCCTTTTGTGAAACGCCTGCGATGGCGCCTTTTTTATCGAATAGAATGGCCCGCGAACTGGTGGTTCCTTGGTCGAGGGCGAGAACGTATTTTGCCATTTAATTGAGTTTTGCGGTCAGCAGAACAGGTTGATGATCCGAGAATTTGAAGTCAAGGTTCGCAACCTCAACCTTTTCCACCGTAATGTTAGGACTGCACAGATAGAAATCAATGACCTGTGTTTGAGTTTCTCCTGCAACGTAAGCTTTTTCCAGATTTCGGTTGGTTGGAAATGAGGTGTCGAATGCCCATGTCCAGCCTTCCAAATATTCGTTCGGAACTTGGCGGTCGCCAGTTCCAGGAGCATGTTGGTTCCAATCGCCACCAACCATTATGTAGTTGCCTTTCTTCTCTTCCGCTTTCAGGAAATCCTTGAGGAAGTCCATTTCGGCCTTTTTCAACGAACCGTCATCATAAGCAGAATTATGCGTGTTTATGATGACCAATTCCACATCATTGTAAGGCATGCGCTGCACCATGAAACAGCGGTCGAGGAAGTAAATGCTGTTAGGCCAGGCGTAGCTAGATGGAAACTGATGTCGCGTTGCATTGGTAACCGTAAATCGATTGTACGAAGCGAGGCCGCCCATCACTTTTCCCATTGGGTCGGTTAATGGAATTGGAATAAAGTTGACGTTGTAATTCAGGCAAAAAGAACGGTTATAATCTGGCAGAATTTGCGCGATGTCGTTGTACTCATTCAATTCCCAACTACGCTTGGAAAGGGTGTCTACTTCTTGAAGGAGGATGACGTCAACTTCGTCTTCGTAATACTTCAAGGTGTTCATCACACCGTTCAAATTCTTCTGAACGATGGATTGCTCCATTCTAACGGTGGAACCACCATCGTAAAAGAAATCACTTTCCTCGCCAAGTCCGCAGTAACCGATATTCCAGTTCAAAATTCGGATGATGCTGTCTGGCCGTAGCGCATTGACCGCCTCGATTTGAAGAGTTTCTTCCTTTGGCGGTTTGAAGTCGGTTAACGTTCCGTAGATCAGGTTTCCGCCTACCCAAAGAATCGGAATCAAAGTGAGTAGGAGAATGATTTTGAGTGCTTGTTTCATGGCTGAGCGTTCGACCAAAGATAGAAGAAACAACCGCGATGGATTACGCTATATTTGGGTTCAAATCATTAGCAATGAAGCACACAGAAAACTTTTGGGACTCCAAGACTGGACAAAAGGTTTATGGCCAATCTTGGCTGGTTGATAACCCAAAGGCCGTTGTAGGCATTGTTCATGGAATGGGAGAACATTCTGGGCGATACAATTATGTAGTTGACGCCTTGACCGCAGCTGGAATTTCGGTCGTTTCCTATGATCAGATGGGTCATGGTAAGACGGAGGGAAAGAAAGGTCATGTAGCGAATTACGATATGCTGCTTGGTTGTGTTGGGGAGTTGAGTTCGAAGATGATGGAGCTGGTTCCTGCAAAGCCGACATTCCTTTTAGGACACAGCATGGGCGGAAACGTGTTGCTTAATTATCTGCTGAGAAGAAACCCAAAGATCAACGGAGCGATTGTTTCGGCTCCTTGGTTGAAATTGGCCTTTGACCCGCCAGCCATTCAGGTGAAATTGGCCAAAGTGGTCAGCGGAATCCTGCCTGGTTTGGTTCAATCCAGTAAGCTGGACGTTAACACCATATCTCGAGACAAGGCCGAAGTGAAGCGATATGTGGATGATCCGCTGGTGCATGATAAGATCAGCACAGCATTTTTTGTGGGTGTTCATGAAGCTGGAGAATGGGCCTTGGACCATGCAGGCGATTTGAAAGTTCCTGTGTTGTTATATCACGGTACGGGAGATAAGCTAACCTCACACGATGCTTCAAAAGCGTTTGCTGAGAAAGCAGGTTCGAATGTGACATTCAATTCGTTGGATGGGTATTACCATGAATCACACAATGAAGCACCTGAAGACAGGGAAAAGGTGCTGAAAATGATTGTTGATTGGATCAGTGGTCACGTGAGCTAATCCAGATTTACGTTATGGCTCAGTAACATTCTCAGGATTCACTTCCTCACGAGCCGCATCCAACTCCGTTTTGTAGAGTGCTTCTGTGATGATGGCCTCTCCTTTATAATAGAACACATCTCCCCAACTGTGCGCCACTTTTTTGTAGGTGGTCTTGGTTCCGTAGATGTCGGTTACCGTAGTTGTGACCATATCGTTGCCCTTCTTCTCTGTGGTTGAAACGAACGTGTTTTCCTTACGCTGTTCGCGAACGCGGGCAATTTCAGCTTGTTTGGCTGCTTCTTTTGCTGCCGCGATGGAATCTGCACGGGCTTTTTCTCTTCGGGCTTCCTCCTCTTGTTGACGTAATCGTTCCAAACGTGCTTCTTCTCTTGCTTGCGCGATGGAATCAATTCTTGCTTGTTCTGCCAATTCTGCCAACCGCTTTGCTTCCGCCAACGAATCTAGACGTGCTTGTTTGGCTGCTTCGGCTGCTAGACGCGCTTCTTCCTCAGCAATTCTTTGCGCTTCTTTTGCAGCCGCGATGGAGTCTGCAACTGCTTGCTTTCTTTGGCGTTCCAGTTCTTTGGCTAACTCTGCGGCTTGCTTTGCCGCTTCTTTAGCTGCATCAATAGAGTCTTTCTCGGCTTGCCTTCTAGCTGCTTCAAGTTCTGCCAGCCTTTCTCTCTCTAGTCTTTGAGCCTCTTTTGCAGCGGCAATAGAATCCTTTTCGGCTTGTCGAGCAGCAGCTTCTAGGTCTTTCAGTCGCTCGCGTTCTAACCTCTCCGCTTCTTTTACTGCAGCCAGAGAATCATTAAGAGCTTGTTCTTTTAACCTCTCAGCTTCTTTTGCCTGTTGCATGGCAAGCTTTTCTGCGTCCCGCGCAGCGGAGATTGAATCTTGACGTGCTTGTTCGGCCTCCTCTTTCAAGCGCTTCGCTTCCGCAATGGAGTCTTTCCTTGCTTTTTCAGCTGCTGCAGCAGCCATTTCGGCTGATTGTTCTGCATTCTTAATGGAGTCCAACCTTGCTTGTTCTAAAGCCGCTTGTCGCTTGCGTTCGCGTTCAGCCGCTGCCAGCTCCTCAAGTTTGTCCAATTCTGCTTGAGCTGCATTTTCCCTTTCTGCTGCTCGTTGTGCTTTGATCTTGGCCAAGTGCGCTTCAACAGCAGCTAGCGAGTCAATTCTAGCTTGTTCTTTTGCAGCAATCAAAGAATCTTGTCTTCGCTGCCAGTTGGCGATGGAATCAGCAATGAAACGTTCTCTTGCTCTCGCGATGGAATCCAACCTCGCTTGTTCGCGCGCAGCGGCCAAAGCTTTCTGACGCGCTTCTTCCCTGCGCTTGGCGGCTTCCGCAGCCATTTCTTGCTCTTCTTTGATGCGGCTGATGTCTCGGGTAACAGTTACAAATGCGCGAGCTCCTTCATTGAACATGACGCCACCAGCGGTTTCCTCGCGAATGGAGTTGCCTTTGAAATCTTGCCGCATTTTCTGAAGGTCGAGCGTTACCGTTTGCGTGTATTCGCCATTCGTTCCATCAGGAACTTCTGTTAGTACCGTGATTGTCCGCGTAGCGTAACCCTTTTCAGAAACACTTACCACGTATTCGGTTCCAAGGTCGAGCGTAGCTACGAATTTCCCAACGTTGTTGGCGTAAGAATACTTCAGACCGCCATCCACCTTAAAAATCTTGATTTCTGCTTCTGGAAGAGGTGCACCTTCTTTAGTAACGTTACCGTTCAACACCAATTTGCCTTCCTGCGCGGATGCGCTGAAGCCAACAAACAGACATAATAGTATGTGGAGGAATCTGGTCACCAACGGAAAGTGTTCGCCAAACGCAGAGAAATGCTATTTGTTATGTACTCAGAAATTGCGGGTCGCAAAGGTAATAAAATGGGCATCGGACAGATTTCAAGCATAAATAAAGAGGCTGCCCGTTGGTCGATTGGTCGCTAATTAGGCCTTTTTCGTCTAAAACACGAAACATCAACAGGCCAAATTGTGTAATACCAAACACCAAACGAAAAATTAAACATTCAGATCCGGCAGACATTGGACGAATTAAAGCTCAAAGAGATGAGAACTGATAACACAGGAAATAAAGAGAGAATTCTGATCAAGGCCAACTACCAGTTGGTGCCGGTTAATCTTGACGACATTCTTTTCATCAAGGCACTTAGTGATTATGTGATCATTAAAACCGTGTCGGGAAAATACATCACGCTTTCTACTATGAAAGACATGGTAAAGACCCTTCCGGATGAGCACTTTGTAAGATCACACCGCTCTTTTATTGTCAACTTGGATAAGGTTGCTGCCGTGAAGGGCAGTACGATAGAAATTCGCGATAGTGAGATGCGTTACAGCGTGCCTATCGGTAGAGCATATAAAAAAGATTTCAAGGCTTCTTTGAATGCTGCATAATCCGCAGTTTCATGGGTTGTAGGTTGAAAGCCGTGCTGGGGAGCACGGCTTTTTTTATGCAGCAGCAACGCTCGCTAGGATAGACTCAAAAAGTGCTTTGCCATCTTCGTTTCCAAGATTGCTATCGGCAGCGCGCTCTGGGTGCGGCATCATGCCAAATACGTTGCGGTTCTTGTTGGTTACGCCTGCAATGTTGCTTAATGAACCGTTCGGGTTGGCGGCATCATCAAGCTTGCCATCTGCATCGCAATAGCGGAACAACACTTGGTCATTGGCCTGCATATCGGCCAAAGTGGCTTCATCTGCATAAAAACGTCCTTCTCCGTGGGCAATCGGAATGGTCAAAGCTTTTTCTGGCTCAATTTGATTGGTGACCATGGAATTACTCGTCTCGCAACGGATATCCACATTCTTGCAAATGAATTTGTGGCTCGAGTTGTGCAGCAATGCGCCTGGCAACAGCCCAGCTTCGCAAAGCACCTGAAAACCGTTACATACTCCGAAAACATAACCTCCTTTATTGGCAAACTCGATTACCTCGGTCATAATGGGTGAAAAACGTGCAATAGAACCAGAACGCAAATAATCTCCGAAGGAAAATCCTCCTGGAAGCACCACAAAATCCACGCCTTGTAGGTCGTGATCCTTGTGCCAGAGTTCCACTACTTCCTGCCCCATAATGTTACGCAAGACATAGATCATGTCCTGATCGCAGTTAGAACCTGGGAATACGACTACACCGAATTTCATGAGCTTAATGTTTGCCACAAAATTAGCCCTTTCATTCCCTTGTCACCGTCTTTAGAAAGGTATTTTTGAACGGATTTCAACATTATCGCATGAACAGAAGAGAAGCCGTTAGAAGAAGTTTGCTTGGAGGTGCTGGATTGGCACTTGCCCCGTATGCATCAGGATTGAGCTTCCCAAAGGAGGTTGGCTTTACCGCTGCCGATTTTGGAGAAGACTTTTTATGGGGTGTGGCAACAGCTGCGTACCAAATAGAAGGTGCGTGGAATGTAGATGGGAAGGGGCCTTCCATTTGGGATACGTTTTCGCACCAACGCGGCAATGTTCAGAACCGCGACACAGGAGATGTCGCGTGCGACTTTTACCATAGCTATGATTCCGACATTGACCTGGTTCGGCAAATGAACATGGACGTGTTCCGTTTCTCAACTGCTTGGAGTCGCGTGCTTCCAGAAGGAACGGGAACGGTAAACCAGAAAGGCATTGATTTCTACCATCAGGTAATTGATTCGTGTTTGGAGAAGGGAATTCAGCCTTGGATTACGCTTTACCATTGGGATCTACCACAGGCATTGGAAAATAAAGGCGGTTGGCAAAATCGTGATGTAGTTGGTGCTTTTGAGGAATACGCCAACCTGATCACCAAAAGTTATGGCGATAAGGTGAAAAACTGGATGGTACTGAATGAGCCAATGGCATTCACAGCTGTGGGTCATTTGCTAGGAATGCACGCACCGGGTAAGAAGTGGCCGAAGAACTTCATCCCAACGGTACATAATGCAACGCTTTGCCAAGCAGATGGCGGAAGAATTATCCGCGCCAATGTTCCTAATGCAAACATCGGAACCACATTCTCATGCTCATCTGCAGAACCATTGAACGACCGCGGAATTCATGAAGAAGTAGTGAACCGGTTTGACGTGCTATTGAACCGACTTTTCATTGAGCCACCACAAGGGCTTGGCTACCCGATTGATGATCTTCCGATGCTGAAGAAAATGGAAGACTACATTCAGGATGGTGATATGAAACGCGTTGAATTCGACTTCGATTTCTACGGCTTACAGAATTACACGCGTGTTGTGGCTCGTGGTAATGCTATCATTCCTTACCTACAGGGAACACCGTTCAACCCAAAGAAAATGAAACCGAAGCCAGACATCACGGAAATGGGCTGGGAAGTTCATCCTGAAGGGATTTACAAAATGCTGAAGTACTTTGACAAGTATGAAGGCATTGACAAGATCATTGTAACCGAAAACGGTGCTGCCTTCCCTGATGTGGTTGAGAACGGCCGTGTGCACGACCACAAGCGCAAGAAGTTCTATCAGGATTATCTCAGAAACGTGCTGCGAGCCAAAAAAGAAGGCGTAAATGTTGCCGGTTATTTCTGCTGGACACTGATGGATAATTTCGAGTGGGCTGAAGGTTATCACCCCCGTTTCGGCTTGGTTCATGTGGACTTCGAAACGCAAAAAAGAACCATGAAGGATTCGGGTCTATGGTTCAAGGAGTTCCTTAAAGATCGATAAACAACGAACTTCTCTACGTTTTTTGCGTAAGCACGCGGGCAGGCATTAATCCTGCACCAGATGCGATTGGGAAGAACTGTACTCACACTCATCTTTACACTTAGCGTTTTCGGGACATTCATCTCGAAGGCTCAGAGGTATGATCTGGTTACCCACAGCACGGAAAACGGGCTTGCTGGTAATCAGGTTAACGATATCATTCAAGATGCATCGGGTGTTCTTTGGATTGCAACCAATAATGGCGTAAGCACCTTTGATGGTGTTCGTTTCAATAATTACACGGTCAAGACCGGGTTAGCCGAAAACCTCTGTACTTCGATTCAGTTTGATAGCCAAGGACAAGTTTGGGTTGGACATCAAACCGCAGGAGTTTCTTGCATCAAATACGACACAATTGTCCATTTCAACGAGCAAAATGGCTTGGTGAATAATGAGGTTCATGATATTATTCAATCCTCAGATGAAAGAATTTGGGTAGCCACCTTCGGTGGAATTTCCATTTATGACGGGGAAACGTGGCAGAGCATGACCTCGGAAGACGGATTGAGTTTCAATAACATTCAGGTTCTGGCCAAGCATAATGATGGCGGTATTTGGGCTGGCTCATACGGTGCTGGCATCAATGTCATTCACGATAACAGAGTCAATCATTTGCACATGGGAAATGGCTTGGTCAACAACTATGTTACCAGCCTCTTGAGCCATGATGGCAACATGCTTATTGGCACGCTTGGAGGTCTATCTAAATGGACCGGACAGGAGTTCGCTTCGGATGTAAATACCAACGGGCTTTTCTCCAACCAGATCAATGGAATTTCCGTTTGTCAAGATGGAAGTCTTTGGCTCGCCACATTCAATGGCGCTGTGCGCATGTCAGACAACGGGAAAACCATGTTGTCTGAGCTGAATGGACTGCCCCAAAACGAGGTTCTGGATGTTTTTACCGACTTGGAAGGCAATGTTTGGATGGGAACCAAAGCAGGGCTTGTTCGAATCAAAAGTCTTGCTTTTTCGCATTTCGAATCAGACGAAGAACTTGACATCTACCCTACCTGCATGTTTGTTGATAGCGACCAAACACTTTGGGTTGGAAATGAGGCTGGCGGTGTGCTGGAGTTTGATGGTGAAATGTTTATCAAAGCATTTGAAGATCCGGACGTAAACGACCATCAGATCAGTGCGATTGCCGAGGATAACGATGGTAACATGTGGTTTGGTACCATGGACTTTGGAGGGCTGTTTCAGTGGAATGGCAAACAATTCTTCATTTATTCGGATGAATTCGGCCTAGCCGACAACAACATCAATTGTTTGACCACCGATAAAGAGGGGGTTCTGTTTATAGGAACACCAAACGGGTTGAGTATCTACAACGGAATGGACTTCGAGGTAGTCTACATTTCGGATGAGTTTGCGGCCAATCACATTACCGCACTTGAATCTTTAGAAGACGGCCGAGTGGCCATCGGCTCTAAAGATGGAACCGTTCGCATTTATGATGATGGCAACCTTGAGTTGTTGGATCTATCTGGCTTAAAGTCCCGTGTAACGGATATTAGTCAAACAACATTTGGACTGTGCATTTCATCATTGGAAAATGGCATTTGGCTTGTCGATGGCGATAAACAACTACACATCGATGAGAGGAACGGCCTTCCGAGCCCTGGAGCCCAGTTGGTTTTCCAAAACGGAAACCGACTTTACGCTGCTTGTTCGCAAACCATTACCCAGCTCCGAATAGCTAGCGATACCGTTTTTGTGGCTGTAATTAAGAGAGCTGATGGCTACATGGGTGGAGTGGCCAAACCCTCTGCGGTTGTAAATTATGAAGCTTCTCATTTTATCGGAACAGAAAAGGGAATTACCCAGTTTAACCCTGCCGACCTCAGGTTGAACAATCGTCAGCCGCTGACTCAAATTACAGAGCTACAGCTTTCGTACGAGACGGTAAATTGGAATGATCTAGGCTTTAAAACAGATGTTTACCGCCTTCCAAAAGAATTAGAACTTTCTCACACGGACAATAACCTCCGCTTCAAATTCAGAGGGGTCAATCATCAGAATCCTGAAGCAGTTAGATACAAATGGAAGCTTGAAGGGCACGAACAGGAATGGACCCCGCTAAGCTCTCAACCTTACGCCAACTACCCGAACCTGCCGCCCGGCAAATACACCTTTAAGGTTGCTGCTTGCAACGAAAACGGAATCTGCAACACACAGGAATCTACTTTCTCATTCCGAATAATCCCTCCAATATGGCAACGGCTTTCATTCCACATATCGTTTGCCGTTTTGGTTGTGGCGCTAACGTTCTTCCTTGTGAAACGAAGGGAACGAATCCTTCTTAGAGAAAAGCAAGTCTTGGAAGCAACCGTGCAGGAAAGAACCAAAGAATTGCGGGAACAAAAAGAAATTGTTGAACGCCAGAATGACCACATTACTGAAAGCATTGAGTACGCTAGCAACATTCAACGAGCTATTCTTCCTTCAGAAACCGAAATGAAGCGCGCTTTTAGAAATCACTTTGTTTTCTATCGACCGAAAGACACCGTTGGAGGAGATTTTTACTGGGTCTATTCTCATAATGATGTTTCTTGGGCTGCGGCAGTTGATTGCACGGGTCATGGAGTTGCCGGTGCTTTCATGAGTATGATCGGTTCGGACCTATTGAATCAGATCATTATTGAGAAGCAGCTGGACGATCCCGCAAAGATTCTTGACGAAATGGACAAGGGAATAAAGCTTGCATTTTCGCAAAGCGCCAAGGAGTTTGAAACCGATCAAGGGATGGATATGGTTTTGGTGCGCATTGACCGAAAAACCAATACTGTGGACTTTGCTGGTGCACAGCGTCCGATCTACTACGTAGAAGATGGAGTCCTCAACGAAATAGAAGGCAATCGCCTTTCTATCAGTTGCGCTGTACAGCGAAATTCAGAACCGTTTACCAAACACACCATTAAGCTTAAGGCTGATTCGATGCTCTATCTTTTCTCTGATGGTATTGTGGATCAGTTTGGAGGAACAAAGGGCAAGAAGTTCATGGTGAGAAGGTTACGAGAGTTCATTTCGAAAAATGGCACTCAACCAATTGAAGAGCAATCGATGGAGTTAACTCGGGTTTTTGATGATTGGCGAGGGAACGAAGTGCAGATTGATGATGTGATGCTGTTAGGTATTCAGATATAATTTTAGGTGTAGCTTCGTGTCTATGCCAAGTTGCAGATCCGTTTTATTCCCGATTCTATTTCTGATTCTTCCTTTCGGGATGAGCGCCAACGCACAGCAGGCGCAAGTTGATAGTCTGCTAAGGCTTCTGGAAACGCGTTATCAGAAAAAAGATAGCCTTAGAATTGACCGTTTAGCAGAAACTGCCGAATTGCTTCTGAGAATCAATCCTGATAGATCTCTTGAACTCAGTAAAGAAGCGTTGAGACTTAGCATTCTCACTGGTTACCAGAAACGCATCAGTCATATCTACAACAACACCGGTACGGCCAACCGGCTTAAAGGTGAATATGGAAAAGCCCTCACCTTCCACAATAAAGCACTGGAAAACGATAGAGAACTTGGAAATCGAAAGGACGAAGCGCTCTCACTCAACAACATTGGCAACGTTTATCTGAAGCAAGGAAAGTACTATCAGGCAGTTTCCAATTATGAGCAGTCGCTAGAGATCAGACAGGATATTGGCGACAAGGTGGGAGTTGCAAGCTCTTTGAATAATCTGGGTTTGGTTTACAGAAGTCAAGGAGATCTTGACCGGGCATTGGTTTACTATCAAAATGCCTTGAAGATCTTTCAGCAGATCGATGACCGAATCGGTTTGGCCAATGCGTTGAACAACCTTGGAATTGTGCACCGCGGTAATGGGAATCAGGAACTGGCGTTAGAGAATTTTCTAAGTGCTTTGAGTCTGTTTCAACAACTTGGCAACAAGGTTGGAGAAGCCAATACCCTCAACAATATTGGCAACATCTACTACCAACAACGTAAGTTTGAAAAGGCGCTCGAATTCTACGAAAACTCGTTGGTTATAAGTGAGGATTTGGGTGATAAGAGTTCGGCTGCTGGAAAACTCTCCAATATTGGCGGAGTCCAGCTTGTGCTTGGTGATAGTGTTGAAGCATTAAAAAGCACGCAGGAGGCGTTGGCACTGCAGAAACAGATCGGTGATGACAAAGGCGAGATCAGCACGCTGAACAACCTTGGGGCTTATTACATCGAGACCAAGAATCTTGATAAAAGCCTGGAATATTTTCTTGCCGCAGAAAAGGTTCAAAAACGCATTGGCGACCACACTTACAGCACCGTTACTCTGACTTCAATTGGCGAGATCTACCAATCAAAAGGTCAACCACAAGTTGGGTTGAATTACCTCAACCGAGCGCTTCGCGAAGCAAAACGGTACGGTAGCACCGAGGATCAGATCTCAGTTTATGAAAAGCTGGCCACAACCTATGCTGATCTTGGCGAATTCAAACAATCCTACGATTATCAGCAACAGGCGAAAATGGTTCGAGATAGCTTGGACAGAATTGTGAGTTCGCGGGAGTTGGCCGAAATGCAGATCAAATTCGAAACTGAACAAAAACAGCGCGAAATTGAGTTGCTCAGCAAAGAGAAGGAGGTTCAAGACCTGAAGATCACCAAACAAAATACGTTGCGCAATATGATCATTGCGGTAACGGTGCTTGCTTTACTCATGTTGGCGTTGATCTATGCGCGTTACCGAACAAAAAAGAAGGCCAACGAAGAGCTCGACAAAAAGAACCGCGAGATTGAGCAGCAGAAGAAAGCGGTGGAGGAAAAAAACTGGGAAATCACCTCCAGTATTGAATATGCTAAGCGCATTCAAGATGCGGTGATGCCCAGCATGGACGAAATCCAGACCGCAATTCCGAATTGCTTTGTTTTCTATCGACCTAAAGAGATCGTTTCTGGAGATTTTTACTGGTATGCCAAAAATGGTGATGAGGCGTTCATAGCCGCTGTTGATTGCACTGGCCATGGCGTGCCAGGCGCTTTTATGAGCATGATCGGCAATGACCATTTGAACCAGATCGTGAATGTTGAAAAGCGTACCAAACCCAATGAGATCCTAAACCGACTGCATCACGAAATTCAGGTAACGCTGAAGCAAAAGCATGGCGTAACAGATAATCATGACGGCATGGATATCGCGCTATGCGCCATCAATCAGAAGAAGAAACGACTGCTTTTTTCTTCTGCCAACCGCTACCTCTACTTTATTAGAAATGGCGAATTACAAGAATCGAAAGGCGACCATTTTAACATTGGTGGCATTATGCATGAAGACGTTCGCCAGTACAATCTGCACGAAATCGAACTTCAAGAAAATGATGTTTTCTACATCTTCTCAGATGGTGTTTCAGACCAATTTGGAGGAGAAAAAGCCAAGAAATTCGGCTACCGAAGACTGAAAGATGTGCTACTCGAAATCCATAAAAAACCGATGGATGAACAGAAATCGATCTTTGAAAAAACCTTAGTTGATTGGATGGGAAACAATGATCAGATAGACGATTTTCTACTGATTGGCATTCGCGTTTGAGAATTCGAGGGTCATCATTTTACGCTCTACGTAAACCGAAAAGGTCCTGTATGGCTCCGAATCAACATCCCATTTAAAACGCTGCTCCATTATTTCCAAATAATGCTGCATTTCCTTGATGGTCTTTGCATTATTCAACTTCAGAACTGCATCTCCAAAATCTGAAGCATTACCGGCAAAAAGTCCTCTGATTATGCCGAATTTCTCGTTCAACGGAATTCCAGTTCTCAAATCTTCTAGCGGCTTGTTACTCAATTGCCCTGCCAATATCTCTTTGTCGTTCGGTTTTTCCGAATCCTCTATCGTACCGATCAAAGAACGTCTTTGAGTCAAAATCGGGTCCTCAACCTCCTCGAAAATCGGAGGATCGGGAATCGCAATTTCCTCCTTCATTTCATCTTGAGGATGTTCAAAAGTCTGCTCTTCCTTATCCACTATTGAATCCAACTCCGTCTTCGCTACAACCGTTTTGGCAGCAGGTCTGGGCATCTCTTCTTCCTCTGTTTCATCCGGTAATTGAACAGGCTCTGGCTCTACCGCCTGCTCTGCGTTTGCCATTGGCCTTTTCTTCCCAATAATTACTTCGGTCATCTTAACCGCATCATACAACTCTCGAAGGTCAGTTAAAAGTGCATCTCGTGTCAACTCAGAAGGAGTGTTTTCCAGCTCGTCAAGTCGATTTTTAACCTTATTCAACCGCTCTCTCAATTCGCTCATTTGTAGGGGGGTTTTGGGATTTAGGCTATAACGCTTTTCTTAGATTTGTATTACAATCAGCGTGGTTAAATGTATATAACGAATTCTGCCATATTTGTTGATTTTCATAAAGTAATTGACATCGAATCGTTAATGAAATTGACCGAGATTTCGTTAGCTGGATTGCACTGATCAGCACATGTTTTTAGAGAATTCCAGAGGTAAGGCAGTTAAGAAGGGTTGGATTGAGGTGATCTGCGGATCCATGTTTTCGGGCAAGACCGAAGAGCTGATCCGCAGAATGAAACGCGCTCAGTTTGCCAAACAGCGCGTTGAAATTTTCAAACCTACGGTTGATACGCGCTATGATGAGAATGAAGTTGTTTCTCACGATTCGAACACCATTCATAGCACACCTGTTCCAAACTCTTCCAACATTCTAATTCTTGCCAACGAAGTTGATGTTGTTGGCGTGGACGAAGCCCAGTTCTTTGATACGGGACTGATAGATGTGTGCAATCAATTGGCCAATAGCGGTGTTCGTGTCATTATTGCCGGTTTGGATATGGATTACCGTGGCAAGCCCTTCGGACCAATTCCTGGCCTAATGGCAACTGCCGAGTACGTCACAAAAGTTCATGCCATTTGCATGCAATGCGGTGAGTTGGCTAATCATTCGCATCGCTTTTTGGAACAGGATGGTTTGGTAATGCTGGGCGAAACAGAAAGCTATGAGCCACTTTGCCGAAACTGTTACCAGAAAGCTGTGAACAGCGACAAGCCAAAGCGCACTTCTACCGAAGAAGAAAGCTAAATGGGCGAGTTGGACACACTACGGGGAATTGCGGCAGCGCTGGAAACTCCTTGCCCGTTCGAGTTTCAAGATGTGCACATTAAAGAACTGGCCATTGATAGCCGCAAGGTTGTGCTGCCAGGTCAATCGGTGTTTTTCGCTATAAAAGGCGACCGACACGATGGCCATAATTTCATACATGAGCTTTACGAAAAAGGTGTTCGGGCGTTTGTGGTCGACAAGGATTTTTCAGCGGCTGAACAACTGGATGATGCCTTTTTTATCAGAGCCGAAAACCCGCTGGAAGCACTTCAAAAGGTAGCCGCTGCTAAGCGATCAAAATACAACTACCCACTGATTGGAATTACTGGGAGTAACGGCAAAACCATTGTAAAAGAATGGCTTTATCAACTCTTGAATTTCAACCACAACATTATTCGTAGTCCAAAGAGTTACAATTCTCAGGTTGGGGTTCCTTTGTCGGTTTGGCGCATGGGTTCCGAGAACAATTTGGCCATTATTGAGGCTGGGATCTCCATGCCTGGCGAAATGATAAAGCTCGAGCGAATTGTAAGACCGACCATTGGAATTTTCACCAATCTTGGGCAGGCACACGATGAGAATTTCGCTGACCACAACCAGAAAGCGAGAGAAAAATTAGACCTCTTCCGTCATGTCGAAACACTGGTCTATTGCAAAGACTATCTGATTCTTCAGGAAGAGTTACTGCAGTACCCGTTTGCGTCACAACCGAAGTTGTTTTCGTGGAGCAGACGTTCTTCGGCCGACCTACAGATCGGTCGTGTTGAAAAGAAAGGTGGCATCACGGAAATTCAAGGAATCTACCAGCACAATTTCATTCGCATCAAGATTCCATTTGTGGATGAGGCTTCCATTGAGAACGCCATTCACTGCTGGGCAACCATGTTGCTGCTTGGCATTGAACACGACACCATTGCAGAGCGCATGGAATTTCTTGCGCCCGTGGCCATGCGTTTGGAACTGAAGCAAGGCGTAAACAACTGCTCGGTAATTAACGACTCGTACAACTCAGACCTGCAATCCATTTCCATTGCGCTGGATTTCCTTTCACAGCAACATCAGCATCCAAAACGAACCATGATTCTTTCTGATATTCTTCAGACCGGAAGAAAGGATGAAGAGCTCTATGCGGAAGTTGCGCAGATAATTGCCGACAAGAAAGTTGACCGATTGATCGGAATTGGAAATCACATTTGCGAGCAATCGGAAAAGTTCCCGCAAGACAGTGAATTCTTTGCCTCCACTGAAGCCTTTTTAAGTGCATATCAGCATGATAAATTCTATGATGAGACCATTCTTCTGAAAGGTGCCAGAAGCTTCGGTTTTGAGGCCATAAACAGCATTCTTCAGCACAAGACACATCAAACTGTACTTGAAATTGACCTTGGCTCCATGGTTCACAACCTGAACCTTATCCGATCATTGTTACAGCCGAAGACCAAACTAATGGCAATGGTGAAAGCGTTCGGGTACGGCAGTGGGAGTTTTGAGATTGCCAACGTGCTGCAATTCCACCATGTGGATTATTTGGCCGTGGCCTACGCAGATGAAGGAATTGAACTTCGCAAAGCAGGTATTTCGATGCCAATAATGGTCATTAGCCCAGAAGAGCAGAGTTTTGACGCCATGATCCAGTATGGTTTGGAACCCGAAATCTACAGCGTTCGCTCTTTGCAATTACTGGAAAACGCCATTTCCCGCAAGGGAGAATTGGATGTTCCGATGAAAATTCACCTGAAGCTGAACACGGGCATGAACAGACTTGGTTTCTCAAAGAAGGAAACCAATCAGTTGATAGTTCGAGTTAAGAACAACAAGCAGTTGCGCATTGCCTCCGTTTTTTCTCATCTCGCGGCAAGCGAAAACCCGAAAGAAGACGCTTTTACCAAGAAGCAGATCGAGCTTTTTGATAAAATGAGCTCGGACATTATTGGTCATTTCGATTATCCGATAACGCGCCACATCTGCAATTCGTTTGGGATAATCCGTTTTCCCGAAGCACAATACGATATGGTGCGATTGGGCATTGGTTTATATGGAGTAGCGCCTGAAAGTCCGATAACGAATAAGTTACGGAACGTCAGCACACTGAAAACCACCATAACGCAAATCCATGAACTTAGAACTGGTGACACCATTGGTTACGGAAGAACCGAAAAAGTGAAAGGTGAGATGCGTTCTGCCACTTTACCAATTGGTTATGCAGATGGATTGAACCGCAAGAATGGAAACCGCCAAGGTTGTGTTGTGATCAATGGTCATCGTGCTCCGATTGTCGGCAACGTGTGCATGGATATGTGCATGGTTGACGTAACTGGTATTCCATGCAAGGAAGGTGACGGAGTAACAGTTTTTGGAGACGACCTCTCAATTTCCGAATTCGCAAAAAGCTCCGAAACCATTCCCTACGAGGTACTTACCGGAATTTCAAGCAGGGTTAAACGTGTTTATTTTCAGGAGTAGTGTTACTTTGTCACACTCAACTATTTAACCAACATCAATGCGAATATTTTTTTCCCTTTTCTTCATCTTACTAAGTGCTCAACTCGCGTTTTCACAACCTGTAGAATACCGATTAGCTGCTATGCCGGAAGGTGCCAGTCTCCTTGGATATGCCAACCTGAAGGGAGAAATGGTCATTGAACCGCAGTTTTATCAAGCTTTTGGGTTTGATCCACACGGGGTTTCGTTAGGGTTTTTGAAAACTGAAGTCACCTATCATGGTACAGCAAGCGGGAAAAAGGAAAAGGTAAAGCCATTTGCCCTTTTTGACGCCAACGGAAACCAACTTGAAGAACGTTCATCCAGTGACCTTTACATGCTCCGTCAGAATTTCAGTTTTGGAGGTGAAGTACGCGCATTTTACGGTGGCGTTTTTGTGGCGAGCACCAACGAACGTTTAACAGACCGAATTGGGGTGAACTATAAGGGGCAAATAGTAACAAATACTGATTACAAATGGATGTCGCTTTTCAGTAGTGGCTTTGCTGTTGCTGATCATCGCAAAAATGGCTTTGTAATCGTCAAACCCAATGAGGAGGACCTTAAAATCAATGGAATAGAAGTAGTTAGGGCAAAGAATCCAAGTGAAGGATTAGCGCCTGTGAGAGACAAAAACGGCAAGTGGGGATTTGTCAACTCCGAAGGAGAAGTGGTTCTTCCTGCCAAATACCGAGATGTAGGCAATTTTTGGGGAGGCTATGCTTGGGCGAGAAATGAAGAGGATCTTATAGGCTTTATTAATACTGATGGAGAATGGGTCATTCAACCTAAATTCAGCAAAGCGAAAGACCTTGACCCCGTATCTGGCATTGCCATGGTGGTTGAAAAACGGGATTGGTGTTATGTAAACCTTGATGGAGAAATCACTTACGGAGAGAAAAAGCAAAAATTATATCCTTACTCAGAAGGCTTGGCCATTAAACGAGACCCTAGCACAAAGAAGGTTGGTTGTATAGATGCCAGTGGAGAGTGGGTCATTGAGCCAAAGTTTGATGTCATCAGACCTTTTTTGCACGGTTTTGCCGTTGCCAAACAAGACGATCTTTTCGGTCTATTGGATAAAAAAGGAGAATGGGTCATTGAGCCAAAATTCAAAATGTTGATGGATGCATATCCAATCAACAACCTTTGACCTACATTAACTTCCGCTGCTAGTCAGAGCAACAACCTTCGTTTCAGTGTTTCTCGATCATCCTCTGGGTTCAATAGAATTCGCTACCAACTCAGAAGCGATTCCCTACGAGGTATCAACTGGAATTTCAGGAATAGCCTATCTCCTAGCTGCTTCCAACTGGTGCTTCATATCTAAAAGCTTTGCATCATTCGGAAAGTTGGACAGGCCACGACCCGCAACTTCATAAGCTCGCTGATACAAATCCGCCTTAATGCACATGATGGTGTACCTCTGATAGTATTCAACCGATTGAGCCGCATACTGCTCGCCAGCTTCCATTGCTTCAAGCGCTTTATCAATTTGACCAGCATTGAAATAAGCTAAACCTAACTTTAAGTGGTTATCCGGGTCAAGCCTCCCTACCTCTACCGCCTTGTTGAAATAATAAACAGCCGAATCAAGTTGATCTGACGTACCGTAGTAATTGCCCAATTGCGTAAACGGCTTAGACAATTGTGGGTATGCTTTCGCATACGCCAAAAAAGTTTCTCTGCCCTTTTCTCGCAAACCAAAACGCATGTACGCGTTGCCCATTGCCAAGTACAAATTAGACAGGCGATCTGTTTGATCCAACGCCAACTGATAGTGCTTCAGGATCTGCTGTTCATCTCCCCGCTTACGTTTCTCTGGAAACTTGTCATACTTCTGATGCAACAGCAAAGCATAGTTATAATTGGCTCTCACACAATTTTCCAACTTATCAATATCATCTTCGAGAAGAGACTGAGAATTTTCCCAAGCTGGAGCTCTTTTCACGGACATCATCAAGAGTGGAACGGTCAGGATTCCAACAACCATGGTCTGTTTCTTGAAATCGAAGTTCGGAATACGTTCAAGTATTCCACCTACAATCAGACAAAGCCCAATGGAAGGAAAGAATAAGAAGCGCTCCGCAAAAATATCTGAGGCCGGTGCTGCAACGCTCAGATAAACACTGATGGTAACGATAAACCAAGCCGCTCCAATTGTGAACATTGATTTTTTTCTGAACCCATACAATGCCATTATTCCCAAAATCAACAAGGAAAGGAGTCCCAACCAGAACCGAGGCGAATTCCAAAAGAACACAAGTATTGGCAACTGATTAAAACTGTAATCGTGAACCAACGGATGCGGCCAAAAGAACATTTTAACCGACTGCCAGAGAATTGCGGCCGAATTACCCCAGATCATCACCTTGCTGTCGATGTCAGCCAAGGCATTACCAACAAATGCATCATAACTGTACGTTCCCATTTGACGCAACTCTTCTGTATTGTCTTGGAAAAATTGGTCGGAGTAAACGTAAAGCCAAGTACCTGCAAGCAAACCAATAGCTACAACGGTCGAACCCACAGACATCAGTCTTATTTTCCAAGGTGCTTCTTGCCAAAACAAAGCAATGGCCGTGCTTACACCAATAAATGTGATGGCACTTTCCTTGCTCAGTGTGGCCAAGAAATAAAGTAGCGGTGCTATTATAAGAAGCCAAATCGGGCCTTGTTTCAAAAACTTGATGTGTGCGTGAATGAATAGAATCCCAAAGATCATTGCCAACAGCTCATCACGGCTTTTTATGTTGGCAACAACTTCGGTATGAAGTGGATGAACAGCATAGAGCACCGTTATCAGAAACACCAGCCATTGTTGCTGTGGAAACATTGACGACAACAACCTCAACAGTAAAACGCATCCCAACGCATATAATAGCATGTTGATGATGTGCGATGGTTTGGGATTCATTCCGAAAAACTGAATGTCCGTTGCAAAACTCAACAGCGTTATGGGGCGATAACCTGTGCGTTCTTCAGAACTTCCCCCCCAAGAATTCTCAAAAAGTGCTGGTATATCCTTCCAGCCTTTCTGCACCTTAGAGTTGTTCGTAATGAAAATCGTATCGTCTAATGCATAGTCGAAACTGGCCGTTTGCGCGTACTGCACAAAAACAAGAACAACTATTACAGCATATTGGAAAGCGCTCCGTTTCCAAAATGGCTGCTTAGGCTCACCGACTTCTTTCCGAACGTTCTTTTTTTCTTGCTTGGCCACCGATTCAAAGATATACGGTTTGAAGCACTGAGCGTATCAGCTTTACTCAATCAGCAACTGCGTAACGAATCGGTCGGTTTCTTCCACAAATTCCTGATAATATTCTCCGGTTCCGGGACCGGAAAAACCCGTGTGAATGCGTCTAACTTGTCCTTCTCGATCGATGAAAATAGAAGTTGGAAAAGACAACACATGATTGAGCATTGGAAGTTTAGCCGCAGCTTCTTTTTTACTCGCTTTTCCTGCTAGAAGAATCTCGTATGGAATGCTGAAGTGCTCTCTTAATCGCTGTAACGAGCGGAGATTTGTTTCCTTATTGTCGCTCTTTTCAAATGCTAGAGATATCACTTCCAATCCTTGCGTATGAAACTTCTCATGCAGTTGCACCAAGTAGGCTGTTTCGTCCATACAGTTCGGACACCAACTACCCATGAGTTGTATAATGACAACCTTATCCTCATAGCGTTCATCACTTAGGCTAACGGTTACACCATCCATGTTTTCGAAAGAGAAGTCCAACTCTCCGTAGCCTGCTTTCAGGAATGTCAGTTCGTTCGGGTCGGGAAGTTCTGCGGCTTCGTCTAGCTCACCGATCCAGTTTTCCTGCCAATGTGTTCCAGACCAGAAATCGCCCGAGATCTTATCTCCGTCAATTTTCGCCTTGAAAAGAAAGACATGCGAACCATCGAAACAGGAAAGGAAAAGGCTGTCTCCAACCACATTTCCATCCAGATAACGGTAATCGCCTGTTGTAGTCAGAAATGTTCCTGTTGCTCGGTTTCCCAATTGCTCAAATTCGCCTATCGCCATGTAAGCGTTATCGCTTCCTGGGCTGAATTCCACACTCCATTTTCCCGAGGCTTGTACTGCGGCAGGCTTGGATATTTCAAACCGACTTTCAAACGATTGCGAAGCAGAAAATGGTATCTCATAATCTCCCTTTCGGGAATAATCGAAGTACGTTCCTGAAATCTCTTCGCCATTCAACTTACCGATAAGAGCCGTGTTGAAAATTGGTAGTTGAATAAAAACGCTGTCTCCTTTCACCTCGAAAGCATCAGCCCTAATGCGCTCATCTCCATTTATAGCGAAGAATTGCAATTTCCCGTCCTTCTCAATAATCTCTGCGTTGAACGGTAATGTTTGAGAATGAATCTGGAATTGGAAAAGCCAATCGCCAAGAAGGTTTTCTGTTACGTCTTTCTCAGCGCAACCACACATCATCAGAATAAGCAAGCCAAACGAAAGAAGCCTAGCTTTCAATGAACTCACTTTCTATGGAATATTCCGAATCAAACAGATAACTGACCGAGAGTTTTCCCTTCATCATGTAGCCTTCGCCCGTGGTGTAATACAAGCTTTGGTCTGATTGATAAAGGAAGTTTTTCGCTCTGCGATCTACCGTTACTTTAAGGCATTGGCGCGTGTCCTTATCAATGGTGATTACCACATTTTGTACAGGAATCTGCTCGTTTTCCGACTTATATGTGATGACATATTCGCGCTCCAGATCAATCGTATCAACACGGAACTCACCTCGCCATGCTGGCCTGTTAATATCAGATTCCAAGAAAAGATCTAGTTCTTCCTTCCAATCGATATCACCTCGCTCTATAATGTGTTCGTGCCCGTCTTTAGTGACATGTTTCCGAACCCACTGACCTTTTTTCTGGAGGTTATTGATCTGCTTATTGATAAAGGTTGGCAAGTCATAATAATACCGTTCGTTCTCATAATAGACCTCTGTCGGGTCCTTTTTACAGGACACGAACATCACAAACATCGATATGTACAGGAAGCGATTCAAAAACAATCAAATATCAAACTTGATACCCTGGGCCAGCGGCAATTCAGTACTGTAATTTATGGTATTTGTTTGTCTTCTCATGTAAACTTTCCACGCATCTGAACCAGATTCTCGACCACCGCCTGTTTCTTTTTCACCTCCAAATGCACCACCAATCTCTGCTCCAGAGGTTCCAATGTTCACATTCGCAATACCGCAGTCTGAACCAGCATACGACAGGAATAACTCTGCTTGGCGCAGATTTGTTGTCATAATGGCTGATGAAAGCCCTTGATCCACCCCGTTCTGAATGGCAATTGCTTCTTCAATAGTGCTATACTTCAATAAGTAAAGAATTGGTGCAAACGTTTCCTGCTGAACAATCTGGTAATGGTTTTCCGCTTCCGCGATGGCTGGTTTGACGTAGCATCCACTTTCATAGCCTTCACCTTCAAACACGCCACCTTCAACTACTATGTTTCCGCCTTCGGCCTTTACTTGCTCCAAAGCTTTCAGGTACGTTTCCACAGATTGCTTGTCAATCAATGGTCCAACATGGTTGTTTTCGTCCAATGGGTCACCAATTCGCAATTGGCCATAAGCTTTTACCAAACTGTTCTTTACGTCTTCGTAAACGCACTCGTGAATTATCAGCCTTCTGGTACTTGTACAACGCTGTCCGCAAGTTCCAACAGCTCCGAATAGTGAACCAACAATCGCGATATCCAGATCAGCATTTTCTGTGATAATCACTGCATTGTTGCCTCCCAATTCAAGCAACGTTTTTCCAAGTCGCGAGCCAACTGCAGCCGCAACTTTCTTTCCCATTCGGATAGAACCCGTTGCAGAAACCAATGGCACACGTTTATCAGCGGTCATCATTTCTCCAACCTTGTAATCACCTTGGACAATGCAGCTAACCCCTTCCGGAACATCGTTTTTCTCAAATACTTCTTTGATGATATTCTGGCAAGCAATTCCAGAAATCGGAGCCTTCTCTGATGGTTTCCAGACACAAACATCTCCACAGACCCAAGCCAGCATGGTATTCCAACTCCAAACTGCTACAGGGAAATTGAAAGCAGAAATGATTCCAACAACTCCAAGCGGATGATACTGCTCGTACATTCTGTGAAGCGGGCGCTCTGAATGCATGGTCAATCCATAAAGCTGTCTTGAAAGACCAACTGCAAAATCGCAGATATCAATCATTTCCTGTACTTCGCCCAAGCCTTCTTGCAGGCTTTTTCCCATTTCAAATGAAACCAACTTACCAAGTGGTTCTTTCTTCTCGCGCAGCGCATCACCTATCTGACGCACTATTTCTCCCCGTTTAGGAGCTGGCCATTTTCGCCATTCCTTAAATGCTTCTTCTGCAGTTTCAATTACGGCATTGTAGTCATCTGCTCCACAAGAACCAACCGAGGCAACAAGACTTGCATCCACTGGAGAATATGATCCAATTGCTTCACCATTTCCCTTTCCTTCATTGCTCCCTGTTGAATAACCAAAGTTCAACTCTTTGATGTTCAGCGCTTTGAGAACATCAGTTATGCTTGCGTTCGTGTTTGTCAGTACCTCAGACATTCCGTTGATTTTAAATGATTTGGCAAAGGTAGTAAATCGGGTTGCCCGAAATGTCTGAAAACAAATACCCCCACCGAATCAGCCGAAGCGTCATACGATGGGGGTGAAACCAGGAATTGGAACTGTTCTCCAAAGTTAGAACATCCGATCAATAATTCACGATTTATTTCACATTTTTTTCGATGAATGGTAAATTATCCTCTTTCAAAGGTCAAAACCAAGATGAATTCCAACCCACTTGGATCCTTGATCTGCCTACTGAAACTACCCACTTCCTTGAATTTCCCATCTGGCATTTTCAACCGATAATCCACTCGATCTATTTCTGGCCGCACCGTAACTTTTGCATGCGATTTCAGAATGGTCTGAAAATCATCTGCGTGGAAATAATCATAAGGCGAATTACCTATCAACTCTTTGGGCTTATAACCGATCAGCTTTTCACAGGTTTTTGACACCGCACTATAAACTCCATTGGGTTCATGAATTGAAACCATGGCATTTTCCGCGCCACATTCAGCTACGTATTCGTCCGCTTCCGACTTTGTGCGAATTTGGAAATAACGGTCTTCGAGCAAATTTAGGTCTGTGATCATCTCTATAAAATTCGGCAATACTACTTCACAGCTCCGTGTTGAAAACTACAGCTTGATAGCAAAGTTATAACCTGACTTACGAGGTTCAAAACATTAAATTTCGAGTACATACAATACCGCATGGCAAAGAAGAAAGAGGAGCGCAAAATATTTGTGTTAGACACGTCAGTGATTATTTACGACCACAATGCGATCAACGAATTTGATGAACACGATGTAGCCATACCGATAACTGTTCTTGAGGAGCTAGACAACTTCAAGAAAGGCAATGACACTAAGAACTTCGCAGCGCGTCAATTCATCCGCATGCTGGATGATATGGCAGGAATGAAAACCCTCCAACAATGGATTCCGCTCAAGGGAACGAAAAAAGGTTCGTTCAAAGTCATTATGAACGGAACAGGCAAAGTAGATGCCACCAAGGTTTTTGCTGACAATAAGGCCGACCATAAAATTCTGAATGCGGCTTTGGCATTGCAAGCCGAGTGTAAAGAGCGCAAGGTTGTCTTGGTGAGTAAAGACATTAACCTACGGTTGAAAGCCAAGTCGCTGAATGTATTTGCGGAAGATTACGAAACGGGCAAAATCAAAGATGTCGACTCCATATATAAGGGAGAAAGCACCGTTGAAGGCATTTCATCAACCACCATAAACGAGCTGTATAAGGACGGAACTTGCGAACCCGACAAGGTTGGTTTAAAAAATGCTCCGAACAACCATTACTATGTGCTGAAGAATGGCAAAAAGTCGGCATTGGTTCACAACAATCCTGAAAGTGGGCTGCTTCATCGAATTGAAAAAGCCACGGCCTACGGCATCAGACCACTGAATGCTGAGCAAGTATTTGCCCTGCATGCCATTCTCGACCCGAATGTAAAACTGGTTACGCTACAAGGCGTGGCTGGAACGGGGAAAACGCTTCTGGCTTTAGCGGGTGCGCTGCAACAAAAGCGTGATTTCAGACAGATTTTCCTCGCAAGACCGATTGTTCCGCTGAGTAATAAGGACATCGGCTATTTGCCTGGAGACATCAAGAGTAAGATCAATCCATACATGGAGCCGCTTTGGGATAACCTGAAGTTTATTCAGAGTCAGTTTCCAGAGAAAGGCAAAGAAGCTAAGCAGATACAGCAAATGGTTGAGCAGGAAAAACTGCTTATCACGCCTTTGGCGTACATCCGTGGGCGAAGTCTTTCCAACATCTTCTTCATTATTGATGAAGCGCAGAACCTCACTCCTCACGAAGTGAAAACCATCATTACCCGTGCGGGTGAGAACACCAAGATTATCTTTACGGGAGATATTTTCCAGATTGACACGCCATACTTGGACACGCAGAGTAACGGCCTTTCGTATTTGATTGAGAAAGTAAAAGGAAATCCAATCTACGCTCACGTTACACTAGAGAAAGGTGAGCGTTCTGAGTTGGCCAATTTGGCGAATGAACTATTATAACCTTTGATGCCTCCTCGCTAGCAACGGTTTTAGTACAATACGAATGTTTTACAGCCAAAGGCATCATCACTTAAAGTTGAATTGACTTTGGTTTTGCTCCTACTCTGTACCAAGTTTTCGTTAGGAGCGCTTGCGCCAATGTTTGTCACAACATGAATCTAACCTTAGTATTTTGGTAAGTGCTGACAGCTTTTCCGTCCTTATATCCAGGGCTGTAACCACTAATGCTTTTAATGATGCGAACGGCTTCTTGATCTAGGGAAGGCGCAACTCCCCGAATTACTTGAACCTCGCCAATACTTCCCGCAGAGGTTACTTCATACTTGAGAAATACTGTTCCTGTTTGGTCTTTTCTTCGAGCTTCGACCGGATAGCGCATATTTCTTTCAATAAAAGACTGTAGCCCTTTGGTACCTCCCGGATATTCGGGTGAGACATCCACAACGGAATAGATCTTGGGAGATTGAGGTGTTTTAGGAACTGGTTCAGGCTTTGGGTCAGGTTTATAGACGGCTTTGGTTGAGATTTCGGCTTCTCCGACATGCTCATTCTCACCAACTTCAACGGAATCTTCTATTACATCAGATTCCTCCATTGCAGTAAGGTCTGGTTCTTCAATCTTACCTACCTCGGCATCATTCAATTTATCTACCATGATGGTATCGATGACCCTGGTCTGACTCTCTACGCCCAACTTTCCGCGGAGGGCTGTGGTCTGTAGGCCCCAATTATCCAAGGTATTCAATACCTCAAGCCGGAAGACGTAACCAAACCCTACCAAAAGGGCCAGGATAAGAAGTATGCCAAGAAACCACACCAATCCAACCCAACTGCGTTTGGGTTTCTTCTTTTCCTTCACAACCGGTGAGACAGTCCGTTTTTCAAATCGTTCAAGCTCCGATTCCAATTGAAACTTTGTACGCGCATCGTCAATTCCTGCTGCTCTGGTCTTTCTATAGATGTCGTCAACCTGTTCCTGGTTAAAAACTCCATGCTCCAGCAAAGAGGTTCGCACTGCAAGTAAGATTGAGTCTGGTAGCGGCATACGCATTTCCTCCATCCGCTTCCTTTCCCGTTGTTCAAGTTGTTTACGCGCTGCATTTTCGGCCTCTTCTCTTGCCTTTCTTTCTAACTCAGCTTGTCGTTGGAGTTCTTCCTGCTTTTTTCGTTCCTCTTCCGCCTTGGCAATCGCCAACCTTTTTTCGGCCTCTTCCTGTTGCCGTTTTTCTCTAGCAGCCTCTCGTTCTTTGGCCTCCTGTTCTTCTTTAATTCGCTTTTGCTCTGCCTGTTGCCTCAACCTTTCCTTTTCAAGGTTTTTATCAGCAGTATTTTGTGCGAGGCCGGTTTTTGTTGCGGCCTTTGAGGGTGTGCCGCATTTTGGACAGAATTTCTGTCCTTCTTTAAGTTGATTGCCGCAAGAAGTACAGTACATGGTGTTCAGAGTTTATTGCCACAGTTGATACAGAAAGTGTCTTCTTCGGTATTCTGTTGTCCGCAGGCCGAACATTTGCCAGGCCGGGGGGCTTCTTCAGTAATCGAAGTGCCCTGTTCTTCTAACGGAACCGACACCCCTGTATTCAGCTTTCTGGTGTTGGAAGCTATCTCTGCCAGCACAACTACCAGTTCTGCCAACAGATAACTGAACAACAATACGAGCACCCCACCGATAAGCGCAGCTACGTACATAAGAAGGACTGCAACAAACGCCCCTCCGTTGTATCGTAACTCATTAACAAATGGCAAATCTATCCAATGCAACATAGACGAAAATCCACCGAAAAACGAATTTGCAACAAACAAAGAACCTATAAGCATTATGAGCCCTTGAACAAGTACCACAGCAAAGTAAAGTTCGCCCACGTACCGAAGAAAAATGGAAACAATTGGAATGGCGGTATAATCTTCTTTGGTCAATTCTGTAAGTGTCTTAGACCTGTAAAGGCTTATCTGCAAAAGCAAATAACCGCCAGCCGCCAATATCGGAGCCGTGAACAGTGATCCGAGCACAATCATCATCTGCTCTGTTTTGAATGCGGCAAACAACCCCATAAGCATGGCTACAATACTGCCACCAAAGAAAAACCAGCCGAAAACCTTGTACAGGATACCAAAGAATTTTCGGAGAAAGCTTCCCGATGTAACGGTTTCTATGTAAGGAAACAGGAAGGTGAGAAAGTTCATGTTAACGGGTATTTAAGGTTCATATTAGGGGTTAAGCTACCTTGGCGCCACAACCACTGCAGAACTTGTTATTGGCCGTTATTGTGTTTCCACAATTTGCACAAAACTGCTGTTGTTTTCTTTCGGTGCCGCAGTTGAAACAGAATTTGTCATCCGCTTCCATCTCGGTTCCACACTTGGCACAGCCCGAAGCCTTGGGTACAGTTTGGTAAGCTTTGGCGGGAGTTGTCTTTTCAACTGGTGGTTGATCTGTTGCAGCGGGTCGCTCTGTAACGGGCGCACTTGGGGCCTGTGCTTCTTGGTTTTTTTGGTGTGGAGTGGCGGCACCGGTAGAAACAAGATTACTATTATGACTGCTGATGGCAACTCCTGACCAAATCAGGCCAATGGGCCAAGTAAGCAAGAGGCCGATACCTGCCGTAAAAACGAATGCCAATATGTTAACGAAGAACATGATCACTGCACCTAAAACTGTTGAATACAACATACCTAAAGGCCCAAAGAAAAAAGTGAGCAGTAGGCCAACGGCCATGCTCTTTTGATTGACTACGACTACAGTCTGCGTTGACATAATCTGCTTCTTTTAATTTAGAAATAAAAACTCCCGCCTATTCTCGCGAACGAACCGAAAACGTTTTGCCGATTGTCCCCTACACTCGAGTCATCATCATATTCAAATAAGTCATTGCTGCTTATTACCGTTTTTCCGATGCCAAAATACCTTAATCCAGATTCAACCCGAACGCCAAAATGCGGTGTAATAAGATACTCCCCTCCTAAAATAAACCCAAGTGATACCCCTTGTCTGAACGCGGTTATCTGTCCTGTCTCTTTACGATCCTGAAGCTGACTTGGGCTCGAATCCTTGTACTTTCCTTCAATCCTGATGTATGATGCTGACAAACCGAGATAAATGTTCACCTTACCCCTTCGAATGACAAGCAAGGGGTTCAAACCAACATCATAGAACGACCAGGTTTGACTTCTTTCAAACGTTTCAAGATACGGTTGTCCAAAATAAATGGTGTCGGGAGTAACTGTTCGAGGGTAGATGCTATCGGTGTACTTAACGACCTCGTTGAAAGACGTAAGAAAATCGGCAGTAATCTCAAACCTAAAACCAACACGAGCCCTCATCCCTGCATTCAATGACATGTTAATACTGGTTCCAGAAAGGAATTTAGAAACCTGAGCTTCCGCCAGTCCGTAGTTCATATCAATTTCGCTAAAAAGAAAATTGGTTTTGAAGTAAGCACCAAATCCGAATACACGTGGTACAAATTCCTTTTCCTCTTTTTTGGTTTCGTTGAGTTTTTCTATGGCCGCGGAAAGGTTTTCAAGCTTCTCCATCATCAACATGTTCTGTTCCATTTGGGTAGTGCCACTTTCTTTCACACTTTCATCAATGTTCTTGGTGCCTTCTCCAACTACTTGGATCAGTTCTCTCATTAGAGCGTCTGAAGTGGCGCTTCCTGAAGTGGAAGTAGTGATTGCATGCGACTCTTTTCGTGGTTTGGGAGCTGGTTTGAGCGCAACTGCTTCATCTTCTTTCTGAAGACAACTCATGGCATTACTCAGACTTTCTCCAGCTTCGAGATCAGGAACAATTCGAATTTCATTCACCGCATTTCCTGTTGAAAGCGAGCGACCACTGCATCGGAAAACAATGGCGGTTACTCTTGCATTATCAAAGTTTGCAAGACCAGAAGCATCAAAAGTGTACTGTTCTGCAAATGCTACGCGGTCTGTACCGTTCTCGCTTTCATAGACACGGCTTTCGCTTACCCAAGCTTTAGCGGTTGCTCCATTGCTAAGATTGAATATGATAGGATGAATCTCTCCATCTATCTTAAACCTAACCGCGCTACTTGTGGGCTGATCCAGACTAACAACAAACGTATATCGATCCTTGGTTCGGTCTAACTGAAGGTGCATGTAGTTGCCACTGGCATCGGTATATGACCATTCTGTACCACGAAGTATGTTCCCGTAGCCGTCTTTTCGGTCTTCGGTAAGGTTGCAGTTCTGCGAAATGACCGCGTGGCTCAAAATCATTAAAAGAAGGAGGCTAAAGCTTTGTTTCATGTGATCTGTTTTTAGTTGTTACCACCTGGAGAATCGGAAGCCAATGGTCACCGGTAATTGCAAATTGTCTCCTAAGCTGAAATGATTGCTAAACAAAATAATATTGGAGCCTAGGTTGGCATCAAATTCCATTGGCCGAAAATTGAGTATGTACATGCTAAATTCTCCTGCAATGAAAAAGCTACCATATTTCGGAATCTTGAAGTCTATTCCGAACCCAGGAGATAAGTGCCACCCCATGTCGGTAGAATACCTAACAGCACCATATCGAGGTGAAGCATCTCCGAAATCTTGAGCTTGACCTTTTACATCTATACTGAGCCAATTGACTCCACCATGAATCGTAAAGTAAGGTCTTACCCGCTTTTTAGAGGTGTTAAATATTAAGCCCAAACTTAATGTGTGAAGAAGCGTACTGGCCCTATCTACTTGAACGAAAGTCTGTGCCTTGGAAGAAAGATTCTCAAACCATCTTCCCGCTTGCTGATCGATAACCGTCCGATATTTCAATTCCATTCCAACATGATGCCCAAACAATCCACCAAAAGCAGCTTCAGCTACACCGCCCTTAAACCCATTGGCACCAAGTGGAAAAGCGTAACCTCCCCCGATGTTGAAATGAACCCCTCCGATCTTTTCCTTCTTATGGTCTAGCCATGCGGCTTTACGTTTCATTTTACGCTTCCCACGTTCGGTCAACAGACCCGATTCAATCGCAGTATTCGGGTCAAGCCAACTTTTACCATAGGCTAGGTGTACGCCACCTCGTTTCTGAACGGCTGCGCCTTGATGCTTTCCTGGTATCCACTTGTTATTCCCCTCCGTGCTTCCTTCAATGAGTTTTATAGCTACATCTGTTGCCTCAAACCGTTTTCGCACATGGTTTCCAAGCCTTATTCGCGTAGAGCCCGGTTCTATATCTCCATTTCTGGTAATGCTCGCACTTGCATCAACAAACCCTCTTACCCCATCCTGTAAAACCGCCTTAACAAAAAGGTTGTTCTTACCAACGTATGCCCTCCACTCCTTTTTGTGCCTGCTGCAGGAGTTGAATCTAGGTCTACGGTATTCTTCGGCACACGCTCTTTCCTCCTTGCGATTCGCTCTTTCGCCTCTCCGTTGTTGTTTTCTAGATAGCGGCTTAGGAGGAATCTCATTCTGAGGAACCTGAACCCTGTTAGAAGGCGTGAGTTCAGAACCTTTGCTCTTAACTCTGTGTAATTCAAAGGTCACCTCCTCACTTACCTGACGGGCAACCTTTTCGCAGTTGGCTTCTGCAGGAATCCAAGCGTTTCCGTTTGATGAACTTTCGGTCATCAACTGTTGAGCAACCTCCTTTATCGCATATTCTTTGCCTTCAAATACTTCAGAGTCAATCCCCAGTGTTGGGTCGTATATAGCGCCATCAGCCTTAACGGTAAACCAGATGGTTCCGCTTCCACGTACACCCTTCTCAAGTACTGCCTTCCTGTAGGCGTTGCTGGAATAAACAAATTCCTTCCATAACCTTTTGTGGTCAGATGAAGAAACAAAACGTGGTGGTTTGTATGGACAATCCTTGGGTTCTTGGGGAACCGGAACAGTCTTTTGAGAGTCCGTATCTGTTTGCTTCGGTTGGCTTTGAGCCGTAGGCACGCTCTCTTCGGTCGGTTTAGGTGTCGTTGGGCTGGTGATGGTCTGTTGATCTACTCTGGCGACAGCTTGTGGCCGTTCTCCCTTTATCGGCACCTGTTCATACTTGGTGTCAGGGTCGTGCGGTTCTATTGCATAGATGTAGGCATTGGGGTCATACGTTCCGTCTCCGTTAAGCCAATAAAGTACATAAACATCCAACCACAAGGTGGTGTCAATCGAAATGTCTTGATCATTCTTTCCTTTCAGGCTTCTCTCCACCACCACCTTCACAAACAGGTATGGATTAGCGCTTTTCGAATCTATATATAAAGCGTTGCTCCGTGAGCGATCTATTCGTGTATCAATATCCAGTCCAAAGCGAGAATAATTGATTTTCAGAGTACTTAGATACGCTGAAATTGATTTTTCCTTGGATTGTTCTCCAGACGCGTCAATATCATTCGGAACCAGGACATCCGTTCGATCGAACAGGTTCAGGATGGCCACTTCTTCTACTTGCTTTTCCCACGGCTCTCGCAGACTGTCGCCTAATTCAATGAGATTTAAACCATACCTTTTTACAACCGATTGTGCATCTCGAACAAACTGTTCCTTTTCTGTGGGACTTACCTCAAAAGTTTGCTGTGCAACCCCGGCCATGGGAATCAACACCAAAACGATATGTATCAACCACCTCATTGACCGATGTTGAGATATTCCTTCAAATAGATTTCTTTTTCCTCATCCGTTAACGGGTGCAGTTCAGAAATAAGCCACCCTCGATTACCATCTTTCCGTTTGAAATATTGAATCATTACAACCCAGCCCGGTATTTGAAGCAGATGATACTCCTGTTGCCCTTTAGCACTGACATATTCCAGCTGCCCGTTTTTGCAAGCCGTGGCCAAACGAGTCAGTCCATCAGTTCCAAAACTCCTCGGCAGGTATTCATCAAAGTGTTCAACATCTTCAAAAGCACGTCTTAGCGCCACAAAACCGCTGCTGTTGCTATCTGGTGCAATGAGTCGATCTTTGTCGTGCTCCGTTTTTATCGCAGGCAGAAAGGGAGCATCTACACCACAGATTACCCATTTTGACTGTCGCCCGTCATGAACTTCCACCTGCATGGTTAGACTAAGGCTTTGTTCACTCCCGTTGAACCTGACCGTTGCGGGCCGCACGCAGTACCAATTCGGGTCATGGAAATTGAGCAAATACGGATTTTCCTTGTCAGTAACATCATCCACAAAACGTTCGCACAAATCTGGATGTCGTTCGCAAAGTTCCGCATCAATAAGGAACGACACTGAGAGTTTTCGATCAATTTTTTGAATCCCTGCTACGTTTTCCAAGTAAACATGGGCTGTGTCTTTAATGGGGTTACCGAAAGGATCCATGGTAAAGTTGAACCGCGCCATGAACTCATCGTAGTTCTTGACCAATAATTTCAACTCGTGCTCCACTACCTGCTTACCAACAGACTGCCCTAACACACTTAATGGGAGTTGGAAAACAATAACTAGAATAGGTAAGAGTAGTTTCTTGCTCATTCGGTCTGCATTACCTGAATGTCACCAAGAAGAACAATGAGAGCCTCGAATTCTTGATCTCCAACACGTTTGATGCGCGGTTCCAGTATCACCTCAATGTTTTTCTGCGTAACGTCTTCGTATGCTACAATGCCATCCCCAACATAACCCACAAATTTTTGAAACACGGTTATGGTTCCGTAGTAACGGCCATCGGTTCCTGGTTTCAGGTCAGAAGCATAGGAAACATCGTACCATGTCACCTCCACTTTGGTGTAGTTATAGTTCACTAACCGATTGAGGTAACGGTCAATAGTGGGGTAAAGTAGGTCATCAGAGTTCTTTTTCGAAACTTCAACTATTCGTTCGTGGTCTCTAAAAAGGTCTAAAGCCAAATCCATGGCCTCTACTTGAATTGAGGATGGTGTGCTCTTGTTGCAGAGTTTGTCTATGTACATACTCAATTCCCGCGCTTTCTCAAGTGCCTGTTGCGCAAATGCGGCACGCTCTTGCTCAGTAAGATTCAGGTCCTGAGCTTTCAATTCCGAACCCAAAAGAAGAACCCCTACAACAAATACTATTGATCTCATCATATCCTTAAAAAGCTTATCCGATCTTACGCATGGTTATTTCGCTAATCATGCCGTTTTCATCCTTAATACGGTCGGCAATTTTATACCGGGAATGATTGAGACGGATAGCACCAAGAAACTCGTTGATGCCGAAATAGTCAACGACCACCTTATCAATCTCAATCTTTACCAGAACGTCTCCATGTTTGAACCTGCTAAGAATCTCAGTTTTACTGATCTCTTTATCGGTGTCTGATGCATGTACATCAGCAATCACGTCAAAGTGTTTGTTGAGTTCGATCATTTCCTCAAAATCTGAACTGACCGCTGCCGTGTTCTCACGCGGCTTGGGCGAAGGCCTTAGCTCCTGCGAACTTGATTTGCTAACTTCTTCATCTATCGTTGAGGGGCGGGTTTCAACAGGTTCGCTTTCATCTTCCCAAACGGTTTCAGGTTCTTCTTGGGTGTTCTCAATGTCGGTAAAACCCGAATCAGACGGATCTGAATACGAACTTCCGGAAGGAACCGAAGATGTCTTACCTCCACCTATTCTGAAAACGTAACCCACCGAAAACGATGGCGATGCATTCAGGTAACTGGAACCAAGGTGAGGCTTTGCCAAGTAGCTGGAAAATGGGTCTACAAAGCCCTGCGTATACCTGAGGTCAGCAAAAAGGGCCCCAGGACCAAGCGCATACTCCATCACTCCGCCAATAAAGGCATTGATGTCAAAAACCTTTACGCTACTCCTGCTTATTACAGTCCTACTCCTATCACCATCGCTGTTCTTGTACTGTGCATACCTTCCAATAAGCAAGGCAGGAGCAACTCCCACATTTATTCCCCCTTTGAATTTGCCGCTTCCAAAAATCAGTTTGGCTGCAACAGGTAAAGAGGCATAATCAAAATTATATTGGGTTTCGGACCTGAAACTACCCGAAGTAAATTTGGTGGCATAGCCCTTTTGCTCTAATGCGAATTCTGGTTGTAGGTAGAACGAAAGCGACTGATTATCCACCAATCGGAACTCTCCGGAAACGCCCGTTACCAAACCTGGGTTTGGAATCAGATCGGCACCACGGACCCCAACCATGGTACTCATAGAAACACCTACTCTTGCCCCCACTCCAAACTGAGCCTGTGCGGCTGTGACCCAGAACAACATGAGTCCTGCTATGATTGAATTTATTTTCATCGTATTGGTTTCTTGGTATAATCGCCCTTTTGTGCTATAGCTCAAAAAGCACCTCATTGGTCGGCCAAATTAACAGTTTAGTCGAAAAGTAGTAAAATGTACGCGAACAACACCCGGCCTCATTCCTTAACCAACGAATCTTGGATACGGGGTTAACCAGTACGTTTTCGAATGAGGTCAATGCCGAATCACAATTCTCTGGCAAGCGGTTTTTTCTTTACTGCTGACATTACACCAATAGATGCCATCCATCAAATCTGAAAGGTTCAGTGTTCTGGAAACACCTTTCGTCAGATTCCCGACCCGCTCTTGATGCATTATCTGACCTATAGCATTGAACACTCGTATCTCGACATCCTGGGTTGACCAAGGTATGACCATGTTCATCCGTCCGCTTGATGGATTTGGAAAGATGATAGGAGATTCCAGTGAATAAGGATGGTCCTCAACTCCAGTGCTAACCGACCATGCTGAAATTGTATCGCGACATGACCAGTTTCCAATAAAACCACGCTCTGTCCCGGTACCATCAGACTTGAATCTGAAAGTCATCGCATTGGAATTGGAACTAACAAAAATTGATGACCCATTGAGATAACCCGAACCCGTAATTAAAACGTTCGCTGGGTCAGCGCTTGCTCCATCATACACCCAAAGAGTATCATGCCCAAATTCGGAGCCAAATGAAAACAATCTGAAATCTATCACCGTGTTCACTTCGTTGGTTGAAACTACATAAGTATGGTCTTCATTATTAGAATAATCTCCATTAAGACCTCCGCTGTCATAGATAGTGCCAAAACAGCTTGCGGTGGTACCGTCTGACATTTCAATGCCCGATTGATCTATGCAATGCCAAACCCCAAGAAAATTCGGAGCTGAAGAACCAGAGACAACCAGTTCAACGGTCATCGCTCCAGAAGGCGCTATTTGGGCCGGAATGTCCGTAATTATTCCAGTTCCAGACCATATAACAGGTGCGGTTGTGTTTAAGCCATCGAACAGAGTAAGATCACTCACCCATAGATTCGCGAATAGAATGTCCATTACAATTGCTTGTCCGGAGCTTTCTGGGTTTATAGTAAAAATGTAGGTTTCATTCTCGGAACTCGAACCACTGGGGCCTCCGGGATCGTGCAGTGCTCCAGCGCATGCGGTCACGCTTCCGTTCTGCATGTTGTAACTTTTTTCCACACAGTTCCAACTTGCCTTCCAACCATCTGCCGTTTCGTGCGCAGGATAGACCGATATTGAGGTGAATTCAAGGGTCATTTCTCCCGAATTGGCCATGATCCCCGTGCCGATGTAGGGGCTGTTGTCCCATCCGGTGGTAAACTCTACCAGCAACGGGGATTGAGTGTTACCACCATCATATATTTTCAGGTTGAATGCGTTGCTATATCCAAACCTTAGTTCTTCAAAGACCAGTTGAACCGCTTTATTTGGCTCGGCAGACCGTATGGTTAAAACCCTATGGCTGCTATACGATTGGATACTTCCGTTTGGTCCTGCATGATCGTAAATTGTTCCAGAACAACTTGTTACAGTTACTCCATCTTGCATGTTTATCTGATTGGCCACTGCAATACTGATAGACAAAGTAGCTGCAATGAACAGCGAAACGGTATTTTGAATTACTAATGTTTTCATGGTCTTTTATCTTAAGGGTTGTGTTGTAAAGATTATTAAACCCTGCCAGCGTTCAAAACGTTGACAGGGCTAAAGAATGATCACTTACAATCTGCATCATACCACTCTTCGTAGTTCTTCACATATTCTCGCCAGCCTTTCTGGTTCATATTATTTGGCTTGCATATCTCCTCGGTGGACGCACTGCCATCAAATTGACACGTGTAGCATTTCTTGCAAGAGCTGAATGTCATAAGTCCAGCTGTGGCAATTAGTAAAACGAGTTTTGTTTTCATGATTATTGATATTTATGGTTATTGAACTGTTTTTGCTTTCAATCCCTTTCGGGTTTAGGGTTCACTCTTACCAATCTTCTTCTTGGGAAGTGAGCCTCAACTTGGTCTTTAGGCCATCCATCATAGTGTTGTTGCCCTTCGTGAGTCGTTCGTTAATGTCTCCTACGATTTTGTTCAGTTTCTTGGCATTCATGGTTTCAAGAGTTTGTGGTGCCGAGAATCCCCAAGCGCGGTTATCATAGAAGAAGTCGGTCTCTTCCATTCGTATCTTTCCTTCTTTGAAGCTCACTTTTATGGTGAAGGAGATATAGGCGTCTCCTCCCAATCTCAGGGCGGTTCGGTTTCCTCCCATACGTTGAAAAACGATTTGGTTGTCCGTTTTTGAAATAACCATGTTAGTTGGTATGGAAGCCTCTGCCGCTCGGTAAAGCTCCTCTAGAGATTGTCCTGGAAAGTGATATACGCCAGCCCAAGCATATTTTCCACTTTCAGGGTCTTTGGTCAACTCCACCTTTGGAAATCCACCATTATCCTGAGATGGAGTTTGTGCGGAAGATGTTTTTCTGCTGGCAGAAGATCCACTTGGTGGAGCAGATGACCGTGACGGAGCAGAATGTGTTTTCTTCAGAGCATTGCCATTGGCAGCATTGATTGCCAGTTCAAAAAGGGCTTTTATCTTTTTAGCTTGCTCAACGGTTTCTGCCGCTACCGTAAAATTGGGTACGAAGTCTTTTGCCAGATCATTCTGGTATCTTTTTACCGCTTTGCTTCCCCCGTACGTATTCAATTTAATACTCAAGTTGCGGCCGCTGGCCACGTAATCTACGGTGGTAGCGTTCATATCTTTTAGGTTGAACTCATGCTTGAGAACGACTCCATCTCCTCTGCGGATTACGTGCTGCAGTTTCTCTGCTCTGTCTTCAGAAACGAGTATTTTCTGTACAGAAACCGTATTGCCCAATGGTTTTACCAAGGACGAAAGCTCTAGTAACACCTCTCGCAACGAGCCGAACTGACCTTTATACGTGTCCATACTTTCAGCAACAGCAATGCCTTTCTTAAAAGCATCCATAAGTTGTCGTGCGTTATCCATATCGCGTACATCAAGCTTAAAACGGTCTGTGTAACGCGTCACCTCACCGCCCTTCAGTTCGGTAATGAAACGTTGTTTTCCCTTTGCATGAACCTCCACTTTCATCATGTCTCGTTCCACACCACTTGTAAGAAGTAGAGGGTCAATGTCTGCTAGGTCAACACGATATGTGGTCGAAGAAACACGACCTTTACTATCCGTGTTATTAAGTTGAAAGTCAACTATTGAACCTGAAACAGGTAGGATGCTCTGATTAACGGTATATCGTACTGAGCGTATTTCGTGCAGGTCGTTCTTGATTTCCGTTATGGCCTGTTGGAGTTCCTGCGGTAAGGCAAAGACGTTAGCCGCTGCAAGGAGTAGAATAATAAGTGCTGTCTTTTTCATGATCTTGATTTTTTGATTGTTGAATGATTGTTTTCTATATGGTTACTGTTGCCAGTTCTTTGAATGCCTTGAGAAATGCTGATTTTCTGGAGCGTGCCACTGGTAGGGTTCTGCCATCCGAAAGCTCCACTGTGCCTCCACTTTTGGTTGCACGGTAGCGTTCTATACGCTCCATGTTCACCACGTGACTTTTGTGCACCCTGAAAAATTGGTACGGCTCCAATGCCTCTTCAAACCTTCTCAGGTTTTTGCCGACCTCTACTTTTTTCCCATTCAGGTAATGAATGTGAGTGTAAGCTCCTGATGAGTTGAGACAGGTGATCTGGTTCAAACTCATACGGTGTATCCCATCTTCGGCAAGCACATGCAGGAGTTCTAATACTGCTATGGTTTTAGGGTGATTTTTCATCTTATTCAGTTTGTTAAATTCTTTATTTCGAGTGTCCATTACCCTTGTTCAAACCGAACTGTGCCATTCAATTGACAAGAGGTGGTTTGAACTTTATGACCGGTAACTTTGCTCATGTTTTTGTTTTCGATTACAGGAGCAAACGTATTTGAGAAGTGAGCACAGGAAGATCAAGATGTATGAATGGACATCATTTCCTGTCGAATGGTAGGATTCTCTGTACGAATGGAAAATCAGGAGAATACCGCTTATGCAAATGGCGGTACTGGTCAGAAAGCAGAAGGGTACTTACCTCAACAAGCGGGCCTGAAGAATCTGCGAATAGGCACGGGAAACAGACACGGAACGCTTAACACTTTCCGGGTGTGCCTCCATTCTCATAATAACTTCATCTTGGGCAATTGAATCGACATGATTCAGATTTATCAGGTAAGACCGATGCACCTTTAGCATTCCATATGATTCAAGCAACTTAGTGTAATGTGCGATGCCCTTGCTTGCGGATAAAAAGCGGCCATCTTTAAGATAGAATTCGGTATAATTCCCGTCTGCCTTGCAGTATATGATGTTTCGAGCATCAACAATTGTTTCGTACCGTTTCCCCTTTTGGATGTTGGCAATTGCCAGCATGTTCTCCTTGCCCAATATACCGTTGCGCTTGGTCAGAGATTCCTTATCCGATTCTCTGAATCGTCTAAGAGCCTCGGCTAACTTTTCAGCCACAATTGGCTTGTCTAGGTAATCTAAACATGCCATGTCAATCGCCCTACGCGCATACTTCTCGTGCATGGTGGTAAAAATCAGTCCGAAATCACGATCATCGGTGGGAATCTGTTCAAGCATCTCCAATCCATTCATTCCAGACGGCATTTCCACATCAAGAAAGATCAGATCAGGTTTATGTTGCCTAATTCCAACAAGCCCTTTGTCAGCATTCACGAATTCGCCCACAACTGTTACATCATCATGATCCTCGAGGCGCTCTTTCAGCAATTCCCTATGGTCTTGGATGTCTTCTATAATGATGGCGCGAATCATTCTTCGAAACTACTTAAACTGCAAATGACACCACCGCTCGTGTACCGTTACCGGTATTTTGCATATCCAACCTAGCTTCTGCAAGGTTGAGCTTACTGAACATCTCAAGACGCTCCGTAGTAATTCGCAACCCATGCGAGGTTGAGCGTTTCACCTTTTCCAGATCGATACCGCCACCGTTGTCCTCCACAATGCAAAGAATTCGGTCATTTTCAACCCGAACTTCCAGTTTAACTTCACCCTTGTCACTTTTCATATCCGCGCCATGTTTCAGCGCATTCTCTACCAGTGGTTGAAGAATCATTGGTGGAAGTTCTATATCGGCAGGGTTAACATCATCGGCCACCGTAACAGACCACTGCAGGCGGTTTCCAAGCCGATCGGTCTCAAGCGACAGATATTGTTCCATCATCTCCAATTCCTCATCTAGACCAATCAATTGTTCTCTAGCATGGTCAAGTGTCAGGTTCATCAGTTTATAGAAGCGGTCATTATAACGTTGCGCCTCTTCAGTTTTTCCTTCCACCAAAAGACGGTCGATATTGTAAAGAGCGTTTTTGATAAAATGTGGATCTAATTGAGAGCGTAGAAAGTCATTCTCCACCAATTTTTTCTCTAATTCCGCACGCGTAATTTCAACCTGATGTTTCTGTTTTCTATTGCGTTGAAGAAAATAAGCCCCTCCAATAAGAATGACAATCAACGAAGCGGAAATACCTAACGTTAACAGACGCTTGTTACGCTCTGCCCTTGCCTCCGCATCTTTACGCGCCTTTTCCTCATCGAGCAGTTTTATCTGCGCATCTTTCATATCCATATCGTGCTGAAACTCTGTACGGATTGTGGCGCGCTGATTCTCTTCGCTCATGATGCTGTCGCGCATAGCGATGTACAATTCATGCATTACAAGTGCTTTTGAGGGGCTATTCGTGGCTTTGTAAATCTTGTAGAGGGATTCTGCGGCATTTCTAATATCTGCAGCATGTGATACACTTCGAGCAACTCCAATTGCTTTCTCCGCATAAATTTGAGCCTTACTCAAATCTCCCTGAAGCCTGTAAACCTCGCCTAGATTGTAGTAGATGGCACCGATTCCTTCTTTATCTTCTACCGATTCAGCGATTTGTACGCATTGCAGAAAAAAATCCCGCGCTTTTATGTATTCACCGCGTTCCTTCTGAACCATTCCAAGACCCGCAAAGCATCGTGCAATTGCCTGCTGATCGTTCAGCTGTTTCCCTAAAACGAGTGCTTCGTTCAGCAGAGAATCTGCAATGTTAAATTCACCCTTGGTCTTGTACACCATACCCATATTACCAAGACAGTAAGCTGAACCACGTACGTGTCCGACCTGATTACAGATTTCGAGAGTCCTCCGATAACGGTTAATGGCAGTATCGAGTTCCCCTATGGTCTCATATAGATTTGCAATGTTTATCAGTGCAGGAATAACCTCTGCTGGATTATTCGTTTTCTCCTTCAACAGAAGGCTTTGCTGAAAGTGTTCGATAGCTTCTGGAAGATCACCCACATCCATGAGTATCAGACCAATATTGTTGAGTGCTCTGGCCATTCCAGTCTCATCACCGATTTCCTTACCTACTTCAAGGCTTTTCCTGTAAAGAACCACCGCTTCTTCATACTGACTTTTTACCGCAAGAGCATGCCCTTGAAGGTTCAAGGCGCTACACTCCCATTTCCTTCTTTTGCCTAATGCAAATTCGTACTGCAACTGGGCAAGAGAAATGGCAGAATCTGGATTTGAAAACACCAAGGCTGTGCTCAGCTGTTCGATTGCCATAAGACGAAGCGTATCGGTCTTACTCTTATCATTCCACACAATCATTAATGAATCTGAATTGATCTGGGCGCTACACGGAAGCATCGGAGTCAAAACAAAAAGAATGGTGGTCAGTTTCTTCATTTCCTTTTCCGGCTTAGATTTTAAATGAAACCACAGCTTGGGTGCCTGTTCCAATATTTATCAGATCCAGTTTTGCTTCGGCCAAATTCAATTTACTGAACATCTCAAGACGCTCTCTCGTAATGCGCAACCCATGCGAGGTGGAACGTTTCATTTTTTCGAGGTCGACACCACCGCCATTGTCCTCCACAACGCAAAGAATTCGGTCGTTCTCTACACGTACCTCCAATTTCACAAGACCATTGCCAGTTTTCATATCTGCACCATGTTTCAGTGCATTCTCCACTAACGGTTGAAGAATCATTGGCGGAATTTCCACCTCTGCCCGGTTCACATCATCGGCAGTGGTAACTGACCACTGTAGGCGGTTTCCCAATCGCTCGGATTCAATGGCCAGATATTGTTCGATCATTTCCAATTCCTCATCCAAACCGATCAGTTGTTCTCTCGCATTGTCAAGTGTTAGGTTCATTAATTTGTAGAAGCGGTCGTTATAACGTTGCGCTTCTTCCGTTTTTCCTTCGGCCAAAAGTCGGTCTATGTTAATCAGGGCGTTCTTAATGAAATGCGGATCCAGTTGTGACCGAAGAAAATCGTTCTCAACCAGTTTTTTCTCCAGCTCGGCACGGGTTATCTCAACCTGATGCCTTTGTTTTCTGTTGCGTTGAACAAAGTAAGCCCCTCCGAAAAGAATAACGATTAACGAAGCGGAAACACCTAAGGTTAACAGGCGTTTGTTTCGCTCTGCGCGTGCTTCGGCAGCCTTTCGTGCACTCTCCTCATCAAGCAGTTTTATCTGAGCATCTTTCATATCCATATCGTGCTGAAACTCTGTGCGGATAGTGGCACGCTGGTTTTCTTCACTCATAATGCTATCCCGCATCGCAACGAAGAGTTCGTGCATTTCAAGAGCCTTGGAGGAGTTGCCTGTTGCCTTATAAGAATAATACAAAGACTCCGCTGCATCTCTAATACCCGACACCATGTTTAATTCGTTTCCAATCTCAAGTGCTTCCGAACCAAGAACAACTGCCTTTTCGAATCGCCCCATTCTATTACTTATCAATGCAATCCCAACGAGTGACGGAATCATCCCTTCTTTAAGTCCAATGCTACGCTTAAGTAAAACACTCTTTTCATAATGTTTCTCAGCCGTTTCCAAATCATTTGACTTACTATAAACATTACCAAGACTATTCAGGGAATTTGCAATTCCTGCCTTGTCTTCAATTAGCTGATTTATTTTTAGCGCCTTGGTAAAAAACAATTTGGCCGCATCAAGGTCATTGCGCTTCATGTGAACATTTCCAATATTGTGCAAAGCAATTGTCGTGTTATCCTTATCTCCAATTCCTTCCAATATGGAAAGTGCCTCTTCAAAGTAAGGAAGGCTATGTTCAACGTCATTTTGCTCCAGATATAGTGTTCCGATGCCGTTAAGGGAGATTCCTTCCCCTTGCTTATCACCAATTTTCCGTTCCATTTCCAAACCGTCCACCATGTATTTAATAGCGCGGATATAGTTACCCTGCGTCCTACATATCAAAGCCATGTTACTTAAACATATGGCAACCCCCTTCTTTTCTCCAATACCATTCATAGAATTCATTGCCTGTTCATAATACTCAAGTGCTAAAGATGGTTCTCCCTGATAATTATAGACGTTGGCTAGGTTAATCATTGTACCGGCATATCCACGCTGGTTGTTGATTTCCTTAAGAATATTTCCACCAACTAAAAGATACTGTACTGCGCTATCGTAACTTCCTTCTCTCATATGAATCAGTCCAATATTGTTGTTTGTAAATCCAACCCCTGATAAATCATTAATCTTCTCTCTTATGAACAAACTCTTGAAATAGTATTCCAACGCGCTATCATAGTCTCCCTGATTTCTATAGACACTGCCAATATTGTTAAGAGAAAGAGCTATCCCGGCACTATCCTGAATTCCTTGGTAGGTGGTCAGGCTTTCTAAATAATACCCTTTTGCCTCCTCAAAATTTCCCTGTCTTAAGGAAACCAGTCCAAAATTATTCAAGGACCCAGCAACTCCCTGTTTATCTCCAAGATCCTTTCGTTTTTGATAACTCAATGCAAAATGTTTCGATGCTTCTTTCAAATCGCCACGATGGTAATACGAGGTTCCTTGAATATTTATCGCATCAGCTTCATATTTAGGGTATCCTTTGTTGGAAGAAAATTCGGCCAATATATTCGCATAGTAATAGGCGCTATCAGGATGTGTGTGCAGATACCCATCTCCTGCAACTTTTTTTAGCGCCTCAAGCCTTACTGTGTCTCGCTTACTCTCATCATTCCATATCTGTAAAAGCGAATCAACATTTACCTGAGCCGATGCAATGGTAGGTATCAGTAAAAAGAATATGTGGACAATGTATCGGAATGTGATGGCAACCATAAGTGAGGATTTGTCCACCCAAATCTAACACAATGAAATAATGGATTCAGCCTTCCGCACTTTATGCGGGAACGGCACAGGGAAACTACCTACAATCTCCCGCCCAAAGCAGCAGAAAGTTTATGAACGGACTTTTCTCCGCTTGTACTGAATGCCTCGAAAAAGACGATGTACATCCCAATGCGAGCGAGTTCGCCTTTGTCCGTATTTCCATCCCATTTGAAGAACCCTTCATTTTCAAGAAGCTCATTGGTGGCCAACGTTCTGATCAATCTTCCGTTGGAATCAAACACTCGAACCGTGGCAACAAAACCAGGAGAGTCAAACTTGAAGTTCACATAAAGTACATTTTCTCCATTTCCATCACGAGGAGAAAACAACTCTGGAAAAAGGCTCACCTCACCAGTTGGTCCTTGATTGGGGAAATACTGCGAATTCTCCACTCCTGGTGTTCCAAATCCTGCTGTTTCAGCAGCAGAATGCCAATTTTCTTTTGAGGTAACTGGCGAGTTGAAATCCAATCGTTCTAAAGACACACCATTTACGTCATCAAGCAATGCGAAATGCATTTCTTCTGAATATGAAAATGCCTCAGTAACGATGGAGTCCAGGTTTAATAGATACACCGTACCTGAGTCATTATTGTAAGATGGAAGATCTGCCTCAATAAAATTGTTGATGCCATGCTGGATGTAGTTCATCATCACGTCCGAAGTGTCTTCCGTTATTAAAACGTACCCGCCAGCTTCAACCGAATAATTGCTTTCTACGATCGTGCGGAGACTGCTAATGCCATTTTCCTCGTCATAGTTGGCAAATTGCCAACCTTTCAAGTTCAGAGGGCGGTCGGTTACGTTGACCAACTCTACATAATCCGAACCGCCTGTGTACGGGTTAAACAGCACTTCGTTTATCACGAAATCACCCGAATCGGCATCAAACGGAAGTACAAACGTTCCAACAGAATCCGAACCCTGTAGGTTTCCTTCGCAATCTGTAATTCCCGAAAAGGTAAGCGTGTAAACCACTCCAGTATCAATGGGGTTTCCTAGCGAAACAATCAACGAACTGTTGGCAGGTGCAATAGCCGAAGCCGAAACCACATTCAACGTTGGGTCAACCGTGAAATTAAATACTGAAACCGATCCTGCGTCCAACGCCTCGTTCATGTTTACCTGAACGGTCTGTATGCCGAGAATGTCAATACTCAGCAATGCTGGCCCAATTTGATCAGGCGTATCATCAAACACCGAATTCTGTGCAGAGGGTGTGCCTCCTAAAACATCATCGGAGCCTTTCCAATTATTCGCGTTAACACAAGACGCAAACGGATTGATCTGTTCCAAGGTGTAACCACCATCTTCCTTATCCTCATCCTGATACCAGCTCAAATCGTAGCTCAATTGATCGATTACCACCTCATTGGCATCTTGCAGAATGATGTCGTCTCCAGAGTTATTTAGCGATGGAAATGAACTCACCAAAACCACATTTGAAAATGGCATGAACGCGGAATCGTTTGATGTCGATGTCAGAATTGCGAATTCACCTGGTCCAATAATATGCGAACCGACAGTACCCAACGAAGACGCATCTCCCAGTTTCCACCCAGTAAGGTCAATGAAATTATTTGTGGTATTGAAGACCTCAACAAACTCTGCTTCAGGCAATCCAACAACAGGGCTTTGATCGCACATGAACTCATTGATCACCACATCTCTGAATCCCGCTGGTGATGGGATGACATATATAAAAGGTTCTGTATTGGTTGAGACAGGGTTTCCAGCCAGATCCTCAACATTAGAAATGGTGAGATTGTAAGTCGTTCCATTGGTAAACTGAGTGGCGAAGGTCAAATGCACAAGGCTTTGATCCGTGACGTCTCGCTGGGCGGAAGATGGATTTCCCAACGAGCCATCTGCCAAATAATTCGTGAGGGTTTCCGCAGTTGTTTGGTCAACTGGTTCGCTGAATTGAACATCGACCTGAGTGTTGGAAATGGTGGTTACCGATTCAACGGTCGGTGCTTCTGAATCCACAAACGGATTTCCTGTCACATTGAAATCATCGAAATAGAACTTATCCGACCGTGTACTGGTGTACTTGCACCAAACGCCCGAATAAAGACTTTGCTCGTAAGTGGTGTCGTTCACCGTTCCGATAGAAACAAACGTTGTTCCGCCCGAAGTATCTGCCATTAATTCCCAATCGGAACTTGCTGTTCGGGTAACGCGAACCCTGGCTCCTGATGGATCTGTGCTTAGCAATCCATCAGCAGAAGTAATCAATTGTGTTGATGAAGTTCCCGTCTGACGATAAAGACTGATTCTGTCTTCGGTTTCTCCACCCAATCGAACGTAATAACCGTTCAAAGCCCCTTCAAGGTTCGAGTTGTTTGAGACGAGATAAACCCTTGCCAAATTGCTTGAAGACGGATTGAAATCCAGCTCAACCAAAAACTCCCAAGTGGCATCATCAATCGCTTCGCTGAAAACCGACAAGTAAGAGGTATCCGATTCTGCTGGCGCGTTCAGGTGCAACTTTTGACCTCCGTCCACTTCAAAATTGGCTGCATCGCCACTCCAGGTAGGATTGGCAGTAAAATCACCATCCGAAAAATCATCTACGAACTGACCAAAACCAAGGGTTGGAATCAGAATGAAAATCAAAAAGAAAAACTGGCGTGAAATAGTCGGCATACAATGCGTTTTTGCCCGCAGGCAAGGAGGGTAAATATAGTACTTTTGCCACCCGTTTAAGTTTAACCTTTCGTTAGCGAATTATGAGAATTGCCGTAGTCGGTGCCACAGGATTGGTTGGCCGAGAAATGTTGACTGTTCTTGAAGAGCGGAACATTGCTGTTAATGAGCTGTTTCCCGTGGCTTCAGAAAGATCTGTTGGAACCACCGTTTCCTTCAAAGGAAAAGACGTGAAAGTAATTGGTATGAAACAGGCCATTTCTCTGAAACCTGACTTTGCGTTGTTCTCTGCTGGCGGTAGCACTTCTTTGGAGTGGGCACCAAAGTTTTCAGAGGCTGGAACGGTTGTTATCGACAACTCATCCGCTTGGCGAATGGACGAAAACACGCCCTTGGTTGTGCCCGAAGTGAACATTGCTGCGGCAGCTGATGGTTCAAAGATCATCGCAAACCCGAATTGTTCTACCATTCAATTGGTGGTTGCTTTGGCGCCATTGCACAAGGCCTTTGGATTGAAACGAGTGGTCATCAGCACGTATCAATCGGTTACAGGAACGGGAAAAGCGGCCATGCAGCAGCTGGAAGAAGAGGAAGCTGGTCGGACTGCTTCAAGCCCTGCATATAATTATCAGATTCATCGTAACTGCATTCCGCATTGCGATGTGTTTTTGGAGAACGGTTACACCAAAGAGGAAATGAAATTGGTGAACGAAAGCCGCAAGATTCTTGGCATTCCAAACCTGAAAGTAACAGCTACTGCGGTGCGTGTGCCTGTGGTTGGCGGGCATTCAGAATCGGTGAATGTGGAGTTTGAAAGGGCGACTTCAGTAGATGAAATCAGACAGGTTCTTTCCTCGGCAGAAGGAATTATTCTCCAAGATGACCCAAACTCGAATTCTTATCCGATGCCATTGAATGTACACAGGAAGGATGAGACTTTTGTGGGTAGAATCAGGAAAGACGAGAGTGCCGAAAACGCCTTTAATCTTTGGATTGTGGCCGATAATCTTAGAAAGGGTGCAGCAACAAACGCAGTTCAAATACTGGAAAAGCTCACGCAGCAAAAATGAGAGTCCTGCTGACGCTTGCGGTCATTCTGATCGGCTTGTCCGCGCAAGCTCAGGCTCCTTTTAAATACCCCAAAAACCTTCGCTGGTCGCACGAGGCCGACATTGGCATTTACCCCTGCATGGACACCATGAAGGTTTATGGATTCAAGAACATTATCGACATAAGCCTGATACTCCCATCATGGAGACCAGTAGTCAATCATGATACGGTTGTGGTTCTTGAAGGGCAGATCATGCCAATTGAGGGGCATGAAGGTTATGCTTTCGGTGTGCCGCACGTTAGTTTCGAAGACCTTCCCCTTTACCATTATACACACGATTTTTCGTTCAACGTTTTTCCTGATGAAGGTTATCGAAATCTGCTATCGCGATACATCAAAATCACAAAAGATAGTTTAGGAAATGAGCTTCGCGATACGATTGTACGTGATTGGGTTCATTGCGAATGGGAAAGTGGGCTTGCCGCTGGAAATCGCGGGAACAAACACGCCAAAGTCTGCCGCAAGGGTGGAAGTGCTGGGTTTGCAACTGCTGGTCATGAACGTTACGATGTAATCTGGAATTGGCCGACTGCGGGCGATTGGGTTCATGTCGAGGGTTTATGGATTTGGGATCGCGGCCACCCGCCAGCAAAGACAGAAATACACCCCGTGCGACTTCTTGTTACCCGAAGAAATCTTCCAGATAAAATCGAGTCTGAAAAAGGAGATTCTGTTTTCGCTACACGAATTGACATTTACGCCAATGGCGATGGCAGCGCGTTCTACAATAACCAGGATACGGGCGACTGGGCCCATCCTGTGAAAATGAGCTCAAAGGACTACAAATTCAACGTATTACATACACTTGCTCGACCGTCAGAAACGGCTCAGCTTAAATTCAAACTCGTTGATCGGAAAGGAAACTCTTTCAAAGGCAAAACTGAAATAGACGTTTTTAATTCTTCCGATTCAGCTGGTGCGTCAATCACCATTCCTTGGTCAACCCTTGATTTGCCAGACACATTGGTTTATGGCAAAACACTTTTTCTCTATTGGGATGAAGGCAATGGAATATCAACTGATTACAGGGTTCACACCTACGTTGTGAATCTGGAAAAGCTGAAAATCCGCAGGTTATCAGAAATCTTCTTCCTGACGCCAGCAGAGCTGCGAATGTTTGCAGAGGTTGGTGGGCAGTACATTTTCCTCAACGAGTTTGTTTCCAACAACAAAGACATTCTTCGTTCTGGGCTTGGCCGCACCATAAAACGCCATTGGAAAATTAATAAATCATTCACGGTACACGTTCCCGAAGATGAGTCATTCCGCGTCTATGCTGGTGGCTGGGAAGCAGACGGGGTTGACAAGGTAATGGGACATATCATTGACCAAGAATCTGATTGTACACCTGAGCTGAAAAATCGAATAAACAATCTCATGTTAGACCCAACTCCAGTTGGTTATGGTGGCTGTGAAGATGATAACATGGGTGAGTCAATCATATACCATTCTCCGCTGGAATTACACTCTAACAACCACTTTATTATCTCTGGCGAGGGTAAGTCTTACAAAGAAAACTGTCCCCTAGGGCACCGCACTCCAGTAGATTTTCATCGATTGGAATATTCAATTGAAATCAAATAGTTCGTTTTGAACAATTTGTAGCTATGTTGCGGTTGTTTATAAGTTCTTATCTTAGCTCAACTATTGAACTCTTAATGTTCTGAACGATGCAAAAGTATTACTTAACAATGGCTGTTCTGGCTGGATTTACAGCATGTGCTTACGGTCAAGGATTATTTAATGAGACAAATCTCCATGTTGAGGCTGGTGCTACACTGTATGTCGACAACAATTATGACAACCGATCAGGAAGTACCCTGTATAACTCAGGTGAGGTTCGGATTTCCGGTAATTTTAATAACTCCGGCACCCCGGAAGTGGATGAATTGGTTGTTTTTTACGGGGCAAACACACAATCTGTGACCGGATTGACCCGGTTCAATGATATTTTAGAGATTGATAAATCAGGCTCTTCTGCTACGGTTACATCTGGTACTGTAGAGATTATGGACATTCTCCGGCTTAACTCCGGTAATATGAATGCAAACGGAAATACCGTTATTCGTTCTACATCAAGTGGGACTGGCCTAGTTGATGATTTTTCTGACCCTGGCTATGACGGCTCTTTAACTGGTAACCTAAGGGTGCAAAGATGGTTACCGACCAATGGAAGCCATTATATTGGAAGTGCGGTAAATACCGCAAATGTGAGCGAACTCTCGGAACTAGGTCTTTATGGACCGAACGGAGGTCAGCTAATTCCGCAATCAGACTGTTCTCCTTATGCCTTGGCTTATGGTTCTCCATATGGCGTTATGTTGGAATGGCATGAAGATGGTCCATGGACTGTACCTGGATGTACTCAGTCAGGATGGTATGTCAGAAGCTCGGGGACAATGACCAACGCTCGTGGTTACGGTATTCTTGGCAATGCTGGTCAGACAATTGAAATCGGTGGTGCCCCTGGTAATACTTCGGAAATAACAACCGTTACTTACCCTAGTTTGTCCAACACTAACGCAACAGGAGATGGCTGGCATTTGGTGAGTAATCCATTTCCGTCTCCGATGGTATGGTTTGCACCACCTTCTGGTTTCGATGGGCAGGCGCAGATATGGCAGACCAACGGAACATACGCTGGGACATATCAAGCTATGTTGCCAAGCCCAGGTTCGCTCATTGCATCAAGCCAAGGATTCTTTGTCCGAACTAGTGCAGGCCCTTCAAGTTTTGCTTTACCGCAGACCTACAGAAGTCTCGGGAATCCGCCATTTTACAAAGAAGACCTATCTAACACTTTTGACATTGTAGTCGAAACAGGAACCTTTTCAGATCAAACTAGAGTTCGGTTTGGCAATGATGGAGAATCAAATGGATTTGACTCCATGCTGGACGCCAATAAAATTGATGCTCCAGGAGCACAACCAACATTGAAGACCAGATTAAGAGGGGTCGAGTACTCGATAAATTCACTGTCTTTGGATGACCATCCTATGACCATTCCCATGGATTTGATACCTGGGGTGTCAGGAGAGTTTAAGTTTACCGCTAAGCTTTTGGATGATTTTACGGTTGAGGCACATGTTTATCTGGAAGACCTCAAGCTGGATAAGATCCAAGAGTTGACGGTAAATCCAATATATACTTTCAATGCTGATGAGTCTGATGACCCAGAACGATTCCTATTGCATTTCAGACTTGATGGTGAAGAGCCCATTTATACTGGTGACGACATTCTTCTTTATGCCCACGACCACAGTGCATTCATTTTCTTACCTGAACTTGATGGAAAAGCGCAATTAGAGGTGTTTAACGCACTAGGAGAACTTGTTCACCAAACCTCGAACCTTAATGAGGGTAAGAATGAAATTAACTTGGAAGGTTTAGCTACTGGAAGCTACATTTTGAGAGCTATGGTGAACAATAAACCTATAACGAGAAAGGTTATTTTATAAGAACTGTAGTTAAAAACATTTTCAGAAAGCCTTGATTCAGTCGAGAATCAAGGCTTTTTTGTGTCAATCCTCTAAACACATTTACTTATCGAAATAGGTACAGGGCATTGGGTTTTTGCTAGTCTTTTTGCGCTTTTATTCGTAGGCGCAACGGTATTTGCCTACCGTAGCGACCGTCAAAAATCACCGCAGTATTTTACGGGCTCAAACCGTTTTCTACTAGGTGTAATTCTAATAGTTATTCTTTTGGTAGTTTTGAAGATTTTGTACCGTTTCAGTTGAAAAACTGTTGAAACCGATGTGTAAAACTTCGGTAGCTGCTTATCCTAACCTCGGAAAAGATTATCTAACATTGAGCTGCAAAACAGACCCCATGTTGCTGACAGCCATTTTATTTGCAGGTGTACTTGCTTCATACATCTACTTCCTGCTGTTAGAAGAAGTTGCCTAACTAGCCTTCTTTGACAAACTGTTTTTGAAACAGAATTATCAGTGCCATCCCGACCGTTATCGCGGCATCTGCAATATTGAATATTGCGTTGAAGAATAGAAAACGGTCACCACCGATTTTGGGAATCCATTCTGGAAACGTCCCTTCAAACAAAGGAAAGTAAAACATGTCCACCACTCTGCCGTGTAGCAATCTAGCATATCCACCTTCCTGCGTCAAAAACTCAGCAACATGGCCATAACTGTCTGTAAATAGAATCCCGTAGAACGTGCTGTCGATAATGTTGCCCAATGCACCAGCGAATACAAGTGACAAGGAAACAACCACAGCAGAAGTAGCTCCTCTTTGGGTGACGTACCAGAGATAATAACCGATTCCACCAACAGCTAGAATTCGAAAGAGGCTCAGCGCAAGTTTCCCCCACTCGCCTCCAAAACTCATTCCGAAGGCCATGCCTACATTCTCCGTAAAATGGATAATGAACCAATCGGCAATAACGTATTCCTGACCAAGAACCATGTTGGTCTTGATCCAAATCTTCAACGCCTGATCGGCAAGTAGAACAGAAAATATGATGGTCAGTGCTTTCCTCAAGACTGCAAACTAAAAGAGGCCTGAATCAGACCTCTTTGAATCATTTATTGGATTATCCTTGAGCGTTCTTCGCTTCGATGCTGAGTGTAGCATGTGGAACGATTCGCAAGCGCTCTTTGGCAATGAGCTTACCTGTAGCACGACACACGCCATACGTACCATTCTGGATACGAATCAACGCGTTTTCCAAGCTTTGTATGAACTTCTGCTGACGCGCTGCAAGCTGATTGATCTCTTCTCTGGAAAGAACCTCAGAACCTTCATCCATCAACTTGAATGTTGGTGAAGTATCATCCGTTCCGTGATCGTCTTTATGTGATAGCTGATCGACCAACAATTGCAGGTCTTCTTTGGCTTTATCCAACTTTTCGTTGATGATGCCTTTGAACTCTTCGAGCTCTTCTTTTGAATATTTCGTCTTTTCTGCCATGTTCGATGGTCTTTAATTCAATGTACTAATATTAATCTGTGTTTTGAGGTCGTCAACAAGTTCAACGGTAACCGAATTGGTCGAATCCAATGTTGAAACGAGCTCAAGCTCCTCTGCCAGCGTTTCCGCGCAAATATATTTAAGATTGTTAGTTACTGCCTCGTTGATTTCTGCACCATCTTGAATGGCCAAAGAAATACGATCGGTAACCTCCAAACCTTTGTCTTTTCTGATGTTCTGAATACGATTTACCAACTCTCGCGCAAGTCCTTCCTGCCGCAATTCATCGGTTATCGTCAGGTCAAGAGCTACGGTAACTCCTCCTTCTGAAGCCACCGACCAGCCAGGAATGTCTTTCGATGCAATCTCAACGTCATCAGTGGTAAGATCAACCTTCTGGTCTGATATCGTGATGGAGAATGTTCCTACTGATTCCAACTTAGTAATCTCCTCCTGGCCCATTTTACCAACTTCCCCGGCAATCTGCTTCATCAGCTTGCCGTACTTCGGTCCAAGCGCTTTGAAGTTCGGTTTGATGCTCTTTTCTATGACACCAGCCGTCTCTTTCAAGTACTCCAACTCCTTTACGTTCACCTCAGACAAAATCAATTCTTCAACCGCTTTTAGCTGACGTTCAAACTTCTCACTCAGAATTGGAACCATCACTTTTGCCAATGGCTGGCGCACACGCTTACTTTCCTTTTTTCGAATGCTCAGAATCAAAGACGTTACTTGTTGCGCAATCGCCATACGCTCTTCCAAGTCCACATCAATGTATTCTTGATTTGCAACGGGCATCTCGGCCAAATGAACAGACTCCGAACTGTCCTTTCCAGTAACCGCATTCAGATCCAAGAACAACTTATCTGCATAGAATGGTGCAATCGGGCTCATCAACTTCGCACTGACATCCAAACAAGTGTAAAGTGTTTGATAGGCCGATGATTTGTCTTTAGATGGCTCACCTTTCCAGAATCTTCTTCTGCACAAGCGAACGTACCAATTGCTCAGGTTTTCATTCACGAATTCCTGAATGGCGCGACCGGCCTTCTTCGGCTCAAACGCCATGTAGTGCTCGTCAACCTCCGCGATCAGAGAGTTGAGCTTGGACATGATCCAACGGTCGATTTCTGGCCGTTCTGAAACGGGAACTTCCGCCTCACTGAAATCATAACCATCAATGTTCGCGTAAAGCGCATAGAATCCGTACGTGTTGTACAGCGTTCCGAAGAACTTGCGCTGCACTTCTGCGATTCCTTCAATGTCGAATTTCAGGTTATCCCAAGGCTCTGCGTTGGTGATCATGTACCAACGCGTGGCATCTGGGCCGTATTTCTTGAGTGTTTCGAACGGATCAACCGCATTACCCAATCGCTTGGACATCTTCTGCCCGTTCTTATCCAACACAAGTCCGTTAGAAACCACATTCTTATACGCTACAGAATCAAAACACATGGTTCCAATAGCATGCAGGGTAAAGAACCAACCACGCGTTTGGTCAACTCCCTCCGCAATAAAATCGGCTGGATAGTTGCTCTTTCCGTCAATCAATTCCTCGTTCTCGAACGGGTAGTGAAGTTGCGCGTATGGCATTGCTCCCGAATCGAACCACACATCAATCAAATCCGTTTCGCGGTTCATCGGTTTTCCCGATTCGGAAACCAGTACAATATCATCCATGTATGGGCGATGTAGGTCGAAGGTCTTGTAGTTCGCCTCATCCATGTTTCCAGCATCGAAATCAGCCAATGGATTTTTATCCATCGCTCCAGCAGCAACTGCTTTCTCGCATTCGGCTTTCAATTCTTCAACCGACCCGATGCATTTGCGTTCTGCCTTGTCTTCCGTTGACCAAATAGGCAATGGAATTCCCCAAAAACGGCTTCGCGAAAGGTTCCAATCCTGAAGATTCTCCAACCAGTTCCCAAAACGACCTATTCCCGTGCTTTCTGGTTTCCAGTTGATAGTCTTGTTGAGCTCAATCAAGCGGTCTTTCGCCTCTGTTGTACGCACAAACCACGAATCCAACGGGTAGTATAGAACTGGCTTATCCGTTCTCCAGCAATGTGGGTAGCTGTGAACATATTTCTCAACTCGGAACGCCTTGTTCTCCTCCTTTAATTTGATGGCAATACGCTCATCCACCGACAGGTAGTTGTCGCGACCCTGCTTTTTCGTTTCTGCCTCAATTTCCTCATCTGTGTAATACTCGGCTTTCACGTATTCGCCTGCAAAATCGCTCACTTCTGGACGGAAACGCCCTTGCAGATCCACCAACGGAACCATGTTCCCTTGGCCGTCATCCACCAGCATGGCACCAATGCCAGCGGCTTTCGCTACGCGGGCATCATCCGCTCCGAATGTTGGCGCAATATGCACGATTCCCGTACCGTCTTCAGTCGAAACGAAATCTCCCGCAATTACACGGAAACCTTCACCATCTGGTTGTGCATAAGGAAGTAGTTGCTCATAGGCCATTCCCACCAGTTCAGAACCTTTGAATTCAGCAACAACCTGATACGGAATCTTCTTGTCGCCTTCTTGATAATCCTCCAAGGCTAATTCGGCATTTTCAGCCTTGAACCACTTTCCGACAAGGTCTTTCGCCAAGACCACCACAACAGGTGCTGAAGTGTACTGATTGAAGGTTTTCACGGCCACATAGTCGATGTTCTCCCCAACGGCCAGAGCCGTATTTGACGGAAGCGTCCAAGGTGTGGTCGTCCAAGCCAAAATGTGGGTTTCTCCACCGAATTTGGTATCCAACGAAGAGGCACGGAACTGCGCCACAACCGTGGTATCCTTCACATCGCGGTAGGTTCCAGGTTGGTTCAATTCGTGCGAACTCAAACCCGTTCCTGCCTTGGGCGAATACGGCTGAATAGTGTAGCCCTTGTACAGCAAACCCTTGTCGAACAGATTTTTCAGCAACCACCAAACGCTTTCAATGTACTTGTTGTCGTACGTCACATACGGGTCGTCCATATCCACCCAGTACCCGATCTTCCGGGTCAGGTCGTTCCAAACGTCCGTGTATTTCATCACCGCCTTACGGCACGCCTCGTTGTATTCGGCAATGGTTATGGTCTTGCCAATGTCCTCCTTTGTGATGCCAAGCTCCTTCTCCACGCCTAACTCTACGGGCAATCCGTGTGTATCCCAACCAGCTTTTCGCTTAACCTGATAACCTTTCAGGGTACGGTAACGGCAGAAAATATCCTTGATGGTACGTGCCATAACGTGGTGAATGCCCGGCATACCGTTGGCTGATGGCGGTCCCTCGTAAAACACGAAAGGTTCGTGCCCTTCACGCGTCTCAATACTCTTCTGGAAAATGTCGTTATCCTCCCAAAACTTCAGTACCTCGTCAGCAACCGCTGGGAGGTTCAATTGGTTGTATTCGTTGTACTTCTTCGCCATCGTATTTTCCGAAAGGAGCGCGAAGATAAGAAACTGACTGCCTCAAACGAAGCTGAGTAACAAGCGGTGAATTGAGACCAGAATCAATCCTCTTTCAGGTAGTTTTCGTTGAAAAACTTGACGTAAGGAGGAATTTGTTTTTTCTGGTAGAACTTGGTGAAGTTTTCTTTCGAAATAATGAATTGCGACACCGTTTGAAGGTTCACCCCATCGAACACCGTTGTATCTGCTTGGACAGCGTTATAGTAGTCCATGGCCTTCTTAGTTTCTTGGAAACCTTGGACAAAAATGAGGTCTTCGTTGGACGAATATTGGAGGTTTTTGATGGACAGGTTTTCCAATGAAAACATAGTTGAATTAAAGTTGGACAACCGCCCCTTCATTTCGGCAAGCTCCGGCAACCCTTGACCCACAAGCATGTAATAATGCTTGGCTTGGTCGTCATACACGTAGCCATCTGCATTCTCCTTCGGCTTTTCTTCGCCAGTGCTTTCGGAAACAGGCTCATCAGGAATTCCCTCGCCCATTAGACCCTTAACATAGGCCAAGAGATCTTCGGCACGCTCCTTTTCTGGCGCAGCGGTGTACTTGGCAATATATTCTTCAAGCGCTTTGCGATAGACAATCAGCTTTTCAGTGGCTCCGATAGCCATCACCTTAAGCAGAGCGAATTTGCTCAACAGGTCGTCATCATCAAACGTGGTAAGCGCACTGTCGCATGCTTCAATTACACGCTCATATTCTTGTTTATGGAAATTCTCAAACGCCATGTCGTACATGGTGCCTAAACGACCGCGCATTGCCTCCAACTTTTCGAGGTATTTAGGGTCTTTTATAATTTCTGCGTAATCGCTGTCTGGGAATTCGCGCAGAATACGATTTGCGTACTCCTGCGCCTTGCGCTGGTCGCCTTCGGCAGTGTAAAGACGATACAACTGGTAGTACGTTTCAAGGTTCCAAGTTCCCTGCGGGTAACGCTTCAATAACTCTTCAAACGTGTTGATAGAGCGTTGATTCTCCGAAAGTTGTTCCTTGTAGATTGTCCCCAAATCGTAGTAAGCGTTTTGGATTTTGATGTTGGCGCTATCAATCTGCTCAGGAGTCCGCGGAATGTCTTTTTTGTAAAACTCTGGATCCAAAAGCTGCGCAGTGGTTACTGCTGTCGTATCTCCGTTTTCATTAACAATTTCTTGTAATGCATTCGATCGTTTGTTTGAGCGTCTCCAGTTATCCTCCAACTTTCTCTCTCCCCATTTCTGGCGGAAGTTGTTGGCACCAAAGCTCAGTGCAGTGGTGTTGTAGAAATACCATCCAGTTCCTGTTGTTTGTAAGCCATTACTCTGGCTTTGATTGAGTTGATTGAGCTGCTGCTGAGCGCTCTGAGCATTTGCCTCATTAAACCTCCTTTGCTCTTCCTCCTCCTTGATCTCTTCCATCAGGTCGGCAATGAAAGCGTCAAGTTCCAAATCCGACATTTGACTTAACTCCAAAAGGCTGTCCTGTCGTTCAATAATCCGGATGTTTTTGACCAACTCAGCCAAACTTTGCTGGCGCGCAGAAACACGCTGAAATTCATCGTGAACGGGCGGTAGAATGGCTATGGAACTATCGTAGTAGGCCGAAGCCAGTTCATACTCTGGTTTATCAAAATAGAGGTCAGCAATGGTAAAATACGAGACCGCTTTTTGCGTCATATTCTGAGTAGTAGCCGCCACCGATTTTTTTAGGTAGTCTAGAGCGAGGTCTTTCTCACCTTCGTCTAGGGCAATGTCTCCAAGGGCGTAGAATATCCTATCGTAGTAGTCGATGTTCTTATCGTCTTTCGACATCTTGATCAACTCTTTCTTGATGGCCTCAATATTCCCAGACTTGGCGCTTGCCATCAATGCTCGGTTAATGCGTGCGTTGAACTCCATGACATATGGCGAGTTCTTTTTGAGCACCTGCGCGTAGAAATAATAAGCGCTGTCCTGATTATTCAGCTCTTCATAGAGTTGCGCAAGAATGTATGTATAGCGTGTCTTGCTTTTTCGCCTTTTGGTCGTCTCAATCGCATTTTTCAGCTGATCTTTCGCCTTGGCGTAATCTCCTTTCTTGATGTAATAATCGGCCTTTACCGCGGCCAATTCTCCACGCTTTTTCTTCGGGAATTTCTTTTCCTCTTCAAGAAGTGTCAGAATCTTTTCTCCATCCTTAAAACGTGCTAGCTCTGAAAATGTCCGAATAAGCCACATGTAGCCATCAAAACGGATGTCGTTCTTCTTATACTGCTTGATCACATAATTGAACATCTCCAACGCCTGCAAATAATCGCGCTTGTAGAAATGCGCCTTCCCGATAAGCATGTAAGAGTCATCAATGCTGGCAACATACTCCTTGCCTTTGATCAGCATAGAGTGCTTGGTGATGGTGAGTCCGCCTTTCTCAATGGCTCGATCCATCTCACCATAAACCGACTTGGCCGATTCTGCCGTTCCTATCGGGAAAACCTCAAGTATTTCTTCGTAGTTGTCGCTGTGGCTTTTTTCCAGCTTGGCCACACCTTCTTTCATGGCCTCCTTACCGTTCCAATAAACATTGTACTTGGCCGTGAGGTTATGATAACCTCGGCTCAAAAAGTTCTTCTTCTTGGTCGAACACCCGCTAACAAGCGTTAGTCCAACAACGAGAAACGGAAGGGATATATATCGGTTGAAACGGTTCAAAACAGTATGCGCACAGCCCTAACTGACGAAGCGCAAAAATATTTCATTTTCAGCATACATTTCAGCCTTGGGCCGAACGGCAAAGGTAACAGGCTTAGTTGTACCGACAATCATTCCGATATTTGGGTCTTTCATGGCAGAAAAAGAAACAAAGAAAAAGCTACGCAACCGTCTTCGGGTCAAGTACCGCTTGGTTGTGATGAACGAAGAGACGTTCAAGGAAAAAGCCAGCCTGTTGCTTACCCCACTCAACGTTATCATTTTCGGTGGTTCCTTGGCCATTTTCCTTATTGTTCTGATTACTTACATCATTGCTTTTACGCCTTTGCGAGAGTACATTCCTGGTTATTCTGACACGAACCTTCGTAATCAGGTGGTAGTAAATACGCTGCGTGCAGATTCGTTGGAGCGAGAACTGGCCATGAAAGATCAGTACTTGAAAAACATCAACATGATCATTGCTGGTGAGACACCAGATCAGGAAACCCAAGAGCCAGACACTACTAAGAATTACGATGCCATTGAGTTCCGGCAATCTGAGCAGGATTCGTTGCTACGCGCTATGGTGGAACAGGAAGAGCGTTACAACATCCAGAACATTCAGTTCGGGGCGAAACAATCTATGGAGATGAACATACGCGACATCTTCTTTTTCGCGCCCTTGAAGGGTGATATTACCGCTGGTTTTGATTCAAAAGACCAGCACTTTGCGGTTGATGTTGTGGCGAAAGAAAACGAACCGATTAAGGCCTGCTTGGATGGCACCGTCATCTTCTCTTCTTGGACGTATGATTCTGGCCACGTGATTGCCATTCAGCACTCCAGCAATCTCACTTCTTTCTACAAACACTGCTCTGTTCTTCTGAAGAAAACGGGCGATGCCGTAAAAGCTGGCGAAGTAGTTGCCGTAGTAGGAAACTCTGGGGAATTGACCACAGGTCCACATCTTCATTTCGAACTTTGGTTCAATGGACGGCCAGTGAATCCGGTGGATTATATTGTTTTCTAAACAATCTGATGATGGAATCTTATCGAACAACTCTTTTCACCCTCATTTCCTTACTGGTGTTATCATGCTCACAACCACCATCACCATCACTAACAGTATCTCCAGAGCCCGAATTCAGCTATGAAGTGATAGCTGATGACCTGATGATGCCTTGGAATCTTGAAATAGGGCCTGACGGTTACCTCTGGGCTACAGACCAAGTAAAAAAAGTAATCCGAGTCTCCCTAAGCGACCACTCTCAAGAAATCATAAAGCTTGAAAATTTCGAACGCGATTCTTTCTACATGTTAGGAATGGCATTCCACCCCGACTTTTCAAACAACGGACTTCTTTACCTAAGCACGCTTTACCCACCAATTACCGAAATGAAGACCGGATACGTAGATGTTTTCTTAGCCAAGTACGACACTGCGAGAAAAGTGATAAGCATGGAGACGCTAATTATTGACTCGTTACACACACCAGAATCGCACAATCCGGGTGGTCGAATGAAAATAACCAAGGACGAAAAATTGATAGTTGTAGCTTCTTGCGAAGTCGATGTCAATGATGCACAGGATATGAACAACCTTTCAGGTAAGATATTGCGGTTCAATCTTGATGGAAGCATTCCGGAAGACAATCCTTTTCCGGGTTCACCTATTTACACGCTTGGCCACAGAAACCCACAAGGAATTATGATAATGGATGACGGCTCGATTTATATCAGCGAGCATGGCCCTGTAACCGATGACGAGTTCAATAAAGTTGAACCTGGCGCCAACTACGGTTGGCCAATTGTAAGAGGAATCAGCGATACGGAAGAGGAAAAGCGTATCTGCGACACCTTAAAGGTGAATGAAGCGCTATGCTTTTGGACTCCGACCATTGCGCCATCAAGCTTGTTGTATTACGACCATTCTAAGTTGCCATCCCTACAAGGAAAATTCCTCATTTCAACCCTTAAGGAAAATGACATTAGGGTTGTCAACTTAGAGTCGGAAAAGAAGGCCGTTGAAGAACAAATTATATTCAATGAAATGTTTGGAAGGATAAGAGATCTGGAAGCCGATACTGATGGAAACCTCTATTTCTCAACCGCCAACATTCTTCCTGTTGGCAGGACCGCTTACGATCATATGAAGAAGGACACCACCCTCCGCTATGATGTAATTGTGAAGGTGTTTGGGGAAAAGTAACCTCCTGATTATAGTACTTCTCTGTCTTCTAATTCAGTTTCACTAAACAAAAAAGGCCGCAAATTGCGGCCTTTTCTTTTTGTCATTATCCTAAACTCAGTCTTCGCTTGTAACCGAAGCGGAAAGATATTCTCGGTTCATTCGGGCGATGTTTTCTAGAGAGATTCCTTTCGGGCATTCTACTTCGCAAGCGCCTGTGTTGGTGCAGTTACCGAAACCTTCTTCGTCCATCTGCTTTACCATGTTCAACACGCGTCTCTTAGCTTCCACTTTTCCTTGTGGGAGTAATGCAAACTGAGACACTTTTGCTGAAACGAAAAGCATCGCAGAAGAGTTCTTACAAGTAGCTACGCAAGCCCCACAACCAATACATGTTGCAGCATCAAAGGCTTTGTCTGCATCATCCTTCGGAACAGGAAGTGCATTAGCATCCTGTGTATTTCCTGAAGTGTTCACAGAAATGTATCCACCAGCCTGCTGAATACGGTCAAATGAACTTCTATCTACAGTAAGGTCTTTGATAACAGGGAATGCTGCAGAACGGAATGGTTCGATGTAGATAGTTTCGCCATCCTTAAATGATCGCATGTGCAACTGGCATGTAGTGATCAAGCGACCTGGTCCGTGCGCCTCTCCATTAATGTACATGGAGCACATACCGCAGATTCCTTCACGACAGTCGTGGTCGAATGCCACTGGGTCTTTTCCATCGTTGATGAGTTGCTCGTTGAGCATATCCATCATTTCCAAGAAAGATGAATCAGGCGAAACGTCTTTCAGCTCGTACGATTCCAACGCGCCTTTTGCTTTTCCGTCTTTCTGTCTCCAGACTTTGAGTGTCAAATTCATGTCTCTCGGATTTCTTATTTGTAACTTCTTTGCTTCAGCTCAATGTCATTGAACTCCAAATTCTCCTTGTGAACTTTTGACTCGCGAGGGTCTCCAGTCCACTCCCAAGCCGCCACGTAAGCGAAGTTCTTATCGTCTCGCTTGGCCTCGCCTTTCTGCTCGCCATCAAGCTCTACAGATTCCTCTCGGAAGTGGCCTCCGCAGCTCTCATTTCTTTCCAATGCATCCTTAGCGAAAAGCTCTCCCAATTCAAGGAAATCAGCCACACGACCTGCTTTCTCTAGCTCAGGATTCAACTCATTTACTGCTCCTGGAACACGAACATCTTTCCAGAATTCCTCACGGATTTGACGAATCTCATCCATCGCCTCCTTCAAGCCTTGTGCATTTCGGGCCATGCCGACTTTATCCCACATCACTTTACCCAAACGCTTGTGGAAGTAATCGACAGACTTCGTTCCCTTGATATCGATGAATTGCTGTAGACGGTCTTTCACCTCTTTCTCAGCGGCATCAAACTCAGGGGAATCAGTTGGGATTTTTCCAGTACGGATTTCAGCCGCCAAGTAATCGCCAACTGTGTAAGGAAGCACGAAGTAACCATCTGCCAATCCTTGCATCAAAGCCGAAGCTCCCAATCGGTTTGCACCGTGATCGGAGAAGTTTGCCTCGCCAGCCGCATAACAACCCGGAATGGTTGTCATCAGGTTGTAATCAACCCAAATACCACCCATGGTATAGTGTACCGCAGGGTAGATCATCATTGGCGTTTTGTACGGGTTCTGATCTACGATCTTCTCGTACATCTGGAACAAGTTTCCATATTTGGCCTCCACTACTTTCTCGCCCAACTCACGAATCTGTGCATCCGTTGGGTTATGAAGTCCTTGAAGGTGCGCTTCGGTTTTCCCGTAACGCATAATAGCAGAACTGAAATCCAGATAAACTGCCTCACCAGTTTGGTTCACACCAAAACCAGCATCGCAACGCTCTTTGGCTGCGCGAGAAGCCACATCACGCGGAACAAGGTTACCAAACGCTGGGTAACGTCTTTCCAAGTAGTAATCTCGGTCTTCTTCTTTGATCTCGGTTGGCTTCAATTTGCCTTCGCGGATGGCTTTTACATCCTCCATTTTCTTCGGAACCCAAATTCGACCATCGTTACGAAGTGACTCTGACATCAACGTCAGTTTCGATTGGTGGTCTCCCGAACGCGGAATACACGTTGGGTGAATCTGCGTGTAGCAAGGGTTTGCAAAATAAGCGCCCTTCTTGTGAATCTTCCACGAAGCGGTCACGTTCGAACCCATTGCATTTGTACTCAAGAAGAATACGTTTCCGTAACCTCCACTGGCAATGATCACCGCATGAGCAGAGTGTCTTTCAATCTCGCCTGTAACCAAGTTTCGAGCGATGATTCCGCGAGCTTTTCCATCCACAAGCACTACATCAAGCATCTCATGGCGATTGTACATTTCAATCTTTCCCTTCGCAATCTGACGGTTCATAGCAGAATATGCTCCCAAAAGCAACTGCTGTCCGGTCTGTCCTTTCGCGTAGAATGTTCTTGAAACCAAAACCCCACCGAACGAACGGTTGTCCAAAAGACCTCCATACTCACGCGCAAACGGCACACCTTGCGCCACGCATTGGTCAATGATGTTGGCCGAAACCTCCGCCAAACGATAAACATTCGCTTCGCGAGCACGGTAATCGCCACCTTTTACAGTATCGTAAAACAGACGGTAAGTCGAGTCACCATCATTCTGATAGTTCTTCGCAGCGTTTATACCACCTTGAGCCGCAATTGAGTGCGCTCTCCGTGGGCTGTCTTGATAGCAGAAAGCCTTTACGTTGTACCCCAACTCGGCAAGTGAAGCAGAGGCCGAACCTCCCGCCAAACCAGTACCAACAACAATCACGTCAATCAGACGCTTGTTGGCAGGGTTTACAACGTTAATCTTGTTCTTGTGGTTGGTCCATTTATCCTTGATTGGACCAGCAGGTATCTTGGCATCCAATGACATTGGCGTAAGATTTTATGATTGTGTAGCAAAGTGATAAACCGCAACGATGATGAATCCCAACGGTACCACAACTGCGTAAATGTTCGACAATTGCTTGATAACTGGAGTGTATTTCCTGTGGTTGAAACCGACCGACTGAAAAGCCGACTGGAAACCATGCATCAGATGCAGGGCAAGAAACACAAACGAAAGCACATAGATCCCAACGCGAACTGGGTCGTGGAACTTGTGATGAAGTTCTTCCCAATAACGCATTCCACTGTCTGGATACATCGGGTCGATAAGACCAGACATATCGCCTTGAACGTACTTCACATTCAATTCTGGAATCCAGAAATCGTAGAAATGCAATCCGAGGAAAAGAAGAATCATGATTCCTGTGATAATCATGTTTCTGCTCATCCAAGATGAATTCTCTCCACCTTTGTTCATGGCGTATTTTACTGGTCGCGCAGCACGATTCTGCAATTCCAATCGCATTCCCATTGCTAAGTGGAAAATGACACCGAATGCCAAAATCGGCTGGAAAAGGAATTGAACGATCGGATTGGTTCCCATAAAATGGGATGCCTCATTAAAACCATCGGCACTAATCACGGAAATGAAGTTGATGGCCAAATGCTGGAGAAGGAAGACAAGCAAGAAGAAACCCGAAAGGGCCATTGCTATCTTTTTACCTACTGAACTTGACATTGATGTCTGATTTTGTGTTAAAACCTAGGAGGGTAGCGCAATTGCTGGCAAATGTAATACCTGCGTCTGATTGCCTCCCCCAAGCCATTTATTTAGAAACATTCTTAATAACAAGGGACGCGAATTTGCTCTCATTTTGGAATAACATACATTTGGGCAACAAGTTCAGACCATGAGATACGACCGAATAGACAACGAACTTTTCATCAATAACCGACAGCGGTTCATTGAGGGAATTGTACCGCAAAGTGTGGCTGTTTTCAATAGCAACGATGTGATGCCCACCAATGCGGATGGCACCATGAAATTCAAGCAGAATAGCGACCTTTTTTACCTGACAGGCGTTGATCAGGAAGAGTCGGTTCTGGTTTTGGCACCAAATGCTCGCGATGAGAATCATCGCGAAGTGCTTTTCCTAAAGGAAACCAACGAGACCATTGCCATTTGGGAAGGTGCCAAGCTGACCGTTGAGCAAGCACAGCAGGTTTCTGGCATTCAGACCATTTACTGGCTAAAGGATTTCAACCGTGTGTTCAATATGCTGGTCAATGAGGCTTCTCACATCTATTTGAACTCGAACGAGCATGGGCGTGCCAACATAGAGGTTGAGACGCGCGATGCCCGGTTTGTGAAATGGTGCATGGAGAAATATCCACTGCATAAGTTCAGGAGATGCGCGCCAGTTATGGAACGCATCCGCTCGGTGAAATCTAAGTTCGAGGTGATGCTTTTACAGGAAGCGTGCAACATCACCGAAAAAGGATTCCGCAGGTTGCTTGATAAAGTGAAGCCTGGTGTTTGGGAGTACGAAATAGAAGCAGAACTGTGGCACGAATTCATACGGAATCGCGCACAGGGATTTGCTTACGAACCGATCATTGCATCGGGAAGAAGTTCTTGCGTGCTACACTACATTCAGAACAATCAGCAATGTAAGGATGGCGATGTGTTGCTTCTCGATATTGGTGCGGAGTACGCCAATTATGATGCGGACCTTTCGCGCACCATTCCTGTAAATGGCAGATTTTCTCAACGCCAAAAAGATGTTTACAACGCGGTGCTGAGTGTTCAGAAAGCTGCCATCGAAATGCTTCGTCCGGGAACGATCTTGAAGGAATACCATAAGGAGGTTGGCCTATTGATGCAGGATGAATTGGTAAAGTTGAAGCTGATTGACAAGGCCGATATTCAGAATCAGAACCCAAAATGGCCAGCGTATAAGAAATACTTCATGCATGGCACCAGCCATTTCCTTGGGTTGGATACGCACGATGTGGGCAATTGGGACGTACCTATGCAAGAAGGAAACGTGTTTACCTGCGAACCTGGCATTTACATTCTGGAAGAGGAGATTGGTATTCGAATTGAGGACGATATTCTTGTGACCAAGAACGGCCCGCACAACCTGATGAAGAATATTCCGAAAGAGGTTGAGGAGATTGAGGGGTTGATGAATTCGTAAGCACTACTTTTTATTAGATGAGCAGAAAACTATTGATGATTCCGGGCCCGATTGAATTCGACCCAAGTGTGATGGAGAAAGTGGGTCAGCCGACCTTGAGTCATGTGGCACCAGCATTTATAGAGTCTTTCGGCCGCGCCATTGAAATGATGCGTGATGTTTGGTTAGCGCCAAGCGGACAACCATTTATTGTTGCTGGTTCTGGAACCTTGGCCATGGACATGGCTGGTGCCAACCTGATAGAAGCTGGCGATAACGTCTTGGTGGTTTCCACTGGCTATTTCGGAGAGCGCTACGCGGAACTTTTGACTCGCTACGGTGCGAACGTTACTTTTCTCCAATCCGAAGTTGGTGATGTCGTGCCTTACGAAACGGTAGAAGCTGAACTCGCCACGGGCAAGTACAAGCTAATGACCTTCACGCATGTGGATACATCAACAGGGGTACTTGTAGATGCCAAGAAAATGGGCGAACTCGCACAGAAATACAACGTCCTCAGCATTTTGGATGGTGTTTGCTCCGTTGCTGGCGAGGAAATCCGTCAGGAAGAATGGGGAATTGATGTGGTGGTAACTGCATCGCAAAAAGCGGTTGGCGTTCCTCCCGGACTGGCGCTTTTGGTCGCCTCCGAAAAAGCCATGGACGCTTGGAAAAACCGTAAAACACCCGTTGGCAATTACTATTGCGATTGGAGTTTGTGGCTACCGATAATGCAGGCGTACGAAGCACGGAAACCCTCCTACTTTGCCACACCACCAGTAAATCTCATTCAAGCGCTGGAAAGAAGTCTTGAATTGATTCTTGAAGAAGGAATGGATGCGCGATTTGCTCGCCACAAACGATTGGCTCAGAAATTCCGCGATGAGATGCGCTCGCTCGGGCTTTCGTTTATTCCAAAGTCAGAAGAAATAACCGCCAATACGCTTTCTGCAACGTACTATCCTGAAGGTGTAAATGGTGGTGAATTCTTGGGAAAAGTTGGTGAGAACGGAGTGATCATTGCTGGCGGTCTGCTTCCATCACACAAAACCCAATACTTCCGCGTTGGTCATATGGGGATTGTGAATGACGAGCATATTGACCGAACGTCTGCGGCAGTCAAACTTGCGCTTAATCCAATGCGCTAGCGTTCTGGGTCAAATTTGGGAACATACACCTCCAACTTGAAGTTGTCCATATACATTTGATTGCCTCCTCTGTTCCATAGGTACGCCTTAATCGGATCTGTATTAGTCCTCATTTCTGGACTCAGATAGAGCATGCTAATCTTGTTCCACTGCCCGTTCTTGAGCTCAAGACCTTCTGAATCCAACGCTTGGTACTTATATGAATCATCTCCATAATTTGTACACATAACCAATGAAAACGGATGTTCTTGAAGTTCCTTTAGCGGAAAAACGTCTACGGAAACCTTAAACCAAACGTAATGACCAGTAGTCAGGTCATTGAACTTGACCAGATGTTGATCTGAAAATTCCCCAGTAAGAAAAGCACTGTATTTCCCGTCTTTAACAACGGTAGAGTCCAATTGTACCCGCTCGGTTAACAGACCTCCTTCATAATCAAATGTTGCATGTTCGAAATGGTAATAGTCCGACTCCGACCCAAAGTTTGCCTTTCCAAGGCCATCACGCTGAACCAGCTTAAGACGTTCATGTTTCCCTGATGGATAAAGATCAAAAAACGAAGCCCAATAGTATTTACCTGTCTGTCGAGATGGGTCAATGATCCAATAGCTGAACTGGTAAGATTGAAATAGGTTTAACAGCAGAAGTAAAACCCCTAAAGACATCAGTCCTTTCCGCAGCCAGTCACGGTTTACGCTATTGAAGAGGTAACCAAGCCCCACAGCCATTATAGGCATGCTTTGAACCAGCGAACGTTGCCCAAAGCTTTCGGCATACCACCAGCAATGCCAGCTTGAAACAATCCAAAGGTTGAACAGAAAATACAGCCCAAAACTCCACGAACCATTCAGTTTTTTTCTCAGAGCAACAATCAGCCCAATGGTGGCCAGCAACATCATTGGCGTGTATAGATACCAGCCCTTTCTATAACTGAAAAGCACCTTTAGCGTATGCGGTTGTAAAAAGTTGAAAGACGAGCCTGCACCACCACCGTAGCTGTAGTGGAAAAACGAGTCGGTGACGTATTTCCAATAGAAAAGCTGAACAGATCCAATAGCCACAACCACAGCGCTGAAAACCGCCAAGTGCTTCCAATGCTTCTTGAACAATAAAACCTTTTCGCGAAGCCCCTCTTGCGAGGTAACTCCCCAGAATAGCGGTATTAGCAGGCATACAATTTCCGATGGCCGTGAGAGGATTGCCATACCACAGGCAATTCCAAGAAGAATAATATCACGCTGTCTGAAGTGCTCGTGGTACTCCATTGTCAGAATCACAATGAAGCAATAGATCAAGAACAGATAATTGTGCGTTCCAGCGCCCGCACCGATGTATGATGTGTTGATGAGATAGTTAGTGCCAACAATCACCAGCAGAATCAACATGGCAACCATCTTATCATTGAAGAAGCGCAGAAGCAGTTTTCTCAAATACCAGATAGATAATCCGGCAATGATCATCACCTCAATGAACATTCCCAGCTGGTACGGCCAAGAGAAGCCATCGGCTGGGTATTCAGTCATTAACGCCATTACATGACCGAAGACAAATGCCGGTAGGTAAAGAATGGCCATGCCGGCAGAATATTTCATTACCCAATTACCATTGGGAAGTGAAAACGCCTGATAAAATGTTGATGACACATTGTACTGTTCAACAATACCCTGTACTACTGTCACATCTTGTAACCGTAGGTCATTATAAATGAAGGTCATTGGTAGATACAGATAGTACCCGAATACATCCCAAGAAATAATGTTGGGAGGAAACCAAACAAATGCTGTAGCTAGCACAACAGCAAAGGCAAACGCCCCTGCAACAAGAGAAAGAGGTGCTGAGAGATTCTTCAAACCTGATGAATGTTACTGCTTATACCGCTCCATGAGCTTGTCCATGTCAACATCCTTGTAAAGTTCGTCACAATCTTCAATTAATCCTCCTTTCTTGGAACTTCCGCACCCTACGAAGAAGAAAATGACACCTACGTTGATATCAAAGAACCCATCCTTCCACTTAGGATTTCCACGCATAACCCTGTTGGGGTGAGCGTCTCCAGGATCCGTATAGTATTCAACTTCTTCATCAGGATACGCCCCACTGACATCATCCAAATAATCGGTCATGGTCCAGTGGTAAAGAATCTCCCCTTTCAAAGCCCAGCGGCAGTTGATCTGATACTTCAACCCAAGACCTGTAGGGAAACTCACATTCCAATTAGAATAGCCCACACCCTCGGTCGCCAATGGCCTGAGGGCAACACCGTCTCGTTTCGGTTCAAAATTCACCGCGCTGACCCCTGCGGTTAAGTATGGAAGGAACTTCCATTTGTCATTCCTCAGAATGTCGAACGTGCCTCTTAGTCCGATTTCATGTATCAATGATCGGAACCGGAGGTCGCGTTTCTGTTTACCCGGGCTCACCGCAAACTGGTCGCTGCCGGTAATTTCTCCCAGCGTGTAATTCAGTTGCAACCCCCATCTTTTGGTGATCTGCCAATGGAGACCTGCATCAACTGTCCAGCGAATCGTTGCGGGATGTGGCAAAAAACTTTCTTGCAGATCACCGCTGTAGAACATAGTTCCGGCACCGACAAAAGCGCCCAACTTTCCTTGAGCGAGAGAATCTCGACTGTTTGAAACGACCGTAATGCACAGTAGGAGGATGGCGCAATACTTCATAATGGATCGGATTGGTTGCACTTTTGGAACGGATTGGTATTCTGCTTAGTATGTACTTTTGGCGCGCTCACAAAATTAGCTTGCGCAAGACCGTAAAATATAAAGGGGTTGAGGTAGTTTATTCACAACGCGGTGGTGGTGAAACGCTTGTGCTGCTGCATGGTTTTTTAGAAGAGCGGGGAATGTGGAACAACTATGCCGAAGCCTTTGTCAGCAAATTCAATGTCATTACGGTTGACCTATTGGGGCAAGGCGAGAGTGGTTGCCTTGGATATGTTCATAGCATGAACGACCATGCCCAAGCAGTTTCGGCTGTTCTAGATGCTGAGGAAGTCGAGAAGTTTCATGTTATCGGGCATTCGATGGGTGGGTATGTGGCACTAGGATTGGCAAATACGTTTCCTGAAAAAATCAACTCTTTGACGCTTTTTCATTCAACGGCCTATGCCGACTCTGATGAAAGAAAAAAGGAACGCGAGCGTGTAATCGGACTGGCTCAAAGGAACAAGGAGGTTTACATAAAGACCGTTATTCCTTCTTTATTTGCAGAAGAAACCCGAAAAATGCTTCAAAGCGAAATAAGTGAGTTGATAGAAACAGCTATCGGGTTTTCTGAGCAAGGAATCATTGCGAACATCAGAGGAATGATGGAGCGGCCTTCGTTAGAGCAGGTGCTTCAACATGCAACGTTTCCAAAACTGATTGTCCATGGTTTGTTAGATCCGGTCATAAAAACGGAAGATGTTGAGTCCTTAGCTGGATTGAATGAAAATGTTTCGCTGGCTAAAATCAGCACAATCGGCCATATGGGTCATCTGGAAGCACCAGAAGAATGTCTCAAAATTCTAATAGCCTTTTTCAAAAACTGATGGAAAGTCTTGCTATATCATCTACCTCGAAGAAGGAAAGGTATGAAGAGCTTCTTCCTCAGCTGGAAGCACTTTTAGAAGGTGAGACATCCCTTACCGCCAGCTTGGCAAATACGGCTGCGGCACTTCGCCAAACATTCGGCTTTTTCTGGGTCGGTTTTTATGTTGTCGATGACAATGAATTGGTTTTGGGCCCGTTTCAGGGCGATGTGGCTTGCACTAGAATCGCCTTCGGAATAGGTGTTTGTGGAACCGCTTGGCAAAAAGCCCAGACCATTATAGTCCCGAACGTGGATGAGTTTCCAGGCCATATTGCTTGCAGTTCGCAGTCGCGGTCGGAAATTGTTGTTCCAGTTATAAAAGATGAAATTGTTGTAGCCGTCCTAGATGTGGATAGCGAAAGTCTTAACGCTTTTGATAGTGAAGACCAAGAGGGTCTTGAAGCTGTGGCCAAAATTCTATCCGACAAGTTTACATGAGACGGCAGCTGCTCATATTCGGTGGTCTGTTGCTGTTCGGTTGTGCTCAGCAGGTTGCTCCTACTGGCGGCCCGAAGGACACAACTCCACCAGCCGTTCTTTATGAAAAACCCGCCAACCTTTCTACAAACTTTGAGGGTCAGCAAATAGAAATTGCGTTTGATGAATACATTCAGTTGCGCTCTGCTTCTGATCAAGTGGTCATTTCTCCACCGATTCTCAAGTCGCCTTCTTATCAGTTCAAAAAGAAGTCGCTGATAGTAAAGTTCGAGGAACCATTCACAGAAAACACTACTTACACTATCAACTTTGGCGAGGCAATTCGAGACAATAACGAAGGCAACATTCTACAGAATTACACTTACGTATTCAGCACGGGGAGTCATCTCGATAGCATGCAGGTAAAAGGTCAGCTGACGGATGTTTTAACGGGCAAGCCGGAAGCAGATGCGTTGGTCATGCTTTACAAAAATGATGTTGATTCATTGCCGTTGGACACCATTCCGGACTATTTCACTCGCACAGATGAAAACGGTCAGTACCACATCAAAAATGTGGCGAATCAGTGGTACAAAATTTTTGCATTGAAGGATGAAAACGCCAACTACAAGTTTGACGTTCCCACAGAAAAAATTGGGTTTCTAGATACTCTTATCAAACCATTTTCCCCGCCTCAACCAGCGGTAATTGATTCCTCCTCCATTGATTCTTTAGCGGTGGATTCTTTGGCTATTGATTCATTGAATCTTCAGAATGAACCACCTATTACTAGTTACAACATGACCATGTTTGTTGAGGATGACACGACTCAATTTCTAAAGAAAACTTACTGCGATCAATACGGTAAGCTGGTCTTCATTTACAATCTACCGGTAAAGACATTTGATTTGAATTTGACTGGGTTCAGTTCTAAAAAACAATGGCGATTGGAAGACGTCAGCACAACCCAAGATTCGGTGACCGTTTGGATAACTGATATTGTACCGGATACGATGAATTTTCTTGTTTCCGTAAACGAAAAGGTGCCAGACACCGTGGAATTGGTAATGAAAGAACGCCCCAAGTTAACTGGGACAAACCCAAAGGCAACAAAGGGCAGAGGAGCGTCTAGAGGGCGTAAAGAGGCGGTCTTTAGTCTTACCGCTTCTTCCATTCCAGGCAACAATCGACCACCTAAACCCGGTACTCCGTTTACTTTAGTGTGGAATCACCCGATACTTGGTTTGGACATCTCCAGAATGAAACTTTACGAGGATTCGGTACGCGTAAAGTATGATATAACTACCAGCGATAAGGCACTCCGTAGGTTTGACCTCGCCTATACGTGGCAGGCAGGAAAACGGTATCGACTATTTATTCTTGATTCCGCTTTCACCGATATCTACGGGTTTTGGAATGACACTATTGAGTATTCATTTGTTGGCACGGACAAAGACATGTTCGGGTCGCTAAGCTTAAAGGTGACAGAAACTCCTGCATCACCAGTTTTAGTAGAACTGCTCACCTCCGCTGGAAAGTTAGTTGACGTTCGAAGCGTAGCTGAATCCGGGGTGGTGAAATTTGAGCAATTAGATGCCGGGAACTACTCAGTTAATGTAATCCGCGACCTGAACGGCAATGGCAAATGGGATAGCGGTCGGTACTCCGAAAAGCTACAACCGGAGCCTATTCGAGTTATTCAATCCTCAGCAGAGGTGCGAGCCAACTGGGATTTTGAATTAGAATGGAATCCGAACTCAAATGACTAAGCAAAGTCCTTCGACTATCTTTGTTCAACTTCTTATGCGGAGAGCTCTTTTTATATTCTTCTTGCTAATCTTAAGCGCTTCGGCTGTTTTCGCTCAAGAAACCTCAACGTCCACCGTGGCAGACGAAAAACCAAAGAAAAAACGGAAGCCACCAAAGAAGGAAATGGTTCTGGTTAACCTGAATTTTGACAGCTGGTTATTCCATCCTTCTACCGTGGAACCAAAGTGGTTTTCATCTAGGGGAGTGGATGTTGCGGTCCTTTACGACTACGTAATTGCCAAAAGTGTTTTCAGCGTTGCGGGTGGTATTGGGTTCAACTCGCACAACATTCACATGGAGGCATTCCCAATCGAGCATCCGACCACAAATGGTTCAACATACACACATCTGGATGCTAAATTTTTCGATGGTCAAAGTATCACCGTCAATAAGTTGAGTACCAACTTTATTGATATTCCTGTTGAAGTTCGTTTTCGATCAAAGCCCCATAAAAATGGCAAGCGTATAGCGGCTTCAGTCGGATTTAAACTTGGCTGGCTTGTACAAAGTCACACCAAAACCAAGGTAGAAGACGACTATTTTTACCAAGGCGTGAACTTTGGTCGGAAGATTAAAACCTATGACATCCCAAACCTCACCAAATTTCGTTACGGGTTAACCGCCCGGGTGGGCTATGCGAATTTCTACTTGAACGTTTTTTATTCTCTGACACCACTTTTTGTTGAAGGACGAGGCACGAAAGCCATTCCAGTCTCTATCGGCATTGGTATCAGCCCATTCTAGGGCGACCTGCACTGTTAGATTATAGATAAATCTTAAATCTATCGGCATATACGGAGGTTTTTCATCCATTTATGTTTCACCGATTTGTCATTATGCCCTAAATTGCAAAATCCGAGCGTTCCCATTTTGAATTCATCCAAACCACTCTCGCTCGGATTTACCATCAAACAGTTGGCACAATGAAACATTTTTACCTAGCAGTCTCTCTTCTTCTATCGTCTGGCTTCACATTCGCTCAAAATGTTGGTGTCGATGTTGCCTCTCCGCAACAAAAATTAGACGTGGCCGGTGCGCTTCGGATTGGTAGCACAACCAATGGCGTTGCCGGATCTTTACGGTGGACGGGAACAGAATTCCAGTTCCATGATGGCACACAGTGGGTTACGCTGAATGCAAATACGGATGATCAGGTGCTAGATGTCATCCAACTTAACGGGAATGATCTCGAAATCTCCATTGAAAATGATGGCCAGGCCACGCATACCATCGACCTAAGTAGTTTTTTGGACAACACCGATGATCAAACCTTTGATCAGGTTTCCATAAACGGGTCGAACCAGCTTTTGCTCTCATTGGAAGATGATGGTCAGGCTACACATGTTCTTGACCTCTCTGGTTACCTGGACAACACAGATGAGCAGCAATTTGATGTTGTACAATTGAACGGAACCAATTTGGAACTATCACTTCAAAACGATGGGGTTGGAACTCACGTGATTGACCTCAGCAGTTTGGCTGTGGATACGGACGATCAAGCGTTTGATGTTGCACAGCTCAATGGAACAAACCTGGAGCTTTCGTTAGAAGATGACGGTGTAGCCACTGAAGTGATTGACCTTAGCAGTTTGGCTGACAATACCGATGATCAGCAGTTTGACGTGGTTAACATTACTTCGAATGAACTGCGTCTGTCTTTAGAGGATGACGGCCAAGCTACGCATGTATTGGACCTTAGTCCATATCTCGATAACACGGATGATCAGATTTTCGATATAATTCAGTTGGTTGGTAATAACTTGGAGCTGTCTATCGAAGGGGATGGTGTTGCTACTAATGTGATTGACATGAGCGGTTTTGTTGACAATACAGATGATCAGGTTTTTGATGTCATCACCATCAATGCTTCTCACCAACTAGTACTTTCATTGGAAGATGATGGTCAAGCTTCTTATGTTTTAGATCTGAGCCCATATTTGGATAACACGGACGACCAAGCCTTCGATCTTATCGATATTAACTCTAACAATCTTCGTTTGTCAATCGAAGATGATGGGGTTGCCCCTCATATCTTAGACCTTAGTCCATACTTGGATAATACCGATGATCAGGTTTTTGATGTAATCCAGCTTTCTGGAAACACACTCCAATTTTCCATTGAAAATGACGGGGTAGGAACACATAGCATCGACCTTTCAGGATACCTAGACAATACCGATGATCAGGTTTTTGACGTGATTCAGCTTTCTGGAAACACACTCCAACTTTCTATTGAAAATGATGGGGTAGGAACTCACAGTATCGACCTTTCCCCTTATTTGGACAACACAGATAATCAAACGATAGACAACTTCTCCCTGTCAGGAAACACGCTTTCGTTAGAAATAGAGGATGATGGGCAGGCAGCTCAAACTGTTGACCTTAGTGGCTACCTTGACAATACAGACGACCAGTCGATTACTGATTTCTCTTTGTCCGGGACCACATTAACGATGCAACTAGAGTCTGACGCGGGTGGTGCTCAAAACGTTGATTTAGATCCGTTGAGAAGATTGATTCGTGATGCCAACGGTGACACCCGAGTTGAAGTTGAGGCAAACCCGAATGAAGACCAGATTCGTTTCACAACCGATGGCGCTGGTGCGATGATTATTAATCCCTCACAGCAAGTAGGAATCGGGCTTTCAACCGGCATCAATAACAAGCTTGCGGTATATGGAACCGGTTCAGACGCTACATCCGTTCTCGGACTGCGCGGTGGTAATGGCTCGACCACGTTTAACAATGGGGCTCAGATTGCTTTCGGATACAACGGAACCAATGGATATCAGCACTTTATTCACACGAGACACAACAGTGCCGCTGCAAACAACGCAATTGACTTTTATGTCAGTGATGGCACTCAAACTAGTTCCGTAACAAGTGGATCAACGCATGTGCTATCTCTAAATGCTGGAAATGTTGGGGTTAGGACAACAGACCCGCAAACCGAACTACATGTAATCGGAACAACTCGTGTTTCAAGTTTAGCTGGTGGTGGAACACGACTAGTGACCACCAACAACCAAGGAGACCTGGTGGCGGCTACAAGCGTTCCAGCCGGGATGGGTGACAACCTTGGAAACCACACAGCTACCACCAACCTTAACATGAATAATAACGAAATAGATAATGCTGGTTATGTGGATATAACTCCTGGAAATGGACGGGGTATTCGCTTTTGGTCAAGTAATTCTTATGCAATAGCCATGGGGAACGCTACGGAATATCGTTACGGCCCGGTTACTGATTACAGCATTAAATCTCATATGAGCAATACTGCCGGCAGAGGTTGGACCTGGGGTGTTGACGGTCAAACGCCTGTTGCTGCAATCAATACATCTGGTGAAATGCAGATACAAGGTTCCTTGCGGGTATCCAACGATAACACCACGGGAGGAGGATTGATTCTGTCGGATGATGGTGGTATTTATGATAGAAATGATGCTTACGGGTCATTTGCGTTTTCTGCTGGGGTCGATTTTGAAGATGCTCAAGATGCTACCGATCACTTGGAAGTTCGATTCAACGATAGTTACCCGGAAATATGGTCTTACCGAAACAACGGTACCACTCTTACGGAGTTCAGAACCGGGATATTTAATAATGGTGGAACTTTCTACTCTCAAAATCAAATGTATGCGAGAGCTGGAATCGCCAATGATCAGGGAACGCTTACTCTCAATGACGCTGTTAGAATTACAGGTCTGGCCGGAACTGGTAACAGAATAGTAATGTCAAACCCATCGGGCGACCTTTACACAACTAGCAGCCTGAACGGAACAGGACTGGGCGACAATCTTGGAAACCATTTGGGAACCACTACGCTCAACATGCAGAATAACGTTATAAATGGTGTGACGGATTTCTATTTGAGCAACTGGGAGCGTCATAGCGACAATGATGGTATTTACTGGAGCAATAACGCTTGGCACATTTATCCAAGAAACAGTTCTGACATGAACCTTCGAACGGGTAATGGAACTTCTGGTGGCGTGGCTCTAATGAATGGCGGAAGTACACGTGGTTATTTGCACTGGTATAGTGGATACCAAGGTTGGTTGAACTCCGCACGCCAGTGGCAGTTGAGAACCCAGAATCTGGATGGCTATTCTCCGAGCCTTTACTTCGATGAGGAAGGCAATGAATCGTGGACAGGTAACCCAGGAGCGGATGAAGGAAAAATCGAGTATCATTCTAATAGATTTTACATCGCTTCTGGTAGCAATTCAACAGAAATTGCACGGTTTAGAAGAAGTGGTAGCGATGTGGGTAGAGTAACCAACAGTGGTGAGGCAATCTTCACAATCTTTAGAGACTGGAACAATACAGGCTACTATCTTAATCCAGCAAGTAACCCTTCAGTCTACACTGCTGGTGGTTTCATGATTGATGGAAACACCGTTATTGATGATGGTGGTGGTTGGCATCGAAGCTACGGTGGTACTGGATGGTACAATGGTTCTTACGGTGGTGGTTGGCACATGTCTGACGGCACATGGATTCGTTCTTACGGGAATAAATCCGTTCATATTAACAGAAGCGGGTATTATGCATTCCACCCTTACAGTCCTAACCATACAGTAATCTATTCCATCAGTGGAACCAACAGTTACTGGAACGGTTACTTTGCTGGGGCCAACTATTCAGTCTATGCGCAAGGGTATGTATATGCTACTACTTATGGATACCTAAGTACCCGTGAGAAGAAAAAAGACATAAGACCATTTGAGGACGAAGACTACGAAAGCGCTTTGGCTTTTATGGATGACCTTGAACTGAACTACTATAAGTACAAGGATGAAGGGACAACTAAAGGCTTCAGCGATGCCGTACACGTTGGATTTATGGCTGAAGAAACTCCTGGAGCGCTCACAACCCCCGGAAAAACTGGGGTTCGCTATGGGGAGTTGGCGATTTACAACACTGGGGCTCTAAAGGTTATCAAGAAAAAATTGAAGAATATCAAAGAGCAACTACGTAGCGTAAGCGACTTTGGTGTGGAGCAAATCGAAAATGAAAGAACTAGGGTAGAATTCTCCTCAGATTTCACTTCAACCTTGAATGGTGCTCAACCTGTGGTCACGGTAACCGCTATGGGTGGCAACGGAACATTTAACCTCTTGGTTACTGAGGTTGATCAGTCAGGTTTCTACGTCAATAAAACCAAGGAAGGCTCTGTTCCATTTAACTGGATTGCCATGGCGAAGGTGCCAACCGAAGATGCTTTGGAGGCCAAAGGATACTCCGAAAGGTTTGTCCATATGCTGGAAACGGCTGAGCACGAGGCGCTAACAAAAGAACACCCAGAAGAAATCGAGCCAATGCCTGCGGAGTTCTACGAGCAGCATGAAGACCCAACAGCCCCTTGGGAAGGTGGGCAATTCCCTCCAAGCAATGCATTTGAGTCGGCTGAAGTTCCTGTTGACGACTCGGTAAAGGATGCTGGTCCATCATTAGAGCCGATTCCGTTGGACCCTCCTGTTAAAGACGAAGAAATGGATCCATATCCGGCAAGAGAAAAGGATATTGAAAGTGGTCGTAAGTAAATTGAACTGAACGACAACAATTGATTTAAACCTCTTGCAAAAAATCATAGATATGAATCGAATTTATCTCATACTAACGGTGCTTTTCTGCTTCAGCAGTGGTTTATCAGCACAGAATTTGGGTCTAGACAGACTTGTTCCCGAACAGAAGTTAGATGTTAATGGGTCTGTGAAAATCGCAAATACCACATCGGGTTCTGCTGGCTCCATACGTTGGACCGGAACAGAACTTCAGTTCCACGATGGCACCTCTTGGATTGTATTGAACTCAAATTCTGACGACCAAATATTCGATGTAATCCAATTGAACGGAACCGATCTCGAGATTTCAATTGAGGCTGATGGTGTGCCCACGCACTCCATTGACCTGAGTGGATATCTTGACAATGTTGATGACCAGAAGTTCGATCAGGTAACCATCAATGGTGCTAATCAGCTGTTACTGTCTATTGAGGGGGACGGGCAGGCTACTCATGTTTTGGATCTCTCTGGTTATCTCGACAATACGGATCAACAGCAACTTGATGTGGTTCAACTCTCGGGAACCAACTTAGAGCTTTCGTTGCAGAACGATGGTGTTGGAACTCATGTTATTAACCTTAGTAGTATTGGTACTGATACCGATGATCAGACATTGGATGTCGCTCAACTTAATGGAACCAATCTTGAATTGTCCCTTGAGGATGATGGAGTAGCTACTGAGATAATTGACCTCAGCAGTCTTGCAGACAATACGGACGATCAGAAGTTGGACGTTGCAAATATTACGTCAGACCAGCTTCGCCTTTCGGTTGAAGGTGACGGGCAGGCAACGCATGTTCTTAGCCTTTCACCCTATAAGGACAACACAGATGAACAGGGTCTGGATGTTGGTCAACTTGTGGGTTCGAACCTGCAGTTATCCCTTGAGAATGATGGGCAGGCAACTCACAACATTGATTTGAGCGGTTTCTCGGACAATACAGATGACCAAACGTTTGATGTGATCAACATTACATCTGATGAATTGCGACTCTCACTTGAAGATGATGGTCAGGCCACCCACACCTTGGATCTTAGCGGTTACCTAGACAACACAGATGATCAAGCATTTGACCTTGTGGACATTTCTTCCAATAACTTGCGTTTGTCCATAGAAAATGATGGTGTAGCGCCTCACGTTTTGAGTCTTTCGCCATATCTAGACAACACAGACGACCAAGGGCTTGACGTAATCCAACTCTCTGGAAATACACTTCAAGTATCGTTGGAGAATGATGGTGTTGCAACCCACAGCATTGACCTTTCCGGCTACCTTGACAACACTGATGACCAAGCGTTGGACGTGGTTCAACTTTCTGGAAACACCCTTCAGCTATCGCTGGAAAACGATGGTGCCGCAACTCATAGCTTCGATCTTTCAGGATATCTGGACAATACAGACGATCAACAGATCGAGACCTTCGCGATATTAGCGGGGAATGCCCTCACAATGGAGTTCGAAAATGATGGTGTGGGCCCACAATCAGTCAATCTCAGCGGCTATTTGGACAATACAGATGACCAAAAAATTACGAACCTTTCTCTCAGCGGGACAACTCTTTCTGTTCAGGTTGAATCTGATGCTGGAGGTGCCCAAAGCGTAGATCTGGAATCATTAAGAAGACTTCTAAAAGACGCCAACGGAGACACACGCGTTGAGGTTGAGGCAAACCCGAATGAGGATCAGATTCGGTTTACCACCGATGGAACTGAGGCTATGATTATTAACTCTTCCCAGCAAGTGGGTGTTGGGTTGTCTTCTGGTATCAGTAACCGATTGGTTGTTAATGGCAGCACGTCAGATGTTTCTTCAACTCTTGGCCTTCTTGGTGGAAACGAGCAATTCACCTTCAATAATGGTGCGCAGATTGCCTTTGGATACAATGGTGCTGACGACTACGAGCACTACATTCAAACACGTCATAACAGTTCTGGAGGTTCAACAAACAATTCTATCGATTTCTATGTAAGCGATGGAACCCAGAACAACTCCGTGACGAGTGGTAGCACTCATGCCATGTCAATGAATTCTGGCAACGTTGGAATCGGAACTTTGAGTCCGAATCAACAATTGGAGGTGGTTGGAACAACCAGAATTTCAAGTCTAACTGGTGGCGGAACAAGGTTGGTTACAACGGACAACTCTGGAAATCTCGTTGGCGCCACCAGCGTGCCTTCTGGAATGGGAGACAATCTCGGAAACCATACAGCCACAACCAATCTGAACATGAGTAACAACGAGTTGGACAATGTCGGATATTTGGACATTACCCCTGGGACTAGCCGTGGTCTTAGGTTCTGGTCAGATAACCAGTACGCTATTGGAATGGGAAACAGCTCAGAATATCATTTCGGGCCTGTAACCGATTACAGCATTAAGATGCACATGAGTAACACAGCCGGACGGGGCTGGACTTGGGGTGTTTATGGTGTAACGCCAGTTGCCGCGTTGAACACCGCGGGTGCTATGCAGATTGAAAAGTCACTTAAAGTATCAAACAATAATGCAACTGGTGGTGGTATTCACATTTCTGACGATGGTGGTATTTATGATCGTAATGATGGCTACGCATCATTGGCGTTCTCCGCAGGTGTTGACATGGAAGATGCACAGGATGTTAATGACCACATGAGCGTCACCTTCAATGATAGTTATCCGGAAATCGCATCATACAGAAATGGAGGTGCCACGCTTACAGAGTTCCGAACAGGTATGTACAACAATGGAGGAACGTTCTATTCACAGAATCAAATGTATGCTAGGGCCGGTATTGCCAACGATGGCGGAACCCTCTTGCTTAACGATGCCGTTAGAATTACTGGTCTGGCTGGTTCCGGAAACCGAATTACCATGGCCAATGCTGCGGGAGATCTATATACCGTAGCCAACCTGAATGGTTCGGGTCTTGGCGACAACCTAGGTAACCACTTAGGTACCACAACCCTCAACGTGCAAAACAACGTAGTTAATGGTGTAACCGATTTTTACCTGAGCAACTGGCAACGTCATAGCGACAATGACGGTGTTCTTTGGAGCAATAACGGTTGGCACATTTATCCGCGAAACAATTCCGACATCAACATCAGAACGGGCAATGGTTCTGGTGGATTGGCTCTTATGAATAGTACTGGTACCAGAAGCTATATGCACTGGACCGCAGACTGGCAGGGTTGGCTGAATGCGGCCAGACAATGGCAACTTCGCACAAGAAACGATGACGGATATTCTCCTAACCTATATTTTGATGAAGAGGGTAATGAGTCTTGGACGGGCAACCCAGGCGCTGATGAAGGAAAATTAGAATATCACTCTAACAGATTCTACTTTGCCTCTGGTAATAACTCATCGGAAATTGCCCGATTCAGAAGAAGCGGAAGTGACGTTGCCAGCGTAAGTAATGGTGGAGATGCTAACTTCCCCATCTTCATTGACTGGAACAATAACGGATACAGTGCCAATCCAGCACAGCCTGGTACAGTATCCATTGTTGCTGCAGGAAGCTCCGTAATTGATGGTCTGACCGTAATTGACGATGGTGCCGGATGGCATCGCAGCTACAACAGTACGGGCTGGTACAATGGTTCGTACGGAGGTGGTTGGCAAATGTCTGACGGCACATGGATAAGAAGTTATGGTAACAAGTCGGTACACATCAACAATACTGCTGGTAGCTACGCTTTTCACCCATACTGCCCTAACCAAACGGTTATATACTCCATCAGCGCCACCAACGGTTACTGGAACGGACAGTTCTCTGGTGCAAATTACTCCGTTTATGCGCAAGGTTATGTGTATGCCACCACCTATGGTTATCTGAGTACCCGAGACAAGAAAAAAAACATCCATCCATTTGATAACGAAGATTACGAGAGCGCATGGGCTTTTATGGATGATCTCAACCTAAACTATTACAAGTACAAGGATGAGGGAACTACAAAAGGCTTCAGTGATGCTGTTCAGGTAGGTTTTATAGCGGAGGAAACTCCAGGCGCCTTAACTACGCCTGGCAAGAAAGGCGTACTCTATGGCGAACTCTCGATATATAATACTGGGGCTCTGAAGATTTTGAAAAAAGAGCTCCAAGCAATTGAAAAACAGCTTAGAAACATTAAGGATTTTGGTGTTGATGTGATAGATGGACAGCGTGCTCGAGTTGAGTTCTCTCCAGAGTTCATCGCGTCACTTAATGGTGCTCAACCGGTGGTCACCGTTTCTGCCATGGGTGGCAGCGGTAATTTTAACCCTTCGGTATCCAATATCGATCAAACCGGTTTTTTTGTAGATAAATCCGAGTCAGAGAGTGTTCCGTTCAGCTGGATTGCAATGGCCAGAATACCAGAGGATGAAGAGGCACTTGCATCCAACAAATACTCAGAACGATTCGTCGACATGTTGGAAACAGCAGAACATGAGGCGTTAACCAAAGAACATCCGAAGGAAATTGAACGATTAGGTGATGAGTTCTATGAGCCGATGGAAGACCCTACTGCTCCGTGGTCTGGTGGTGTATTTCCTCCTGAAAATGCTTTGGAAAACGTGGAAATTCCTGTTGAGGATTCTGTAAAAGACGCTAAACCGTCACTTACGCCAGCACCGCTAGAGGCTCCGGTTGAAGAAGAAAATTCATTTCCAGCGGAAGAAGGGAGATAAGTTTTTTAATGCCGTCTTCTGGGTTTATAACCACAGGGTGAATGGGCTCTGGTTGCCCACCCTGTGCATAAATTGTCCTAAACTCCAAATGGGCGATGACTACCACCGCATAAGAAGTTTGCCTCTTAAAAAACATTGCTAGGAATTTGTGATTACCTTATACTTGTATCAAGGCCCTGCTCGGTCTCGCTTAAAAATAACACCCTGAATTTTTACGAAATTTTGGCAGTATCAAAACCAAAACTCAAATAAGTGCGAGAAATTCTGATTCCGAGTTTTTATCACCATTAGACTAAACCTGCTTATTTCGGCACAGCGAGAACCTTAAAACTTTGGGCATTTATCCGTTCACAGCAAGGGTTGATTTGTAAGCTAAGTGACAATCGACCACTATCTTGCATATTCAACATTAGTTTGAAATGCCATGAAAAAGCTCTTTTTACTCACAATATTTGCTGGTTCTTTAAGTGTCTCATTCGCACAGAACGTGGGCGTAGATATAGCAGCTCCGCAACAGAAACTCGATGTGGCCGGGGCCATCAAGGTCGGTAGCACCACAACCGGATCAGCAGGTTCATTGCGATGGACCGGCACTGCTTTCCAGTTCCATGATGGAACCCAGTGGATAACGCTCAACGCAAACACAGACGATCAGGTGTTAGATGTCATTCAACTCAACGGAACCGACCTTGAAATATCTGTCGAGAATGACGGACAGGCAACACACAGTATCGATCTGAGTTCTTTCTTGGACAATACAGACGTCCAGCAGTTCGATCAGGTGTCCATTAACGGTTCAAACCAATTGCTGCTTTCAATCTCAAATGACGGGCAAGCAACCCACGTCCTCGACCTCTCCGGTTACTTGGACAACACCGATGAACAACAGTTCGATGTGGTACAATTGGTTGGTACTAACCTGCAACTGTCTCTTCAGAATGACGGTCTTGCAACACATGTCGTGGACCTCAGCAGTTTGGCCGTGGATACTGATGATCAGGCAATTGATGTTCTTTCTCTGACAGGAAATACAATGAACATCTCGTTGGAAGATGACGGACAGGCTACTCAAACTTTGGACCTATCGCAATTCATGGACAACACGGACGACCAGCAGTTCGATGTAATTAACATCACTTCGGATGAACTTCGACTCTCTTTAGAGGCTGATGGCCAGGCCACTCATGTGCTCGACCTTTCTCCGTACAAGGACAATACCGATGAGCAGCAGTTCGATGTGGTTCAACTGAGTGGAAACACGCTACAACTTTCTTTGGAGAATGATGGACAGGCCACCCACTCCATTGACCTTTCCGGTTTTGCCGATAATACTGATGACCAAACTATCGATGTACTTTCCCTTTCGGGAAATACCCTCAATATTTCGCTGGAAGATGACGGACAGGCCAATCAAACCTTGGATCTGTCACAGTTTGCTGATAATACCGATGATCAAGCGATTACTACATTTTCTTTGAGCGGAACCGACCTGCAACTACAGGTGGAAGACGATGCCGGTGGTCTTCAAACAGTTGATTTGGATCCGTTGAGAAGAGTTCTAGTTGATGATGATGGCGACACGAAAGTAGAAGTCGAAGCAACTGCAGACGAAGACCAGATAAGGCTTTCAACAGCAGGTGGTGAGGCCATGCGTATCAACAATACTCAGCAAGTCGGAATCGGTCTAAGCACAGGCATTCAGAACAAATTGGTTGTAAATGGGTCTAACACAGATACCCGAGCCACTCTTGGACTTAGAGGTGGAAATGGTCAGAGCACCTTTGCTAATGGAGCTCAGATAGCCTTCGGTTATGATGGGGATGATGCCTTCCAACATTTCATCCATACTCGACATAATAGCTCTGGTGGTTCAACCAATAACGCCATCGATTTTTATGTGACAGATGGAACCCAGTACAATACGGTTACGTCAGGAAGCACACATGTCATGTCGCTCAACTCGGGTAATGTTGGGGTGGGAACAACCTCTCCTGGCCGAAAATTGGACATCCTAGGAGGTGGCATTCGCGTTTCGGGACTTTCGAGTGCCAACCAACTGATAATTTCTGATGCAGATGGGGACCTTGTAAATCTTTCTTCACTGGTCGGAACCGGGATGGGCGATAACCTTGGTAATCATACTGCCACGGGTACTCTGAACATGAACAACAATGAGATTGATAACATCAACCACCTCGATATGCGAGCCGCTAATGGCTACGGTCTTCGATTCTGGAGTAGCAACGACTACAAGATCTCTATGGGTAACACTGGGGAATACCAGTACGGGGATGTTCAAGACTATAGCATCAAAATGAACATGAACAACGATGCGCAAGGTGATCGTGGTTGGACCTGGGGTGTTAACGGAACTACTCCTGTTGCTTCCATCAGCAATGGTGGTCACATGACCTTGAATGGTTCCTTGTTTTTTGATTGTGTAAACTGTGGTTCCACATCAGACCCCTACCCCATCGGAGGTTCTGGTTGGGGAGACATGGTGATTCAAGGTAGGGTGGTCTCAGCCAACGCGAACATTCATCTTTCGCCTCCTGCCGGATCGAACGTTGTCATCAACGACACGTATCGCGCTGCGGGAGGGGGAACTGCGGGGTCTGCGGGTCTTCAGGTCGAAAGCCTTGCTGGCGGTGGTAATCGTATCCTTATGGCCGATAATAATGGAACGCTGTATCCTACTACTGATGTTCCCAATAATGACGCTGGATACATCTGGAATCAGTTCGGCTCGGCTCAAACCGCAGATTTTTGGATCAATGGGCTTGCAAATGTCGAGAATGCCTACCGATTGGATAATACCAATGTAATTTTCGGTTCAGGTGCAGATGTGTATGGCAATCTTCGTGTCATTCAGAATAACTCCACATCATATCAAGACGGTATGTATTTGAACTACAACAGTTCTGGTGGGGCAAGCGCGGATCTAAGACTATACGCCAATGGAACAAATGAAAGAATCCGTGTTAAAGCGAACACAGGATATGTGGGAATTGGCACAACCGCCCCTGTCTCCATGTTGCACGTAATGGGTCGAACCAACATTCACCAAAGTGGTGGAGGTGGTGGTCAAAACCTATTCACAGGAATAGAAACTCCAGGATCCGCCAATGGTAGAGGACAATTAGTGGTATCCTCTTCTTACAGTGATGTTGTTATTGCCTCTAGTCAGGCCAATAATAGTCATGGCAGTACATTGACATTTGCATCATATAACCCGAGTAACGCAGCCGACTACAGAAAATTCGTTGTGAATCAAGGTAACTGGGGCAACCGAATGCATTACCTCGACTTCGGCTATGCAAATACTGGAGGACGAACAAATCCACACTCGAATATCAATGCGACCGATCAAGTTCTTACGTTGGATGGGCTTAACAAGCGAGTTGGGGTAAGAACCATGGACCCTAGTTCAACTTTTGATGTTCATGGTCAAACCACACTGACCAGAGATGGAGCAACTGAGTGTTGCAGTGGTGGAGACTACACACTGGCAATTGCAGAAAATACAAGTACAACCGGAAACCGAGCTACTATATCATTCCATAACGGTGGGGTGGCCGAAGGAACAATGCGCTTGGCACAGAACTATAATATTGCTGGTCTTCCATACTCAAACCGAAGAATCCATTTCTTCGATTGGCAATCCAATAACCTCGGCCTTGAGCTTGAAGGAAACCTCTTCTATGGTAACAACAGCTCCAGAACCCAAACAAGGGATAATAACACACTTTATGGAAACACAGACGGTGTTCTATCTGGATTCTACGAAACCAGTTCTGCCAGTGCTGGAGAAGGATACCCAACAGGATCATCTGGTTGGTGGCACCTTATCGACTCTCGACACAGTAATTCGGGCAATAATTATGCTATGCAGATTGCTGGCAGCTTTTATGATCAACGGCTTTGGTTCAGAAAAACCAACGGAAGCGGAACTACTGGCTGGACCGAACTGATCACCACCGGAAACGTAGGAAGTTATGGTGACAATCTTGGTAACCACACCGCAACAACCACATTGAACCTCAACAACAACTGGATGATGGTCAAGCCAAACGTAACTCCCAATCATGGAGACCTTGGAATCGGTTGGCACGGTGTAGATCGCGCATACGCAATCTATCAGGAAGCCGGTGGTTGGTCACATCCCTATCCAGACCTGATGATACGTTTCCATACGGGTATCAAGCTTTCTGCTCATGGCGATTATGGTGGTGTAAGAATTTATGCGAACAACGGTGAGTCACAAACTGCGCAATTCAACGAAGCTGGGCTTACCATGTGGCGTGACATCCGCTTACAAGACTATAATGTGTGGGATGTAAACAACCTTACCGTGAACACCATATATGCAGAAGATGCGAATGGCACAGGTGCAGATGTGGTCAACATTATTGACCGACTTCGGGTTGACCTACCAACAGGGCAAGACTTTTATGTTTCCAACGATGATGGTAGAACCACTCTCAGGACCCAGTCTGCTAACCATGGCCAGATAGGACGTCTCCAGAATTACTGGTATTCGGTTTGGGCTTATTACCACTATGCCGTGTCTGGATATTACTATTTCTCTGATTTAGCAGTCAAGGAAAATCTAAGGCCGTTGTCTTCCTCGTCCGCTTTGGATAAGTTACTACAATTGAAAGCATACACGTATGACATTAAGCCAGGCACCGCACCTTACAATGAAGAAAACCCTGAAAAGAACAAGAATCACCTAGGGTTCATTGCGCAAGACCTACAGAAGCTTTTCCCCGAGGTTGTAGGTCAAATTGATGGAGAAAACCTACTCACCGTGGACTACGGTAAGGTAACTCCAATTTTGGTGGAAGCCATGAAAGAACAGCAGCGACAAATAGAAGCTCTGAAAAGTGGAAAACCCGTTGCATCCTCGGTTCCGAGTGCTCAATCTCACGAAGACGAAGAACTTTCAGAACTCATCCGTAAGCTAATTGAAACCACGGAGAAACAACAGTTGGAGATTGAGAGTTTGAAATCCAAACTTGGAGCACAATAGTAATATTGGCGCACTGCGAAAAGTAGATCTTTCAACTAATCAAGCAACCGGAGCCTAATGGCTCCGGTTTTTTTTGTTTCTAACTCAAACATCCGCTCAGTAAAAGCCAACGAATAGAGGTCTTTACCTGAAGAACCACGAAAACGGATACTTTTTTATTAAAAGAACCCGCAACCCAACAGGCCGTTTAAAAATTAAATTTTTTACAAGTCCCACACCCCGATTAAAAAAAGATTGTTAATTTTTTCATCCACAAAATCGATTGTTATTTTTAACACTGTATCACAAATAGGGATAGTAAAAACATAATTACTTTGTTGTATTTCGTTTTACTATTTCAAGATTAAATATTTACCTCCATATTTGAGGGTCACATAGAGACCCTTTGCTTCTAAACCATTGGGAGTTAATATTCCAGTAATATTCACTCTACCACAGCAGGCAAAACAGGTACAAGCGATTATCCGCCAAACTAATTTCACTCTCCAATTTTAGTTTGAATTACCATGAAAAAGTTCTTTTTACCTATTGCACTTATTGGCTTCTCCCATGTCTCTTTCGCTCAGAATGTGGGCGTGGATGTAGCAGCCCCGCAACAAAAACTCGATGTGGCCGGAGCCATCAAGGTCGGTAGTACGACAACCGGAGCGGCCGGTTCGTTACGTTGGACCGGTACCGCTTTTCAATTCCATGACGGAACACAGTGGATAACGCTCAATGCAAACACTGATGATCAGGTATTGGATGTCATCCAGCTCAATGGAACCGACCTGGAAATATCTGTTGAGAATGACGGACAGGCAACACACAGTATCGACCTGAGTTCCTTCTTGGATAATACAGATAACCAAGCGTTCGATCAAGTGACCATCAACGGGTCAAACCAATTACTACTCTCAATTGCTGGTGATGGACAACCAACCCACGTACTTGACCTTACGGGCTATTTGGACAACACAGATAATCAGCAGTTCGATGTGGTACAGTTGGTGGGTACTAACCTGCAACTGTCACTTCAGAACGATGGTCTTGCAACACATGTGGTGGACCTAAGTAGCCTAGCCGTGGATACTGACGACCAGACGATTGATGTATTCTCTCTTACAGGAAACACAATGAATATCTCGTTGGAGGATGACGGACAGGTAACCCGCACTCTGGATCTCTCGCAGTTCATGGACAACACGGACGACCAGCGGTTCGATGTCATTAACATCACCTCCGATGAACTTCGCCTTTCTCTGGAAGCAGACGGCCAGGCAACGCATGTGCTCGACCTTTCCCCTTACAAGGACAACACTGATGATCAGAGGTTCGATGTCGTTCAATTGAGCGGAAACTCTCTTCAATTGTCGCTTGAAAATGATGGACAGGCCACCCACTCTATAGACCTATCTGGCTTTGCTGACAATACGGATAATCAACAAATAGATGTCTTGTCTCTAGCGGGCAATACATTGAACATATCGTTGGAAGATGATGGAGTTGCTAATGAGACCCTCGACCTCTCTCAGTTTATGGACAACACAGACGACCAGCGTGTTACCACTTTCAACCTCAGCGGCACAACGCTGCAACTACAGGTAGAAAGCGATGCTGGCGGCCTACAGTCGGTGAATCTTGACCCGCTCAAAAGAAGCCTGGTTGACGCAGATGGTGACACAAAAGTGGAAGTCGAAGCAACCGCAGACGAAGACCAGATCAGACTTTCCACGGCTGGAGGTGAGGCTGTACGCATCAATGCCACACAGCAGGTCGGAATAGGTCTCAGTACAGGCATTCAGAACAAATTGGTTGTAAATGGATCGAACACGGATACCAGAGCTACCCTTGGTCTAAGAGGTGGAAATGGCCAGAACACGTTTGCCGATGGTGCTCAAGTAGCTTTCGGTTATGATGGTGATGACTCTTATCAGCATTTCATTCACACCAGACATAATAGCTCTGGCGGGTCGACCAACAATTCCATCGATTTCTATGTGTCAGATGGAACCCAGTACAACACGGTTACATCAGGGAGTACCCATGTTATGTCACTCAACTCGGGTAATGTCGGGGTGGGAACCACTGCTCCTGACCAGAAACTCCATGTTGCTGGAACAGGAAGATTCACGGATCACCTTTATATCGGGCTAGATAACACTACCGATAACGACATTTATTTGAGTGACCGTTTAATTGATTGGGACAACATCGCATATTATATAGATCCGGCAGGTATTAGCAGAATGAACGAGGTTGAAGCCGATGACGGTTCTGCTACAGATCCCTCTTTCACTTTTACTGGAGACCAGAATACGGGTATGTTCCAACCTGCAAACAACCAACTTGCATTTACCCTGAATGGTTCTGAAGCCGTGCGTATTCTAACCAGTGGTAACGTGGGAATTGGCAATGCAGTTGGCGGGCAAAAACTTCATGTTACCGGAACAGCAAGGATCTCAGCCTTGAACCAAGGCTCCAATAGTGTTGTAATGGCAGACGCAAATGGCGACCTGTTTTCTTCAACAAGCTTGGTTGGTTCTGGTCTTGGCGATAATCTTGGCAACCATAGTGCCACGACCAATCTGGATCTGAATAACTTTAATGTAACTGAGGTCAACAGTTTAAGTATTGCGGATGTAGGAGATCAAGAAGGGATTCTATGGGCTGGTTCCGCAGCAAAGATTTTCGTTTCTCCACTTAATTCTGGCAACTCAGATGGGTATTTAAGACTCATAAATGATGGTGGGATTGTATTTGAGCCAGGTGCTGAAGACACCGAAGTTATGACCCTTTCTTCCACCGGAAACGTGGGTATCGGAACAACCTCACCAGCTGCTAGCTTGGATGTTCGGCCAAACGGTGGAACCGCAGCTTTCCAGATATCAAGCAGCGGAGATTCTTACCCTAGAATTTACATGGGAGGAACCGATGCGAATGTGGCCTTCGTAATGAACCGTTTGACCACTTCCGCAACTCAGTATTTCGGAGAAGATGCTGATTCGGGAGGCTTCCAGTTTAGAGGAACTGGCACAACAAGAATCGGTTCATTAGGTGGTGGAGGAACACGCTTGGTTAGAACCGACAACAGCGGAAACCTCAGCACGGTAAACACGCTGGTCGGCACGGGCCTCGGAGACAATCTCGGCAACCACACCGCTACCACAAATATTACCATGACGGACTTCAACATTCTTGATGCCGGAGACATTGAGGTAAACCGTCTTTTCGATGGAGATGGTGGAGATAACATTGAAGTTCACGACCACTTTATGATGCGCGACAATATGAATCTTCGTTTGGGTAATGGTTCAGACCTTAGAATGTGGCACAATGGAACCAACCATTACATTAGAGACTACGTGCATGCTGGAGGAAACATTTACTTCCAAGGTGAGGATTCCAATGGCACCAACGAAGCTCTAGCATACTTCTACTCCAATGGGGCAGCCGGTTTTGTTCGTCTCTACCAGAACGGTAGCGAAAGACTGGAAACAACCAGCACAGGTATTCAAATAAACAATGCCAACAGCATTCGATCTCAACCTTCTGGAGACTACGGTTCTATTCAAGTTGATGGAGGCGGTAAAGGAAACTACGAAGGTTACTCTATTGAAGGCCGTTATGTGTTCATGTCGGATGATGACAACACCATGGGACTCTACAATGATGTGAACAACCGTTGGGTCATGCTTTACGAAAGAAACGACAGACTAGACTTCTTTGATCCAGATGTTGCCGATAACGCAGTTGCCCTCCGAATTGACAACACCAACATTCTCTCTTGGCGAGATATTAACATGCAGGATAACGATATAGTAGACGCAAATGACATTCAGGCTAACCGATGGTTTGACCCAGAGGATACCGAGGTTCAAATCGCGGACGACCTCCGTATGCTTGATAACGACATTTGGGACGTTGGACGAATGACGGTCAACACCATCTATTCAGAAGATGCGGAATCAGGTGTTACTCTCGGAGCAAATACCGTGTGGCTGTGGGATGACATAGCAGTGAACATCAGTAGCAACGGCAGTGCTCAGGACTTTTACGTCCGAGGAGACGACAGCCGAACCACGCTCCGAACACAAAGTTCCAACCACGGGCAGTTAGGCAGATTGCAGAATTACTGGCTTAGAACCTATACCAACCAAATTTATCGAAACAGTGAGCTTGCCCTTTCAGACAAGCGTACGAAGCAGAACATTCGTAAACTAAGCAGCAGCGAATCCTTGGACAAGGTTTTACAGCTACAGGGCGTAGAATACGACCTTTCTAAAAACCACCCGTTCTACCCACCCGAGGGAACAGTTACTAGCAACGTGGATAGAAAGGCGCTGACAGATAACTTAGGTTTCTTGGCACAGGATCTTCAGGAAGTCGTTCCAGAAATGGTTGTTCATGATGAGCAATCAGGCTACCTAACGGTTATAAATTACGAGCAGCTTTTCCCGGTAATTGTGGAGGCAATGAAGGAACAACAACGACAGATTGACGAGTTAAAGAAACAGGTCGAAACGCTTTCGCCTCAACAAGACCGATAGTCCAATCACTATTAAACTCTGAAAAGACCCCGAAATGGGGTCTTTTTTTTGCCTTCGCATTTGAGATGACAACTGGTCGGTTTTCAAAAACGGAATTGAAGTGTATATTCGGACGATGGACCATGCCGGGGCGATAAAGCACATTTTAGATCGTTTAGACAACGAACTACCTGACCATCTATATTATCACGGGCTTCACCATACATTAGACGTTCTAGAAGCAACCGAACGCATCGCGTCTAGCCTAGAGTTGAAGGATAATGAGTTCAATTTATTGATGGTGGCCGCTGCCTACCATGATTGTGGCTTTATATATGGTCATAAAAACCATGAAGAGCGCGGCTGTGAACTGGCAAAAGAAACATTACCTAAATATGGTTTTGATGATTCTAGCATTGAACACATCTGCAAAATGGTGATGGCCACGAAAGTGCCTCAAAACCCAACAGGAACGTTGTCAGACATTCTTTGCGATGCCGACCTGGATTATTTGGGACGCGATGATTTCAAGCCTATTGCAACCAGCCTTTTCAATGAGTTGAACCACCTTGGCATCGTAGAAGATGAGAAAGCTTGGAACCGTATTCAGATAGGCTTTCTTTCTCAACATAAGTACCATACTGATTATGGGCGGAAACTACGCCAACCAGAGAAGGAAAAACACTTAAAGGAGTTAACCTCCATTGTTGAACAGTATGATGATTGACCCCTTGACTTGACTCAATAAACTATCTTTGACAACCACTCAAATCTGAACTAAGAAATGGCTGAAAAAAAACCAATAATCCTTGTGCCAACCGACTTTTCTGAGGCCGCCCAAACCGCTGTAAACCACGCTGCCAAACTGGCTAAAAGTGCAGGAGACGAGGTGCGCCTTGTTCATATTGTAAATAAGGACACAAAGTCGAAGCTCAAAAAGGCTGGCGAGTCACTGGACGATCTAACGGCAAAAATGAAAGCTGAGGTTGAAAGCATCGAGTCGAATTATGGTGTTAAAGCAGATTACAACCTTCGTGAAGGATCTATTTTCTCAACTATTGGCGAAGTAGCAGAGGAAGTTGGAGCTAGATTACTGGTTATGGGCACACATGGTGTGGTTGGAATGCAACACATTACCGGTGCATGGGCTGTTAAGGTTATCACCTCATCACCAGTTCCAACCATTGTGGTTCAGAAAAAGAAAATTGCTGACCATGGTTACAAAACCATTGTTTTCCCTATTGACGCCAGTAAGGAGACCAAGCAAAAGGTTATCCATAGTATTTCAATGGCCAAGCACTTTGGTTCAACCATTCATTTGTTCGCAAGCCATGAATCAGATGAATTCCTGATTAATGCCCGCAACAACAATATTGCTTGGGCAGAGAATATGTTCAAGAAAAATGATGTGGACTACGTTGTGGCACATGCAGATGGCAATCATGCGAAACAAACAATCAAGTATGCATCCAAAGTAAATGCCGATTTGATTGTCATTCTAACCGATGACGGAGAGGTAAGTGTTTCTGAAATTGTGCTTGGTCCTGATGAAGAGAAAATCATCAATAACGATGCACAGATTGCAACTATGTGTGTTAATCCGCTAGCCAACCTATACACGATAGGAAACGTCCTATTCATGTAATGCATCCAAAGCGCACTCACCGAATAATTGACCTTGCGGTAACCTTTTTCACCTGCGTCTTTATTGCCGCGGCCTTTGTCTCTTGTGAAGAAACCTGCTATGACGGCAAGCACAACAACCAAGAAGAGGCGGTTGACTGTGGTGGCCCGTGCGTTCCATGCGACACAACAAATGGCACCTGTTTTGACGGTATACAAAACCAAGGAGAAGAAGGTGTAGATTGTGGTGGCCCATGTCCTGCGTGTATTACCGATTCAACGGTTCTTAGCCCGGACTTTGTTTGCCAGGGAACCGGGGGTAGCTCATACCTTCCACTTGCCACGGGCAATTATTGGATATATATTCTTCCGGGCCAACAGTGGATGCTCTTAGAAATATCGGGAGCCGTGACCCAAGGGAATGGAGAGGACTATTATCACATGGTTACAAGTGGTGCATATACTGCAAATGATTATTTCCGTGAGGAAGGCGGAACCACTTACAAGTGGAACGCCTCTTTGGAAATTGAAGAGGTTTACATCCCAGCAAACCCAACGCCTGGCTTTACCTGGACAACAGCTTCTTCGGATTCGATTGTTATTAATGCTGTTAATGCCACATTGAACTCACAGAATGGCTGTAGCTATGATGGTCTTTTACAAATTACCTCCTATGGTGGAGGAAATGCTTCAACCGCCTACTATAAACAAGGTCTTGGCCTAGTAGAATTGGCGTCTGTTTCCGCCTTCCTAGATAGTGCGGTGGTCTATTAATAGTCGTATTTCGGAACCCAACCATTGACGCCTTTCGGTAGGAAGTCAATGAAATCCCACATGTTGCAGTAGTTGTCTCCAGGGCCAAAGTAGGTTCTTGAGTGGAAATAGATTTTTCCGTTATCCTCCGTGAAAGACATTACACCTGGCATTACGTGGTCATCGCCTTGAAAGCCAAAATCGGCTATGAACGAATTGTTCTGATGGCTCACCATTTTGAAGTTCCATCCTCTCGACTCCGCAAATTCCTTTTGTACATCAGGGGAGTCTGGCGAAACGACAGCAAAGGCCGCTCTATCATTTAGCGGTTTCACAATTCCATTGTAATTATCTGCCCAAAGTGTGCAGTAACGGCAACTCTTGCCCATGTTGCTTACAAGAATCAGTTCGTCCTTTCCATCAAACAGTTCAGAAAGCTTTACCTCCGCCCCACTCTGATCTTCAAAAACGTAATCATCAACTTCTTGCGCAGGTAATTCTGCCCTTAGCTTTTTCAACTCAATTTTCTTGTCCGCTATTTCCTTTTCCAGGGCAAGAACCTTCTTGTCTATTTCGTTCTGGGCTTCGGGTGTAAGTATCATGGCGTTCTGATTTGCCATCAAAATACAGCGAATAAAAAAGGCGGCAAAATTGCCGCCTTTCTCAATGGGGTTGGATTCATTTGATAATGCGAATCCTTTTCACGGCTGTTGCCTTTTCTGTCCTGAGATGAAGCACATAAACTCCATTTGGTAAACGGCTCAGGTCAATTGATTGGTGGTTTGACGTCAGATTCTCCGAATGAACAGTTTGACCAAGGTTGTTAAGAACCGATACAGTACCCGAACTCACTCCAACAACGTTGATCAAACCATTTGTCGGATTCGGATAAATAGCCACATCCAATTCAACGGGGTCAACAATTCCAACTTTGTTCGGGTCAATAGTAACGGTGTCTGGAATGGTTGTCAGTTCAACTTCTGTTTCGCTCGCTGTAATAGCAAATGCATTGCTAACACCAATTGGCAAATCATGAACTCCAGAGAGGTTGTCCGTGGTTACAATTCTGGCATGAACAATTGGCCCGTAGCCTTGGAAGTTCTCAAGTGTGTTTCGGGTAATGGCCAATTCAAGTGCTCCATCATTGAAGAAACTCTTCTGGAAAGTCAATACATCGTCTCCAGCCGTGCCAAGAGCGCAGTTATCAAAGTCAAGCGAGAATCCGTTTTCCGTTAGGAATGCCTCATTGAATGTTAGGCTGAATGCGACTCCATGCAGACTATCAATCGGTTGGTCGGCAGAGCCCAAATGAACTACAATGTCAATAGCCTGTTCCAGTCCAACAGTATCAGGCGTAGCCTCCACCCAAAGCGGTGGGTTTCCGCCTGCACTTACACCTTCAAACTTATTATGCGTATTCAGGTAGTTGAAATCAATTGCAAGTGTGTCATCGAAGTTGACGATGCCGTTTCCATCGCAATCAGCATGTTTGATATTGACGTTATTCTGCGCGAAGTTGAACACCCAATCTGGACACGGTTGCCCAATCCAATTCAGCGTTGCCGCAGGGCGCGTTGGCCCTGTTTGGTTGAATGCCAGTCCGAGATACAACGCATCTGAATTCGTGACGATATTATCGCTATTGGCATCTCCTGGCCAGACATCATCGTTCGCAACGCATTCTTCTACAATGAACGTGTGTGTGATGGTGTTGCAACCAGAATAATAGGTAAGACAGATGTATGTTCCTGGTTCGTCAACCCAGATCTCGTTTCCGAAATTCTGGAGTTGAGAGGTGTTGCCGAACTGATCTGTGAATGACCAGTTGTAAATCATTGAACCTGCATTCAGTTCCAATTGGAGGCTGTCTGAACAAAGTTGCAATGAATCATAAACAGCCTCATTAGCAAACACATACATCGAGTCTACCGCAATGCAACCACTCTGTGTATCGGTAATCATGAAATCCACCCACGTGTCGTACTGAACCGTCATTTGCGGGTTGCTTGCATTCGGGTCGCTCATGAGCGAAGCAGGCCACCAATCGTAAGTGTAATTACCGCTTCCGCCCGTCAGGTTGTAGCTAAGGAAAAGCGTTCCGTTACAGGCCACTGTGTCTTCAATCAACTCAACGGTAAGACCGCTATTCACAACGATTGTTTCTCCGAAATCACTAACGCAGCCATTGGAATGATAGGCAATCATCGTTGCTTGGTAAGTTCCTGGACCATAGAAATGAGCTGCCCCAGTTCCCATGTCAGTTTCGGTTTGACCATCGCCATAGTTCCAAACAACACTATCAACTGGCGAGCTGAAGTTTGCTCCAGCAAAATCCACCAAGAGGCCACAAGATTGTGGGTTTTCGAACGTGATGAACTCACTTGAGCAGTTCGTTCCGCAAGCAATCACTTCGAAGGTGTGAATAACCTGATTACAACCCGATTGATACGTGAAACAGTTGTACGTTCCGATTTCATCGACCCAGATCTCGTTGGTCTGATTTGGAAGGTTGGTTGAACCTCCTTGAGGGTCTGTGTAAGACCAGTTGTAGAACAAACTTCCAGGATCAAGCTCCAACTGCACGCTATCTGCGCAAAGATCGATGGTCTCGTTCACTTGTTCGTTGGCATACACGTAAATGGTATCCATGGCAAAGCATCCCGTTAGCTGATCGACCACCTCCACAATGGCAAACGTATTCTGCGTTACCGTCATCCACGGAATGGCCGCATTTGGGTTATCCATCGCGGAAGCAGGCCACCAAGAATAGCTGTATTGGCCGCTTCCTCCCGAAACATCATTCGACAACGGCAAACCACCGTTGCACGCAATGGGGTTTCCAACCGTGATGTCAACTTCAATGTCGGTTAGAAGCGTAATTCCGTACGATGTGGTGCTTATGCAACCTCCTGTGTGGTACGCTGTAAGTTGTACGATGTAGTTGCCTCCCGCGTAAAACTGAACGGGAATTCCGTTTCCGTAATCCACAACCATATCGCCATTTCCGAGGTTCCAAACAGCACTATCAATTGGCGAACTATAACTGGCAATCAGATTGACCCAAGCGCCACAATTGCCATAATTGAGCGTTGAAGTAATGGTTGATGAGCACGTGCTCGGGCACTCTTCAATTTCGAAAACGCTTGTCAACGCCCCGCAACCTGGGAACTGTGCGTAAACCACGTACGTTCCCGTATCATCCGTCCAAACCGACTGCGCATTAGGGTCAAACGTCAATGGAGACAGGTTGTAGAAAACACCTCCAGGGCCAAGATCAACAAGCACACTATCATCACACAAATAAAGCGTCTCATTGTAGGCCACGTAAGAACTTACCGTCACGTCTCCCCCAACCGTGCAGCCCGTTGCGTTGTCGGTTACCTCAACCAAATAGTTTTGGTTGTGAACTCCTGTGGCATGCGTAACCGCGCTGTACGGATCAGACAATCCCGTTTGAGGGAACCACTCGTAACTGTAGTTTCCAGAACCTCCAGATGGAAAAACCTCCATGTAGGCATCTTGCTGGCAACCGATTGTATCATTCGACATTTCGATGGAAAGTCCACCAACCGTGATCGTCTCAGAATAAACGGCCGTACAACCATCCGAATTGATGGTGGTAAGCACCACCTCATAAGTGCCTGGCGCAAACACATGGTCGGGGTGCATTTCGGTGCTCACTTGGCCATCGCCAAAATCCCACATCCAAGTCATTATCTGACCAGAACCTGTTGATGTGAAGAAATAATGGTCTGAACATTGGCCATTATTTACGGTATATGCGAACGCGTTGAAGCATTGTTGTTGGCATGCCTCAACCGTAACCAAACTGGTAAGTGCGCCACATTCTTGGAAATACGCTACCGCGAAATATTGGCCTGGATTATCAACCGTAATAACGTGCTGAGTAGAGGGATAATTCAATTGGTAGCTGGTTCCACTCGTATCCGTCCACGAAAGCCAATCGTACATGTTGGCCCCTTCTCCAAGATCGATCTGAACCGCACCATCGCAAAGGCTAAGCGTATCGAAAACTGGGTTCTGCTGCGTGACGAGAATCGTATCTGAATTGACGCAGCCCGTAACGAGGTCGTGAACATCTACAATGAACCATTGATTGGTAACATTCTCGGTAACCAAAGGCGTTTCGCTTTCTGGGTCGCTCAAGAATTGCGATGGATACCAGTTTACCTCGTACGGGTTTGTCGAGTTGATGTCAACCGAAAGCAGCGCTTGCTCCTGACAGATTACCGTGTCGCTGCCCGCGTTGACCTCGAGAGGGTTTCCCGCAACCGTAAAAATGGTGTCATCAACAGCCGTACAACCTTGATCCGTTATCGCAACCACACCAGCACTGTAAGTTCCTGGTTCCAAGTTCAGGATAACGGCACTTCCGTTTCCAACCAACGTTCCATCAAGAATGAAGTTCCAACTCTGAACGGGTGCCGAAACATTCGCCTCTAGAATTACCTGCGATGAGCAGTTCAGCGGATTCTGAAGAACCAGAATATCCGCTTCGCATTGCGCATGCACATCCGTTGTTCCAATACCTGCAACGAGCATCAGAATCATTCCACCGATTCCCTTAAACACTCGCTTCGTCATTTTCATGGGTTTGATCTTTAGACGGTTTCACGATTCAAATGTATCCTCACTTCTACGGCTAAAAAATTACACTTTTATTAATTTGTCGGACTAATTCTTTTCCTATCCACAATAATTGAACTTGATTACCGCAAAATTTATCGGATTAGATTAACATGCTGACCGAAGAGCTCATCGATAAACTACAAACTTCTGAGTGGGAGGAATTGAAACGATTTATGCGATTTCGGTTTCCGCGCTTGCGCGAAGATGTTTACCGAACGGTTGATGCGCTTCGAGAGAATCATTCAAAAGGGCTTGACAGGGAAAACCTCCACAAAAAACTATTTCCGAAAACCAAATTCAACGATAAGACAATTCGCTATTTGCTCACAGATGTGAACAAGGCTATTTATGAGTTTTTCAGTTATAAACAGCTTCAGAAACAATCGAACAAGCAACAACTGCTTTTGCTCAATGAACTAACCGACCGCAAATGCGGTCGGGCATTTTCTAAAACATTCAATACAGCTATTTCCGATTTTGAAAATGCAGCACACACTGATGCTGAATCGTTACTACACTACTCCGAAGTTTTGGGTCTCAAAGCACAGGCAGAACTGGAATCTGGTCAACGCTCTTCTGATGCATTTGAGCAAAGCGCGCTGTACATGGATCAATATTTCGTGGCGCGAAAACTTCAGATAAGTGCCGAAAAGATCAACTTGAATTACATTCTTAAAAAAGATTGGGAAGACCCGTTTCTAGAAATCATTCTACAACAGATTGATAGGGGCATGTTCAGCAAGGTTCCTTACATCCAGCTTTACCGATTGATAATTCTAAGTCTAACAGAACCTGAAAATGAAGCCGCGTTTACATCATTGAAAAGCCAGATTCCTGAGATCATTGAAAGCCTGCCTGAATCAGAAACTACCGACCTGTATCAGTATCTGCTCAATTACTGTATCCGAAAGATCAATGCTGGCCGACTGCAATTTCAAGATGAGCTTTTATCGGTTTATCAGAGTGCATTGGAACATGGTGCGTTACTCACAAATGGTAAAATCTCCCAATGGGATTTCAAAAATGTGGTAACCATTGCGTTGCGAACTGGAAACACGGAATACGCCCGTGAATTCATTCATGGTTACAAACAAGCGTTACCTTCCAGCCAAAGAACCAACGCTTTAGCGTACAATTTGGCCAACCTCCACTTTTCTGAGCAGAATTACCGCGCAGCTATTTCACAACTTCAAAAAGTTGACCTTGATGACGTTTTCTACCGTTTGGATGCGCGTTCCATTCTATTGAAATCGTATTACGAATTGGACGACCAAGACGCCCTGTTCTACCATGCTGCTGCTTTCCGCTCCATGCTTAATCGGAACAGAAAAATCTCTGATCAGCAGCGTAAATTATACCTCAACCTAATCAAACACACAATATCATTATCTCGTTCTGCGGGCGAGAAATCAAAGGTTAAAGCCATCCAAAAACGCATTCAAGAAAAACCGAATGTGGCCGACCTCCGCTGGCTCGAATCAAAAATCCGCGAATTAGAACCGTAACTTGAACACATGAAAACTTCCTATCAAATCGTTTTAGCCATTCTCGGAATCGGCTTCGGAGCTTTCTTCTTCATCACACTTGGGCCATTACTCATAGAAAACCCTGACGTTGTAGCTGCATTCAAAGCAGGTTACGTGAATCCATATTCTTCCGGTTTCTCTACAGACGCCATCACTTGTTGGATGGTTCTGGCGGCTTGGGTTTTTTACGAGAGGTTAGAAAAAGGAATTAAACACGGTTGGATTGCGCTTCTGCTCGGCCTTGTTCCTGGCGTTGCAACGGGTTTTGCTTTGTATCTCATTATGCGCATGCGTCAACTCGAAAAAGTTGGCTGAATTGCCTCTAAGTAAACAGGCAGGTTTTTACCGTTGATTTTTTGGAGAGCCCAAAGCCCTTTAACCCATTAGGTTCTTTGCATGCAGAATTGGACACCTCTATTTTCAGCCTCAAATGCGGCCATTGCCAACGACATATTTGATGTTGTTGGAAATGCTGTAGCGTTGGAAGACGGATAGATGAACCTCCAATTAAGACAATTGAAAACGCCTGCTCATTTGAGTGGGCGTTTTTGTTTCCAATTATCTTAGCCACATGAAGCAACTCCTACACCTCCTTCTACTCTTCTCATTTACCGCTCAAGCACAAGAACTCCTGCATTGCGGTGCAGATGAAATGCGCATTGAAACCTTACTGGCCAATCCCAAAGTGGCGGAAGCGGTTATTGAACGCGATGCCGTGTTGGAAACCTTTACCAGAGATTTTGATGAGACCACTAGAGGTGGCCAGATCTACACAATCCCAGTAGTGTTCCATGTCATTCATAAATACGGCAATGAGAACATCTCCAGAGAACAGATTCTGGACGGGTTGGATGTTTTGAATGCCACTTTCAGAAAGCAAATTCCTGATACGGCAGATATTCATCCTGATTTCAAGCCCATCCATGCCGATTGCGAAATCGAATTCAAACTCGCCACGAAAGACCCCGAAGGCAATTGCCATAGTGGTATAAATCGTATTGCTTCTTCATTAACCAACTCTGGAGACCATCGCGTGAAAGACCTCATTCATTGGAATCCGAGCATGTACCTTAACGTGTATATCGTTTCCAACGCTGCTGGTTTGGCGGGGCATGCTGTTTGGCCGGCAGATGCGGATACCATTCCAGATTGGGACGGCATTGTCATGGGTCACAATTATGTGGGCAGAATCGGCACATCAAGCCAAACCCAAAGTGTGGTGTTTGCGCATGAATGCGGGCATTACCTCAACCTCCACCACATTTGGGGCGGCAATAACGTTCCTGAGTTCTACTACCTGCCTGTTGGTCAGCAGGCCAACTGTAACGAAGACGACCTTGTTGGAGACACGCCTAACACTATTGGTTGGAGCAGTTGCAGCCTGAATGCTTCTTCATGCGGTAGCCCACGAGATAACGTTCAGAATGCCATGGATTACTCGTACTGTAATGTAATGTTTACCGAAGGACAGAAAGCGCGTATGCATGCTTGTTTGAACTCATCAATTGCTAACCGAAACAACCTTTGGACACCAGCCAATTTGGCTGCAACTGGTGTTGAGCCATCATCGGGATTTTGTGCTGCAGATTTCATTGCGGACAACATACTTATCTGCAACCCAAGTGGAGGCGCGGTCAACTTTTCAAACACATCATTTCATGGAGCCATCGACTCGGTGCGTTGGACCACACCAGGCGGTGATTCTCCATTCTCGGTAATTGAGAACCCTACCGTGGTTTATTACCAGCCAGGTTCGTTTGATGTAACGCTAACGGCCTATTCAAATGGACAATCGCAAACCGTTACAAAACCAAATTACATCACGGTGCTTTCCGACTCTGCATGGAGTTTCCCATTCATGGAATGGTTCGGAGCAAACACCTCTTTAGATAGTGAGAGATGGTTTGGACGTTCGTTAGAGTCTGATGAAAACTGGCAGGTCACGGATCAAGCCTACTTTAGCGCTGATCATTCTTTAATGATGGATAATTGGGACAACCCCCTTCTAACAGTGAATGAGCTTTACAGTCCGCCAATCAATCTAAGCAATGCCACCGAAATGCGATTGGCATTTAGGTATTCCTTTGCCAGTAGTCAGGAGGTTACAGGAACAACCCGTTTAGTGGTGCAAATCCGAAAAGACTGTGAATCGAATTGGGCCACTCGGCTAAACCTGATAGGAAACAGTTTGGAGACAGCCCCGCAACAATCCGAACCTTTTGAACCATTGGATAACACCTCTCTTTGGGAGCTGGAAAGCGTGAACATACCGGCTACCTACCTAACAGAGAATTTTCAATTCAGATTTGTTTATACCTCAGAAGGACGCAATCGTTTGTTCATTGACGATGTGAACATTGATGTGAACGCTTCCATTGAGGAAACCTCGTTTCTGCACGGTCTGACCATTTACCCAAATCCAACAGAAGACCAATTGAATATTGCATTCAGCTTACCAGAATCAATGAAGCTTGGGTTTACTGTTTTTGACCTGCTTGGAAAACAATTGCTTACCATTTCTCCATCCCAATTCAACGTGGGAGAATCTTCAACAAAAATCGATGTCCGCTCACTATCCTCTGGTGTATATTTTCTTTCTATTACTTCTGATGATGGGCAGGAAATTAAACGCTTTACGGTCAGGTGAAACACGTAACTTCGCGTCAAACTGCAACTCATGAAAAAAACTTTACTAACTCTCTTTTTAGCTTCAATTACTGCGCTTCAGGTCACTGAGGTATGTGCCCAACCGATTCCTGGTGGATTAGGTCCGGTCATAACCGAGATCATGTACAACCCACCAGAAACCAGCAACGACTCCTTGGAGTTCATTGAAATTCTCAACCCTAGCTTAACGGGTGCGGTGAATATGAGCGGATTCTATATTGAGGATGCATTCAGCTATACGTTTCCTGATGGTTTCATTTTAGGTGCGGGTGAGCATGTTATCATTGCTGGAGATTCGGTCATTTTTGAGGCCGCATTTGGCTTAGAGGCTTTTGAATGGGAAGGAGCCACCACTCAGCTGAATAACGGTGGTGAGTCCATCACCTTGAAAAACAGTGTTGGTGCTGTGGTTGACTCTGTTGATTATGGCAATAGCGGAAGCTGGCCAACTGAAGCCAACGGACAAGGTTATTCTTTGGTGCTTTGCGACCCAAGCTCAGACAACAGTCTTGCGGAAAACTGGACACCAGCTGAAAACGCTACTGGTGTTGTGGTGAATGCACTGGAGATATATGCCTCTCCAGGCGAGGTTGCAACCTGCACCACCATTGGTATTGCAGACGACAACATCATTACCACATTGGTTTACCCTAATCCATCTAATGGTGAATTCAGAGTACAGTTTGATGCGAAAAATGCTGCATCTACTCTACGCGTTTACAACAGCGTTGGACAGGTGGTATTTACGGAAAGCATTGCCGCTGGAGTTGGCTTTGCGCAACTGCATACTGATTTGAAAGCCGGACATTACATTCTTTCCATTGATAACGGTGAAACTTCAGAACAACTAAAGTTGACCATTCAATAATTGAACTTGAATAGACTTGAAAAAGGCGGCCAATGGCCGCCTTTTCTTTTGTTGGTAACCGAGTAACTTTGCGCCATGCGTTTTTTGAGTGTGTTTTGCTTTATCTATGCTTTCGCATGGGTAAGTGTCTCGGGTCAGCCGCTGCCACCGGGTGGTGTTACCGTGGTTATTTCCGAGATAATGTATGATATGCCCGGCACAGCCGATAGTTTGGAATACATTGAACTGCGCAACCCAAGCGACACCAATGAACGAACGTTGAGCTTGTATAAGCTCTCAGAAGCGGTTGACTTCACCTTCCCGGCTGGGCTAATTGTTCCTCCGAACGGAACCGTTGTTGTGGCCAAAGATTCTGTAGCCTTTCAGAACACATTCGGTTTGGAGGCTTACCAGTGGCACAGTGGCGAGTTAAGCGATAATGGCGAACTGATCATACTGCGGAATAGCTTCAACGTACCTGTTGATTCGGTCAATTATCAGGCCGTACCACCTTGGCCTAACGCCAGTGGAAATGGGCGCTCAATTGTTCTTTGCAATGATACTTTGCCAAATCTTGGGCATCAGCATTGGAGCCAAGCAAGCAACAACACCGGAATAACCGTTGATGGCGTTCCCATATTTGCCAACCCCGGTACTGATTGTGATGGTTGGGTGGGCATTACTGATATAGAAATTTCTGCGTTTGAAGTTTTTCCGAATCCGAGTAGTGGGCTGATAAACATCCGGTTAAAAGAGTCGTTCAACGAGTTAGGAATACGGATAACTAACGCTTCGGGTAAAACCGTCTTTTCTGAAGATCGGTACGGTAATTCGCAATTGATTCAACTGGAACTTGGTCTGGCAAAAGGTGTTTACATGCTTACCCTTACTTCTGGAACAGACACCTTTACCAAGCAATTGGTGATTCTGGAATAGCCTTTGTTCAAACCCTATCTTTGAACAACTAGCCATTAGCGGTTTGACCACCCATCTCAGAAACTTCCTTGCATTTTTTGCGCTGACCGCGATTGTTGGGCTGTACGCTAGCGTCTCTTCCAATCACAACTCGGACGAAAAACTTTCCCAACAGGCAGCCCAGATTCAGCAATCTATCACAGAGCTAGATGAGAAATTGCAGTCGGTTCTCAGTAAGGTTGTGAACGAACAAATTGAACTCAGCTCATTGCGCTCACTTTGGGACAATCGCGGCATCGGCCTCATTATTTATCAAGATAATCGGGCGGTTCATTGGACCACCAACATTATTCCTTTTCAGGAAAGTTTTGATGCGCGCCATAAGCCATCAGATGGTATTGTTCGGCTATTGCATTCGTGGTATCTGTGCCGAACGGTGGAACATGACGGGCAGCTACTCGTGGCTTATGCATTTGTGGTTTCAGATTTCGATTTTGAGAATAGGTATGTAGAAAACGGTTGGTCGAAACACATTTCGGGAAACACGAAATTCCGGTTAACGCAATCAGAGCTTCAGCAATTTCCCATTTCAATCAATGGCCAAGAGTCTGATATTGGATTGAGAGCTTTGGAAAGGGAAACCGCTAGTGGCGATTTTGATTGGAATTCTACCATCTGGCTTTTGTTCATCGCTCTATTGCTAACTACCATTTGGTATGCGGCCAATTGGGTTAGCACACTTACTTCAAACACCATTGCGGATGTCAGTTTCGCGCTACTTCTCGTCATCTTGCGTACGCTAATGGTTTGGTGGGAAATGCCGCAAGGGCTTTATGCGACTGAACTTTTCGGCCCCACACCACATGCCACATCAACCGTTATTCCTTCGTTGGGTGATCTCATTCTGCACCTCGTAACTTTTTACTTGATTGTGCTACGCATTGGCAAACGAAAATGGCAGGTGGAGAACGCTTTTCTACAACGGTTTTGGGCCATCAGTTTACCCGTCATTCTTATTTGGCCGCTATGGTATCTATTTCACATTCTGGTTACCAACTCCTCGTTCTCACTCGACCTCAACAGCCCGTTTTCGCTCAATGCCTTCAGTTTTGTTGGGCTCGGAACAAGTTTCCTAGGCTTACTCATTTACTACCTGATTTACAGAAAACTTACCCGATTATTGCCTCAAGATGAGCGCGGTTGGAAACTGATATTACCGTGGCTACTGATCGGTACTGTGGTGCTGGCAACGCTTCTCGGTTTAAACGCTTTCGGAATGCCAACAGCAATTATTTCAGGTTTGTTACTTGGCTTTCTGATGCTGAGCCAACAATGGCTCGAAAACCGAAGTGGCATCTACTACCATGCACCAAACGTGCTGGTTTTTTCTATCATCGCTTGTTTGATGCTGACCGATGCCACCACGCAGAATGAGCATGAAGCGCGCGCCACACTTGCAAGAAAACTTGACCAGAAACAGAATCCGATAACTGAGTTTCTCTTCCGAGACCTCAAAGAAGAAATCAGCTCTGACCGCCAACTAAGGCTTGCTCTCAGTTCTGAAGTACTGAATTCCGAGACAATTCTGGGCAACATTCACCAGAAACTCAGCTACGACCACTGGAATCGCTACCAGAACATCATCGACATTTTCAATTCAGATGGCGGACTGATGATGTCTGACCGCGAAATCTCTGGCCCAAATTATTTTGAATTGCAGAGCGTCTATGAGAATGCTCTGTCTACCATTTCAGAAGGTCTCAGGTATGTTTCGACCTTGGGAGTACAAGGTGGTTATTTAGCTCGAATTGAGATTCAATATCCAAGGACCAAGGAAAAACTGATCGCCTTCATTACGCTGATTCCTGAGAAATCGGATGATATTCTAGGCTTTACCGATCTATTTGTAGATGAAGAATACAGCACTTCACGGCAGCTGGAAGGCTATTCGTACGCCATATACCAGAATGGTGAATTGCTCGATAACAATGGAGATTTTGCCTACAGTCTTAGCAGCAATTCGTTTGACCATCTGAATGGCGATGTCAATTGCTTCAATCGCGATGGATTCAGTCATTTGGTCACAAAGCCACTGGAAAACCGATTGGTTATCATCAGCAGACCAGAAAACGGCACGTTGAATCTTCTTACAACGTTCTCGTATCTCTTTCTGTTTTACCTGACATGCACGGCCATCATTGCGCTTCTGAGCGGGAGACTGGTCAGCGGCATTAGGGAACGTACCAGCTTCAGAAATCGCATCAACCTGGCAATGAGTTCGGTATCATTCATTTCGCTACTTCTTATTGGTGTCCTGACAGTTGTTTATGTGATAAACGAATACAACGACCGGAACAAGGAAATGATTTCTGAGAAGTCGAAATCCGTGCTTATTGAACTGGAACATAAGCTGCAAGGCCGGGAATCGTTGGAGGATGATAGGGAAATGATCAGCGCCTTGCTCACCAAGTTCTCCAAGGTGTTTTTCACAGACATCAACCTGTATCATTTGGATGGGCATCTGCTCGCAACTTCGCGGCCCAGATTGTTCGATGAAGGGCTGATGGCCGAAGTGATCGATCCGCAAGCTTATGAGGAAATGCGTTTCGGTCAGCGCAGCAGTTACATTCATGAAGAAACAATCGGCAATTTGAATTACTTGTCGGCTTACGTTCCGTTCAGAGACGAAGACGGACAAGTTGTGGCATTCATGAGCCTACCTTACTTCGCGCGACAATTCGGGCTGCAGCAGGAGATCTTCTCACTCTTGGCCACGCTCACCAACATTTACGTGTTCCTGATTTTGATTTCGGTGGTATTGGCACTCTTCATTTCGAATCGAATTACGGAGCCGCTACGCATCATCCGAGAAAGTCTTCGAAACCTAAAACTTGATCAATCCAATCGTGCCATCGAATGGCGTAGCAATGATGAGATCGGCCAACTAGTAGATGAGTACAACCGCACGTTGAATGAGCTGGTGCGTAGCGCTGAGTTATTGGCGAAATCGGAACGGGAAAGCGCATGGCGCGAAATGGCCAAACAGGTAGCCCATGAAATCAAGAATCCGCTTACACCAATGAAGCTGAGCATTCAAATGCTCCAACGCAGTAAGAATGATGGTGCTGAAGATCTAGACGAACGCATTGACCGTACATCAAAAACATTGATCGAGCAGATCGATACGCTTTCAAACATCGCAACAGAATTTTCATCGTTTGCACAGATGCCAAAATCCGTTGTGGAAGAAATGAATCTGGTGGATGTTATAAAGAATGTTACTGACCTCCACAAGAGTTCAGAAGTAACGGTTTCGCTTGAACTGAACGGGTTGGATTTTGCCAAAATCCAGGCGGATAAAGAACAAATGCTTCGGGTGTTTACCAACTTGGTAAAAAATGGAATTCAGGCTATTGACAACCCTGATTCGGGCGAGGTAAAAATCGGTCTGGTAGGTTTGAAAAACGAGTGGCTCATCTCCGTAACAGATAACGGATCTGGCATTCCAGAAGACCTTCAAGACAAAATTTTTGTGCCAAATTTCACAACCAAAACCTCAGGGATGGGACTTGGCTTGGCAATGGTCAAAAACATCGTTGAATCCGCTAACGGAAATATCTCGTTTGTATCTAAAATAGGTAGTGGAACCACGTTCAAGGTTTCGCTGCCAAAAGAGGATACGCGCTTATGATCAAAACGAAGTCAGCAAATAAGAACATTGGAGAAACGGAAAGGCTTGCACCATTCCCAAACGGATGGTTCGCGGTGGAGTTCTCAGATCAACTCGGCAAAGGCGAAATAAAACCGATAACGTTTGCTGGAAAAGAGCTGGTTCTTTACCGAACAGAATCTGGTAAAGTAGCTGTAAGCGATGCCTTCTGTCCGCATTTGGGTGCGCATTTCGCAAAAGGCGGAAAAATACTTGGCGAAGAGATTC
>CAYWET010000005.1:110443-129030 GCA_964457245.1 uncultured Chryseobacterium sp. | reverse complement strand
TTGAGATTTTCCGAAAAGTCTGTCGAGGAGCTGCTTCATTTTACTTGTAGCCAACGGTGCCGCTAAACCAAAGGCGGTTAAAGTACTGTTTACCCTTCGCCCAGAACCGTTAGTTGCCGAAAGTTACAACATTGAGCACAAAGTTTCGCCCAGCCTTGGATTTAGCGATTGTTGTAATGGCGTTCTTTCATTTTCCTCAGCTGAGTTTGAAAGTTGAGTTGAGAGGTCAAAGCGCGGCAGATGAAGTTGAAGATCGTGCTGAGTTATCATCCGTTGGTGGTGAGTTTCATTGAAATTCTGAACTTGAGAACCGTGTCGAATTGTCCACCGCAACTGAGTTTTCCGAGATTCTTTCAAGCCGTGAGTTTGATTGAAAAACTGACCTTGAACACGCGCCTTGCCGAGCTGTCGCAGGGCAAAAAACTGTCTGCGTTTGAACGCCAAAAAACCGCGAAAAAATTGAAACGTTTTCGGGCTGAAATTTAACCCGTTTAAGAACTACTGAAATTGGAAATCTGAATGCATTACAACGGTTTGGCTATGCGCAGTGTCCCGAAGGGCATTGCGTATAGGTTTTGTTGTGCTTTCGTGCTTTTTTCTTTTACCAACTTAGTCTTTTTACAATTATCGTTTCATTGTCCGTCAAGAAGCCGACATAGTAATAAACTCCGCCACCTTCTTCCATTGAGTATTCACTTTTAATTTCCAAGTTGTCTGCATGTTCTAGTGCTTTGTCAAATTCTGTTGTGTGTATTTTCTGTCCGTTTTTTTTGAGTCCTTTTTCAGTCAATGTATTGGGTAGGCTGTTGTAAAAGTCTCTCCCAACATTAATAATCGAAATTGAAGTGTAGTCTCCAAAGTGGTCGGGATAGGTGGCAGACTTGTACTTGAATTCAACATTTTCGGGTAATTCAATTCCTGTTACTTCGGTAAAGTCTGTTCGATAAAAGCCTTCGCTTGGGTAAAGGGCTGAATAAATCAGGTATGTCATTATCAAAATCGGGGTCAGCGCAATCAGTCTTAGTCGCTTGTCGTAGTTTCTCTTTTTTATGAAACGATAAATTAAATAAGACAGCCCAATCGGGATTCCAATTATCAGTAGAAAGGCTAATATGAGAAGAAGTAAAAACATTAATTCTTAGTCAATAGTGTTTTTTTCGCATGAAGCACAACTATTCGCTAAACGCAAGGTTGCGTTTAGCCCGGTATGGCATTAGTTTAATTAATGTGCTGAAAGGTAACGTTTTACAGTACACAACAAAGCAACATTGGTAAATGTAATTTCTGAGAGTCATCTAAGGTCTACCCCAACCTTTCAATAAACCAACCGCTATCATCGGTGGCTACCCAGAATTGGTATTTCCAAGCCTTTTCCTTGCTTACTTGGTTCATCATGGTAAGTGGTGTTTTGCCAGGGTTGGTCCAGTCAACGCGTGCTACAAAGAAATTCTGGCCTATTTCCATCATTCGCAGCACTTTCCTTACGGGATGAGCATTGCCGGGTGGCAGCTTTTCTATTACCTCCACTTCTCCGTCCACTACAAATCCTGATTTTTTGAACTTCATGATTGCTGGTGTTTTAGGGGTTAGCATCCACAATGTAAACACAACTTATTGCAATTACCCACATTCTGTGCCTGTAATTTCAGTTTTCCCACCTCTACCCGACCGTAGCCGACTTATGAGAGAACCAAGCAGACTTATGAGAGAACTGAGCGGACTTATGAGAGAACTGAGCAGACTTATGAGAGAACTGAGCAGACTTATGAGAGAACCGAGCAGACTTATGAGAGAATTGAGCAGACTTATGAGAGAATTGAGCAGACTTATGAGAGAATTGAGCAGACTTATGAGAGAATTGAGCAGACTTATAAGAGAATTGAGCAGACCCGAACTGACCGTACAAGACCAAGAATTGCCTAAACAACCCGAAGAAAGCCACATCGAACCCTAAAAATCCATGGTAAAAGTGGGGTTACAGTCAACCTTTGGTAACACAACAACCCCCTAAAAACATTTTATCATGGCAGAGAAAATAGAAAGAAAGTATATAGGGTCAGACGATAGCATGCTTGAAAGAGCAGAGGTGTTCCATGACCGATTGAGTATTGAACTGGTTGACTTCACGGCCCGGTTCCCGTGGTTGGATGCCGCATGGCTTACTGCTTTTCAGAACGATATTGACGCAGCCGATGCGTTTCCGAAAGATGATAGCGTGATATTGGACATTAAGGTATTGACAGGAGATGTAACAGGCGCCATGCGCCAAGGCTATGCGGGCCTGCAAAGTTTGGGCGGCTACGCCAAGTTGGCTTGGCCTACCGATGTGGCACGCCAGCGTGTGTTCGGGCAACAGCATTGGACCAAGGCCTACAACAACACCCTCAAACTACAGGAAGCATTGGAGCTTGCCCACGAAAAGGCGGACAGCGCAAGCTACAAGCCCGAATTGCTGGCCAAAGGCTACACGCAAGCGGAAATAGATTTGTTGGCAACGCTCTCTGACGAGATAAAGCTGAAAAACCGCTTGCAAGAAGCCGCCAAGGCAGGCAGAGCGGTATCGGCACACGACCGCATTGCCATGCTTAATGTAGTGTGGGAGCACATGCTTACCATTAACACCTGCGCCAAGGTGGTATGGGCGGCAGATGCCGAGCGGCAAGACCAGTATAAGCTTTACGCTAGTAGCGGCAGTAGCGGTAATGATGACGACACGCCTACCACCGAGGTGAACATAAGTGGTACGGTAACCGATACGGCCACTACGTTTCCGTTAGAGAATGTGGAAGTAAGCCTGTTTGAAACGGCCAGCGGCCCTGGTGCCGAAGACCCCACGGCCTTTACCGATGCCCAAGGTAATTACAGTTTCAATTTACCAGAGGTACCTGGCACCTACCAAGCTACCCTATTGGCTCAACTAACTGGCTATGCCGATGCCAGCATTGCACTGGAAATTGAATCTGGCACAGATTACACCGACCAAGATATTGGCATGAATACCGCACCCTAGAAATGAAAAGCCCCGATGTACCCTGAGGTTCTCGAAGGGCACCAGCGGGGCTTTTACTGACGGACAACGCTCGCCAAAATTGACCACTACCCATTCATTTCTTCACCACCACCGAGCTGGATGAAACTCCTTCAGAAGCAACGGTAAGCACATACTTACCTGCGGCCAGATCTTGCACAGCTATTTGCCCTTGCTGCCCTTGGAAATCACCTTCTTTTACCACCTGACCAGAAGCGTTGAACAATTGGTAAGTCTTCTGCCCTTTCCAATCCTCGGCAACAGAAACATTGACATTATCCACCACCGGGTTGGGGTAGATCTTCACTTCATTTTTCGCGGCTTTTGCTATACCTGTTGCAGCATCTAACTGGGCCATGTAATTGTAGTCGGTTTCCTGAAACTCACCACCGAAATACCAATGGTTATTGTAATTGAGAGAAGTGTTAACCGGTTCTGAAAAAATTCCCAAGGCCGAGAGGTAGTTTCCCACGGGGTCGTACAAACCGAGGTGTTGACCGAAATACATATCGGCCACATAAAAATCTCCAGCCAGCACAAAACTGCCCTGCCCGTAAGGTTTAATATCATGGATAGCGCGCATTGGCGTCCACTCAGAATTAAACAACAATGGCTGGGTAACGCCATTAAGATAGCGCGAGAGAATGGGGCTTTCATCTGATGCACCACCGATGTACGAAACATTGGCTACGCGATGTATGCATAGCACCGTATCGGGTACTTCCTGGTTAAAAGAAATAGGCGGATTGTAATTATCCCAACCAAATATGTTTTTGGTAGTGAACGTGGTATCTGGGTAGCTATCTGAATGTACCGTAGCCGAATTGAATAGCCCATAAACCAACGTGGAGTTAGCCCCTGCCGCTAAGCCTTTTACTGTTCCAGCTACTTCTGCTCTCAGTATCCATTCATCTTCAAAGCCATCGTATTCCCATAATTCATTCAATCCTTGCTGGGTTTCGATAACCAATTGCTGCGAATACCCAGCCCCCATATGAGCAACACCCTTTGCCCCAGGCCTACTCGGAATGGTGAATACCTCAGCCACGCTATCGCCAAGCACTCTTACTAACGGGTATGAATTCCCATCTACTTGAAGGTCACCCACAACCGACAATCCAAAACCCGATGGATTAAGTGCGGTAACGGTTCCTGTAATACCCAACTCGGCACACTGAATCTGTGTTCCATCAAAGTAGGCCAAATTACTACCGCAAAGCTGGCCGTTGGCTTGGGTAAAATCTCCATAGAGAAACATTCCTTGTGGGTCGTAAGATGAACTTAGCCCTTTAATGGTACCATTTACATCGCCCGGCACAGCCGAAAATGCGGTTGCCACAGGATATCCTGGCTGTATCCAGGCCAATTCTTCTGCGGTAAAATCAAACTCCTTGGCCCATTCTGGAATACCTGCGGTTTCAATATTCTCCAAGTAATCGTAGTTGTGTTCCTGACGAATGCGCTGGGCCAGCTCGCCATGGCCGCTTTCCTTCATTAAATAGCCCACCGCACAATGGGTTTGTTTATAATCGATGAAGTAAGGTCTGCGCGCTTTATGCCCCGTGTTCACAGGAAATTGCTGGTCTTCTGCGTACTGCCAAAGGCTTTTCAATAATTCAGCCTTAGCGGCAGATGGCTTCTCTTGGCGCAGGGCATGAATCACATTCTGGAGGTGGAACTTGATGCGTTCATCCTCATTACGGAAACTGACCTCTACCAACGGGGCGGCACTTTTGTAATGAGCCCACTGCGCATTTACATCCAACAGATGCTGATAAGCGGGGGCAGAAGTGGTTGGTTCTAACGCTTTAAGCTGAACGGAGAAAAGCAAAAATGCAATGACAGTAAGAAGATGATACATGGCGTTTATTTTCTCGAAAGTTCGGAATTAGGCAACACTCAACAAACGAATTCGAGTCAAAAATTACGCATCCAAAACACAACGAATGTGCACCTAGAACCTATCCAACAATTGGAAAGCAGCGTGCAAATACTCGTGGATATCGCTGGCAACCAACGTTTCCGGAGTTTGCTTTTGGATGGCCTCATCGGCTGCTGCTCCATGCAACCAAACGCCCAACACAGTGGCAGTTTCAGGTGCATAACCTTGCGCCAAAAGACCAAGGATAATACCCGTAAGCACATCTCCACTTCCCGCTGTGGCCATGCCAGCATTTCCGGTAGAATTGAAGAAGGTTTGACCTGAAGGTGTTGTGATGGTCGTATGTGCCCCTTTACAGGCTACCACCACGCCATATTTCTTGGAGAACTCCTGTTGAAGCTCCATCTGTTCATATGAGTTTTCCCAACTGCCCACTAAGCGTTCAAACTCCTTCGGATGAGGTGTAAGAATGGTTCCCTTGGGCAAGAATGAGAGCCACGTTTTATTCTCCGACAGGATGTTCAGACCATCTGCATCGATTACCAGCTTGGCTTTGGCATCTTGCAACAGGCGTTTTAGCACATTGGCCGTGTCTTTTTCTGTTCCAATTCCCGGACCAATACCAATGGCATTGAAGCCTTCCATTTTAGGTAGATCGATCAGATAATCTGCGTTAGAATCAACCAAACACATGGCCTCTTGAACACCCATTTGCATAATGTCCAAACCGCACGCTGGAACATGGGCTGTTACTAATCCGGCACCAGCACGCAAACAAGCTTTAGCTGCCAGTTGAGCCGCCCCCATCTTTCCTTTAGAACCAGCCAGCAGCAAGGCATGGCCGTAAGTTCCCTTATGAGAGAATTTCGGACGTTTCCTTCTCAGCTTTCGGAGTTCTTCAGCATCCACATACTCATATGGGCTATCGGGATTCATTTCATCCACCATCAACCCGATGTCAACCACTTTGAAATCACCGACAAAGCCGCCAGTTTCAGGTATGAGAAAACTCAGTTTAGGACAATGGAACGTAATGGTATGGTCTGCGCGAACAACCAGACTCAGGTCATTCTCTGAATTATCTTCCGCAAACAGCCCCGTTGGTATATCGATGCTTACCACATTATTTGGCAAGCTATTGATACGCTGGACAACATCGGCTATCAGTCCTTCCAAAGGCCGCGAAAGACCCGTTCCTAATATGGCATCAATGACCATCGCATCCTTGTCAATCTCTGGGAAGTCTTCCATACTACGCACATGGATTACCTCAACATCGGTCTCTTCAGAAAGGCGATAAAGATTCTTGGCAAAATCGGGAGAACCTTCTTCCATATGTTCCAGTACTACCACCGTGACGTCCAATTCCTGCTCAGCATCGAGCCGAGCCATTACCAGACCATCGCCTCCATTGTTGCCTTTTCCACACACATAAACCGCTAAAGCAGCTCCATCTTCAAATGACTCTATGGCGTAGAAACAGAATGAAGCTGCCCGCTCCATCAGCTCAATAGAACTGACGGGTTCGTTTTCAATGGTGAACTTGTCGAGTTCACGAATCTGTTGTGCGGTAAGGATTTTCACTTCTTGCTGAACTTATTATGAAGTTCTAATACCTGTGGAATCAACAGTTTACTGCCATCATTGTTGATGATGTGGTCGGCCAATTTCACCTTTCGTTCCTGCGTCCACTGGTTGTTCATCCGCTTAATGACCTCATCTTCTGTTGTTCCATCTCTTTCCACCACCCGTGCAATACGAACTTCTTCTGGCGCAATGACCAGAACGGTGTAATCTACCGCGTGGTATGCACCGCTTTCAAACAGTATGGCCGCCTCTTTCAGCACATAAGGCGCTTTATCGTTCTGCTCCAGCCACTCGTCAAAATCATCGGCAACTGCAGGATGCACCAACCCGTTCAAGACAGAGAGTTTCTCTTTGGAACTGAAGACTTCACTGGCCAAATAAGCCCGATCAAGCTGCCCATTCTCATAGGCTTTTTCCCCAAAGGCCTGCGTGATCTTTGACCGAAGTGGTTCTTCTGCCATCAGCTGCTTTGCACGGACATCTGCATAGTAAACCGGCACATTCAGTTGCTCGAAAATCTGGCAAGTTGTGGTCTTTCCACTTCCAATACCGCCCGTTATGCCGATAACCTTCATTTCTGTACAATGAATTCTACCTGCGCTGGAATGATGCGCGTTTGCCGTACTTGAACTGGTGCGTCTTCTAGCATAACCGTCAAAAGCTGGTCTTGGCTGTTTTCATCGAACGTAACCGAAGCGCGGAACATTTCGGCCGTGACCTTATCGTAATCGGAAAGCGGAAGTTGGTATTTCACCTCCACTTCACTTGGGTAGATTTTCACATTTGCACTGCTGTTGCTCACGACTTCAATGGGAATGGTCACACTTCCTTCGGTGAATTGCGCCACATTGATAGCCACTTGAACCTGATCGGTACTGTAGCGCACCAATTGTGCATCAAACTCATTGATCAGGGCAACTTCAGCAGTCAAGCTTTCATCCAGATTGGCCCATGTTTGTTTTACCGTAGAAACGAACTCAATGCTTTGTACATCCTCTCGCTGACCGGAAATGACAATGCTATCGGGTTCTATGATCGGTTCGCCATCGTAACCGAATTGTTTCTCAAATGAAACTTCCGCATCCAGTTTTACTGGCACTTTCTTCAAGAATAGAGGCTTGAATTTGAGGAATAGCGTGTCTGGATAGATACGCAGCACTTCCAGTTGTTCGTCTCCAATGGAATTCACCTTTCCTGTTTTCTCCTGTGTGAGCAAATAATGAATCTCCTCGCCTCCCCTTTTGGTTGATGGTAAACTGGCCGGGTTGGCAGGCACGGTGATCTGTACTTTATCGAACTGCAACCAATGCCAGAGTAGATCAAAACCGAAACCCTTTACCTCGGCTGTCACTACGTCAACTGCCTGGTTAACGATAAGCAGATTCTCGGGCAGGTTTTCATACGAAACAGGAATGGCTACCTCATCTACATATTCTTTGGAAAGTGATGTAAGCAACCAGAACAACCCTGAAAGGATCAAGCACAAAAAAAAAGCCACAGACCGCCTGTTGAGTCTGGGCTTTAGAAATTCAATGAACTTGGTCGCAGTCGGATTGGACATGCGGCCAAATTAGAAAAAGATCAATTGCTCTGTTGGATACCTACGCTGTTGTCGCGAGAAATAGCCGACTTCTCTACCTTGAACTTAACGTTGTTTCCAACTTCAAGTACAATGGCACTTTCTTTTACATCGGCCACCTTACCGTGAATACCGCCAATGGTCACCACTTTGTCGCCTTTCTTCAGTTCATCTCTGAACTTCTTGTCATCCTTGGCTTTCTTGCTCTGTGGTCTGATCATAAAAAAGTAGAACACCACGAACATCAGTACGAACATGATGATCGTTGAGCCGCCTTCGCCTAGTAATTCTTGCATAATTATTTGTTTACAGTTGATGGTTAACGGTTAACAGTAATTCAGCATCTCACCTTGGGATTTACCGTCAACTGTCAACCGATAACAGACAACCAATTATTCTTCAACCGGAACCTCTACCATACCATTGATGGCCAACACCTTAGTATTAGGAACCGTGTTGGCAACGATAGTTACTTTCTTGTTCTGCTGACCAGATTTTCCATCGCTGTTGAACACAACATCGATAACACCTTCTGCTCCTGGAGCAATTGGTTCTTTCGGCCATTCCGGAACAGTACATCCGCAACTTCCTTTGGCCGATGTAATAATCAAATCGGCTTTACCAGTATTCTTGAATTTGAAAGCGTAAGCCACTTTCTCACCCTGGACAATGGTTCCGAAATCATGAACCTCAGATTCGAAGGTGAACTCAGGAACTTCAACGCTTTCTGATGCCCCTTCCTCAGCAGTTGCCGGGTTGGCTACCACATCAGTGTCGATGGTTGCTTCTTTCTCAGCATTTTGCTCTCCTCCACAGCTTGCTAGCGCCAATGCGCCAACCAGTACAAATGCAATCTTTTTCATAGTGATATTATCTTGTTGTTGAACTTTGTTTTCGAATCGGTCGGCAAAATTAAAGATCGTGGTCAGATTTAACCACCGATCAGTCCTTTCCCGATTTTCTTAACTTTTTTTTGCGCTTTTAGTTCGGCAAGAAGTTTATCTAAAATACCGTTGATAAACACCTTACTCTTTGGTGTGCTATACTCTTTCGATATCTCGATGTACTCATTCATTGTCACCTTAGTAGGGACCGAATTGATGTTCAAGAACTCGCAAAGCGCCATTTTCATCAACAGAATATCGGTCGATGCTATTCTGTCCATATCCCAGTTTTCCAACTTGGCCTCGATCATATCCTGATATTCACCGTTGTTCGTGGCCGTTTTGCGGAATAGATCGAGTACAAACTGCTTATCTTCTTCCTCATCCTTGTACAATTTGGCCAATGTACCGCCAAAATCCACATCTTGCTTGAAGTCGGAAATGGTTCGAACAACCATGTCAATTACCTGATCGAAATCATTGACCCAAAGAATGCTTTTCTCCTCAAAAATGGACTGCAAATGTTCGTTCTCCGCAATGAAATTCTCATACAATCGGTAAACGATCTTGCGCTCTTCCTTGTAGGTCGGCTCAGGACCGTTCATGTAATTGAAATAATCTTCAGATTCTTTAAATGAAGCGAAGATTCTACGAATAAGTTCCAGCTGATCGGCCCAATTGATCTTTCGGGCAGAAATGTGCTTTTCCAGTTGCGGATTGTTCTTCAATTGCAACAACACACGGTTTTCAATGAACCGCATATTAGGTTGCAGATCCTCCTCGGTGGGCATCATTTTGTTCTTGCCCTCGTCAATTTGACGTGCGGCAAACGTGTGTATCTCCGTTATCAGCGAAAGTTGATGTATGTACAGGTCGTAAATGCGCTCGAGGCTTTGCTTGAGTAGCTTCTCTCCCACCGCCAAAGCCGCTCCTTCCGATCGTTGATAGGCGAACAACGCCTGCATCACTTTCACTCTTAAGTGTCTTCTACTCAGCATCCTGCAAAGAACCTTTTTTCCAACCTCCTGTTATGCTTTGAAACCGCCTTTTTTCAACATTCGAAGTTTGAACATTGAAGCGGTCAAACATTCCTAACTTTGGGCAAAAGTATGGTTATTTTTCTCACCCTGTTTAGCGGAATTCTAGAACTGTAAATGCGAGCGCTGGCACATCTTAACAAGTATTTCTGGCGCTACCGCGTGAGGTTTCTGCTGGGTATTGTTTTCGTAACCGCGAGTAACATTTACGCCATTCTTCCGCCCAAAATCGTTCGGATAACGTTCGATCTGCTTCGCGAGGTGAGTTACATCGCACCGCATTTCAAAGGCACGCCAATTGCCGATGCCGTGCTAAGTCCATTCTTGAGCGTGTGGTTCTTCTTCGGAGGATTAGTGGTTGCAGCCGCATTATTGAAAGGTGTTTTCATGTTTCTGATGCGGCAGACCATTGTCATTATGAGCCGCTTGATCGAGTATGATCTGAAAAACGAGATTTACAATCACTATCAGAATCTTTCACTGGCATTTTTCAAGCGTAATAACACTGGCGATCTGATGGCGCGCATCACTGAAGATGTAAGTAAAGTGCGAATGTACCTCGGCCCTGCCATGCTGTATGCTGTCAACCTGGCCGTTCTATTTACGCTTGTCATCTACAACATGATTCAGGTAAGCCCAACGCTCACGGCTTACGTGCTTACGCCACTTCCAATTCTTTCATTTACGATTTACCACGTAAGTCGGATGATCAACATCCGAAGCGAACGCGTACAGCGACAACTGAGTGCATTGAGCACCTTTGTTCAGGAGAGTTTTTCTGGTATTCGCGTGCTAAAAGCTTACGCGAAAGAAGAACTCTGGAGCGAAGCCTTCGATAAGGAAACGGAGACATACAAAGACACTTCGCTAGAACTGGTCCGCATCAATGCGTTGTTCTTCCCAACCATGCTTATCCTCATTGGGTTGAGCACAATACTAACTGTTTACATCGGTGGTCAGCAAGCCATGGCTGGCACCATCACCACTGGAAACATTGCCGAGTTCATCATCTACATCAACATGCTTACTTGGCCCGTTGCGGCAATAGGCTGGATCACAAGCATTATTCAGCGTGCAGCGGCATCTCAGAAACGCATCAACGAATTCTTGAGCACCGAGCCAGAGATTGTTAACCAGAACGAAATCAAAACGGAAGTCACTGGCGAGATCAAATTCGACCATGTGGAATTTGTTTATCCAGACAGCGGTATTAAAGCGCTGAATGATGTGAGTTTTGAAGTGAAGCAAGGCGAAAGTCTGGCCATTTTGGGAAGAACGGGAAGTGGTAAATCGACCATCGCATCGCTTATTACACGAACTTATGACCCATCTTCAGGTAGAGTTCTGGTTGATGGCAAAGACACCTACGATATTAATCTGAATTCGCTACGTTCCAACATCGGCTACGTACCACAGGATGTGTTCCTATTCTCAGAAACCATTGCCAACAACATTGCTTTCGGTGTAGATTCTGATATCGATGAAGAATCGGTTTTCACTGCCGCGCGGCAAGCCGATATATATGACAACATCATCGATTTCCCGATGGGATTCGACACGCACATCGGTGAACGCGGAATTACGCTTTCGGGCGGGCAGAAACAGCGGATTTCCATTGCTCGCGCCATCATTCGCAATCCTAAGATTCTGATTTTTGATGATTGTCTTTCTGCCGTTGACACAGAAACGGAAGAGAAAATCCTTGGTCACCTGAAAGACCTAATGCAAGGCAAAACCACGGTCATTATCAGCCATCGTGTTTCATCTGTAAAGCATGCTGATCAGATTATAGTGCTGGACAAAGGCCGCATTATCGAACGCGGAAACCATGACGAGTTGTTGAAAGAAGAAGGCGCCTACTTCTCGCTCTACCAAAAACAGCTCTTGGAAGAAGATCAGCGGAACCTCGCTTAAAACTTCGACCAATGGCAAGTTTTAATCGATGGAAACATTTATATATTTGATGTAACCTAGTTGACAAAATACTGGAGCAGATGGATGGACAGGATTCGAAAAGGCGGGAAGACATCTTCTCAAAGCCAGTGAGAGCAGGAAAAAGAACCTACTTCTTTGATGTAAAAGCCACACGAGGCGGAGATTATTACCTCACCATTACCGAAAGCAAAAGACGCATTGACGATAGTGGAAAATTCCATTACGACAAGCACAAATTGTTCTTGTACAAGGAGGATTTCCAGAAGTTTGCCGAAGGATTTGAAGAAGCCCTTGATTTCATTAAAGTTGAAAAAGGCGAAGACTATGGTGCGCGCGAAGAGGAGCATGATTCAGAGCCAGAAGTAAAAGCAGCGGCTCCGAGCACAAATGGCGACAGCTACACTTCAGACATCAGTTTCGATGATCTGGATGACGATAAGTAAAATTGAAATTGTAGTTAGGGTTTGGCCTTCCGTCCTGTGGCGGGAGGCTTTTTTATGCTCCATAGAAAACCGCTCTCCTAAACCTTCAGGGATTTTCATTCGTCAGATTTACTAGATTGGTGCCTTGCACGAGGCAGACTTGAATAATGGCAGGTTATAGAGATAAGGTCATCCACTCATTGAGCGGAGTTGTGAGCCTGATTCCACCTCGGTTATTGCAACAGCTCACTGGTCAGCGATTGCTTTTGCCCGTTTACCATACCATTTCTGATGGTGAAATGCCGCACATCAGAAATCTCTACACCGTGAAAGGCGTGAAGGCATTTACGAATGATTTGGATTTCCTTTTGAAGTATTATTCACCTATCGGTTATCAGGAATTTCGGGAGCTGAAAGAAAATGGCAGAAAGCCGCAAAAACCGTCATTTCTGCTATCGTTCGATGATGGACTCAAAGAATTTCATGATGTAATTGCGCCAATTCTTTTGCAAAAGGGAATACCGGCCATTTGCTTTTTGAACAGCGATTTCATTGACAGCAAAGCTTTGTTTTTCAGATACAAGGCAAGCTTACTGATTGATGAACTGAAAAAGAATCCTCAGTTAGCGAAAAGCATAACAGACCTTTTCGATGACTCGGAAAACCTGTCTCAAGCTTTACTATCTATCCGTTATCGGCAAAGAGAATTGCTTGATGAGGTAGCCAGCAGATTGAACTATGATTTTGACGTCTTCCTAAAGGAGCAAGCGCCCTATTTGACCACCGAACAGGTAAATACCTTGATCAATCAAGGGTTCCATTTCGGAGCTCACAGCATTGACCATCCAGAGTATCAATACATATCATTGGATGAACAATTGCGCCAAACCACCGAGAGTGTAGAATCTGTCTGTGACAAATTCAATCTGGATTATAGAATTTTTGCTTTCCCGTTTACGGATCATAACGTTTCAAAAGAGTTTTTCACGCGATTGAAAAAGCAAAAAACCACTGACTTCACATTTGGGTGCGCGGGCCAAAAAGAGGATGAAGTTTCAACTAACTTTCAGCGGATTCCTTTTGAAATGGAACACCTGAGTGGAAGACAAATTCATAATGCGGAACTGTTGTATTATCTTTTGAAGATGCCATTCGGTAAAAACGAACTCCGAAGAGAATGATTACTATAAAGCGCCTTAACAAACAGAGTTTGCTTGACTTCATTTACTCAAAGGAGTACGAAGAATTGGAGCACATACCGATTACCAGACATCGTGCGCTATCTCACATCAAAAATCCGCGCGCAAAGGAAACCGATACGCTGCTGTTGCTAGCATACGAGGAGCAGAATCTGGTAGGTTATTTAGGTGTTCTCGCAGATGAATTACGTCACTCGGAAAATGCGCAACACTGCGGATGGTTGAGTTGCCTTTGGATTAACGAAAACTACAGGGGTCGGCAGATTGCTTTTCGCTTATTGGAAGATTGTGCTGAGGCATGGAACAAGAAGCTGCTAGTAACGGAATTCACGGTTCCAGCGAAAAAGCTTTACGACAAGTCAGGCATCTTTGCTGACCTGCAATCCAAGGTCGGAATTCGACTTTACGTTAGAGCAGAGCTAAGTAAATTGTTGCCACCAAAACGCGAGTTCTTTCAAAAGGTAAAGCCTATTTTAAAGTTGGCCGATAACGTCTTCAATGCGCTGTTTGATTTGCGGTTTAACGTGTCTTCAAACAAGCTGATTGAACCAACAATTGAGTACGTCAATGAAATTGATGATGAGATTGCCAGTTTTATCACCGAGCGTCAACATAATCAACTCTTTAAGCGAGGCATTGACGAACTGAATTGGGTCGTCAAGAATCCATGGGTGTTGGCCTCAGCCGGAAATGACACTTACAGCGACAGGTATCACTTTTCATCGCTAGACCTGTCTTTCGAATTTATCATGGTTAAGGTTTTCAGTCCGAAAAAAGAGCTGACGGCTTTTCTGATATTTTCCAAGCGGAACAGAAACTTGAAACTACCTTATTGCTATCATGCGGATGCGATAGACTCCGTGGTTGATGTGATCAACCATCATATTGTAAAATGGCGAATAAACACGTTTACAACCTTTAATAATGAGTTAGCCAGCGCGTTGCAGCAACAGCGAACACCAGCTCTACTTACCAAGCAGGTTCGCAGAAACTACATTATTGGCAAGACCTTGAATCTTGATACTTCATCAGAATTCACTATTCAAGATGGTGATGCGGATTGCTCGTTTACCTGATTCCGATTCTGTTAAAGTACTCTTTGCTTAAGCCAAGAAATAAAGGTCGATAATGGTCAAAATGAAGTAAGGCACAAGGCCTCCAGCACCAGCATAATCTTTCGCTATTCGTTGTCCAAAGAATAGCATGACCAGCGAAATTGCACTGATCAACGTTCCAAGAAAGGCAAGACAATACGTTTTGTAAATGAGCACTTCGAGTACGCCAACTGCCGAAACAACGCCCGCTGAAACTTCAAAAAGCGTTAACGTACCAAGTAAAATCGGAACCATTCCTGAAAGAAAAGAATTGGAGAAGTGACCTGTTAGCCATTCGAGGTTTCCTTTCCAATCGAACACTTTATCCAAACCAGACTGGATGAAGAGAATGCCTAAAAAGGCGGAAACCAGTGCTTGTATAACCCACATTCCTTGAAATGGAGCAACAAGCGTACAATCAGTGATGAGGCAATTGGGCATGTCAAAAATTTACAAAACCTTTCAGTTGTAGCCCAATTTCGCGACTCAACACTTCATTTTCAATTTGACCATCGGCTGTTAAAGACTGATTGATCTGTGAGAGATAAACCTTCTTACTGTACACCTCAGAACCTAAATAATGTACGATACCTGTTAGGTGATCCAACCCTCGCACATTTCCTGCACGGCCACTGGCCAATCCCATCAACGCTACTTTCTTGCCTGACCAATCTCCATGATCGCAAGCGTCCATAAAGAACTTCAGATAGCCAGGAAAACCGCCATTGTATTCTGGAGTAATGAAAACCAGTTTCTCAGGAGTGCGAATGAACCGACTGACCACTTCTTCAAACTCAGGAACATTCTTTCCGTAATTGCTATCCTGAATCCAATTGGCATCAACTTCCTTCAGATCCAGAATCTGACTCTCCTCGCCCATCGCATCAAGCGCATCATGATACATCTGCGCTACTTTACGCGTATTGCTATCAGGTCTGTTGGTAGTACAGATTATGGTTATCATTCCGTCTTTTTGGTCGAAATCTGGTCGAGGTAGTTCATGTCTTTCTTAATCAATCCACGGCCCAGATAATACACGTCATCCGACTTCACATTATCTAAATGACTCTCTGTTTTGTCAAAAATTGCCATTCCCAGATAATAGAAATCGTCCTGAACAATCTTATCCAGTTCCTTTTTATCGCCATAGATCAATGCCTCTCCAAGAAAATAGAGATCATCATTTTTGAGATATTTCAATAACGCTGGCGCCTTGAAAAACAGGGATCTGGAGAAGTAGAAAACATCATCACTTTCAATATTCACCCAGGCAGATGTATCGCCAGTAAGCATCACATATCCGAGATAATGAAGATCATCACCAGAGAACGGCACAGACTCAGTATCCTGCGCAAACGCGCGAGATGAACCGAGCATCAGCCAAAGGCTGAACACCATTATTCCGAATGACCTTAGGGCTTTCACTTACTGAATTCGCTGATTGTATTTTTGATGATGTCGATGCATTCGCGAAGTTGTTCTTCCGTCATAACCAACGGTGGAGCAAAACGAATAATGTTGCCGTGTGTTGGCTTTGCCAGAAGACCATTGCTGGCCAATTTAAGGCAAATGTTCCACGCGGTTTTGCTATCTGGAGAATCGTTAACAATTATTGCATTCAGCAATCCTTTTCCACGAACCTTGGTTACTAGATCGTTCTCTTGAATGAACTTCTCCAACTCATCTCTGAAAATCTTTCCAAGACGTTCTGCGTTTTCTGCCAATGCTTCGTTTTTCACTACTTCCAGTGCTGCCATAGCCACTTTACAAGACAGCGGGTTTCCTCCAAAAGTCGAGCCATGTTCGCCTGGCTTGATGCACATCATTACCTCATCATCTGCCAATACAGCCGACACTGGAACAACACCACCTGAAATAGCTTTACCAAGAATCAGAACATCTGGACGAACGTTTTCGTGATGAACCGCCAAAAGCTTCCCGGTTCTGGCAATTCCAGTTTGAACTTCATCAGCAATGAAAAGCACATTCTTCGATTTGCACAGCTCGTTGGCCTTGCTCAAGAATCCTTCGTCTGGCACAAAAACACCCGCTTCTCCCTGAATCGGTTCAACAAGAAACCCAGCAACATTCGGATCTTTCAATGCTTCTTCCAACGCATCTAAGTCGTTATAAGGAATGGACTCAAAACCCGGTGTGTACGGCCCGAAATTGTTTCGAGCATCTGGGTCGTTTGAGAAAGACACAATGGTAGTTGTTCTACCATGGAAGTTGCCATCGCAAACTATGATCTTCGCTTTATCTGGAGTCAAGCCCTTCTTCTCGTATGCCCACTTTCGGCAAAGCTTAATGGCGGTTTCCACGGCTTCTGCGCCAGTATTCATCGGCAAGAGCTTATCGAATCCGAAGTAACCGGTAGCGTATTCTTCAAACTCTCCCAAAACATCATTGTAAAATGCGCGGCTGGTAAGTGTCAACTTCTGAGCCTGCTCAGTCAGAGCGTTAATAATTTTTGGATGACAATGGCCTTGGTTAACGGCAGAATAAGCCGAGAGAAAATCGTAGTAACGCTTTCCTTCAATATCCCAAACAAACACGTCTTCTCCACGCTCTAACACAACCGGCAACGGATGATAATTGTGCGCTCCGTGCTTATCTTCCTTATCAATGGCTTTCTGAGCGTTTTCCGAGATTTCCAATAGTTCTTCAGTAATCATATCAATTTGTTCTTGTAATATTTGATAATGTCTTCTCCGTATGCAACCAGTTCTGCTCCTATGAACAGCGCAGGATAGACAAAAATATCTTTAGGCGGCACTTCATTCTGATGGTCAACATTTTTGATCTCAGTTTCAACCTTTGAGTTTTCAACGAAATCTTTGACCATCTGACATTGATGGCAGTTCTCTGCTGTATAAACAACCGGTTTCATTGAAGTTTGTCTAATTCGTGGATAAGGATGCTTTTTCGATCGAAGTTGATCACGTTACTCTCTTTCAGTTCGTTCAATACCGTTGTAACCGTTTGCCGCGATGTAGCTGTTAGGTTAGCTATATCCTGATGCGTCAGTGAATGCTCCAAAAGCACTTCTCCACCTGCCAATACCCGACCTCGCTCTGAAGCCATCTCGTGAACAAGATCAACGATTCTTGTTCTCGCATCCTTAAATATCAGTGATTCGAACTTTCGCTCAATTTTGGAAAGGCGGTTTCCGATCGTAGCTGTTATCCGCAAGCTTAATTCAGGATTACCGCGCATCATATCTAGAACTTCATCTACGTTCATGGTACAAACGCGCACCTCATCGTCCATGGCAATGGCAAAATCGTTGCGTGTCTCCTCACCGATCAAGCCCATTTCTCCAAACATATCTCCTGGGTGCATAATAGCCTTTATAACCTCCTTTCCGTCATCTGAATAACTCCCGATCTTCACCCTTCCACTTTTCAGAAAAAAGATAACCTCTGAAGGCTCATTTGGAAAATAAATATGCGTTCCCTTGCCTTTGGTCTTCATTATAGACCGCTCATCGACCTTCAGCATTTCATCTTCCGAAAGCCCTTCGAAGAGATGAATTTTTTCGAGCCACCAAAGCTTTGAGAAGTTGTTCAAACGTGATTGATTTAAGCGATGAGCAAATATACCAATTGCCCTTGCGGTTCACCTTTAAGAACACTGCTTTATGGTTACATGTTCAAGCTCGAAAAAACGTCTAAATTTGCGCAACCCTGCCCAGGTGGTGAAATTGGTAGACACGCTAGCTTGAGGGGCTAGTGGCCGTTAGGCCGTGCTGGTTCGAGTCCAGTCTTGGGCACATCATTGAAATAATGACACTGAAAATGGCGAGAAATTTGGTAGAAAGTCTTAGCATGAAATCTCTTTTCATTGTTCTTGTCTTTGCTAGCCTCAGCCTTTCAGCACAGGAAATCCGTTTTGGAGAAGACTTTAATAATGTCGGTGGTTTGAAAAAACCTGGTACTGA
>CAYWET010000005.1:17112-110433 GCA_964457245.1 uncultured Chryseobacterium sp. | reverse complement strand
ATGCTTGCCATCATGTACTACAATGGCAAAACAACCATCAACGGCAACGCTATGAATCTTTTGATAACGTCAACGGAAGACGGAGTTGAGAAGGTTGATAGTGTGAAGCTGGTTATCGGCCAGGCGCGCAATTGGGCGGCATATAGATACGACTTTAAAAAAGAGGGCACCTACACGGTTTCGGCCTATGATAGGCTTTGGACGTTTTTAGCGAGCGGTTCAGTGAGGGTCAATGGACCTAAAAAAGTGGTTAAAAAAGCTGAGCCGGTAGTTGTGGTGGAAAAGAAGCCAGAAGTACCTAAAAAAGTGGAGCCTAAACCGGAAAAGATAGAACCCAAAAAGGCCCCTGTGACCAAAGAGGATATTCTTGAGAATGCCCCTGAACCCGTTTTTGTGGAATCAGTTATCAAGGAGGAATTGACCGAAGAAGAGAAGGAAACGCTTCTTTTTGAAAGCTTTTATATGGCGTTTGGTCGATCGGTTCAAAGTGGCATGCTAATGGGGCAAAATGAAAAATTCAAAGGTGTTCCGGGAGGTGTAAACCTTAAAGCATTATTCTCAAACAACGAAGGTTTTGGAGAGAAAGGAGTGGTTGTAGACATTTGGTTCAAACCTCAAGGAACGGCTGAATATTCGGAGCATTTCATGGAACTTACTGTTCCTATCGGAAAGAATGACACGCAAGCAAGTTTCCCGATGAACCTACGAGATAGAGGAAGTTATAAGGTTTCTCTTTACACCAATGAGGAAGATGCTGTCTGGATTGGCTCCGGTTACGTAGCGATTTACTAGGTTATTGCTTCAGTACGCATCTTACGTTCGCGGTATCTCGGTAATACGTGCATTGAGCGTATACGCCAACATTAGCAGCTCCGGCATCCCACGACTGTTTAATACTGTCTGTAAAGTTTCGGTCGCCACAAAGAACACCTGAGTAGGCAGTTCCACCACCATTATTCATATTGCATTCAATACAGCTGTAATCTGACCGAAGTCTGTCTTCTTCTGCTTCAACCTTTTTATCGTTTCCGCAGAACTCATCTACGTAGCCAATAACGTCCGAAGATTTCTTCAATCGAACCTCACACTCCACACATTTTTTGCACCCCGTTGTAAAGACAACAACTGTAAAAAGGAAAGCCAACGTAATTCTCAGCATCAGTTCATACTTACCATCCAACCGTAAGGGTCATCCACTTTTCCATATCGGATGGCTTTGAGACCATCAGCTATCTTTTTGGATAATGACCGCTCTGCCAAGGGAGGAAGAATCATATTTTCTCCACGATAACCAATCAACTCAATTGGTGCGATCGTAGCCGCGGTTCCTACTCCGAAGGCATCATTCAATTGACCTCGGTCATGGGCAACTTTTATCTCATCTACGCTAATTCTGCGTTCCTCAACTTCGATGCCCATATCTGCCGCAAGGGTTAGAACGCTGTCACGCGTTATACCTTTAAGAATGGTGTCTCCAGTTGGTGGCGTAACCAAAGAGTTGCCTATTTGAAACATAACGTTCATGGTTCCGCTTTCTTCGATATACTTATGCTCGAAAGAATCTGTCCACAGAATTTGATGGTATCCCTTTTCCTGTGCCAGTTTTGTTGGGTACAGAGCTCCACCATAGTTACCGCCTGCTTTAGCTGAACCTGTCCCTCCTTTTGGGGCTCGGGTGTAATGTTCTTCCACCATCACCTTAAGTGGTGTTTTGTAGTAAGGCCCCACAGGGCCAGTGAAAATGATGCATCGATAGGTATCTGATGGTTTGACACCCAAAAACTCATCCGTGGCAAACATAAATGGTCTGATATACAAGGCGGATTCTGTGTCTTGCGGAACCCAATCGGAATCTAACTTTAACAGCTCTGTCAATCCTTCCATCATCAGGTTGACCGATATGGTTGGCATGCACATTCGTTCCGCAGACAAATTCAGTCTCTTGAAATTATCTGTTGGACGAAACATCATTATTTCTCCGTTGATGTTGCGATATGCCTTCATGCCTTCGAAAATGGTTTGACCGTAATGCAGACCCAACATTGCTGGTTTGAATTCAATTGGCCTGTAACCCTCAATCCTAAAATCTCCCCACTTACCATCACGGTAGTCTGTAATGAACATATGATCTGCAAACTCCCGACCGAAAGGTATGTTCCCAAAATCCACTTCATTGATTCTGGTCTTCTCCACTCTGTCTATCTTGATCTGCATGATTTCACTCTCCATAATAATGGGTTTTGTTTCGTTCATAAAATACGAAATCGCAACGGATTCGGACCGCGAAAATCGACAATTGCTAATTAACCAGCAATCGTTGAACCTGCCGCTCACCGTCCATTACGAATTCGCAAATGTAGACGCCCGAATGTTCTGGTACTTTAATCGAATTCAATCCTCCGACCAATACTTTCTGACCAACGATTCTGCCGGTGGAATCGTAGATTCTCAAGTCGCAATCTTTAACATAATCCGATAAACGAATGTTCAGTACATCTGTTGTAGGGTTGGGGTACATTTTGACCATTTCATAATTCCCCTTTTCACCAGCTGACATTCCTTGCGTAACCCTAAAATTGTCTAAACCCGCCTCAACCAGATGGCCGGGTTCTAAATCCGACACCTCAATAACCAATTGCATTTGGTCTGTAATAGAAATGGACTCCGAGATAAAAAAGACAGCTTGCACCCACTGACCATTGGTCTGCGACAATGCATTTAACGACACCGAATTACTTCCATTGTCAATCTTAACGACAAAACTGTCATTCGGAGCACCATTCCCACCAGCATTGAAGAACCAGTAATAGAAGTCAATTACTGGAATGCTGTAAGCAGTTAAATCCATAATTGGCGACCGAATTATGGTAACTCCATCGTCCACATCATCATTTCCCGCACTCCCTCCACCGTTTCCAGTAACATAGGCTTTATCCCCACAAAAACTGCCAGCATCTCCACCTGGGTTGGAGGCCATTCCCTCGAATGAGGTGCCAACCGGAATATCTCTTTCCCAAATTCCAGCGGATGCGGAACCAGTCACAGACCAGCCTAGGTCAGTAATGAAATCATCATAATACCCCTTTTCAAGCTCGAAATTGAGCAAGGTCGACCCGCCTGTGATATCGAAGCTGGCACACTCGGTTACGTAACCCCAAGCAGAAATCACCACATTATAATTCCCAGCAAAAAAGGTGGTATCCAAGTAGTTTCCAGAACCATCAGATTCGTAGCTCAGATTAAAGAATTCATTTGTAAACTGAACAGTTGCTCCTTCTATTGGATTTCCTGTTCCCTCTTCCGTAACTAAACCGCCAACCGTGAAAGGAGTCTCCGGAATTAATTCCACATCCAATGTTGTTGTTTGACCATTGACCAGTTCAACATTTGAGATAGTCACAGGCAGGTAACCTCCTTTTTGAAAAGTAACATCATAGGTGCCAGCCGTAGCCGTACCTGTTGCATATTCGCCAAAAAGGTTGCTGGTTTCTTGTAGATTAACGATTGAAACCTCAACCTGAACTCCATTCAGCGGATTTCCAGAACCAAATTCTGACACAGCTCCTTCTAAAAGCGCTGCCCGAGTATAATCTGCTCCAATTACAAATAATCCTTCCTCAATATCGGCTATAAGGATGTTTCCTGAAGGTAAATAAGGCCAAGCTCCCCAAGAACCATTGAACCCACCCCCAGAAAGAGGACTGGAATCGAAATACCCGGTTAAGACCATATTGCTGGGATCGGAAACATCATGTATTGTAAGACCATCTCTGTAATGAGACGTAACCAAATAATCGTTGATGAAGTGGGCATTATGCGGAATAACGTTTTCTGTTAAAGGGTGCCTCACCTTATCCACCTCTTCAATGTTCTGATAATCGCTCATATCGTAGGCTGCAATGAATCCGCTTTCAACTTCATCTGTTGTAAAGCAAAAAGCATTATCATCAGATGGCCAAACGTTATGACCAAATTGGCTTGGCGTGTCCCAACTGGTCAATACTACTGGATTGCTAGGAGCGGACACATCTACAACAAAAGTTCCTTCTTCGAGACAAGAAGCCCAAAGAGTGTCTCCTCGAACAAAACCATCATGGATGTAATAGTCGTCCCAAATTCCAAGTTCAACTGGCGACATTGGGCTGCTTATATCCAGAATTATCGCACCGCCTTGGCCGTAACCTGTTCCAAAAATGTAGGCTTTATCATTAGCTTGGTCGATGAACATATTGTGCGCTGAACCCCACTGAAAATTAGAACCCGTATATAGAGTGGTGGTCAAACTGGTACTTCCCGGTAATGGACTCATATCCACGATAAGCAGACCTCCACCACCTTCAGTAACGCAATAGGCATATCCGTTATGGTAAAAGGGGTCGCGCCAAGTAGAACTTGGGCCACCTTCGAAAAAAACCTCATCGGGAGCACTAGGGTCGGTTACATCTACAATAGAAAAACCATTATGCACGCCTACCAAAGCGTATTCTCGTCCGTTATGCAACGCACCTCGAACCTCGCTTAGTTCTTCTTGATATTCGAGATGCCCCAATTGGGTGGTATTCAACGTGGCTTGAGCCATGGTATCAATTCCTACAGCGGAGAAAATTGCTACTAGGAATAGTGTAAATATTTGTTTCATCTGGTAAGATTAGAATGCTAGCAAAAGAACGCTTTTAGAAACGACCAGCTGTCGTAGCTATGACGCCAATGTGTACAAAAATGTCTCTTCTGATAAGTGAAACGCTTAGGCTAAAGCAACTGTTCACTTGCTCTGGGAATAGGTATTCTTAAGGAAAACCCTAGCCAAGTTTGACGCCATTGGATCATCACGGTCCATCCGTTCAGGATGCCACTGTACACCGAGTAGAAATGGATGTGAGTTTTTGTTCTCCCAATAGAAAGATTCGATGATGGAATCTTTAGCATATGCCATCACTATGAATCCTTCAGCCAAATCATCAATGGCTTGATGATGGTTAGAGTTCACCTCTGCACTATCGTTCTCTAAAATATTTGCCAACCACGGATGACAATAGACCATGTGGTGCGCATCGCCTTCTTCTTGCTGATGGATGGTTGAACTAATTTCCGATGGAATGTCAATTATCAGCGAACCACCCTTGGCCACATTTAAGAGTTGCATTCCTCGGCAGCCTCCAAGCGTTGGAATTTTTCTTCGAAAGGATTGCTCCACCAAAGCCAATTCCAGCGAATCTCGGTATTTATCAATTGTTCCGCATTGAGAAACAACCGAATCTTTTCCGTGAAATGAAGGGTGGATATCCGTGCCACCAGTCAGAATAATCCCGTCAACTTCGTTGAGAATCTGTTCAAGTGAATCAGGAGTCATTCCATACGCTTCATAAAACGTGAGTGTACTATCGAAATGTAGCAGCCATCGCTGATAATCATTGTTCGGATAGTACATGGAAATGAGAACCGACTTTTCTTTGTGTGGTACCGAACCACAACCAAAAAGTAATCCGGCAAGTGCTAACGCGACAATTACCTTCACGATAGTGCTTTGTCCAAGGCTAATTTGATGATACGAGCGGCCTCTTTGACATCTTCTTCAGAATGTGCCGCACTTACAAAACCGACCTCATAGCCTGAAGGACCGATATAGAATCCATTGTCGAGCAAGGCATGGTAGAATTTCCGGTAGATATTCATGCTTTCTGGGTCTATCTCAGCAGCACTTCTAATGCTTGGACGGTCTGAAAAAGCAATCCAATAAATAGAACCAATAGAGAACATCTTCACCTTGTATTCATTCTCTTCCACGTGTTCCAGTACTGAGGAAACCAGCCTTTTGGTTTTCTTTTCCTGATTGGCATAGAAATCAGCTTCAAGCAATTGCTCCAACGCAGCTTTACCAGCTGCCATGGCCACTGGGTTTCCACTCAATGTTCCCGCCTGATAAACGGGGCCTAGTGGTGCAATGGAGTTCATGATTTTCTCGCTGGAAGCAAAAGCACCGACCGGCATGCCGCCACCAATGATTTTTCCTAACGTGATAATGTCCGGTTTGATATCGTAAAGGCCAGAAGCGCCTTCAAAGCCGACCCGAAAACCGCTGATCACCTCATCGAAAATGAGCAACGCATTCTCGTCAGAACATATTTCTCTGAGGAACCGAAGGAATTTACCATCCTGCAAAAGCAGTCCGTTATTGGCCGGAATTGGCTCGATGATCACTGCGGCAATATCATCTTTGAACTCCTCGAATGCTGCTTTCACAGCTTCAATATCGTTAAGACCAATTACGATGGTTTCATCCACAAAACTCTTCGGTACACCAGCCGAACTCGACTCACCGAATGTCACCAATCCCGAACCGGCTTTCACCAAAAGTGAATCTACATGGCCGTGATAGCAACCTTCAAACTTGATGATCTTATTTCTTCCCGTGTAACCGCGTGCCAAGCGAATAGCGCTCATCACGGCCTCCGTTCCAGAGCTCACAAACCGGATGCGTTCCACATAACGGTGGTTGGAAAGAATCAAATCGGCCAATTCATTTTCTTGCACCGTTGGCGCTCCAAATGACGGACCGTTCTTAACGGCTTCGATAATTGCGTTTTCCACCTTCTCATTGGCGTGGCCAAGAATAAGCGGACCCCAACTTGCGCAGAAATCGATGTACTCATTTCCATCTGCATCCCAAACCTTGCTTCCCTTTCCTTTGGTGATGAAACGCGGGGTTCCACCCACACTACCAAATGCCCTCACCGGACTGTTAACCCCACCAGGAAAAAGTGCTTTTGCCTTCTCAAATAACTGTGCCGATCTATCTGTGCTCATATTTCTGTTTGAAGCTGCAAATGTAAATGCCTCCGCAAATAGACCTAGGAGGTTTTGAAAACCTCCTAGGTCTTATCAACTATTTTTGCCGCATGCAGTTCGAGAATTCAAAAAGCTTTGCACAGTGGTTGGACGCGGAAGATCCGCTAAAGGAATACCGAAACCGTTTTCATCATCCGAAGTTGAACGGAAAACCAGCCACTTATTTCTGTGGAAATTCGTTGGGATTAGAGCCGAAAACAGCCAAAGAATTCGTCAATCAGGAATTGGATGATTGGGCTGAGTTTGCCGTTGAAGGACACTTCCACGCTAAAACTCCTTGGTTCAGTTATCAGGATATTTTCCCTGAGCAATTGAGCAAGTTGGTCGGAGCGCTTCCGAATGAAGTAACTGTAATGAATGGCTTGACCGTCAACCTGCATTTGTTGATGGTTTCATTCTACCGACCAACCAAGGAACGATACAAAATCATCTGCGAAGCAAAGGCTTTTCCGAGTGACCAATACGCATTGGAAAGTCAAGTAAAACATCATGGTTTCGACCCGAATGACGCGATAATTGAAATTGCTCCGCGAGCTGGAGAAGACCTTATCCGCGAAGAGGATATTCTGAAAGCCATTGAAGAAACTGGCGATGAACTGGCCTTGGTGATGTTCGGTGGTGTGAACTACTATACTGGGCAGGTTTTCGATATGAAAACAATCACCGAAGCAGGGCACAAAGTCGGAGCTGTTGTTGGCTTTGACCTAGCACACGGATCCGGAAACATCCCGTTACAATTGCATGATTGGGACGTTGACTTCGCCTGCTGGTGTAGCTATAAATACTTGAACTCAGGACCAGGAAATGTTTCTGGTGCGTTTGTACACGAACGGCATTGCAACAATCCAAACTTGAATCGCTTCGCTGGTTGGTGGGGCAACGATCCAGACTCACGCTTTAGAATGGAACCCGGCTTTGTGCCTGCTGAAGGCGCCAGAGGTTGGCAGTTGAGTAACGTTCCCGTTTTTGGAATGGCAGTGCACAAAGCAGCGCTCGATATTCACGCGGAAGTTGGAATGCAGAAACTCCGCGAGAAAAGTCTGAAACTGACTGGATTCTTGGAGTTTTTGATTGATGAGATCAATTCTGATGATGTGAAAATCATCACACCCAGAAATCCTGAACAGCGCGGTTGTCAGCTTTCATTGTATGTGAACCGGGAAGCGAAAAAGCTGCACCAAGCCTTATTGGATGAAGGCGTAATTACCGATTACCGCGAACCGAATGTGATTCGTTTGGCACCTGTTCCGCTTTACAATTCGTTCGAAGATGTGTGGACGTTTGCAGATATTCTCAGAAAGCATCTGAATGCTTGAATGGAGTTTCCAAACCGAACTTCTAGAAGCTGGCTGCGATGAAGCTGGCCGCGGTTGTTTGGCTGGGCCAGTTGTAGCTGCAGCCGTCATTCTCGACCCGAAAAATCCGATTGAAGGATTGGACGACAGCAAGAAGATCACGGAGTCTAAACGCGAAAAACTCCGACCGGAAGTCGAGGAAAAAGCATTGGCTTGGGCCGTTGGAATTGTGACAAACGAAGAGATCGATCAGATCAACATTCTGAAAGGAAGCTTTGTGGCCATGCATCGCGCATTGGATCAACTCAAAACGAAAGCGCAATTCATCATTGTGGATGGTAATCGATTCATTCCGTACCAGAAAGTTCCGCATGAATGTATTGTAAAGGGCGATGGTAAATACCAGAATATTGCTGCGGCATCCATCCTTGCCAAAACGCATCGGGATGAGATCATGCGAACGCTGCACGATCAATATCCTCACTTCGGGTGGGATAAAAACAAGGGTTACCCAACCAAACTGCATCGTTTGGCGTTGAGAGAACACGGAGCAACGGAATGGCACCGCATGAGTTTCCAGCTGTTGCAACCCGAATTACCTTTCAAGTAAGCCGATTATGCTGAAAAAGATTTTACTGGGATTTGGACTTTTTATCACGCTAGCTGTTGGTGGATTCTACATCTATGCTCAGTCTGTGATTGTTGAATTCTCGGAAGAAGAGGAAAGACGAATCCAACAAGCCATTTTAAATCCTGTTCCGAAACAAACTGGAGAAGAAGGTTTTGCAATGAATGGCGATACCAGAATCTGGTATGATGTTCAAAACCCGAAAGATTCTGTTCGCGGAAGTGTTGTCCTGATAATGGGCTTGGGAGCTGATGCGTTGGCTTGGCCGCGCCCGTTTATGAATCAGCTGACAGAGGCTGGTTACCGTGTAATTCGATTGGACAACCGCGGAGTTGGAATGACCGATTGGGATGCCTTCGACCCCGACAACCCCTACTCGCTTTCTGATATGGCGAATGATGTGTTGGCGGTATTAGACACGCTTGCAATTGAAAAGGCACACATCGTTGGTGTTTCGATGGGCGGAATGATCGGGCAAACCCTGTGTATCGAACATCCTGAAAGGGCTGCGAGTCTCGTTTCGATGATGTCAACACCTTGGGTTCGCGACCCTGAACTTCCGCTGCTTACCGTTTCGAGTTTTCTGAACGTTGGAATTAACGGCAAGCATTTCGGAGATGATGGTTCAGAAGAAGGCGCCATAAAAACCAGATTGGCTGTTCGGACTTTTCTGATGGGGAGTGAGAAATATGAATTTGACATCGAACGAATCGCGCATCTTACGTTATATAATGTGCGAGAGCGAAATGGCTATAACCCAGATGCTGGGCGACAGCAGACAACGGCCATCGAAATTTCAGGTTCGCGGATTGAGCTGCTGAAAGAACTTCAAGTTCCAACGTTGGTTATTCACGGAAAAACCGACCCGCTTATTCCGTTCGAACACGGAGTAAAAACAGCTGAATTAATTCCTAATGCCGAAACACTTTGGATTGATGGATTGGGACATGTCATCGCACCGATGTACACCGACACGATTGTCGCGCGAATAGTTAACCACATGAATGCCACCCATCAACTCAAAAAAACAAATGAGCATAATGAAATTTTTTAGTCTGATTCTGATTGTCTGCGGCTCGGTTATCGCAAATGCGCAGAATCATGCGTTTCAACTTTTCAACTCTAAAGGGAAAAAAGTGAAATACGCCAAAATGCTGAAAGAGCTTGATAACGCTCAGATCATTCTGTTTGGAGAGTTTCATGACAATCCGATTTCGCATTGGTTGCAACTTGAGGTCACCTCTTCCCTTCTGCCAAACAACCAGTTGGTGCTTGGTGCGGAGATGATTGAATCTGACAATCAGGATGTTTTAAATCAATACCTGAAGAGTGAAATCGATGCGAAAGCATTGGATTCGCTTGCTCGTCTGTGGACCAACTACAAAACAGATTACAAACCGCTGGTCGACCTGGCAAAAGAGAACAATCTGCGATTTGTAGCGGCAAATGTTCCGCGCAGATATGCCAAAATGGTTTACCGAGGTGGTTTTGAGACGCTTGACACACTTCCGAACGAAGAAAAAGCTTGGATTGCCCCGCTTCCGATCAAGTACGACCCTGAACTACCGAACTATGTGGAAATGTTAGAAATGATGGGCGGTCACGGTGGCGAGAATCTGCCGAAAGCTCAGGCAATAAAAGACGCTACAATGGCGCATTTCATTCTGGCCAATTACAGCCCAGAACAGACGTTTATCCATTACAACGGAGCGTATCACTCCAATAATTACGAAGGTATTCTTTGGTACTTGAAGCAGCAGCAACCTGATTATAGATACGCGACCATTTCTACGGTTTCGCAAGCAGATATTTCAAAACTGGAAGAAGAGAACAAGAGCATTGCCGACTTCATTATCTGCGTTGATGAGGATATGACATCGACTCACTAGTCAATCAATTCGATTAAAAATCAACTGTTAGCAGTTCCATTCCAAACCGCACTTTTGGCATTGTAAGTGATCTATCTTCGCAGGTAATGATCAAGGCAGAGAACATCCGCAAAAAGTATGGTGACCTCGAGGTTTTGAAAGGCGTAAGCCTAGAAATTTCCGCTGGCGAAGTTGTGAGTATTGTGGGTGCTTCTGGTGCTGGAAAATCCACGTTACTCCACATTATTGGCACGTTGGACAAAGCTGATTCTGGGAATGTTTCCATCAACAACATCGAAACGGGAAAACTGAAAGACAAGAAGCTTTCAGACTTTCGGAATCGTGCCATTGGATTCGTGTTTCAGTTCCATCATCTGCTGCCCGAATTCACGGCTTTGGAGAATGTTTGCATTCCTGCTTTCATTGCTGGGAAAAGCGAAGCCGAAGTAAAAACCAAAGCACTTGAGCTTCTTGGTTTTCTTGGACTTGCCAATCGTGCGGAGCACAAACCTTCTGAACTTTCTGGTGGCGAACAGCAGCGAGTGGCAGTTGCTCGGGCGTTGGTCAATCAACCAGCGGTTGTGTTGGCCGATGAACCTTCTGGAAACTTGGACAGCAACTCTGCCAAGGAACTACACCAGCTGTTCTTTGATCTGCGCGATAAGTTCAACCAGACGTTTGTTATCGTTACACACAACGAAGAACTAGCCGACATGGCCGACCGAAAACTCGAAATGAAGGATGGACAGATTGTGTAATCTGAATATTAACTTTGAGTTAGTGGCGTACTTTTCACAACCCAACCCCATCTCGTGAAAAAGTGGCTCATTGGTCTGTCGGTTCTTGCGGTTCTGCTTTGCGGAGGCGGTTACTATTGGTACACGCACCAAGGACCGAATGTTGTTTCGGAACCTATAGATGCCATTCCACCATCTGCGGTGCTGGTAATGAATTACCCGAACATGAATTCGCTTTGGGATTCTTTTGAGGAGCAGGATTACTACGAATCAATTATTCCGGTGGAGGAATTGAATCGGTACTTCAGACGAAATCAGATGCTTGATTCAATTATCCGCTACGACCAAGACCTGGGAAAGGCGTTTGATGGTTCAAGTATCTGGTCATCGTATCACGTTACTGCATCCGATTCGTTGCAGGTTTTGTACGTCATTCAACCATCGGTAAATGACCTGAAGATTCTTGGTAAGCTGAGCAAGGCGCTGAATCCGTTTGGCATTATCAGCGATATTTCGCTGGGTGAACGGAAGGGATTTAAACTGGTTGTTGCCGAGCCATTTTTCACATTGCATGTTACGGTTGCAAATGGCCTCGTAATCATGGCCAGTACAGAATCCCTTCTTGAACAATCTGTTGCGCAACTAAATCGTAGCGATGGGTTGATGAAGGATTATTCCTTCGCAAAAGCCGTTCGTTCTGCAGGTAAGAATGTTGATATCAATGTCTTTATCAATTACAAAGTGGCTCCCACTTACTTGAAGCGAATTCTCAAACCAACTTTGCTCTACCAGTACAATGAGGTGTCAGAATTTGCGGATTGGACCGAGCTGGATGCCACGCTCCGATCGGATGGAATAAGTTTGAATGGATTTACATACACTGCTGATTCTACCAAGCAGTTTCTTGATCTATTTCTCGATCAGAAACCGCAACCTATTTCCTTCACAAACTTCTTACCGGCCAACACCGCATCATTCGTGTTTTATGGTCTGGACGACCTGATTTCGTTCACAGCAGATTACCGAACGCTACTGGAAGACAAAGGAACTTTAAAAGCACTTGAAGAATCCGTTGATAGCGTCAATAACCAATACGGAATTGATCTGGAACAGAACCTGTTGGCATGGATGGGAAACAGCTATGGGGTTTGCATTACGGAACCGCAAAGCACATCTTTTGCAGACGACACCTATTGGGTTTTTGAGGCAAGGTCTTCAGGCTTGGCCAAAAAACTTCTTACCGACCTCAGCAAAATACTTGCAGAAAAAAACGGACTGGAAACCTTTTCTGGAACTTTCAATGAGGTTGAAATCGGTCAGTTGCGCTTAGAAGGTATTCTTGAAGAAATATTTGGCGATGGCTATGAAGATTTCGCCAATCCGTTTTTCATGGTTTTGGAAGACTTTGTGGTTTTTGGTGCTTCAGAGGAAGCAATGCAGCGCTACCTGCAATACATTCAAGCAGACCGTACGCTTGCCAAGAATCTGTCTTTCTCCCGATTTACCGAGAGTCTCAGCTCCACTTTCAACATCTTCACCTACAACCATCTGCATCGTTCCAAAAACGTGCTCAATTCGTACTTGAATCGAGAAGCCTCCAGCGTTCTTAAGAACAATCAGAAGGTACTAGACAAGTTTGAATCTCTTGGCACACAGATCACAACCACCGGCCAGTCGTTCTACTCCAATGTTTACCTCAACTACAATCCAACCTGGAATAGTGAAGATGAGTCTTATTGGAAAGCCGAAATGGACGCAAAAGCTGTGATTCCTCCAGTGTTTGTCAAGAATCACCTGAGTGATGAACACGAGATTCTAGTCCAAGATGAAAACAACCAACTGTATCTTTTTAATCTGGTTGGTCAGGAGCTTTTCAAGCGTGAGTTGCCAGAGCCCATTGAAAGTCGTCCGCAGCAAATAGATGCTTTCAAAAACGGGAAACTTCAATTCATTTTCAACACCAAGAATTACATCTATCTGCTAGACAGAAATGGAAAGGACGTTGATGGATTTCCCGTAGAACTGGATTCTCCTGCGGAAACGAAATTGAGTGTAATCGAGTATGATGGAAAGAGGGATTATCGCTTGCTCATTGCTTGCAAAAACAAGCGCATTTACAATTACGGAGTGGATGGCAAACGAATCAAGGGCTGGAAGCATAACCGTGGTGGTGACCCAACTATTCATCCTTTCAAACACCTGATTGTACGCGGAAAAGATTACCTCATTACGGGTGAAAGTGACGGTAAGGTTCATTTGTTGGACCGAAGAGGCAAGAATCGAGTGAAGGTTAAAAAGTACGTTCCGCCTTCCAAGAACAATCACCTTCAGCCGTTCAAGTCTTCGGAAAGTGCTTTTACCGGTGTTTACATCACCAATTCTGAAGGATTGATTCATAGAATTGCGCTTAGTGGCGATGTCCAATCCATGAATCTTGGCAAATTCAGCCCAGAACACATTTTCTTGGTTGCGGACCTTAATGCAGATGGCGGTCCAGAGTTCATTTTCTACGACCTTAACATGTTGCAGGTGTATAATTACAAGAAGGAAAAGGTGTTTGAACAGCGAATCGACCCATCGGCTACGCAACCGCAGTTGGTAAAACTTTCTGATGGAAAGTTTGGCATTGGGTTCTGTTTCTCAGACTCAGAGCAACTAGTGCTGTACAATGCTGAAGGCAAAATGATTGATGGCTTTCCTCTCAGCGGCTCCACCCAATTCGATTTGGTCAACAGTAACCAGAAAAGTGTGGTGGTTGCGGGTAATGAAGAATCCGGCCTTATCATACAGCCCATCAGGTAGGGCTAAAGTTCCTATTTTAGCGACTTACGCTACCAAAATTCAACACCATGAGAAAGAATTACTTCCTAGGTATTGTCGCTCTGTTTCTAGGAGCTGTAATGTTCACAATTTCAGGCTGTTACAAGGACACCTTCGACTTTGACAAAATGAAGGACGGTTTCATAACATGGGAGCCGGATATTGCATTTCCAATTGTTTACTCTACTCTGAATGCGGAAGATATAATCAGCATTTCGGATTCAACGAATATTTATCAGTATGATCCGGACAATTTCATCACACTGATTTACCGCAGACGAATATTTTCTCAAACAGTAAACGACTTTTTCCAATGGCCGCTTAACCAGCAACTTGATACGGAAATGAATCTTGGTGCAGTAGAAATTGGCCAATTAACGGCTTCTGGCTCAGCCTCCACCGTTTCAAACAACACACTGACCTTTGGTATTTCGGGGCCTGGAGGTTCGCAGTTGGACCGTGTGGTTTTCCAAAGTGGCGTCATGAGAATCGTATTTACCAGCAATTTTGAACATAGCGGCACGCTTCAGGTATCAATGCCAGATATGCTGTTGGATGGTTCGGCCTTCTTAGAAAGCTACCCGATAGATTATCAGAACGGTGCGGTGTATATGAACATCGATGTGCCACTGGCAGGTTATGAAATGCTGCTGGAAAATGGTAATGGGCCAAACACCATTCGAATTGATTATACGCTGACCTTAAACCAAAACCCGGACGGTGCGATACCTACCCCCTCCAATCAAGTTGTGATCAACCATTCCTTTGAAAACATGATAATGGCCGAAGCCTTTGGCAACTTTGGCAATTTCGTTTTGGATGTACCGCCAGCTGACGTGGATCTTGATGTAGTTCAAAGTGAACACTCTGGCTACCTCTATTTCGAGGATCCACGGTTCAGAATTCGCGTAAAGAACACCATTGGTGCCGAATTGAAAGTCAATATTAACGAGCTTTATGCTACTGGAGACCAAGGGCAAGTAAACCTTGATGTAAGCCCTCAGATATCAGGAAACTCCTTCACGATTCCTTCTGCTCCTGCGCCTGGTGATTCTGCAATTCTTGAATATTACTTTACCAAAGACAACAGTAACTCGAACATTAAGGAAATTGTGAACGGGGAATATGAGGAGGTTTACCATGATTTTGAAGCGGAGGTCAATCCGAATGGAGGAACGGAAAATTTCGCGCAACTGAACAGTTCGCTGGAAGTGGTGGCTGATGTTGAACTTCCATTCTGGGGTTTTTCTGACCACTTTACAGTAATTGACACCTTAGAGGTCCCTTTTGATGAAGCAGAAAATCTAGCAGATAATATCGAAAGAGGTTTACTTCGTATCAATACGGTCAGTCATTTCCCAGTTGATGGAATTCTGAAGCTGTATTTCGCAGATTCGCTGTATAACGTTATTGACTCTGTTCTAACAGATGGTTCTTTCATCATTCGGTCTGGAGTCGTTGAAGAAACCTCTCCTTTTGATGGTGGCACGTTCAAGGTCATCTCGCCAACTCAGACCAACAACGATATCGAGTTGGACACCGCACGAATCAACAGCCTGTTCGATTCGAAATATCTACTACTTGCAGCCGACATCACTTCGACCAACGATGCTGGGCATAATATCAAGGTATTCTTAGAAGATTATATCGAAGTCAGAATCGGACTTAGGGTTAAACTGAAAGCCGACCCAACGGTAATAGACGAATTTTAAGAAACCGAACAAGAAACGACCAGACCAGCAACCATGGCAAATCAAACGATAAAAAGAAGCCTTGCAGTACTGATGGTAATTGTACTATCGGTTTGCGCAACACAGGTAAAGGCACAATACGATTTCACAATGCAGGGGATGACCCTCGTCCCGCAGCGTATGTACATCAACCCTTCATTTATTCCAGACAGCAAGTGGCATATCGGAATTCCAGCTTTATCAAGCAATCATATTACGCTTGGTTATAACGGGCACACGTTCTCGCAACTTATTCGCAGAGACGGTAACGATTCCTTGTATATCGACCTTGGAAATGCATTAGATAAAATGGGCAAGACCAATTATCTGACCATGAACCTGAAGGTTGACCTACTCTCATTCAGCTTCACGGTTGGTCCAAACAAGAACAACTTCATTTACTCCAACATAAGTCTCAGACAATCGAGTAGGGTAACAATGCCGCGGACACTTCTTGACGCTATTTGGCGAGGAAATGCCGCGTACTTGGGCGAGACCATCGATCTGAAAAAAATGAACGCAGATGCTACGGCCTACACCGAGTGGACTGTTGGCTACGCGAGAAAACTGTTTGATGAACAGCTGCGGGTTGGAATTGCCGTGAAGTATCTGAATGGAATCACCAACGTATCTACCGAAAACCGTGGACTTTCGCTTTACACAGACCCAAACAACTACAACATTACAGCCAAAGCCGATGTAACGCTGAACTCTGCTGGAATCCTTGGCGATTTCGAGAATATCGGAAACGACATGTCTTTCAAGTCATTCCTAACAGGAAATCACGGTTTTGCATTTAACATTGGTGCGCACTGGAAAAGTAACGACAAGTGGGAGGTTGCCGTTAGCGCCAACGATCTAGGTATGATCTTTTGGAAAGACAACACCCACAACAAGACCATTGGCGATTCTGAATTCACGTATCAAGGGCTTGATCTTGCCACGTATATCACTCAACCAGACAGCGCAGATGCTTTTGAGGAATTCCTTGATACGCTTGAAGCCGCATTTCCGCTTACCGAAACCGAGAACAATTACAATACCAATTTAAGCTCGCAGATTTATGTGAGCGGTGCGTACAATTTCACGGAGAAAGACCGACTTGGACTCGACTTTTACGGGGAAATTTACAAGACGCATTTCGAGCCAGCCATTGCGCTGAATTACACGAGAAAATTCGGAACCATATTCCACCTTTCTACAAGTTATATGTACAACAACCGAAGCTTCGCGAATTTAGGGTTGGGCTTTGCCTTGACGCTTGGGCCAGTTCAATGGTACTTGGCCATGGACAACATCTTGGCACCAATGATTCCGCAGCACACCAAAGCCGCGCATTTCCATAGCGGATTGAATTTCGTTGTTAATTACAAAGACAAGAAAATCGAGGACCGCGATGGTGACGGAATCATGGACAAGGTTGACGATTGTCCAGACGATTTCGGTTTGGAACAATTTGCGGGTTGTCCTGATAGAGACCTCGACAGCATTCCCGACAAGCTTGACAATTGCCCTGATGAGTTTGGGCCAAGAGAAAACAATGGTTGTCCGTGGGGCGATAAAGACGGAGACGGACTATTGGACAACGTGGATGAATGTCCTGAGGTTTCTGGCCCAGAAGAGAATAATGGTTGCCCGTGGGGCGATATTGATGGAGACGGTGTAACTGACAACATCGATGATTGCGACACGATTCCAGGCCCAGCTGAAAACAACGGTTGTCCGTGGGGAGACCGCGACAACGATGGCGTTCTTGACAATGAAGACAAGTGTCCAGACGAAGCTGGACCAGTTGAAAACAAAGGTTGCCCATGGGGAGACCGCGATGGCGATGGCGTGAAAGACAATGAAGACCGTTGTCCAGATGTGCCAGGACCTGCTGATAATGGTGGTTGTCCTTATCAGGATTCTGATGGCGATGGTGTAATTGACCTTGAGGATGATTGCCCAAGAACGCCAGGCCCAGCCGAGAACAAAGGCTGCCCTGTGATTGAGAAAGAAGAGCAAGAAGTATTGAACACGGCCTTCGAAAACCTTGAGTTCGAAACAGGAAGTGATGTGATTGCAGCTTCTTCTTACGAATCGTTGGATGAGTTGGCCGAATTGCTCAAGAAGAAACCTGAGTATCAACTGAAAATCTCTGGACACACCGACAACGTTGGTAGCGATTCCAACAATATGAGATTGTCTGAAAAACGTGCAAAATCCGTTTCTCAGTACCTCAAGAACAAAGGAGTGGACACCAGCAAATTCATTGTAGAGTGGTTCGGAGAAACCAAACCGATCTACCCGAACGACACAAAAGAAGGTCGTCAGAAGAACAGAAGGGTTGAAATGGAGGTTGTATTTGAGTAAACCAGAAATCTGAAAAACAGAAAAATGAAAAAAGTGAAATTGAAATATTGGATGATGTCTTTGGCCGTAGCTGGTTTCCTTGGAAGCTGTGGTTCGCATTCGCATGATGCTGAAGGGAACCATGCGGAAGAGCATGCACACGACCATGGCGACCATGAAGGGCATGACCACGGTGCAGAATCGGAAGGAATTGTGATTCAGGAAATAACTGAAGGTCAACGAGTTTTCTTCGCCAACTTGGAAAATGGTCAGGTGGTCACTTCTCCGCTTACTGTAGAATTCGGAGTTGAAGGAATGGTAGTTGAACCAGCTGGAGAAGTGAAAGAGAATTCGGGACATCATCACCTGTTGATCGATCACGATTTCACGCCAGCAGGAGAAGTTGTACCACCAGCTGATTCTACACAGCTACACTTCGGGAAAGGTCAGTTGTCCACAGAGATCAACCTTGCTCCAGGCGAGCACAAACTCACCTTGCAGTTTGCCAATGGTGTGCACATGAGCTATGGCGAAAAGATGAGTGCTACGATTAACATTTCGGTTGAAGCAGCCGCCAAGCACATGGATGACGAGTGAAACGTAAATGTCATGTTGAGCAGAGCTTGCGAAGTCGAAACATCTGAACGTTAGATTCTTCGGCTTCCTTCGACAAAAGCTCAGGACAGTCTGTTCCTCGCTCAGAATGACAAAAGAGACAAAAGAGACCGCAGTTGCGGTCTCTTTTTATTTGGTTGAATAGCTACATTCGTTCCATGCCACAAGGAGAACATAAGAAGTGCCTTGTCTGCGAAAGCGAGAAGCTCAATCCGCTTAAAGGATTTGAGAAACATCACTTGTGCAAATGCGGTTCTTGTGGATTCGTATTCTGCAAACCGATTCCGACCAAAGAAGAGCTTGATGCGGTTTATGAAGGCTACGGCAGAAACGACTACCTCAGCGACCTGACCATTCAGGCTTACGAGCGGGTATTGGATTCGTTTGAACCTTACAGAAAGACCAATAAACTGATTGATGTCGGCTGCGGCATTGGATACTTTTTGGAAGTAGCAAAAAAACGCGGTTGGGAAGTTTACGGAACAGAGTTTACGGAGGAAGCGGTAAAGATCTGTGAAGCAAAAGGTGCCAAGATGGAACTTGGTGTTCTCAATCCCGAGAACTACGAACCAGAGAGTTTCGATGTGGTCTGTTCGTTTGAAGTAATTGAGCACATCAATAACCCACGAGAAGAACTAGGCAACTTTTACAAACTGCTCAGGCCAGGTGGTTTGGTGTATTGCACTACTCCTAACTTCAATGCGGTAGAACGTTACCAACTTGGCGCCAACTGGAATGTGTTGGGTTACCCCGAACATCTCTCCTATTACACTCCGAAAACACTGAAACGTGTTTACAAGGAAACTGGATTCAAAACCAATGAGGTTCTAGCAACAGGAGTCAGTTTAACGCGTATCAAAAAAAGCCAAGGCAAATCGAACCAAGCAACGATTTCTGAAACTTCTGATGATGAGAAACTGAGAAATCAAATTGCTGGAAATCCGTTACTGGGAGTAGCCAAAGACATCATCAACTGGAAGTTGACGCTTTTTGGAGTTGGAAATTCATTGAAGGGGTGGTTTGTAAAAGAGTAAACAAGTGAATTAGAATATTAGTTGATTAGTGAGTCATAGCACTACCACTGATTAACTGGTCAACTAATCAACTATTCAACTCACGATAGATCGGACGCATCTTCTTAAACAGTTTCTTAAAGGTTTTAAACTGCTTATCGTAATGAGCAAAATTCTCTTGGCGAGGTTCGAAGACCTTATCAACCTTCAAGTTCTTCTTCATTTCATCATAGGTTACAACACTCAGATTATTGAAGCAAACTGACGCTATTCCTCGTGTGTTTGCCTGCCGCGGTTGATCCATCACATGCACTGGAATCTTCAAAGCATCTGCACAGATCTGTGCAGCGGTATCCCACATGGCTCCGCCTCCCGTAAAGTTCACCTTTTGAACCTTGCCTTTCAGGTTCTTTTCTTTGAGTTCCAACATCCATTTGAAACTCATGGCATACGATTCGAAAACTGCCCGAATCATGTCATTCCGTGAATTCTCTGGATTCAGATTGATGAATCCACCACGCATGTTTCCATCTGGTTCTGGAAAGGTGGCTCCGAAAATCCATGGAAGGAAAACAACACCATTGCTTCCAACTGGCGATTGTGAGGCCATGTCATCTGCGATTTTGGCGTAGTGCGAATCGGTTTCGGCATTGATATGCGATAGCGAATCGTCCACGCGAAAAAACCCTTCAAGCAAGTAGTTGAGCGCCTTGGCTCCTGCACCTGCCTCACCAACCATAATGTATCTGTTAGGAACAGGGCTACTAACCGAATACAACGCATTGAGAATATCGAAGGCGCGGTTTTCAAGTACAATTCCCGTATTGAGCGTTGTTCCAATCTCAATGACCATATCCATTGTATCGAAACCACCGCCACCGAGCATACACGCGGTAGTATCTTGCATTCCGCTGAAAACCGACACGTTTTCCGAAATACCAAGGTGATCGATCACTTCTTTTGTGGGGCTTCCAAGGTTGGCTCCAACCGGAAGTATTTCAGGAAATCGACTTGGATCAAGACCTAAGGCTTTGATCAGGTTGTTGTTGTAAGTGCCTTCACTCCAACCTGCTTTCTTAATCATAGCGTAAGTGAAACCTGTGTTCTCATTCGTCTGGAATTTACCTGTCAGCTTCATGCTTATAAAGTCGGACGGCTCCAATACCTTATAGGTCTTTTCCCAAACTTCAGGCATTTCGTTTTTGAGTAGCAACATATGCGTGGAAGCACCTACACCCCAAACCACTGGAGGAATTCCAACGGATGACAACCATCTCAGCAGTTTAAGCACATTATAGCCCTCTACCTCAGGAAAACCACCCAACTTTTTACTGGCATATTTCCCCGCTCTGAGATCTTCCCAGATAATGGCATTGTGCGTAGGGTTTCCGTCCTTATCAACTGCTACGGAACTGAAATACTGAGCACAGTTTCCAATCGCAACAATCCGATCTGCCGTTCCAGATTCGTCTATCACTTCTTTAGAAAGTTGCAGAATCTGTTTCCACCAATCGTTAGCGTCCTGCTCAACCCCTTTTACATCTTCCAGATAAATCGTTTCGAAACTCCCCGAACGCGTGGCCAGAATGTCTCCTTTTTCATCAACCACAGAAATCTTCGGACCGCTTGTTCCGAGATCAATGGATAGCACACATTTGAGAGATGAAGGAGACATAACGACTTAGAATGGATAAGTGCTTTGCGTAACGTCCGTGTAAGCGGTAAGCATCGGAACGTACATGGATGGGTCGACCTCCTTCCCTGCTCCACCATACATTGCAGCCGATTTTGGGTCGCCCTTCTGCGCTTTAGCGTACTCAACCGCAGCCTTCAGGTCGGTTTCAAAATCTTCAACGATGTTGCCGTTTGTAATCTGTGGACCTGTCACGCAGAAGTGAAAACCGTTCGGATGCTGCTGGCCGTTCATTCGCCAGCCTTTAGTTTTCAGATAATCGTTCACATGGTAAATGTTAAACGCATCAGAACCGATCGCAGTCATAAAAAGTGAATCACCAAACAGCTTCAATTCTGGGATGCTGCGAACCACATTTTTCAACTTGGCATTCACTTCGAAAATTCCTTTTGCCCGCTTCATGTAGCCTTCCTTACCGTAATGCATCATGGCAGCCCAAGTTGCTGCAAACAGACCTCCTGATTTACTTCCGTTGAACCCTGTGGAAACGTACACACCACCTGGCCAATCCACTTCGCAATGGTATTGATAGCGTCTCAGATTTTCGTTGCTGAACAGCACAGTTGAGGTGCCTTTCAGCGCGTAACCGTACTTGTGCGTATCAGCCGAAATGGCTGTAACTCCAGGTAGTCTGAAATCGAAAACAGGACACTCAATCCCCAGTGGTTCTGCCCAAGCAAGGATCCAACCGCCCAAACAGCCATCCACATGCAAACCGATGTTGTGCTTCACAGCTAGGTCAGACAGTTTTTCAATAGGGTCGATGATACCACGACCATAATTCCCAGCCGAGCCGACCAGCATAACCGTGTTGGAATTGATCTTGCTTTCCATGTCAGCCACATCCGCTTGCCAATTCTCGTCAACTCCAACGGTAACCGCTTTCATATTAAGGTAATGCGCTGCCTTGAAAAACGCTGGATGAGCGGTTGTACAGAGCACAATTTCCGGCTGCGTGATACCTTTCTCAACGCCCCATTCGCGATGCACATAAACCGATTGGAAGATACTATCGGTTCCTCCAGTGGTCAGTGAACCACACGCTTTCTCTTCTGGGTTGCGTTTGTTCACCGCATCGCCATTGAAAATATCCAAAGCCATGGCAATAATCTCTCCTTCGTATTTGGTCAGCGATGGACAAACATCTCGCTGAATGGAATTAACCTGAGAATAGTAACCGAAAGCCTCATTCAGGAAATCGTAATGATCTTGATCGCCATGATAGAAAGACCCAGATATCTTGCCGTTTTTCCATGGTTTGCTCTCTTCCGCATGCATTTCCTTTATCTGCTTCAACACCTCTTCTTTCGGCATTGATTTTTCAGGCATTTTGCGGTTCACGGTATACTTCTCACGGTACGGAAAAAGCGAATCGACCATCTCAGGGTCGTTCCGCATTTCATTCATCACGAGGTCAATTTTCTTGTCATCGCTCATGCTGCGCTGCACAGCTCGCGCCACTGACGGAAGATGTTTGATTACTTGCTTTTCCAAAAACTTGGCAAAACCCATTTGAATTGTCTTTCGATTAATAAAGAATCCGATGGGAATGAACCCGAAACCGGAAGGGTTTCGAATTTAGCGAATGCAGTCTAATTAGTATGCGTGCATCGCACTTTAAAAAGAAGTTGTTCAAATAAGCGCGGTCTTAAGCGCAAAGCGCACGAGTTCCGTAGTGGAATTCACCCCAAGTTTCTTGAAGATATTCTTCCGATGCGTGTTGATGGTGTGCACGGACAGACACATTTTGTCGGCTACTTCCGCAGCGGTCAAACCTTGCGCAATGTATTCCACCACTTCAATCTCCCGCTTCGAAAGCGAGGTTGGCGAGCAGTCTTTTCCTGCTCCTTCTTTTTGCGATTCAGTTACTACATCAAGAATACGGTTGCAGTAGAATTTATCGCCTTTGGCTGTTGCCCGAACAGCATCCAAAATCTCAGCTTCGCTACATTCTTTTGAAAGCAATCCCTTGATGGGTTGACGAATTAACCTGTTAATGGTAGGACCATCCGTGTGTGCCGAAATGACCAGAACATTGGCATCTGGTGCTACACGAAAAACCTTCTGAAGGTCTTCGAATGAGATGTGATCGGCATGATCGTAGTCGAAAAGCAACACGTCAAGATTATTCTTGAGAAGCTTGGGAATGTCACTTCCATGGTCGCACTCGCCTGCCAATTTTATGCTTGAATCTCGAGAGAGCACGTACTTCAAGCCTTCTCTCACCACAAAGTGGGCATCAGCTATTCCTACACGTATCTCGCTCATTATTTAGATAGATTCTAAACAATTGCAAAGTAACGCGCTGACAGGCAAGAAAGCAAGAATATCCGGCATCAGTTGGAGGCCTCGAAGGCAGCTTTTCCGCTGTCCAACCATTCAACGAATTTCTCAATGTCTGGGTCGTAAGCCGCGTGCGGACCAAGTTGGTTCTCCGCATGGTCCAATACCACGTAATACGGTTGCGAATTAGTTCCGAAACGCTCCGCCTGCATGTAGCTCCACTTGTTTCCTACGGTGCGAAGCTTCTTGGTCTTACCGCCAATTTCAACTTCTCTCTGTTCTTCTTTCGGCAGCGGTAATTTCTCATCCACGTAAAGTGAAATAAGCACGTAATCTTCGCGAAGTCGTTTCAGCACGGCAGGGTCACTCCACACCTGTTCTTCCATTTTTCGGCAGTTGACACACGCCCAACCTGTGAAATCGAGCATGATCGGTTTACCCGATTCTTTGGCGTACTCCAAGCCTTCTTCATAATCGTGGAAGCATGGCAAACCATGCGGACAATGTTCCGGATCGCCTACAATATCTCCCTTGTCGGAAAGCACTACCGCAGCAGTTGACGAACCACCGCCTCCGAAACCATTCGGACTTTCACTGTAGAAGTTTGGTGGTGGGAAACCGCTGATGATCTTCAATGGCGCGCCCCAAAGTCCAGGAACGAGGTAGATGGTAAAAACCAGAATCACCAACCCAAATAAATAACGCGGAATGGAAATGTTACTGATAGGCGAATCATGTGGAAAACGGATAAATCCGAAGAGGTACAACGCTAGCGTTCCGAAGATGCCGATCCAAATGGCGAGGAACAGTTCGCGCTTCAGCAATCCGGCCTGAACAACAAGATCAGCGTTGCTCAAGAATTTCAGCGCCAAGGCCAATTCCAAAAGACCGAGAACCACTTTTACCGAGTTCAACCAGCCACCCGATTTCGGCATGGAATTCAACCAACCAGGGAAAGCTGCGAACAACCCGAATGGAAGCGCTAACGCCAACGAGAAACCTGTCATTCCCATGATCGGCCCCATCACGCCACCATTCACAGCTGCTTCAACCAGCAGTGTTCCGATAATCGGTCCCGTGCATGAAAACGAAACCAACGACAGTGTGAACGCCATGAAGAAGATTCCGATGATTCCACCTTTATCTGATGCTTGATCAGCCTTGTTTACCCACGAACTTGGAAGCGTAATCTCAAACGCTCCGAGGAACGAAATGGCGAACACCACCAACAGAATGAAGAAGAACAAATTGAACCAGACATTCGTGCTCAGCGCATTCAACGCATCGGCACCAAAAGTGACCGTTACGGCAAAGCCGAGAACCACATAAATGAAGATGATGAAGAATCCATAAAGCAAGGCGTTTGTGATGCCTTTTGCGCGGTCTTTACTCTGCTTGGTGAAGAACGAAACCGTCAATGGAATCATCGGGAAAACACAAGGCGTCAGCAAGGCTAGAAATCCGCCAAGAAAACCAGCAATGAAAATCCCAATCCAAGACTTGTCTGAACCGACAGTTGAACCTCCTGACGAAGCAACATCACCTTTCAACTCAAACTCAAACTCGGCTAAATCTGGCGGAAGACAAAATCCTTCATCATTACAAACCGTGTATTCAACCGTACCTGTTAAAACGGATGGCGAGTTCAACAATCGGACTTTCTGCTTGAAGGAGGCTTCGTGCTTGAAATACGAAAGTTCGAAACCCATAATGCTATCGAATTCGATAATCGGTTTTGGCTCTACTGCACCACCAACCAACTCCAATCCAACCAGCGAATCGAACTGAAACTTGGTTTCCGTGAACTCCATTTCGTCTGGCAGATTGAGCGAATACATGTGCCAATCATCGCCAAACTCCGCATCAAACGTTAACTCATATTCACCGTCTCCAAGTTCCTTTTGGCTGAATTTCCACTTCACAGGGTCATGAATCTCACCGCCACCGTGAGGAACACTTTCGTTTGGCTGTTCCACCTCTTCAACCTTTGCTGGTTGCTGCGTTTTTTCTCCTTCGGGAATTTTAAACTCGAACGGCACATAATCGGGCGGCAGGCAACGTTCATCATTACAGACCATGAACTCCAGTTCTCCTTTAATCGTGGTGGCCGAAGCACCAACGCTAACTAACTGGACGAAATCTGCTTTGTCGGAAAAATACTTGACCACCATCTCAAAATTGGGGTCCATTTCTGTGTGGCCTTCCCCTTCAGCGACAGCGCCTTTCAGCTTAGCGCTTCCCAATTCCTGAAACGTGAAAGAGGTCGGAATTGGACCTCCATCTTCAATGTTCTGAGAATACAAATGCCATCCTTCATCAATAGTAGCCGTGAAAACAAGCTTTGCTTCAGATTGGCTGATTCGTTCCGCTTTGAACGACCATTCAACAGGTTGAAAAATCTGTGCAATTGAACTTGAAATTGACAACGCCATCAGCATCGTCAGCATAATCGATCTCATCATCTTACCGTGTGCGTCAATTTTCGAATTACGAGGTTACAAAAATGTAATCTGTTACTGAATTATCTGTCTCACCACAGACCCAAGGTTAGTTTTCAACTTCTTCGGTGCCATTCAGGCCGAGGTGACTACGAATTGCCCATGTACTTAGATACAGAATGGGCGTGTCGAGCGCGGCAACAATAGCCTTAAAAAGCCAGCCCGAAAACACCAAGGCGCCAAACTTGTCCCATTCTATTGCACCGATGGTACACAATAACCCTACAACAACAGATGTATCCACAAGTTGCGATGCCATGGTAGAAAAGTTGTTCCGAATCCACAGGTGTTTGCCGTTTGTAAGGCGTTTCCAAAAGTGGAACAAACGAATATCGATGAATTGCGCTGCAAGGTAAGCGGCCATGGATGCCCCGACCGCTGCTCCCGTCAACCCGAAAACCTTGCTGAACTCCGAATCGGTAACTGGCGACCACGAAGTTGCTGGCGCGAGGTCGGCAACGGTAACAACCCCAAGGATAAAAATACTTGCGATGAGACCAGCCATCACAACACGATTGGCACGTTTCAATCCGTAAATCTCTGAGATGAGGTCGGTTACGAGAAACGTTATCGGATACGGCAGAATCCCAACTGAAATCTCAAAAGTGTAAAGCCCGAACGGACTCCACGTGAAGAATTTCTGAAAAATGAGATTGCATGAAACCAGCGATGCGATGAAAATTCCCGCAAGAATGAGGTAAAGAAATTCGGCCTGTTTCTGTTTTTCTGCGGATAGTTGCATAATGCAAGATAGACTTGGTTTTTTACACAGAGGTCAAAATGAGATTCACAGAGTTGGTAAAACCCAAGATCATTCAGCAATGAAAATATTCATCGAAGTGTCAGTTGCAACCGTAATCAACTGATGTGAATCAAACATCGAAACAGGTGAAATAACCATTTCATTCATTGGAATCTTGTCTCCAAAGCGCTCTTCCATCTTTTGCTTTACAATTGGGTCGCTCAGGTCAAAATCCGACAACTTTTCTAGTTTGCCAACTTCAATATTCAACGCTTGCTGATAAATCTTCCAAACCAATTCGGAACAGTAAATTCGCTCATCAGACCATTCAAAGAAAATATCATACGCTTTTCCCTTGTACTTCAATCCGACCTTCTTCATTTCATCAATCGACTCATCATCCAACAACTCACCCGAATTCTTCAATCGCTTGACTACGTAATGACCATTCAACCCGCGATTAATCCAATCATTCAACCGTGTGAATCTAACGGGTTGTACCGCCTCATAAACGTAGAATTCATCATTCATTTCAAATATAATTCCCATATGGCTGTACCTGGAATTTGTTGCTCGCTGTATGGATTTGCTTTGGTCTGAAGTTGATGTTTGAAATATTATGTCTCCGTTCTGGAATCTTTGCTGATTGAAGAACTGTTGCTGCTTTTGAGCATCCTCAAGAACTCCGCCTGTAAACTGGTACATTTCATAACCTGCGTATCCAAGCGCGCTAACAACACCCAGAATCAATATGGACAGGAAAGTCTTCAAGGCTTTTTCTTAACCTATTGATGAATTAAAAATTCAGAATTCTTACTTGAGAATTGAAAAAACTACCAACTTCCGCCAGCACCGCCACCGCCAAAGCTGCCGCCCCCGAAACCACCGAAGCCGCCTCCACCTCCGCCAAATCCTCCGCTTCCGCCAGAGAAACTTGACCAAGAACCTGAGTGTCGTCTGCTAGAGGCGTTGAGCAACATCCAAGCTGCCCAAAAACCCATATGGTTTACGCGAGCATACTTTCTAACCTGCATGCCTTTGATAAGCATAATGAATCCGAAGACGAGAAATATCACTACCAAAGCACCCGCTGGTGGAGCCTCACCATTTCCACCGCCATTTCCTTTGCCAGCGTATTCGCCTTTTGAGGCAAGAATGATGGCATCGGATGCCGCACTCAATCCACCAGCGAAATCAGCATTTCGGAAACGCGGTTTCATTTCATTTTCGATGATACGTTTGCACAGCGCATCAGTAACCGTAGCCTCCAAACCGTAACCTGTGGCAATCCACATTTCACGGTCGTTCATACTCACCAGAATAAGCGCACCATTATCTGAATCCGCACTTCCAATCCCCCATTTTTCTCCCAGTTGAAATGCGTAGTCGCTTATCTCATATCCGTCCAATGATTTAATAATGACGATGGCAATCTGAACCGAAGTTTCATTGTCGTACTGAACGAGTTTGTTCTCCAGCTTTGCGATATCGATGTTTGAGAGCGTACTGGTGTAATCATTCACCAAGCGGTTCGATTTCTTCGGGAAATCCTGCGCTTGTGTTGCAGAAGAAACCGAAAGCAGAACCACCAACAACAAAGTCGAAATCAAACTAAATCCCCCGAGTCGAAATGCTCCGTAAACTTCGCTTTCGCCCCACCCCCTTTGAAAGGGGGAAGGCGTCCCATCCTCCTTCTTAAAGGAGGTGCCGAGGAACGAGGCGGAGGATTTTACCATTGAACTTCTCATTTCACGATAATATCGTCTGGCAGTTCGTTCACATCATCTTTCTGATACGGGAAGTGTTCGGCCAAAGCTTTACCCGCCATGCCAATTCCTTCTTCCAAACCTTTCGCGAAATTCCCTTCTTTGAAATGCGCTACCATTGCTTCTTTAATATGTTCCCAGAAATCTTCTGGAACTTTGGCATTGATGCCGCCATCGCCCAAAATGGCAAACTTGTGGTCTTGCATAGCGAGGTAAAACAACACCCCGTTTCGGAGTTCGGTCTTGTGCATTTCCAGCTCCCCGAAAAGGAAAGCCGCATGGTCTAGCACATCTTCCTTGCACTTATCCTCAACATACAGACGTATTTCGCCAGATGTGGTCTTTTCCGCCTGTTTGATGGCCGCATCAATTTCGGCCAGCCGCGATTCCGTGAAGTAATCTTTGGCCTTCAATTAAAATTCAACTTTTGGAGCTTTCTCGGCACCTTCATCAGCTTCGAAATACTCCGATTTCTCGAAATCGAACATACCAGCAATGAAGTTGTTTGGGAACTTACGGATGTAGGTGTTGTAAGCCTGAGCCGTCTCGTTGTACTTTCTTCGCTCAACGGCAATTCGGTTTTCCGTTCCTTCCAATTGAGATTGTAATTCGAGGAAGTTCTGATTGGCCTTCAGGTCTGGGTAGCGTTCCACCACAACCATCAATCGCGATAGCGCAGATGAAAGTCCATCTTGTGCAGCTTGGAATTGCTGAATGCTACTCGCATCCAAATTGGAAGGGTCAACGTTTACGCTGGTGGCTTTTGCGCGTGCTTCAATCACGGCCGTCAGCGTTTCTTGCTCGAAATCGGCATAGCCTTTAACCGTGGAAACCAAGTTTGGAATGAGATCGGCTCTACGCTGATACACATTTTCCACTTGAGACCATTGCGCGGTTACAGCCTCTTGTTTCTCAATCATGGTGTTGTATTGACAGCTCTGAAGCCCCATGGAACCAGCAATCAGTAGCAAGAATAGTAGTCGTTTCATTGGTTTTTAGATTTAGTACAAATGTAACTACGCGACTAGCGTGTTGTTCAAAGTTGAGCGGTGATCTTTAACACTTTTTGGGTAGAATCGGATATCTTAAATCGGTCGTCTAAGCGCATGGCGATGACCCAAACAACCTCATTTTGGTGAGTGAGCAGCCACGTTTGTTCCTTTTGTGGAACAGACAGCTTCTGGTCGATGAAGAAATCGCTGAGCAGTTTCCAGCCATTCATTCCCAGCGGTTTGAACTTATCGCCTTGCTGCCATTTGCGGATTTTCAGTTCTGATTGCTTGATTTTTTCGGCATCCAACAGCGCCACATTGGGTTCTGTTTTTAATGATTGAATCTGGTTCCTTTCAAGGATTTCGAATTCCAGTTTTGGAGGAATTTCATGTTGATTCAATTCTGAAATCAAAAGTTCATCGCGGTTTTTCAGAACACGATGTGTTTCTGATGAAACTTCACTTCCTGAATCAGAAGCGAGAATTTCCATCACTTCAAAAATGTGATTGGAAGTAAAACCTTTTGGTTCGAGCAGTTCTTTCAGAATGGTAAAAGGTGCTTTTGATTGTTGAAGTTTCTCAATGGAAACTCCATTATCCGTTTGAATTTCCTCTTGACACTCTCGAATCCATTTCTCATAACTCGGAAGTTGTAATTCCGCGCGTTGGCTGAGTCTTAGCAATTTCTCAAACGAAGTTTGGTCAGAAGCTTGAAGGGTTGGCAAAACCTTCAAACGAATCCAATTACGCTGGTAATAGGTTTCTGCGTTGGACGCATCTTCTCGAAAAGGAACATTATTTCGCTTCGCGTATTCACGAATTCCATCTTTCGTAAAACCCAGAAGCGGGCGGATATAGCTGTCGCGTTTTGATGGCATGCCTTGCAATCCTCGGAAACCCGTTCCGCGCAGAACGTTCATGAGCAACGATTCTACTCGGTCGTTAGCGTGATGCGCCAAAGCAGTTGCCACGTATTCATGCTCAGTCATCAATTGTTCGAAAAACCGATAACGTTCTTCACGAGCTACCATTTGAATAGATGAATTAGAGTCTTCTGCTAGCTTTTTGGTCTCGACCTTTTTCAGATGAAACAGAATGTTCCGCCCGGAACACCAGTTTCTGACTAACGCTTCATCCGCATCAGAATCCGCACCGCGTAACTGGTAATTGCAATGCGCCACAGTGATGGAATAGCCCGAATCCATGAGCAGTGAAGCCAAAACCATAGAATCCACACCGCCACTTACCGCGACAAGAATCGGCTTTCCATCATTCGGAAAACCGAGTTTTTGCATCGATTCTGAGAATCTACTTTGCATGATTCAGCAGCACGTTTCGCATAGCCTCGGCTTTGAGCATGCATTCTTCGTATTCCTTTTCTGGGTCTGAGTTGATGGTAATTGCCCCACCAGTTGGGAAAGTCACAATCTGCTTCTCCTCATTGTAAAGGATACTGCGGATAACCACGTTGAAGTCGAAATCAAGATCGGGCGTGAAGTAACCGACCGCTCCTGAATACAATCCACGGGAGAAATCCTCAAACTGATCGATCAACTCCATTGCTCTGATTTTCGGTGCTCCTGTCATTGATCCCATCGGAAAAGCATTCAGTAATGCATCCAGCGGATGAACATCTTCCCGCAACTCTGCAGAAACCGTGGAAATCATGGTATTCACATGCTCGAACTCATAAACTCCGCAGAGTTCATCAACTTTTACCGTTCCCTTTTTTGCACTTCGTGAAAGATCATTGCGAACGAGGTCGGTTATCATCACATTCTCGGCCACTTCTTTGGCATTGTTCCGAAGTTCTTCTTTCTGCTTTTCGTTGTCGGAAGTTCTGCGGTTGGTGCCTTTCATCGGTTGTGAAATGATGCGGCTTCTTTCCTTTTGCATAAAGCGTTCTGGACTGGAACACATCAAGTATTTGCCATTATCCGCCACGAAGCACGAGAACGGTGCAGGTGAATGTTCCTGTAACTGTTGATACAGCCGATATGGTTCGACAACCGTGTTCTCAAACCCATGCTGAACGCAGTAATTCACCTCGTAAATATCTCCGAACTGAATATACTGCTGTAGGTTTTCGACCTGATGACAGTACATTTCTTTGGAAATGGAATTCAATACTGTTCCTAAGCGAGCCGCTTCCTTTGAGGTTTCTTTCTCCGGAAAATCATTTCCTTGGGAATAGCAGACCCAACCTTCTTCTGTTAACAGGTAAACATCTTTTGGAACAAAAAAATGAACGTTTGGAAAGCCAATTGAATCGGGGTTTGTACTCGAAAGTTCTTCCAAGCAATTCTTGAAATCGTAACTGAAATAACCGAACACAAAATCTTGCGCATCGGTTAGAAACTGCCTTAGCTCGCTTATATCCACATCTAGTTTGCCGACACATTCCGACTGAATTCCCGATGCAACCATTCTCGAAAATTTAATCGGACCACACCATGAGTTTTGAACCGAAACCCCATCAGCCCGTAGCTCAATCACCGTTTCACCTGAACTCAAAACATCCTCAATTTCTTCTTCAGCGATGCCCTCTACCCTATTTCTTGCTTGAAAGCTCATGTTTTAATTATTCGACAAACTACATAACGGCCAGCTACTTTGAACGTACAATGAGCACAAAACCAGTATATCGACAAAGTTGAAAATTAAATGGAAACGCATTTTTACCGACCTTTATCCTGCTAAAAGGATAGCTTTATGGTTCGGTTAATCTGTGCCAGATTGAGAACAAAGACCTATTGAGATGAGACGAGTTTACACAGTGAAGGTTCTAACAGTGATGACTGTAGCCATGGTGCTATCAATTGTTACGTATGGTCAAGGCGTTATGAACAACGGGGCCAAAATGAACATTGCCTCTGGTACATACCTCAACATTGACAACGGAGGTTTCACCAACGAAACGGGTGGTGAGGTGACCAACGCGGGAACCATGCAGGTTGAAGGCGATTGGGAAAACAACGATGCAGGTGGGGTTTTTGCCACAAACAACGGAACGGTGGAGCTTGATGGTGCTGCTCAAGACATTACTGGCTCGCAGCCAACTGACTTTTACGATCTGACTGTTCAAGGATCTGGTCACAAGACGATGAATGGTGTAGATGCCAACGTTTTTGATGTCTTGACCTTGAATGGGCAAAGCATCCGATTGAATACAAATACCCTTGATATTGAAAACTCGTCCAATGCTGCGATTACTGGTACGGGAAAAGTTATTTCGGAAACTGGGCCTGCAAGTGGTGGCTACGGAATTCTTCGTTGGAATATTGGAACAAACACAGGGAACTACACTATTCCTTTTGGAACGGACGCGGCTTCTCCTGCTGACCTTTCATTTGGTTACAACATCACCACAGCTGGTGGTCCAACTTCAAACTACAAGACGTTTGCGACCTATGTAACCGACTCAGAAAACTCATTTACTGGAACTAACATTACCACAAACCCAACTCCAGGACAATGGACAGACCTTCCGAATACGGTTAATAATCTTACAGACGATTATATTCAAGCAGCCCATTACTTTACGGTTGACAGATTCTGGATCATTGACGAAGAAAACATTGGAGAAGGCCAAGGAGGTTACACGGTTCAACCTCGGTTTGAGTACGTATTCAAATATTTGGACGCTGAGATTGCCGCGCCTAACCACATTACTGAGGCTAATTTGATTGCTCAACGTTACAACCACACCCTTGATAAGTGGGGAGATTGGATTTATGGGGTTCCAGGTGTCATCACTAACACAGGTACAAATACAACAACTCTGCAAATTGCTTCAGATGCGTCCACATGGACGGAGGATATGTATCCGGTCTGGACACTGGTTGATAATAGTGATCCACTTCCAATTGAGTTGGTTCGATTTGTTGGAGAATGTACTGGAGCTGGAGTTGCACTTAGCTGGACAACTTGGACGGAAACCAACAACGACTTCTTCACACTGGAAAGAAGCTTGAACGGTACTGATTTCGAAATGGTGGATATTATTGAAGGTGCTGGAAACAGCAACCAGCCTCTTGCCTACAGCGTAAAAGATAACGCTGCGTATTCAGGCACATCATACTACCGATTGAAAGACACTGACTTTGCTGGCAAGGCAAGTTACTCGGATGTAATTGCGGTGACCTGTGGGGACAATGAGGATGGACTTAGCTTCAACTATGAGAACGCCTATGAAGTTGACAATACGGATTTAGTGGTTGAGTTTACCGCTCGTGATAATGAGAGCTTCAGTATTACGCTATTTGATGCGTCAGGAAAGCAGATTACAAGCCGCAGCGGCACTGCTGTTGATGGTGAAAATAAGGTACGTTTCCCTAGTGGAAATCTTGCTCGAGGAATCTACATTGTCAACTTGAGTAACAATATCAAGAATTTCAGGAAGCGTGTAATGCTTCGCTAAGAGGTGGAAGGGTTATTGAAAGACTGGAAAGGAGAGCCGAATGGTTCTCCTTTTTTATTTGGTTCGGATGTAATCTGCAAATGATTTCACCCAATCTGGGTCGTCATTCAAGCTTGGAACGAGGTCAACTTTCTCACCACCATGTTCTTTGAAAATCTCATTATACTCATCTCCTATTTCGATGAGTGTTTCGAGACAATCTGCTACGAAGGCGGGTGAAAAAATGAGCATTTTCTTCGCCCCTTCTTTCGCCTTTTCCTCAACTACTTTATCGGAGTATGGTTTTATCCATTTGTCATCCAAACGAGATTGAAAAGATGTGGTGTATCGATCTTCAGAAAGCCCCAACTTCTGAGCAATCATTTTGGTGGATTCGTAGCAAGTGGCCTTGTAACAGAATTTGTTCTTGTCGACCACTCCATGCTCACAGTTGTGGTCATCACATAGGCCTTCGTCATACACCTTATCCAACTGACGGATTGGAAGTCCATGATAACTGAAGAGAATATGGTCGTAAGAATTGAGGTCGAATTGCTTGGCGCGTTTCACAAAACCATCAACGTAACCTTCCAATTCGTAGAACTGGCTCACGAAAACCATCTCAGGAATAACCCACCACTTGGAGGCGATTCGCATCACTTCTTCAATGCAAGTACCCGTACTTGACGATGCATACTGCGGATACATCGGCACCACAATGATCTTCTTAAGGTTATTCTTGCGTAGCTTCTCTAAACCCTCTTCTACCGAAGGTGACTGATAGCGCATGGCTATTTCCACCTGATAGTTTTCACCCAGATCAGCCTGTAATCCTTTCTTAAAATTCTCTGAGTGAATAAGCAGCGGGGAGCCTTCATCGGTCCACATTTGCTTGTAGATCTTAGCAGATTTTGGCGCGCGGAATGGAACAATGATTGCGTTGACCAAAATCTTCCTTGCCAACCAAGGAATATCAATAACACGCGGGTCGTTGAGAAACTCGGAAAGGTATTTCCGAACATCGCCAACGCTTGGCGAATCGGGCGTTCCGACATTCATGAGAAGAACTCCTATATCTGGCTTCATGGACATTGGAACAGACTTATAATTGGATTGTTCCGATTACATATGCAGCGGACGATTCTCCGTAGCGGCCAAGCAGGCTTCTTTAATGGCTTCGGTGAAGGTTGGGTGTGCATGCGACATGCGCGAAACATCCTCTGCTGAAGCACGATACTCCATGGCAACAACTGCTTCCGCAATCATATCTGCAGCGCGGGCCCCTACCATGTGTACACCAAGAATCTCATCGGTGTTCTTATCGGCAATAACCTTAACCAGACCATCCAGATCCATACTGGCGCGAGAACGACCTAACGCACGCATTGGGAACGAACCCACTTTATACTCTACTCCAGCTTCTTTCAGTTGCTCTTCCGTTTTACCGACTGCCGCAACCTCTGGCCAAGTGTAAACCACCCCTGGAATAAGGTTGTAGTTGATGTGCGGTTTTTGTCCTGCCATGGTTTCGGCAACAAAAACGCCTTCTTCCTCTGCTTTGTGTGCTAGCATGGCACCTTTCACAACATCGCCAATGGCATAAATACCTGCCACTTTGGTCTGCAAATGGTCGTCTACTTCCACTCTACCTCTATCATCAGTTGCAAGACCAACCTTATCCAAGCCAAGTCCTTCGGTGTAAGCTTTTCTTCCCACAGAAACCAAGCAGTAATCGCCTTCCAAGGTTACTTCTGCACCTTTCTTATCGTCTGCTTTTAGGGTAACGGTTTTGTCTTTAGCAGAAACCTCTTTCACTTTGTGGCTTGTATAGAATTTAATTCCCTCTTTCTTCAGAATCTTGGTCAATTCCTTACCCATAGTTTTATCCATCGTTGGGATAATGCTGTCCATGTATTCCACTACAGAAACCTCCGCCCCCAAACGAGCATAGACAGAGCCCAACTCCAATCCGATAACGCCACCACCAACAACAATCAAGTGCTTTGGAACCTCGGTAAGGTTCAACGCTTCGGTTGAAGTGATGATGCGCTTCTTATCAATTTCGATAAATGGTAAGGACGCAGGTTTTGAACCTGTGGCAATGATGACTTTGTCTGTATCGATGGTTTCTGATTTACCATCGCCTTTGGTAACCTTGATCTTGTTCTTGGTTTCGAAGCTTCCAACGCCTTCGAAGACATCTATCTTGTTCTTTTTCATCAGGAAGGCAATGCCATCTACGTTGGCTTTCACCACATCGGCTTTGCGGTCTATCATCTGTTTGATGTTGACCTTCGGTTCTGAAATATCAATGCCGTGTTCTTTAAAACTGTGCTTGGCATCGTGGTAATGATGCGATGAATCGAGCAGCGCTTTGGATGGGATACAACCCACATTGAGGCATGTACCCCCAAGGGTTGGATACTTCTCAATAATGGCCACTTTCATGCCCAACTGCGCACATCTTATTGCTGCCACATAGCCACCAGGGCCCGAACCAATTACCGTTACATCATACTTTGCCATGCTTCACTGTTTTTTTGAACGGCCGCAAAGGTAGGTTTTGGCGGTGAGGTTATGAAGTGTTTCTAGGGTGATGAAGGAATGAGGTCATGAAGTGATGAAGTTGATGTAATGGTTGAAACGGATGCTCCGGGTATTGAAATTCGATGGTGGTGTATTGAAATTGAGTCTTTGGGTAATGAAATGATTTCTTCTTGTAATGAAATTGCTTCTTAGACTGACGAAATTTCATGTTGGAGTGCTGGAATGTCAGATTGGATTTGTAAAATTTATGCTTGAAGCTTTGAAATTCCTTCTAGGTATTGTGAGACACGATGGTCGGGTTGTGAAATTGATTCTTGTGATAGTAAGAGCCTTTCTCTGAGATGCGAAATTGAGTCTCTGGATTATGAATAGGTATTTCCAAGTTTTGAAATGAGTTTGGTGAGATGATAGAAACCTCCTAGGTTTTGAAAACCTAGGAGGTTGAGTGGATTGGAATGAAGTGGTCCTTTGCTGGTATGGAATGGCGAACGCACCAAGTATAGTAGTGAAGGAATGAAGTGATGAAGCTTCCGCATTTACTAGAATGCATGGCTGAAAGATCAGTTACAAACTGATCGTGTGATGTTCCGCACAAGTCTACCTACGGAAGACTTGCGCGAGCGGGGGGATCTAAGATTACTCTCTTGTCAACGACTCTAATTCTAAAATTCACAGTCCATCCGGCACGACTGATAGACTCCCAATCCGTTTCAACAATCTTAGCGCCAGTAAATTCATCAGTCTCATTCTTAGCTATTGATTGGGTATAACCATGAAAAGGAATACACAGAAACAATAGTCCAAGGGTTAGTTTTAGAAAAGTTCTATGACCAATCTGCCGAATCATCTAATCAACATCATCTTACCGAAGCCGCTTTCAATCCATTTGTCGGCTCCGCTATCGCGGTGGTCGATGTAATCGCCATCTATCTTGGCCACCACCCGGTAGAGGTAAACCCCATTGGCCAGTTGGTCTCCGTAGGTGTCTTTTCCATTCCAAGCGTACTTGGTAACGTTGCGGCCAATGTTGAGGGTACCGAGTTCATCATTGGTAATTTCTTTGACCACCTTACCCGTTATGGTCATGATCTGGATCTTGAAATACTCTGGCTGTTCTGAACCCGTAAGCGTAAACACGAACTGCGTGGATGTAGAGAACGGGTTCGGGTAATTGAGCACGTTGGTTACCGAAGCGGCATTGATCACCTCAAAGCTGATGCGGTAGAATTGGTCTCCAGATACGTTGCTTGATTTATCCTGCCCCTGAACCCATAGTTCGTAAATGCCATCTTGCTCAAATTCGGCTTTCCATTCAATACGAGCCTTGTTGTCGGGTGCTTCGCCTGGGTAGAACTGCATATTGGTGAAGTTCCCGAACCAAATGCGCTTCAGCGTTTCCGATTCTGGTTGCTTGATGAACACTTGAAAATCGGACGTATCGTTTAGCAATCTGAATTGGCTTTCATCGTCCAACTCTACCACAATGAATGGCTTGGCCGAAACGATATCGCCATCAAGGATATGCACCCCATCGAAGGTGACATCCATTATCGGATTGACATCATCTCCGGTAACGGCAAACTGCACATTTGCCAAGTTGTTAAAGTGGTACTGCTCTAGCTGGTCGTAGCCGTACTGCTGGTCGAATCTTTGTGGGTTCACCTCCACCCAGAAAATATTGCCACCAATGAAATCGAGCGGGTTGGTGGTAATCGTATCAAGCAGAATGTCTCCTGCCAATAGCGGTGCTTGGCGTGGGTACGGTAAATAATTACGATTGCCCTGCGCATCCTCAATCCAATAGTGCACCAAAAGGCTGTCCATATCGAAATCCGAAATGTTCTCGATGGCCACATGGAACTTGAGGAGGTCGCCATCATTTATGGTGTCGCTCTCAAAATGGAATGAAATATTGGGGTTGATGGCGGCTTCTGGAACGCCCTCAAAAAGCACCTGCCACCTATCCATTTGCGGTGGTGTGCTGGCTGCACTGTCATCCGCACAAAAGGCGTTGAGTTTCAGTCGGGGAAATTCGGCTGCATCAATGGTATTGAAGAGGTCGAGAATATCGGTGCTGTTGCCATCAATGCCGTTCATTACCACCTCTTCTACCCCACTTGGCCGCACACCAATAATGTTGATGGCAATGCTATCAAGTGTTGGGTTTTCTTCGGGATTTGAACGTACATGGAATGAGTTCCATTGCGAGGTTGGCCCGATGTATTGGGTCTCAATGGTGCCTTCATTGTAGCAACCGGCCATGGTGGCCGTGAGGCTGATGTAATCGTTAATGTCGGTGCCGAAGACTTCGATGGCCGTTGCCGGATCTCCCTTTTTACAGAAGAACGCGTACGGCACACCCGATAAGGTGTCGATGGCAGTTGCGCCCAGATCATGGAAGACGTCCAATACGTTCTGCGGTAACCCTTGGAGGTTGACATTAAGCCACGTAGCGACACCAATGTAATTACTATCGGGCACCACGTTTTCCAGGAAGTTGACCATGTTGTTCATGGAGTTGGCGTTCGGTGTTGCCCACTGATACCACTTTTCAGGTCGCGTTCGGCAAGGTTCTAACTGACCTTGTGCACCATTTCCTGGAATGAATGCACCTGTTGTTTGGTCGACACCAGGAGTCTGCCACGGCTCCAATGTACAGGCATCCATTACGGCAGTTAGTAGCTGTGGTGTGTAGACGTTTCCACCCGTGCAACCAAGGTATTCTTCTCTACCATTATCGATAAAGAAATTAATGGCTTCGGCCTCTGCCAACGTGGTCGGGTTACCGAAGTTGTTGATCTTGAACTGCTTTAAGGTCTGCACGAAATCCCAGTCAAGTTCTGGACGGTCGTACACCAAACTGGTATGTTCATCTTCCTTGTACTGGAAATAATGAGCCTGTCCCCAGCCATACTTATCTACAATGTATTGGAATGAAGATTCGCGCCATTTGTAATATCCATACGTGGCCGAATCGACACTGGCGCGCCAGAAATAGACCGTACTATCTGGCATACTCTGAAGCATGTTCGGAGTCCAATTCACCACTCCACCGCTTTGCGTAATTGTGGTGGTTTCGAGAAGCGGGCTATCGAACAGATCGGTAGTATCTAACTCTATCCGGTAGGTTCGGGTCTGTGCAAATGGTTGTCCGGTAGAGCATTTAAGCGTTGGTCCCTGATCTGGAATTACCGCAAACTTGTACGGCCAAATGGGCACAAGGTCTGGCGAAAGCACGTTCACATTCACGCAAACATCATTGTTCACCTCAGACAGTTCTTCAATTGCTTGCGCATTATCCAACGAAACACAAAGCTTGTTGATACCCAAACCATCAATCAGGTCGATCGGAATGAAAACCGAAAGCGTATCGATGTAATTGACCGGAGGATGAATAATGGAAAGCGTGGTATCTACCTGGCCAATGGGCAACTGACGGGTAATCTCCACAAAGAATGAATCGGCAAATGCCGCCCCGAGATTGGTGATCTCTATGAACATCTCAAACTCGTTCATCTCTGTGGTGATCTCTTCTGGTTCAAACCAAACAGCGGTTTGATCTACCATCAGATCGGGTAGCGGTCTGTTGGTAATATTGAATGCGGGGTCGCCATGCAGGGTGTACTCCAAATTGTGCATCCGCGTAATGTCATTCAGCGGTTGAGCGTTCTGCTTAATGGCACGCTTGATCTGCCATCCAACCGTGTTGGCATACTCGAAATGACTGAGGCTGTGATAAAAGTTGGTGCAATAACTATTGAGGTAGAACTTGCTTCCCGGCCCAATGGTAGACAAGAAGCCAAGCGCTCCACCTTCAGGTTCCAAAACCCAATTTTCTGAAATGGAAGCGGGAACACTGGCGGGCTGATGGATATCTCCCGCATAGCAGGAGTTGGCCATCATCAAAGGATACTTGCCGTTATTGTTTCCGAACAACGAAGGATGGTCAATGCTTACATCGAAACCTACAGCAGAACCGTGGCCAAAGAAGTTGATGAGACTCACACCATTGTTGATCAACTCAGTAATGGAATCGACCTGCGTTATCTGAAACGGTAATGAACTCGTCTTCTGAAAAGTCTGAACACTTGCACCGAAAAGCGTGTCTTCAATAATGTCTTTGTACGAATCCATAAATGAGCGAAGCTGCAGCACCTCCGACTCGGTTCCACCACCAGAGAAATGCAGCACCTTTTTCTGCCAGAGCTCCACTGGCAGCGCCTCGTGCTCCATCATTTTCTGCATATAGTCTGAAACCTGCTGCGGTTCCGTTGCTGCCAATCGACCGATCGGAATTCCTGTTTCTTCCAGATAAGTTCCATTACCTAAGTAGGAAGTAATCATGTTATCGCTTGGCGGATATCCAAAAGATGGCACCAGGATCTCCGCAAACCGCGCTGGGTTATTCCGGGCAAGTACGTGATTAATGGTCTTCCCGATGAGGAAAATGTGACGCGGAGCAGTGAGATTCCCCAAAGCCCAATCGGCCATTTTTCTGATTGCCAATGGGTGCTTGTTTATTCCCCAACCGAACTGATTGTACAGCTCATTTACATCAATTCCAATGGCATTATGGCCAGAAGTATTTCTGTAAGATGCGTATTGCTGCACCTCATTGTAGAATGCTTTCGGACCAATAGCAAAGTAATCTGTGCTTGGGTCGAGAGCATTGAAATCGGTGAAGTATGGTGTGCCGTTTGCTCCAGCGGGGGTAATTTCACTGATGGTGTTGTTGGTGATCAACCCTTCATTGGTGAGGTAGCATTCCTTAAGCGTTCCGTTATCGGGAATCAGAAACTGGTTTCCTGTAACCGTTAAGCGTTTGTGGTTGGTGAGGTCGTACAACCTCGGGTTGTTCTGCGAATAGTTGGTGTACTGAATTCGGGTTTTTGATTGTGCAGGATAATTCGGGTTGTCTGGCACAATAAACTTGGCCGTTTGTCCACCACCTAAGTTTGGAGTCTGCGGATAGCGTACGCGAACAAACGCCACGGCAGCCCGGTAAGCATAATTAGTAGGCGTATTATTGATGGAGAAAGTGAAATTACTGGTGCTATTACCCAGCGAATTGGTTGGAACTGTAAAGTTGTATCGGTACCCATTGTAATACTCCATCACGGTATCGAAACTGATGGAAGGCCCTTCAATATGCAGGTTCTTATTATCGAAAGAAAGGCCTATGAGGCTGATCTCAATCTCAGCATCCGGCCCTTGATTGTATTTATTGGTGGTGCTGAGATTCCAAAAACTATCAGTCCAACCCGCATCAAAATAGTAACCGTAATACCCTTCACCACCTGTATAGATCGGGCTGGTGCTATTGGTCTGTACATACGTTTGGCCGTAGTAATACGTATCGTGCAGTTCGTCTATTTCATCCCGAAGGATGTAAGGCGATGCCATGTAACCGGAAAAGTTGACATCGGTCTCCTCAGTCATTCGGGCGTTCGTCAACAGGTTATTCCAAGTGAGGAAATACCGAATGGTGTCATTGATAAGGCTGTGGTATGGATTGGCATTATTCAGCGGGTTGTCGAAATAGACATCCGTATCGAACTCTCCATCATTACCATAGGCGTAAAACTCAATGAAATCTGACGGGTCGAATGTTCCGTCTGCTTCGCCAGAAATGAAAATGTGTTGCTCCTCGCCACGTGCAAACATTTGCAGGTTACGAGGGTCGATTGTAGCTAGGCTGAACCCAGAGACAGCAAGCGCATCATTCAACTCCTGATAATTGATTCGATAAACACCTTCTTCAACAATTTGGAACTGAAAATGAGGTTGAGAAGCATTGACCCACTCATTACCATAAGGCTGGGCAACGGTAGTCACAGATAAGAGAAGAAATACGTAGGGTAAAAGTCTTCTCATTCAGTAGGTTCAATTATGAATTAAGAATGAGGAATTATGAATACCTGAACCAATCATCATTCGTAATTACTTCATTTTTAATTATTCATTCCCTCTTGGGGCTTTGGTTTCTTCTTGAACATGCCCTTGTAGATATCCATCCGCAAGGAAAACACGTTACTGAATAAAGCTACGGATTGATTTCCAACATCCGTAAGCGCATAATCGATATAGAAATCTTTGATGCGCACCCCTACCCCAACATTAGGCTGCCAGGTCCAAATGCGGTCTCCATCATCGTCTGTGTAGTCTTGAATATTTGAAACACCGAACCGCACGTAAACGAAATCGGAATAGAATAACTCCAAGCCCCATCTTGGCTCAATACTTATCGGGTCGCCTTTAATCAGTACCGAACGCTTTCCATCAAACGTAAAATCGAAATTGAACTCGGTATAAAGTCCGAACTTCTTGTAGATGTTAAACCTTCTTCCTGCTCCAAGAATCATTTTCGGAAGAGTTACCTCCAATGAGTTCTTCGGAATCTCATTACCAGTTTGCTGCCAAACCTCTTTGGTTTCGTCATCCAAGGTAAAACTCCAAGCATTGAAGGTAGAGGTCACGTCTCGCGCCATCAATCCGAACTTCCAGTTCTTCAAATCGTACTGAACGCCACCATCCAGACCAAAGCCCCATGAATTGGCAAAATCTCCAACATGGCGGTAAACTACTTTCACGGTTCCACCATAGCGTAACCCTGGAATCTTCGGAGTTCTTCTTCCAATACTTATCAGGAAACCATAATCGGCAGCGGTAAAAGAGGTAACGCGGTCGTAATCAATGTTTCCTTCATCGTCCAAAAGTTGAGTAGTATTAGGAATATCGTCCACCCCAAAGCGGATGAATGAGAACGAAGCTTGCGTATGGGGGTCGAGAATTGGAGCCGAAATAGCGGCATAATCGTACTTGGCGATTCCAGCAAAATACTCTGAGTGCATGAGCGAAACCTGCCACTTCTCTTCTGCCAACGGCAGCGATGCTGGATTCCAGTAACCTCCGGTCACATCATTAACGCTGGCAACCAAGGCGTTTCCCATGGCCATTCCTCGTGCGCCAACACCAATGGAAAGGAATTCGTTACTGTACTTTGGAGCCTGCGCAAATGCGCTGTTTCCAACGAAAAAAAGTGAGATAATTAAGATGAAGACTTGGCGTAATGCGGTCATCTCGTTGTGCGGGGATTAAAGTTATCAAAAATGGCTTTCGTAATGACTGCCGAGACCGCCAACGGAAACCTTTTCCGAAAATTGTGTCGAAAGTACATTATCGTATTCAACTGATGTAGATTGAAGTTGGCAAATTGTGCACAACTTAGCAGTCGGCAATGGGACAGAAAGTTTTCTTCAAGAATCTGGATGCGCTTCGATTTGTGGCATTTCTGTTCATTTTCCTCGGCCACGCGTTGGATACCGACAGCGAGCTGATACGTAATTCGGACATATACGGCTGGGTCAAGAACTACGTTTACATCTTTGGTCAGACGGGGTTCAGTTTTGCGTTTGTACTCTCAAGCTACATCAATACTTGGGTAATTCTTGAGGAACGCCAAAACGCGGGGCATTTCAAACCTTGGCTGTATTACGTCAGGCGTGCCATTCGTATTTGGCCGCTGTATTTTCTGGTGCTTTTTATCGGATTTGTAGTGCTTCCTTTTGGAATGGAACTGATGAATCAGCCATATCAGGAAGTGACCAACCCATGGTATTTCATTCTGTTCGTTGGCAATTTCTTTTTGATTGAGCATGGCTGGACTCACTCGCCAATAATCAGTGTACTATGGAGTGTATCCGTTGAAGAACAATTCTACATTTTCTGGCCTTTCCTGCTTATCGTTTTCCGCAAGCGAGAAAAATGGTTGTTTGCACTGCTGCTCGTCATCTTTGCACTCACAACGGTACACTATTATGGAACCGACACAAACCTTTGGTTCCACACCCTGTTCCTGCTTGGGGATATTACGCTCGGGGCGGTTTTCGCATTCATTTCCTTTCATCGGAATTGGGGGTTTGAGAGGCTTCAAAACCTAAGTAGAAACACCATTATCGGCATCTATGGTCTATTCTTGGTTTCGTTACTATTATACCGACAGATTTTTGACCTTCTGTTGCCGGATACGATTAATCTGATTATTGAAAAGATGTTCTACGCGGTGATTCTCTCCTACTTCATTTTTGAGCAGAATTTTGGCAAGAACAGTTTTTTCAAGTTCGGAAAGCTAAAAACTCTGACATACTTAGGCGTCATCAGTTACGGACTGTTCTGTTTCCACGAGATCGGTCTATTGATCGGGAATCAGATGCTTATCCAAACTAGTTTGGAATCAAACATTTGGGCGTTTCTCATTCTTAAACCGCTGATTGCTTTTGCGATTATTCTACCGATCTCACATCTGAGTTGGAACTTTTTTGAAAAGCCACTACTGAAATTGAAAAGGCACTTTTACACCAAGTGATCAACTCTTTCTAGGTTGCATTTCGCGGATCTGCTGCCGTTGACGGAATTGCTCCGCTTTCTTCTGAACAGCCACTTTCTTCTCTTCGCGCTGAGCAGCCAAATACAATTCAAGGTATTCCCTAGACTCAACTTCCTGTTCAAGTTCCGAACAAACCTGGCTAAGATTTTTCAAGATGTCGTGCTCGGTCATTTTCAAATTGATGGAACGAGCATAGTTCAACGCACTTTTCAGTTCAGTTTTGGCCTTTTCAAGCTTACCCATTTTCTGCAATGCAATCCCAATATTCATCATGGAAACCGCAATTCCTCGAAGGTGCTTGCTGCGTTTGTGCACTTCCAATGCCCTCCTCACTAGCTCCAATCCTTTGGTGTACTCACCTTGATAAACATAAACACCTGCCAACCCAGACAACATGTTGGCTATTCCTTCGTCAATCTTATTCTCCTGAAAAAAGGCTAATCCATGCTCAAAACACTCTATTGCCTGAGTGTACCTTCCGAAATTAAAATAAACATGACCAATATTTCCGGAAATCGTGGCAGCCAAATGTGTTCGATTCGAACGTCTTGCCGCTGAAAGCCCCTCTTCAAAATGCTCTAAGGCAGTTGCGTATTCCTCCATGGCGCCATAGATCACCCCCATTCCGCAATAGCACTTAGCCACTCCGTGCAGGTCACCAACGCCAAGAAATCCATCCAGCGCGTTTTCATAATGATCGAGTGCTTCGGAGTATTCGGCCAACTTCCATAATGTTCGGGCCAGCCCTTCATGCGAACGGGCCACACTCTCTCGGCTTCCTAGCACCTTGGCCAACTCCAACGCTTCTTGACCGTATCGCCAAGCTTCCACGTAATCCTCATTGGTGTGATGTCCTATTAATTCGAGCAGCGCTTCAAGCTTCTCGGTTTCGGTCGAAGCCTCCTGCAGCTTCTTCTCAAGTTCCTGGCTGGTTAAAGTCATGTTAGGTTGTGAGGAGGAAATGTACGTTTTAACAACGCGATTGTTACCCTTTTATCCATCAATTTCTGCAATAGTGTCGTTTACTAACTTCGAAGCGTGAATCTGAAGCAGCATATCCCCAATTTTCTTACTTGCTTGAATCTGCTGAGCGGATGTTTAGCGCTTATCATGATTGCTGTTGGAGAGCCGCTAACAGCGGCCTATCTTGTGGTTGCCGCAGCCGTGTTTGACTTCTTCGATGGTTTTGCGGCTCGACTGCTGAATGCAAAAACACCGATTGGTGGCGACTTGGATTCGCTGGCAGACATGGTAACCTTTGGAGTGGTTCCTGGAATGATGCTGCTCCATTATCTGCTTGAGAATTTGGGATTGAGTGTTGACGGTATTTCCAGTTTTCTAGAAAACCCGGTGCTGTTGGTGCCATTTCTTGTACCAATATTTTCAGCGTTGCGCTTAGCAAAATTCAATGTAGACACGCGCCAGACAGATAGCTTTAGAGGCCTTCCAACACCAGCAAGTGCGCTTTGGGTAATTTCTATTCCACTTATTATTGAGTTTATGCCATTTCACATTTGGTGGGAACCGGAAAGTGTAATCGTTGACAAGTGGTTTATTCTTAGCTCAGCAATTGGCCTGTCGGCATTGATGGTTTCCGACATTCCACTGTTGGCCATGAAGTTCAAATCGTTTGGATGGAAAGGCAATGAACTGCGCTTCATCTTCTTGATAATTTCCGTGGTTCTGTTGATAATTCTCCGACCTGTTGCCATTCCGATCATCCTATCTTTGTACCTGCTACTTTCAGTGATAAACAATCTATTTCTAGCCAAAAAATGAAGTTCAAAGCCGAGATTGATGTAATGCCAAAAAAGGAACTATTGGATCCGCAAGGAAAAGCGGTCAGTTCCAGTATGAAGAATCTTGGTCTGCCAGAAATTGCCAACGTTCGTATTGGCAAACACATTTCGTTGGAAGTTGATGCTGAGAATGAGGATGATGCCAAAGCCAAGGTTGAAAAAGCCTGTAAAGACCTTTTGGCAAATCAAATCATGGAAAGCTTTGAGTTTGAGTTGACCGCTGGTTAACCCCTCTTCCTCAGTTCGAAATTCTGACCCAAGTACACTCTTCTTACCTGCTCGTCTTCCGCAAGGTCTTCGGCACTTCCCGCTTTTAGAATATCTCCCTCAAATAGCAGATAGGCGCGGTCGGTAATACGTAGCGTTTCGTGAACGTTGTGATCAGTAATGAGAATACCGATATTCTTATCCTTCAATTTGGCAACGATCTGTTGAATATCTTCCACCGCAATCGGGTCGACCCCCGCAAACGGCTCATCCAATAAGATAAAACTTGGGTTTACGGCTAAACAGCGGGCAATCTCCGTTCTTCGTCTTTCGCCACCAGAAAGCACATCCCCTCTGTTGGTACGAACATGCTGAAGACCGAACTCATCAAGCAACTCCTCTAATTTTCGATGCTGCTCGTCTTTAGACACTCCAATCATTTCCAGCACCGCAAGTATATTGTCTTCCACACTCAGCTTTCTGAACACAGAAGCTTCCTGTGGCAAGTAGCCAATACCTAGCTGCGCCCGTTTGTACATCGGCAAGGCCGTAATCTCCTTATCCTCGAGATAAATCTTGCCCTCGTTGGGTCTGATCAAACCAACAATCATGTAAAACGAAGTGGTCTTTCCCGCACCATTCGGCCCCAAAAGGCCAACTATTTCACCTTGCTTTACACTAATGGAAACGCCCTTTACTACGGTTCTTTTACCGTATTTTTTCTTTATGTTCTCTGCTCTGAGTTCCATTAGAATCTAATTGCAGCCCTAACTCGGAAACCCCAACCGCGGGCCTTTCCAAGTTTCGACACATTAGGGTTATCCAGATGAGTAAATCGTTTTACAAGATCAACGCTGATAATTTTGAAAATATTCTCGATACCGACACTGGCTTCCACGTATGGCATCCTTTCTAGTGTAAAAGTTACTTGTTCGTATTGTTCGTCTCCGTATTTATCGAGTATCGGGTTGCCATCTTTATCTTCCAACCTTCTGCTTGGGTAGTTGAAAATGCGATTGCTTTCTGTCAGACCAGGTGTATTTCCTACGGCAACTCCACCCCAAACGGCTTTAACACCAGTTGTCATTCTCCATTTCAGCTTCTTCAAAAATGGAACCTTATTGAACACAAATCCATTGAAGTGGTGATAGTAGTCCAGTGAGACATACTTGTCACTCACGAACTCGAACCAGTTCATCATGTTGAATGTGTTCGGATCGTGGAAGTAGGTCTGGTTACCTCGATGAATGAACAACAGCGGAAACGGAACACGACCGATCATCCAGCCGGCTTCCCACTGTGAGTCGGCAAACCCGATAGGGCTCATGTAAAATCGCTTAAAAAGCCGAACACCGATTTTGTGATATTCATATTCTGCACCAAGTAATCCAGGCACGGCATACGTGTAACTGACATCGAGAATCGGATACTTGTTATACATCGGTACACGCGATGACCGTCCCTCATAATATTTGAGGTTCGGAGAATATCTCAGCGAGAAGTTCATTTCGTTGGTCACAACTTCTTGCGGATCTGGCAGAGATTGATCAACAGGATCGAATGTCAATGCACCGGCCACTTGCCTTCTTCTATGCTCCAAGTTTACGCCTACACCCAAACCGAAATTCCACTCTTTCCAGTAGTTCATTCGGAATGAATCATAATAGATCATCAGGTTGGCAATTCCTCTTCGGAACGAAAGGAAAATATTGTCATCGCTGGCCAGCAAAAGCGCCTGACCAGGCATTTGAATATCGCGCTGATATTCGAGTGTTATATTATGATATGGTCGCTGCTTGAAAAAGTAGGTAACTCCTGTTCCGCCCTTCCAACGTCTGTCTCGTCTGTCATCTAAACCGTAAGCCGCATAGGCTGAAAGTCGCCACTTCTCGCTGAATTTCTTGTTGGTTCGAACACTGAAACGAAAGCGCCACTTTTCAACTGGGTTTAAACTGACGATCTGATACAGCGGCCCGATGTCAACTGGTCCAATTTCGTAATAGCCAGATATGAGTAGGAAGAAGATGTTCATTGCCCGCTTAAATGCTGGCAACTCCTTCATTTCCTTGGTCATATCATAAACTCCCTGCTCATTTTCATTCAAATTTTCATGGCGCGTAGCTGCCCAAAATTCTTCGCCTTGTTCTTTGGCGTCTTCATTGATCACGATACGAGCGGGGTCGGCCCAAACAGAATCTGGTGCAGGCTGATTGACCACAATATCCCGATAGGTAACGGTCTTCTTACCATACATCCCCATGTTGTTGGTAAGCAGGTTGTAGTCAATGGTCATCTGGTCTTTCACCAAATGCCATTTCAATTCTTCTGAATAATCGAATTCCTGTTCAATTTCCAGCGCACTTACAAAGTTGATGTTCGCGCTACGCGTGATGTTCATCTTCACTTTTTTCACTGCGTATGAAGAATCCAGCGCCACCCACATATCGCCACGGAACGCAAGATCGGCTTGGTTTCTTGGTTGAAATTTCATGTGGGCACATTCCGTTCCGCTCACATCAACTGTGTCCAGCAAAAAGAACTTGTACGACACAGGCGCAATGATGCTGATCGGACTCTTGAACTGTTTCTCCATCAGGAGAATGGTATTGTCATAGATGTCGATATCCTGATAGATCTTCTCCATGAAGTAATCTATCCCTTCTTCATCCATAAAATCCTCAAAACCGACCGTCTTCAAACCGTAAGTCACCTCTTTGCGGTCTTCTGGCTTAGACCTTAAATAAACCTTCGATTTGGTTTCTGTGAAATACAGCGGCAAGTAAGGCTTTCCATTTACGGTAGATGTATCAACATACTCCCACATGAACTCGAACTTCTTGAACATCTTTCTGTCCATGAATTTCTCGGTGATGTTGTTCAGGTCGATCTGAAGCTTCTCGTATTTATCGAACTGGTAATGATCAAACCCTTCCTTTCTGTTGTTCTCCTTATTCTCTACCACCTTTTTGATCAACGCAACGGCAGGATTGTCCTTGTTTCGATAACGGCCTTTGGCCTGAACCACCACCTCATCCAGCTTTATCTGCTTGGGTTGTAGTTCAAAATCAATGGTCTGATTATCGCCTTGTACAACAGTTTTCTCCATCGGCTCATAGCCCATGAATGACGCTATGATCTTGTCAGAACCCCACTTGGTATCAATCTGATACTTACCATTGAAATCGGTAGTAGTACCAACATTTTTCCCAACAAAGGCCACATTAACAAACGGCAACGGTTCGCCCGTTTGGGCATCGGTAATTGTGCCTTTTACTTTGGTTTTTTCCTGCGCGAGAGACCATCCCGACATCAGCACGAAAAGTGCTAGGAGAATAGAACGGAACTTCATCATCAGAACTGCAACACGTCTCTCATTCAACTTCAAATATCTGTATTTGCCTTCTCTTCATTACGCAAAACAAATGCCGAAACCCAGATACTCACTTCGTAAAGCAACATCAGCGGGAAGAAAACCAGCACCTGACTTGACACATCTGGTGGCGTAATTACTGCCGCCAAAATCAGTACACCAACTACCGCATGCTTTCGATATTGTCTTAAAAGGTCGGGAGTTACCACACCGATTTTCGTAAGGAAATACATCAACATGGGTAGTTCGAAAACGATTCCGCTAGCTAGAACAAGCGTTGCGATAGTGCTGAAATAACTGTTCAGGTCGATCTGGTTTACAATGAGTTCGCTAACGCGATAACTACCCAAAAAGTTGACAGATAAAGGTGCAATGATGTAATACCCGAACAGCACACCGATAATGAACAGAGCCGAGGTGTAGAAAACCATTCCTGTGGCGTGCTTTCGCTCTCCTTCATACAACCCTGGTTTGATGAATCTCCACAACTCAAAAACCACATAGGGAAACGAGACGATGAATCCAGCAATGATGGAAACCACAATATGCGTGGTAAACTGACCAGCCATTGAGATGTTGATCAGCTCGAACGGAATTTCAGTAATGCACAGAAGGTCTGAAAGACCGAACTTCTCGGAAGCTTTGCAAAGCATTCTGTAGGTCCAGAAATTGGGACTTTTCGGTCCAAGCAGCACTACATCGAAAATGAATGATTTGGCAATGAATGCCGCAATGGCAAAAATGAACACCGAAGAAATGGCCCGAACCAAATGCCAGCGTAGAACCTCAAGATGCTCCAAAAAGGACATCTCGCCCTTCTCCATTACATCGTCCTCATACACTTCTTCAGACATGGCCGCAAAGGTAATCGGCAATTACAAGAGACCTAGTAGGTTTTTAAAAACCTACTAGGTCTTATTTTAACTCCTTGTTGGCTTCCATATCGAACCACATGGCAAACAGCGTAAACTGACTGAAACTCATGAACGAGAACAGCGCTGCCAAGGCGTTCACTTTTGGAATCAACCCCGTTATGAAGAACCAGTAAATGAACATTCTGGCGGTCAAGGCAACGAACGCCACAAAAAAGATGAAGCCCAAAAAGTAGAAGAACACCAGCGGGTGGAAATTCCTGATAATGTACTTCTCCTTCATCCGCCAGAAGAACAATCGCGTGAGCAACATCGGGATAGTGAAAATGACCTTTCGGAGTTTGATACCCGATTTTTCGCCCACGTTATAAACGGGTTCAACAGGTACATCACGCACTTTCAGATCGTACACGTTCAGCTTGACCAAGACATCATTCGGCTGGCCGTAACGCTTGTACATTTTATCCCAATCGATAAGCTTGAGCGCTTTCTGATTGATGGCTGTGTAACCCGTTTGCGAATCGGCCACATGCCAGTAACCGCTCGCCACTTTGGTAAGCAACGACAAAACCGAGTTCCCGAAATAGCGAACCTTCGGAATCTTATTGTACGCCTCGCCCGTAAAAAGTCGGTTTCCTTTAGAATAGTCGATCTCGTCATCAACAACTGGATCAAGCACGGCAGGAAGATCATCCGGATTCATCTGTCCATCTCCAGCCATGACAACCGCCACATCAATTTCTTTGTCCCGACTCCATTTATAACCAGAAGCAATGGCTCCGCCAACACCCTGATTCTGCTCATGCTCAATCAACACCACTTTAGGGTGTTGTGCAAGCATAGACTTGACAACCTCAACCGTTCGGTCCGGGCTTTTGTCGTCAATGATCACAATGTGATCCACAATTTCGGGCATAGTGGTAATCACATTCCCGATCTGGGTTTCTTCTTTGTAGCACGGAACTACTACACTAACGGTTTTTCCTTTGTACATCTGGGGTCAAAAATAACCAAGTGAACGGCCTTCGCGTATGCGCGTATCTTTGACCGCCTCAGTTCATCGCTTGAAACGCATTTACGGCACAATAGGTTTCCTTCTCGCCATTCTGATATTCGGAGCGGTATCGGTTTCGGTGTTCAAGGATGTAAATCCGAGCGAGCTAATTGAACAGATCGGAGTTGCTGGTCTTGCGCTAAACCTACTTATTGGAGTCGCATACTTCTTTTCCTTCGGGATATTGATGAAGGTGGTGTACCAGCATCATTATAAATGTACGTTGAGCTGGACAGATGCGTTTACGCTACCGTTCATGATGCATTTGTGGACGTACATTCTCCCCGTGAAAGGCGGTTTGATCTATCAGACATTTTTCGTCAAAGCCAAATACAAACTCGATATGTCGAAAGGGTTTTCGGTTGGCGTTCTTGTGTTTGCAGCAAGCTTATTGATTACGTGTTTTCTAGGTGGTGCGCTGTCGTTTTTAGTTCATGATGCGCTGATTTTGCAACTACTGCTATTGTCCATGTTCGGAACGCTTCTGTTCTTTTTGGTTGCTGGACGATTTGTTGGAGAACCAAACCCAAACGCGTCAGGATTCATTAATTCGTTGATTCGATTTGTACAGAACGTTCTAATTCAGTTCAACGAACAGATCAAGGATGTGACCTTGCTCTTCAAGCTCATTTTTGTAACGCTTGCGTCCACACTTGTTCATGCTTTATGGTTCTACCATTGCGCGTTTGTTCTTGGATATGATCCTGAACCCGTTGGCATTCTGCTCGCCACACTTGTTTTGAGAATTGTAACGCTGGTTCGGATTCTTCCTGGAAACCTTGGGGTACAAGAAGTGATGATCGGGTCGGTGTTTCTGGCCGCTGGTCTCGGCTTACAAGAAGGTCTGACAACGGCTCTTCTTGTGAGGTTGGTTTCGCTTGTTTTGGCTGGCACATTGGGCGTTGCTGGACTTTACTCCAATTTCCGTTATTTCGATGCCGATTCGTTCACAGGATTGATATCGAAATTGAAAAAATCGAACGGTTGAAATGAGCAAAAGCAAGCTGATTCTTTTCGCTGGATTACTGGCAGTTGCACTTACTGCGATTTACTGGAATCATTTCGATAATGGTTTCTATTTCGATGATGTACATACCATTGTCAATAATGAGTACATCCGAAGTCTGGATAATATTCCAGAGTTCTTCACCAACATTGAGACGTTTGGTACTATGCCGAACAATCGTGGGTACCGCCCGATGGTAACGTTGCTTAATGCAATCGATTACCGCTTGGGCGGAAACGAGCTCAAACCCGTTGTTTTCCACATCAGCATTTACACCGCCTATTTGCTACAAGGTGTTCTGCTATTTCTGTTCCTGCTTAACCTTTTTAAAAAGGTAATGCCTGAGCAAAAAATGGAAATCGTGGCTCTGTTGACTACGGCTTTCTACATGTTCCATACCGCCAATGCAGAAACGGTCAATTACATCATTTCCCGTTCCGATCAATTCTCAACGTTATGCTTCTTGGCAACGCTGGTTCTGTATCAGTATCAAACCACAAGAAGGTTTTTGCTTTATCTCATTCCACTCATAGTTGGACTTTTCACCAAGGAGGTAACTTTCATGTTAGTTCCGATTCTCGGATTGTATCATCTCATGTTTAAAGAACAGGCTACGTTGAGCGATTTGAAACGCTCTGCGGGTTGGGCAAAAGTTGGTCGCTCGGTTGTTGCGGCACTTCCAGCATTTGTGGTCGGCTTCGGGCTCACGGTTTTCAACCTTATATATATGACCGACCCAGCACGTTTGGCTGGCGGTTTGGCACACCCGCGTATTGACTACCTCACATCACAATTTGTGGTGGTCGTGCATTACATCGCCAATTTCATTCTACCAATTGACCTGAGTGTGGATCCTGACCACAAGGTCACCGCTGAAATTTTCACTTCTGCAAAGGTCTTCAGTCTATTGGTCATCCTAGCGTTACATGCCATCGCAATTTATTGTACCACTAAAAAGAAGTTGACTCCGATCGGCTTCGGGATTCTGTGGTTTTTCATCGCGCTTGCGCCAACATCTACTATCAATCCGCTGTATCAGGTTTCTAATGATCACAGAACATTCTTGCCATACATTGGACTGTGTCTCGCGGTTGGTTGGAGTGCATTCTTGCTCTATCAAAAGTTGGAGGAAAAAACTCTGAAGCGTGCGCTTCTTGCATGTTGCGGACTTCTAATCGTAGGTCATGCCTATGGAACTTACCAACGCAACGAGGTTTGGGGCAGCAACGATACGCTTTGGTTTGATGCTGTTCAAAAAGGTCCAACCAACGGCCGCGCGCAAATGAACTATGGTCTGGTTCTGATGCGCGAAGGAAAGTATGTTGAGGCCGAACCATACTTCCAAAAAGCGGTAGAAATTCTTCCTTACTGGCCGTATTCACACGTGAACTTGGCCATTCTTAAAAACGCACAAGGCGATTGGCAAACTGCAGAGAAACACTTCAAACTTGCGTTGCGCTGGGGAAAGGACAATCCAGAACCATACTACTATTATGCCAGAGCATTGATGAAAAAGAATCGGCTGGAAGAAGCCATGGATTGGTTGAACAAAGGACATGATGTAAGTCCTAAACATTCAAAAATCAATCAATTGCGAAACGTTTTGCAATCAAAGGTTGCTACACCTGAAGAAAAGCTTGCCGCCCAGATGAAGTTGGTAGAGCAATCGCCAACGGCAGATAACTACATCAACCTGAGCCTTATCCAATACCAACAAAAGGATTTTGCTGGCTGTATCGCTTCTTGCAAAAAGTCATTGGAGATAAATCCGAACAGTGAAATTGCCTACAACAACATCTGCAGCGCGTACAACGCTATGCAACAATGGCAAAAAGCGGCCGAGGCCTGTGAGAAAGCACTTGAGATCAATCCCAATTTCGACCGCGCCAAAAACAATCTCAACTGGGCTAAAAGCCAACTCTGACCTGAAAATTGTCAGTAGAGGACAATATCCCTAAAACGCAACGTTTCTTATCGAAATCAGGTTTTTAATAGGGCGATTATTAGCCATTTTTGCCGCCCGTTTGAAGCTGCTCGTAGGAGGTTTTAAGCGGTTGGGATAAAAAGTGAAAAACAAACTTTGTCCATCTAGGCAAATGCCTATATTTAGTCTACAGGGGAAAAATTGAATGGAAGTTACAGTAGGAACAGACTTAAAAGAAGCACTTAAGCAGCACTTTGGATTTAACAAATTCAAAGGGGAACAAGAGAAGATCATCAAGAGTGTACTTGATGGTAATGACACGTTTGTGATAATGCCAACTGGCGGAGGAAAATCGCTCTGCTACCAATTACCAGCGTTATTATCGGAAGGCACGGCCATTGTGGTCTCACCACTCATCGCGTTGATGAAAAATCAAGTGGATGCGATTCGCGGTTTTCACTCAGAACATGGGGTTGCTCACTTTTTGAACTCATCTCTTAACAAAGGTGAAGCAGACCGAGTACGTAGCGACATTAAAGCAGGTATCACTAAACTGCTTTATGTGGCACCAGAATCGCTGAACAAGCAGGAAAATATCGACTTCTTTAAAGGAGTGAATCTGTCTTTGGTTGCCATTGACGAGGCACACTGTATTTCTGAGTGGGGACATGATTTCCGGCCGGAATACCGTAAGCTGCGCCCGATGATCGAGGCAATTGGTGATGTTCCTGTTATGGCGCTTACTGCTACTGCCACGCCAAAGGTTCAACAGGATATTCAGAAAAACCTCGGAATGACAGATGCGAGTGTTTTCAAATCGTCATTTAACCGAGAAAATCTTTACTACGAAATTCGCCCAAAGACCAAGAATGTTGCTCGTGACATGATCAAGTTCATCAAGCAGCATGAAGGAAAATCGGGCATCGTCTATTGCCTCAGCCGAAAAAAGGTAGAGGAAATGGCGGAGACACTTCAGGTAAATGGTATAAAAGCATTACCATATCATGCAGGTTTGGATGCGGCCACACGGGCTAAGCACCAAGATGCATTCCTGATGGAAGATGCAGATGTGATCTGTGCAACCATTGCCTTCGGGATGGGAATTGATAAGCCCGATGTTCGGTTTGTGATACATCATGATATTCCAAAAAGTTTGGAGGGATATTACCAGGAAACTGGACGCGCGGGAAGAGATGGTGGCGAAGGAAAATGTTTGGCCTTCTACAGTTATGACGATATCACGAAGCTGGAGAAGTTCATGCAAGGCAAACCTATTTCAGAACAGGAAATAGGTAAGCAATTGCTTGGCGAAGTTGTGTCTTATGTTGAGTCTTCGGTTTGCCGCAGAAAGTTCATTCTTCATTATTTCGGTGAAGAGTTTGACGCCAAAAAGTGTGATGACCATTGCGACAACTGCAAGCATCCGAAAAAGCAGGAAGAAGCGCAGGAGCAACTTGGATTGGTTATTCAGACAGTGCTTGACATCAAAGAGAAGTTCAAGATCAAGCACGTGGTCAATCTGTTGATCGGGGTGAATTCCACGCAGATCAAGTCTTACAAGCATGATACGCTACCTGCTTTTGGAAAAGGAGCGGATCGAGGCGACCGTTACTGGCAATCGCTGGTGCGACAGGCAATTATTCATGGTTTCTTGGAAAAGGACATTGAGAACTACGGTCTTCTGAAAGTTACGGATGCAGGGCATGCCTATTTGGCAAAACCAACTCCGTTCCAAATGACCATTGACCATGATTATGAGGCAGCTACGGAAGCTGAAGATGCCATTCCGGCCGGAGCCATGAAAGGCGGTGGTTCTACAGATGACACGCTGCTCAAAATGCTGAAAGACCTTCGAAAGGATATTTCCAAAGAAGAAGGTCTGCCTCCGTTTGTCATTTTCCAAGATCCGTCTTTGGAAGACATGGCGTTCCGCTATCCGATAACCATGGATGAGCTTACCGACATTGCCGGTGTTGGAATGGGCAAAGCGCGCAAGTACGGTGAGCCTTTCCTTGAATTGATTCAGGAATACGTTGAAGAGAACGAGATTGAGCGCGAGCAGGACATGGTGGTGAAAACCGTGGTCAAGAAATCGAGCAATAAGGTTTACATCATTCAAAGTATTGACCGTAAACTCGACCTTGAGGACATTGCTGATGCCAAGAAGCTCAGCATGAATGATCTGCTCACGGAGATCGAGCACATTGTAAGTTCTGGAACCAAGGTGAACATCGACTATTACATTGATGATGTGATAGACGAAGACAAGCAAGACGATATCTATGATTACTTCCAAGAAGATGCTGAAACAGACAGCTTGGAAGCCGCCATGGAGGAGCTAGGCGAAGATGATTATTCTGAAGAGGAAGTTCGATTGATGCGTATCAAGTTTATCTCGGAGTTCGGGCATTGATATTTCTGAAGTTAGTGGCATTTAAGGGGTGGCTTGGCCACCCTTTTTACATTTTAGAACCACTTGTTCAGTAGCTTTGCGGCAATGGGAATCGGCACAACACGCAAAAAGCAGAACCGCTTCAGAAGCCTGATAAAGGCTTCCATCTTTTTCACCTATTTGGTGATAATGGCCGGTGGTGTGGTGCGTATGACGGGTTCTGGCATGGGCTGCCCAGATTGGCCCATGTGTTTCGGGCAGGTTGTTCCTCCAACAGATATTGCTGAACTACCAGATGACTACGAGCAACATTACATTGGCATTCGCAAAGCCAAGAATGAGAAGTTGGCCAAGATGATCCGTCCGCTTGGTCTGGAAGAGTTGGCAGACCAAATAAGCACCGACCCAAGTATTTATGAGGAAACCGAATTCGTTTGGCAACGAACATGGACGGAATATGTGAACCGCCTTGCAGGGGCAACCCTTGGAATTGTGCTGTTGGGCGCTTTCATCACTTCGTTGATGTATTGGAAGAAGCGCAAGAAGATTCCGCTCATGGTGCTTGGCATCATCATCGTTACAGGTTTCCAGGGTTGGATGGGCTCGGTTGTGGTGAGTACCAACCTTTTGCCAGGCGTGCTTACCGTGCACATGGTCTTGGCATTCGTACTGATTGCAGGTTTGGTTTATCTCTATGTAAAAACGGCTCATGGTACCCGCGGAATGACCTCATTCAACATGGACAACACCATGCGTTATGCTTTGGGCGTTCTTATCGGATTAACACTTGTTCAGGTATTACTCGGAACGCAAGTGAGGCAACAGATAGACATCATTGCCAAGCAGTTTGGCGACCGTGGCGACTGGATCGCACAGCTTGATTGGATATTCAAAACGCATCGCTCATTTGCGTGGATCATCCTACTAGGAAACGGTTGGCTCTGCTACCAGATCTACCGATACATGAGCCACTACTTTGCGGTGTATCGAGCCGGATTCTACCTGGCTATCTTCACTATTCTCGCTACGGTTTCTGGTGTAGTGATGGGCTATTTTGGTGTTCCGAAATTGGCACAGCCGATTCACCTGTTTCTTTCCTGTCTCATCTTCGGAGCACAGGTTTATCTCTTCTTTGTACTAGGCAGACGAACGCAGATTCAGACGAAGTCTATGACTTCCACTCCAGCGTTTCAATAAGATGTAGAATATCGTCTTCGAGGAAGTCGATAACGGGCGCCAACGAATCATTGTTCGGAGCTACATTAAAGTAGAGCGCGGCCCGCAAGAAGTGATTTGTGCTATCGGTAACATGAAACTGCACAGACGAAGCTGCACGGCTTCCCTCCACGAGATATAGTGTACCGAAAACGTGAGAACCATCCTTCAGAATCACGGCCTCTTCGATATTTGACGCCTGACTGATATGCTTATTGGTCAAACTTCTGGAATCTTCCAAGTACTTGGCCAGATTGCCATTGATCGGTTTGTAACTGCAGTGCAATTTTGCCTTGAACTGCGGGTAAGAAACATCAAACCAGCAAGGCTCAGAAAGTCCATTCGTATCAGGAATAAAATCTGCGTAATCAGCAATCTCAAACGCATAAGGACAATCGGTTTCAACTGCGTGATAAGTTTTCTTCGGCAACGCTATTCGCATGTAACCGCGTGGCTTGGGTGTGTATTCTTGATTGCAAGCACCAAGCACAAAAATCAATAGAACTACAATCGGAAGGCTAATTTTCATTCTCAACCAAGTCTTCTTGCACCTCATGCCGTGTCACTTTTACCCGTTTGATTCTTCGTTTGTCCACGCTTTCAATAGTGAATTCAAACTCCTCAAAACTTACTCTTTGGTTCTTAGCGGGAATTTTTCCAGCCTGTTCCAGAATGAAACCCGCTAACGTATCGGCCTCGCCTTTATTCTCCTCAAATCGCTCGCCATCAATTTTCATAACGCGGTAAAACTGCTTGAGATTGGTTTTCCCTTCGAACACAAAATTGTCATCGTCTAACTTGGAATAGGCTACTTCATCATCATCAAACTCATCAGAAATATCACCCACGATCTCTTCCAAAATATCCTCCAAAGTCACCAATCCTTCACAACCACCATACTCATCAACCACCATGGCCAAGTGCACCTTTCTGTATCGGAATTCTTCCAAAAGGTCATCGATCATCTTGCTCTCAGGAACAAAGAATGGGTCGCGCATCAAGGCTTTCCAATCAAAACTCTCTGGCTGATCCATGTGAGGTAAAAGATCCTTCACGTGAATGACACCAATGGTCTTATCCAACGTCTCCTCGTAGATTGGAATACGCGAATAGCCAGAATCAAGAATCATCTCCAACAACTCACGGTAGTTACTTGATGCTTCGATAGCCTCAATGTCTGGCCGAGGCTTCATGATCTGCTTCACATCCGTGTTACCGAACTTCACAATACCCTCAAGTATCTTCCGATCCTCCTTATCCTTGGGAGTTTCGGTGGCCGTTAACTCCAACGCGTGGCTCAATTCATCTACCGAAATACCATTGTTGTTTGTGCCTGCAAAACGGTCGATAACCGTTGTCATTTTAATGAGCGGAACACTCAAAAACGCAAACATGATGGACAGATAATGCAGTGGAAAAGACATCAAAGAAGCGAATGCCACCGCATACTGATTGGCGTACACTTTTGGAATGATCTCACCGAACAACAGCACAATCAACGTAATACCGAATATCTCTATTAATCTGCCCACAGGGATGAGTCCCGCAAGCAGATAATTCAACTTCTCAGCAGGAATATTATCCGCAATCAGATAGGTGGAGAGGATAACGATTCCAACATTTACGAAGTTGTTGGCCACAAGAATTGTGGCGAGCAACCGTTTGGGCCGACCCAAAAGTGCCACTGCCTGCGTTCGTATGCGTTGCGAAGACCCTTCCATTTCCTCGACCTCTGTTCTGGAGAGAGAAAAGAAGGCAACTTCAGCCCCAGAAATGAGGGCAGAGCAAGCCAGCAAAGTAATAAGCACCACCAGTCCCAATATCAACCCAAAGGGCTGCATGTCAGCGAGCAGAATCGCGTTCAGGAAATGTAGTAGGGGTTCCGGGGGGTCTTCCAATTCAGAAGCAATTCGTTAAACCTAGACCCTCTAAAGTACTAAAACGGAAGGTCATCGTCAATGTCATCTAAAGATGATGCAGGTTCGTTCACCTGATTTGAAGCTGGAGCAGAAGATGATTGCTGTCCGCCACCAGAATTACCGCCACTTGATGCACCACCAAGCATGGTCATTTCGTTGGCAACGATATCAGTAGAGTAGCGGTCATTGCCATCTTTATCTGTCCACTTACGTGTTTTAATTCGACCTTCAACGTAAACCTGGTCACCTTTCTTCAGGTACTTTTCGGTAATGTCAGCCAAACCCCTCCAAAGCACCACGTTGTGCCATTCGGTAGATTCCTGCTGATTTCCGTTTCGGTCTTTATATCGCTCAGAAGTAGCCAAACGAATGCTAGAAACCTTCGTTCCACTCTCCAATGTTCTTACTTCTGGGTCGGCACCTAGTCGCCCAACCAATATCACTTTATTTACTCCAGACATAGCTTGTTGATTTTAGTTTCTCTATCAAATATTTGAAACTTCTTCCGAAATAACAAAGTTTTGACTGTCGAGATACCTATTTATCAATCTTGGGAAGGCGAAATTACGAAGATCGGCCACCGAAACCCACTTGTCTTTCAAATTGGACTTCGATGTGGATTTCAGAAGCACAAACCGGCTGTAAATACGCTGATGCGACAGGATGTGTTTGAATTCTTCCGAGATAGATTCGACAACATCCTTTTCTGCGACATCAATCAACTTCAAGATCTGCTTTTCATTGAGAGCTTTCTCCGATTCATGAAGCGGAAACTCATACAACCCATGCCAAATATCACCTTCTCCCCTTCGGTGAATTGGAACTTGTCCATCAACCACATGAACCGCATAATAGAAGTATCGATTCCGAACTTTGGTCTTTTTAGTACGGACGGGCAATTCTGATTGGATCTGTTGCTTGAAAGCCGCACAGTTTTCATGCAACGGACACTCTCTACAATCAGGTTGCTTGGGTGTGCAGATCGTAGCACCCAACTCCATCATGGCCTGATTGTGGTCGCCTGCACGCTCTGTATCTAAGATCGATTGCGCTAAATCGGCAATTTGCTTTTTGATACTTGTCTCATCAATCGACTCGGTTATTCCAAAATAGCGTGCCAGAACACGATAGACGTTTCCATCAACCGCTGCCAAGGGCAAATTGAATGCAATGGAACCGATGGCCGCGGCCGTATACGGCCCAACACCTTTCAATTCAAGCAATCCTTTGTGCGTGTTTGGAAACTCACCTTTCAGATGCTGACTCACATGCTTAGCCGTAGCATGGAGGTTACGTGCTCTTGAGTAGTAGCCCAACCCTTCCCACAGCTTCAGAACTTCATCTTCGGAAGCATTCGCCAGATTATGAACCGTGGAAAAAGTCTCACCAAACCGTTCATAGTATGGCATTCCTTGGTCAACGCGTGTTTGCTGTAGAATAATCTCAGATAACCAAATGCGATACGGATCTTTCGTCTCGCGCCAAGGCAGGTCGCGTTTTGCGCTATCATACCATTTTAAAAGACCTTCATTTGGGAAAGAAACTGATGTTTTTGCTTTCAAGCCGTCAAAATTAACTCGTACTCATCACAATTAAAATATTCGATTACCTTTGCACGCCCTTTAAAAGAAGCACTAACGAGCTCAAAATCAACCACTAATGACAAAAGCTGACATCGTTAACGAGATCTCTGAAAAGACTGGAATCGAAAAATTGCAAGTTCAACATACTGTTGAGGCCTTTATGACCTCTGTAAAAAGTTCACTTGCCAAAGGAAACAACGTTTATCTCAGAGGGTTCGGAAGTTTTATCGTAAAGAAACGCGCTCAGAAAACTGGCCGTATCATTTCTAAGAATACTACCATCGTTATTCCAGAACATCACGTTCCAGCTTTTAAGCCAGCTAAAACCTTCATCAATAAAGTAAAGAAGAACGTCAAGTAATTGAAGTTACCTCAGGTCATATTGGTATTGCTCGCACTCAGTGTTGGTGCCATTCTGTATTTCACGCCCATTGCCCCAATGGCGGAGAAACCTGTGGAGCCAGAAGATACTGGCGCACCAAAAGTGGAGTACAGCGTTTTGGATGATGTGACCGAGATCAAGAACAATCTTGATAGTGCGACCTTAGCACAGGTCAACAACTGGGAGGCCGCTGGAACCCCAGAGTCAGTAGATAGTCTGATCGGGTTCTTTGATATGCTGCGAAAGCCGGTTGGTGCCGCTTACCATGCTTTGAAGCGAGCGGAAGCAACCAACGAGGTTGACGATTGGACAGAAGTTGGTGAGCGTTTTCTGCTCAACGCCAAATACATGGGCGATAACGACCGTAAAACCAGCTGGTACAAGCAATCTCAAATGGCCTTTGAGAAAGCGTCAGAACTCGCACCGGAAAACCTTGATATTAAAGTTGACCTAGGGGTCTGTATGATTGAAGGAGCTTCATTCCTCGGAACGCCACCAATGCAAGGCATCGGCATCTTGAAAAGCGTGGAGCAGCAAGACCCGAACAACATCAAGGCATTGATCAACTTGGGTTACTTCTCCATCAAATCAGGACAGTTCGACAAAGCCCAGCAACGATTTGACCAAGTGTTGAAGATCGACCCGAAATATGCAGATGCTTACCTCTATTTGGCCGACCTCCACGAGCGGGAAAAGAAGTTTGCAGACGCAGTAAAAGACCTAGAGAATTACAAGTCGCTTGTTGAAGACCCTCAACGGATTCAGGAAGTTGACAACTACATACAAGAATTGAGTAAAAACATTTAAAACGTAAGGATATGCCTAGCGGAAAAAAGAGAAAAAGACATAAGATGGCTACTCACAAGCGTAAAAAGCGTTTGAGAAAAAACCGTCACAAGAAGAAGAAGTAATCAGCCTTTGAGATAAGGTTCACAGGCCGCCTCTCGCGGCATTACATCACAATTTTTGAACAGGGCCATTGGCCCTTGTTCTGTTGTACGCTAAGCGGTAGGCGGGCCATAAACTGCTATCCGTGAATTACGACCTGGTAATCTCATCGCAACCTTCTAAGGTTGATATTGCGCTTCTCAAGGACAAGAAACTTGTTGAGCTTCATGAAGAAACTGGAAACAGCGCTTTCCAGGTAGGAGACCTATACCTCGGCCGCATCAAAAAGGTGATGCCCGGGCTCAATGCCGCATTTATTGATGTGGGCTACGAGAAAGATGGTTTCCAGCATTATTTGGACCTCGGTCCGAAGGTGCGCACCATGATGAAATTCATTGAACTTACCCGAGCTGGAAAACTCAAATCTCCCATGCTCGACCGTTTTCGGCCAGAACCGGAAATCGAGAAAACAGGTAAGATCGATGAAGTACTTAAGCAAGGCACAGACATACTTGTGCAAGTGGCCAAAGAGCCGATCTCAACCAAGGGTCCGCGATTGACCACCGAGCTTTCCTTTGCAGGAAAGTACATGGTGCTCGTGCCGTTCTCAGATAAGGTTTCGATCTCGCAGAAGATCAAAACCAATGACGAGAAAAAACGGCTTAAAGACATTTTTAAAGACATCAAGCCAAAAGGATTTGGACTGATTGTTCGCACTGCTGCGCAGGACAAAAAAGTTGCGGACCTCGAAAGCGACCTGAAAGATCTTGTTGACCGTTGGGTCAAGATGATCAATAAGGTGAAGAATGCGAAGCCGCCAACCCGCGTAATGGGTGAGCTAAGCCGCAGTTCTTCTATGCTTCGCGACATGCTCAGTTCCAACTTCGATAAGATCGTTGTAGACAGCGCTGAGGTGAATAACGAGATCACAAAGTATCTCGATAGCGCACCTGAAAAGCTGAAGAAGCTGCAATTCTACAAAGGCAACAAACCTTTGTTTGAACATCTAGGGCTGAATAAGCAGATCAAAGCTTCTTTCGGTAAGCACGTAACGTTTAAGAACGGTTCGTACCTCGTGATTGAGCACACTGAAGCATTGCACGTTATCGATGTGAACTCTGGGCCAAGAACCAATGCCGACAACGACCAAGAGACCAATGCAGTAGAATGCAATTTGGAAGCGGCTAAGGAGGTTGCCCGTCAGTTACGCTTGCGTGATATGGGCGGCATCATTGTGGTCGATTTCATCGACATGCACAAAGCCGACAACCGTAAGGCTTTGCACAAGTTGCTGAAAGAGGAAATGAAGGACGACCGTGCCAAGCATAACGTGCTTCCTCCATCCAAATTCGGGTTGGTGCAGATCACTCGACAGCGGGTGCGTCCAGAGATGACCGTTAAGACCAAGGAAAAGTGCCCAAGTTGTGACGGTAGTGGCGAGATTGAAGCTTCCGTACTCTTCGATACGGAGATTGAGAACAGCGTCAGCTTCGTGATGAATGAGCAGAACGAGAAGCAGATAATGGTGAAGGTACACCCTTACATTGCCGCTTATCTGACCCAAGGAAGATGGCCTTGGTCTAAGTCCGTTGTAAAGCAATGGGCAAAGCAGAACAAAGGAAAAATTGAAGTGGAATCCTCCACGAATTATCACTTCATGGAGTATCACATTTACAATAGCCGTGGCGAGGAAATTCGACTTAACTGAACCGAACCTGACCAAGAAGTTGGCGCGCTTTGCAGATGTGGCAAAGTTTGAGAACTGTGTTGAAGTTCCCAACGCATATGAAGTGACTGATTTCGCCCTCAAAGGCAACTGGGCTTCCGAACATTTCAAGAATGATAACCCTATCACGCTTGAACTTGCCTGCGGTAAAGGTGAATATTCGCTTGGTCAGGCGGAGATGTATCCCAACCGTAACTTCATTGGTCTCGATATCAAAGGAAATCGTCTTTGGAAAGGTGCCAAAGAAGCCCGTGAGAAAGGCCTGACCAACGTGGCTTACCTCCGCACGCGCATCGACCATATCACCAATCTGTTTGGAGAGAAGGAAGTGGCCGAGATCTGGATCATCTTCCCAGATCCACAAGCAGAAAAAGCCAGAAAGCGACTCACTTCTCCCCTTTTCATTGACCGTTACCGACAGCTCCTAAAAGATGGCGGAATCATTCAGCTGAAGACGGACAACTTTCCACTGTTCGAATACACGCAGGAAGTCATTGCAGAACTCGGACTGAAAACCCTTTGCGAGTCAACAGATGTGTATGCTGACCTCGAAAAAGGTGAGAACAAATTCCTTTGTGATAGAGAGCGTGAGCTCCGAATCCAAACCTACTACGAAGGCCTTTGGCTCGAAGACGGCCGAAAGATCAACTACATCGCGTTTACGCTCTGACTCGCATCATGTCGAGCGAAGCCGAGACATCTAAACCCAAGAAAGACTCCTTCTTCCAAGACGTGTGGGAAGTCGCGCGATTGATTCCCAAAGGCCGAGTTACATCCTACGGTGCCATCGCTAAATACCTCGGAAGTCCTGGAGCAGCTAGAATGGTTGGCTGGGCTATGAATGCCTGCTCGGCTTCGGAAAAACCAGTTCCTGCTCAAAGGGTGGTGAATCGCATTGGCATGCTATCGGGCAAAGCTCATTTCGAAGGCCCGAACCTCATGCAAGAGCTCCTAGAAAGTGAAGGTGTCAAAGTGGAAAACAACCAAGTGGTCGATTTCGAAAAACACTTCTGGGACCCGATGACGGAACTAGGATTAGACTAAGGCCAAACCCTGAGTGTCACCCTGAGTGATTCGACCAAGAGGGAGAATTGTATCGAAGGGCAAACGAAGGGTGGGAATTGAAACAATCAGTTCCTCTCGCTCTCCTGCTTAATGTAAGCCGCAAGATCTTCAATCTGAGAATCACTCAGCTTCTCCTTAGCGTAGATCGGCATATACTGTGGAATGTGATCTTTTGATTCTGTTCCGTGCCGCGTTATCCAATAAATGGAACCACCATTACTTTTCTTGAAATAGCTTTTCAACCAGTCGAAATCCTTCTGGTCTTCTCCATTGCCAAAAACGGTTCTATCCGTCACTTCCTTCTCTGGTCCATGGCAATGCAGACAGCTTTTCTTGTAAATCCACTCACCATTCTCAACATTCCCTTCTTCACCTTTCTTGCGTTCTTTCTTCGGAATTTCCTCAATAAAGGTTGCCGGATATCCTTGAATATACTTCGATTTCAACAACCTGATATTCTGCGCCTTTTGCTCTTCACTTTGGCCCGTTGCACTGATACTAGCAAGCTCTTGTTCACTCAAGTTCAGGTCGCGCAATTTCAATTCCATGGAGGTGAAATAATGCAACACCGCTTGCAACTCTTCCTTAGTTAGCATTCTTCCCACAGAACACTCCTTGCTGCACAATTGAATGGCATTGACAAGATCGTGGCGAGCCGGATCAATCAACTCCTTACCATACTTCTTCTCATGGTCACCATTGAACCAGCTCGTTCGGTTTGTAATACCATAGAACGTGGAACCTGGCAGGTATGGCTGATTAAACTCCTTTGAATAAGCCAAACGAGCATCTGGGTCGTTAATGTCTGCGAACTCAGCTTCCGGCAGCACATTATGGCAGTCAACACATTTGAAATGCTCAGAAATTCGATTGCTCACCTCTCCATTATCCCAAACACCACCGGTCAATACAATGTCTTTTCCTAGGCCGACTTTCTCCATGTCCATCGTCCCGATATAATGCTCAGGCTGCTCATCTCCAAGCGCTAGCAGAATACTGCTTACGGGTGTGTCTCTATCGTAGGTAGATGGAGCAACCAATGTTTTAAGCACAAAACCAGTGCACACAATAAATGCGAAAACGCCAATCAGAATCTTTTGCATAGCAACAAATTGTTTGAACCTCAATTTTAGCGAAAACCCTCGACACCTACTCTATCACTTCATAACTTCACCCAAATGAAACTCCTCATTCAACTCATGATGAAACTTGGCTTTAACAATTTCATGGCCAAGCAGCTCAGCAAACCGAACGGCTTCTTCGGTTCGCGCCTCATCGGCAAAATGATGAACAACGGCAACGCCCATCTCGAAAGTCTAGCTGTAAAATGCGCCAACATTAACCCCAACAGCCATGTGTTGGAAATTGGCTTTGGAAACGGCAAACTCCTCAAGCAGCTTTGCTCCACGGTAACCAACGGAAAAGTTTACGGTGTCGATATTTCAGAAGACCTCATCAAACAGGTCTCCGGAAGAATGCAGCATCAGATAGAAAGCGGACAGCTACAACTGCACTTGGCAGGTGTTAGCAGCATCCCGTTGCCAGAGAATTCCATCGATTGCATCATTACCTGCAACACCATTTACTTCTGGCCAGAACCATTGAAAGATTCCAAAGAACTCCTGCGAATCCTCAAACCAGGTGGCAAACTCATTTGCGGCTATCGTACTAAAGAAGAAATGGAGGCATATCCATTTGTAAGCAGCAACCTCGACATTTTCAAGAACCGCTATACGGACAATGAGGTCAAGCAACTCCTTCTAAATGTGGGCTTTACCGAAGTTTCCACCAAGGTAGAACAGTCCGACCTGGCTCCGTCTCATGTAGCCATTGCTTCTAAGTAATTCGGCAAGTTTCCCAATTAGGCCAATACATTTGCTCCAATGGAACTGAACATAACATATTTGGAAGAGTACAATGTAATGGAAGCCACCCCAGTTGCCGACATTACCAAAGAGAACGTTTGGAGAACAATTAAAGAAACGCTAGTAGCTTGTAGACAACATGAATGCTTCAACATTCTTTATGATATCCGCAAATGCAAGCTGGGCCAATCAACTGCTCAAAGTCTAGCCACTATGGGCGATCTCAGGCAGTTACCTGGAATGACCTTCAGGCATCGCACTGCCGTAGTGTATAACCCTGAACTGTATCCGACAGAAAGAGCTGAGTTTGTTGAGAATGTGGTTAACAATAGGGCCAACCCAGCTTACCGGATTTTTCTAGATAAGCGGGCGGCCCTAAAATGGCTTGTCGGTTAGTTGCATCACTGCACAACCAATTTCTCTCTTATCACACCATCATTTTCTGAATACACGCTAAGAATATAATTCCCCGAAGACAATTCAGAAATATCCAATTGTTGAGCAAACGGTCTTCTTAAAACCTCACGTCCTGTCATATCGCAAATGCTGACCACCGAAATGTTTGACATAGCATCAACGCTTAAGAACAACTCCCCAGTCGTTGGGTTAGGGTAAACGCTTAAACCAGCTTCCTCATTCACATCCTTCAATCCAGTTACCGTCTGTTCTTCCTCAATGGTTACAAACGAAGTATTCGTAATGATAGGGTCATTGTAATCAAAGTAAATGGCAGCCGAATTATTGATCACTGTTCCCAAAGCGAGACCAGGTCGTGTTTTTATCTTGAACTTCACAAAGCCATGACTTGCAGGTTCGTTGGTTGTGCTATCAGGAAGAAGAATATTTTCAAACCTCCAAGAAACAATGCCATTGTCGTACATCATTACGGTGTAAGGATGGCTGGAAGCTCCAGAGATAAAAGTTCCCGGATTCAGCTCCACTGATGGAAGCGTATCTACAACAACCACCGTAAATGCGGTGTCATTACCTGTATTTTGGAATCGAATTCGATACTCAAGAAGCGAATCCTCTACCGTTACGTAGTTCTCACTACCATAGCCAGAAGGAATTACCTGCTTATCGTTCGGATCGAATGCCGCAGACAATTCCGTACAAGCGATCTCAACAAAATCATCGAAATCGTTTTCTGTTGTTGTCATCACAAAACCAAGTGAGTGTGGAGTTGGCCCACAGGTTTCCACGGTGCTTCGAGGTAAACTCGCTCCAGGATGCCCATCTCTTTGGTCAACCTCAAGCCTGTATGTCATACCAGTTGATGCTACCGACATGATGTAACTCTGAGATGCGGTTAACGCAGCAATAGTGCCTTCCTCAATCAAAATATCATCCTCATAAAGTCGATAAGCAGAAGGAGAATCCATATTGCCCGAACCAATGTTCTTCACTTCAAAATCAATGGTTGAGCCATTACATCCACCATTTACTACTACGCTCGCGTTGTCCCATCCTGACCCTGCAGTGCTGATAAGGCAGGGGCTTATCGGAAAAATCTCAGCTGTAACACACACTGTTTCTCCAACTTCGGTATCGCAGGACACCGAATCGGACACATAGAAGCCTCCACACTCCCCAGCATCAAGATCGCCAACATCAAAACTATAGACCCCGCCACCCAAATTCTGCCACGGTATGCTACTACCAGTAGGAATGATCTCAGTTGGGAAGGTAAGCTCCACGTAAGCATCGGTTTCTGCTTCAGTTCCCTGATTGCAATAATTAACATGATAAGTTCCAGTGCTGAAACATGGTCTGTGTAAAGAAGGTGAAACATCAACCCAAAGCCAAGGACAAATGTCAACCACTTGATTTCCAAAATCCAGTCCTGACACGCTGTCTGTAGTAGAAATTAAGCTTGTTTGATATGGAACTGTTGGACACGCTACCTCCCAAAGCCAATTCGGTTGATGCTGCCAAATTTCATAAGAACCAGAATCTAATTGTAAGTAGTAAAAACCCAAAGAATCGGTGATGCCATATTGCCCTAATGAAGTTTCAATCACACGATAAGGAAGCCCAACCTCTCCAACTTCTAAAACACAATTCTGAATTTGATCAAAATAGACCGTACCTGAAACATTACCTGCAACTGGGCAACCACCCACATTATTCGGAAAGCAGAACGGAAATGCGAAGAAGGCCAGGTTGTGGGCATTGAATTCAACACCCTCCGGTCTATTAGGTACACATTGCAAATTGTTTGCTCCGATAGAAATAGAATCCATATTTGGAGGCAAAACGGGAAGACACTCCAATTGATTATCTGAAGCGCTCATATAGGTCAGACTATGAGGCAAAACTGGCAGCTCAACAAGTTCGTTCCCGCGACAAGATAATCGAGCCAAACTATTGGGCAGAGAAGGCAACTCAGTCAGCTGATTTTCAAAGCAACTCAACAACAAAAGCCCCATAGGTAGAGCCGGTAATGCAATTAAATTATTATCATGGACCGATAACACCTCTAGTGTTGATGGCAATGGAGGAAGCTCATTTAGCTGGTTTTCACCAGCAAACAATCGTTGTAAGCCGGGAGGAAGGTTCGGCAGTGTCGATAAATTATTTCCTTCACAATTTAAATACACCAAATTGCTTCCTAACGAGCTAAGAGAACTAACCGAGTTGTTGGAAATATTCAAAGTCTCCAATCCAACGAAATACTCAATACCTGTCGCATCAGACATTCCTATACTACCTACCTGAAGCAAGGTCTCGTTAACGACTTGAGAACATTGCGTATCTAGACTCCCGTTTGTCATGCAATTGGGATAAAACGTTTCCAGAAAACCTCTAAGGGCTGCATCAGGTATATAAACAGATTGACAGTAAGAGTTGCTGGCGCAGCATACAAATGCTATAGCTGCAATAGTGGAGTGTAGAAATTTCATGACGTAAGAGTTGGGCTACCAACTTACAACACACAAACATCAACTACAATTAAATGAAATTCAATTCTTACGCATTAAAAAACACGTTATCAGCTAGAAACCAATTATCTCAAAGTCAGAATAAGCGCAGTCACATTACTTATTCAAAAAAGCACCCATTCTAGGACATACATGGCCTACTTCATTCCCTCACAACCTCTCACTTCACAATCTCACCCCCTTTTAATCCGCTTCATCTCCCCCAACACCCGTTCAATCTCCTCCTGTGTCAATCCCTGCAATACATCCAGTGGGCTGGACGCAGCATGCCGCTTCAATGGTTTCAGAAAGTCTAGGTCCATATTACCCTCGGGCTCATAAACCAGCACCTCATTCGGTGTACACTTAAAAGCCTTACATAGTTTGTATAGCAGACTAAGGCTTATCGTTTTGGTCTTACCGCTGGTAATCCGCACCGCCTGTTTGTAGCTCATTCCGCGTTTGCTCAGCCATACCGCTCCAAACTCAACCCCACGCATTTTCAGCAATCGGTTCACATCTATCCGTATCATAACACAATGGTTTAAGTTCAATTACAACGGAATTGCTTCACCATTTAGTACACGCATCTACTACATATTCCCTTACATCAGCATCTCATTGCCCCCAAAGGGCTATTTCTTTCCGATTAACTTCCAGTTATTACTTCCAACAGCATACTTTCTCCTTTCTACTTTCTTCTCATTGCTCCCAATACGCTGCTTCTTCCTTCCAATCTGATGCTTACGCCCTCCCAATTTCCCCCTACAACTTCACTCCCTCATTACCTCATCGCCTCATCACTTCATCCACAGTCTCATCAAGTCCCATTAAACCTTGAACGTTAAACTTTGAACTATCACGCCAGTGACTACCTTTGCATTTAGAATGAATCTAAATAAGACAGCAGTAGCGGAAACGCTCAAGAAGGTGAAGTCGCCTGCAGGAAATGTACCTGTTACAGAAAGTGGCGAATTGAAGAACATTCAGGTTTTCGGAAACGAGGTTGATATTGACCTAGAGATAAAAAGCCCCGCACTCAACGTCCGCAAGAAGCTCGAAAGCGACATCAATACGGTCCTTTTCGAAGCTTTTGGAGACATTAAAGTGCGCGTAAACATCGCAGCCAAACCCGTGAAGCAAGGCCCTCAAGGCCCACCAGCTTTGGGCAAGGTCAAGAACATCATTGCCGTTGCTTCAGGTAAAGGTGGTGTAGGTAAAAGCACCGTTACCGCCAACTTGGCTGTAGGACTTCGCAACCAAGGTTTCAAAGTAGGATTGGTAGATGCAGACGTGTATGGGCCAAGCATGCCACTCATGTTCGATGTGGTCAATGAAAAACCCAAAGCGCAGGTTATTGAAGGCAAGCAATACATGATTCCGGTAGAAAGCTACGGTGTAAAGATCATGAGCTTAGGTTTCTTTGCCCATCCAACGCAGGCCGTGGTTTGGAGAGGAGCCATGGCCACCAAGGCGCTCAAGCAGATGTTTGGAGATGTGTATTGGGGCGAACTCGATTATCTCCTCATAGATCTACCACCTGGTACAGGAGATGTACACCTCACAATTGTGCAGACCGTGCCCGTTACAGGAGCCATTGTGGTAAGCACACCGCAAGAAGTGGCCTTGGCCGATGCCCGCAAAGGTGTTGACATGTTCAAACTCGATAACATCAACGTTCCGGTGCTTGGTCTGATAGAAAACATGGCCTGGTTTACACCAGCAGAGTTGCCTGAAAACAAGTATTACATCTTTGGTAAGGAAGGAGTGAAAGGATTAGCAGAACAAATCAAAGTTCCGCTTCTGGCGCAGCTTCCGTTGGTACAATCTGTGCGAGAAGCAGGAGATGTAGGACGTCCTGCTCTTTTACAAGAGAGCACGCCAATTGCCGAATCCTTTAAACAGCTTACTACAGAAGTTGTTAAGCAGATAGAAGTAAGAAACAAAACAATGGATCCAACCAAAAAGGTGGAAATCACGACCCGATAAGTGACGATCATGAACAACGATCTGAAAACGAAAGTAGAAGGTGCCCTCGAATCCATGCGGCCATTCTTGGCCGCAGATGGTGGCGATATGGAACTGGTGGGCATTACCGATGATATGGTAGTGCAACTACGATTACTAGGTTCCTGCAAAACCTGTAACATGAGCGAAATGACGTTAAAAGCAGGTGTGGAAGAAGCCGTAAAACGTGCCGCCCCCGAGATTACTGCCGTAGAAGCAGTAACCCTCTAAACAATTGCAACAACTTGGGTATAAAACCTACTAGGTCTAACGCAAAGAGAACTTACCTTTGCCGACTTCAAAAATGAGTATGTCAAGTACACTAGAACAGACAAAAGAGATAACCATCCTGTTTGCAGGAGACTCCGGAGACGGAATTCAGCTTACAGGAACACAATTTACAGATACCAACGCCCTTTTCGGTAACGACCTGAGCACCTTCCCGAATTTCCCTGCGGAGATTCGTGCACCGCAAGGAACGCTGGCCGGAGTTTCCGGTTTCCAATTGCATTTCGGAAGTATCGAAATCTTTACCCCTGGCGATGAGTGCGATGCCTTGGTGGTAATGAACGCAGCCGCGTTGAAAGCCAACCTCACCAGCCTCAAAAAGGGTGGAATCATTATTGCCAACACCGATGGTTTTGACGCCAAGAACCTTCGCTTGGCTAAAGTAGAAAGTGGCATCAGCCCGTTGGAAGATGGCTCATTGAGCAACTACAAAGTCTATGCGGTTGAGGTCACAAAACTGACTCGCGAATGCTTGAAAGAAAGCGGCATGGGCATAAAAGAGATAGACCGTACCAAGAACATGTTCGTGCTTGGTTATGTGCTTTGGATGTTCAACCGTTCGTTGGAACCGACCATCGACTTCCTGAAGGATAAATTCAAGAGCAAACCTGAGATCGTTGAGGCCAACGTCAAGGTGCTCAAAGCAGGATACAACTTCGGAGACACCACAGAAACTCCAACCACCCGCTTTAGCGTGGACAAGGCAGAAATGCCGAAAGGAACTTACCGCAACATCATGGGTAACCAGGCAACCGCACTTGGTCTTGTGGCCGCTGCGCAACGTTCTGGTCTGGAATTGTTCTACGGTAGTTACCCGATAACGCCTGCATCAGATGTATTGCACGAACTCGCCAAGCACAAGAACTTTGGCGTAAAAACCTTCCAAGCCGAAGACGAGATTGCAGCAGTGGCTTCAGCCATTGGCGCATCTTTCGGAGGTGCGTTGGGCGTTACAGCTTCCAGCGGACCAGGTATTGCATTGAAAGGTGAGGCCATTGGATTGGCGTTGATGCTTGAATTGCCGATGGTGATTGTCAACGTACAGCGTGGGGGGCCATCTACAGGTATGCCAACCAAAACCGAGCAAGCGGATTTGCTTCAAGCCATTTACGGTAGAAACGGTGAAGCTCCGGTAGCCGTCATCGCGCCAGCAACGCCAGCCGATTGTTTTCATATGGCATTTGAAGCCTGCCGATTGGCCGTGGAGCACATGACGCCAGTATTCTTCCTTTCGGATGGCTATTTGGCCAACGGTGCAGAGCCGTGGCGTTTCCCAACAGCAGATGAATTACCTACATTCGAAGCCAATTTCGCGCAGCCAAGCGACTTGAAAGACGGTGAATACCTGCCTTACGAAAGAGATGAAAACCTTGTCCGCAAATGGGCGATTCCTGGAACGGTTGGTTTGGAGCATCGCGTTGGAGGAATTGAAAAGCAGGACGGCACAGGAAACATCAGCTACGATCCAGACAACCACCAGCACATGGTAGAAACCCGTGCGAAGAAGGTGGCCAACATCGCCAAGAATGTTCCTGAACAGAAGATTGAGTTAGGAGAAGAAAAAGGAAAAGTACTGGTACTTGGATGGGGCTCAACTTACGGTGCCATTAAAGGCGCGGTAACTGAATTGATAGAAGAAGGACATTCAGTGTCGCATGCGCAAGTGCGTTACCTGTATCCGTTCCCTCAGAATTTCGAAGAGGTACTTCGCAATTTCAATAAGGTGTTGATTCCAGAAATGAACATGGGGCAACTGAGTATGCTGATCAGAAGCCAGTACCTCATCCCTGCTGAAGGGCTGAATAAGGTGAAGGGGATTCCATTCACCAAGGGTGAAATCAAAGAGAAAGTTCTCGAATTACTGAAGTGATATGAGTGAAGTTTTGAATGGCGAATTGACCGCCAAAGCATTAGAGACCGATCAGGAAGTAAGATGGTGCCCAGGTTGTGGCGACTACTCCATCCTGAAACAAGTGCAGAAGGTAATTCCAGAATTGGGTATCGAGCGTCAGGATATCGTGTTCATCTCGGGCATTGGTTGCAGCAGCCGTTTCCCGTATTACATGAACACGTACGGAATGCACAGCATCCACGGCCGAGCCCCAGCGGTTGTCAGCGGCTTGAAAGCCACGAATCCAGACCTGAGCGTTTGGATGATCACAGGCGATGGCGATGCACTTTCAATCGGTGGAAACCACCTCATTCACCTGCTCAGAAGAAACTTTAACATCAATGTGTTGCTCTTCAATAACCAGATCTACGGTTTGACCAAAGGGCAGTACTCACCCACTTCTGAACCGGGAAAAACCACCAAGTCAACACCGATGGGTTCGTTGGATCATCCGTTCAACCCGGCAGCTTTGTGCCTCGGTGCAGATTCAACTTTCGTTGCTAGAACCATGGACCGTGATCCATTGCACTTGCGTGATATTCTCACAAGAGCAAACGGCCACAAGGGAACCTCAATGGTAGAGATCTACCAGAACTGCAACGTGTTTAACGATGGTGCTTTCTTTGGCATGACGGATAAAGCCACCAAAAAAGAGCAGACGCTATTCGTTCAGCATGGCGAGCCGTTGGTTTTCGGCCCGAATGATGAATTCGGCATCAAGCTTGATGGTTTCACACCAGTAATCGTAAACCTAGAAGACGTTAGCAAAGAAGAACTCTGGATTCATGACGAACATGACCGTGCTAAGGCGAATATTCTGGTTCGTTTTTACGGTGACCCAACGCTGGAAGGAAACTTCCCACGTCCGTTCGGAGTGTTTTACTCAGAAGAACGCGCGAGTTACGAAGACCTACTTGTTCAGCAGGTGAATTCAGCTAAAGAACGATTCGGAGAAGGTGATCTGAATGCGCTTCTAAGCGGTAAAAACACTTGGACAATCAACTAGGAACGTATTGAATCATGCGGTTGTTGGTTGAGCCAACGTCTGTTACGTTCAACTCATCTTCATCAAGCTTATCAATGCGATAAAGCCGATTTTGACCATTCGATGTAAGCGTAAGCTGAGTGGAATTATCGGTAAAGAACCAAGTTCCTGGCGTAACAATTTCCTCACCTCCGGCTGTTTGTTGATACCGCTCAACAAATCCACCGTTATTATCAAACGTAATGCGGTAGTTGACCAAGGTTAAGGTGTACTCAGCCGTTACATCCTGCCCATTTTCAGACACAAATTCAATTTGCCATGAGCCCTGAATGTTATTTCGGGCTTTCTCATCTTTTGTGGCACATCCTGACACGATCATGCCAGCCACAATGATTACTAATAGGTTATTCAGTAAACTTTTCATCTCAACAAAGATATTTTCCAACAATTGGCACTCTACGCCCCATGCCAAACGCCTTCCTACTTACTCTTAGTATGGGCGGAGTTTGAAATCGTTTGTATTCATTCAAATTTACCAAACGCAGAATACGGTTAACAAGTTCAGCATCATGCCCCATTGCAATGATTTCTTCCGGTCCTTTACGATGTTCGATGTACTCAAGCAGAATCTCATCCAGAATATCATACTCTGGTAACGAATCCGAATCTTTCTGGTCAGGTCGTAACTCCGCACTTGGAGCTTTGGTAATAATGTTTTCTGGTATCACTTCTCCATTTCGATTCACCCATCGAGCAAGATCATAAACCTCCGTCTTATATAGGTCGGCAATCACCGAAAGGCCACCATTCATATCGCCATAAATGGTAGAGTAGCCAACAGCACATTCGCTCTTGTTTGAAGTATTGAGCAGAATGTTTCCAAACTTGTTCGAGACTGCCATTAATAGCACCCCGCGGATACGCGCCTGAATATTTTCCTCTGCCAAATTGAAAGGCAGATCGCCAAAAACAGGTTTCAGGTCAGACCGAAAATTCTCAAAGAGATTTTCGATGGAAACAATCTCATAATGCGTCCCCAAATTCTCAGACAATTTCACCGAATCATCTATCGAATGTTGCGAGGAGAATCCCGAAGGCATCAGCAACGACCGCACATTTTCAGCACCTAAAGCCTTTTGAGCCAGATACAGAACCACGGCCGAATCTATTCCTCCAGAAAGACCGATAACCGCTTTCGTGAAGCCTAACTTCTCGAAATAATCCCGGATACCGAGCACAATGGCGTCATGTATGCGTTCAATCTTTGGGCGTTGGTCAATTTTGGCCTCACCCACCTTTTTCAATTCATCATCAAACTCAAAAGTGGCATTGTCTTCCTCAAAATAATCGAGTTCATGAAGCAGCTTCCCATCCGCACTCAACGCCATCGAACCGCCATCAAAAATCAATTCGGTCTGCGCACCAACATGGTTTGTGTAAAGAATAGGTAGTCCGTATTTCCTGCAGTTCTTTTCTAAAATTCTGATACGGTCTTCGCGATGCGTAAAATCAAATGGCGATGCAGCAATGTTCACCATCAGTTGCGGTTTGTGCTGCATTAATTCATCCATCGGACTTACGATATACAGCGGGTCTTCCACATTCCAGAGGTCCTCACAAATGGTCAACGCCACCCGAATACCGTTCACCTCAACAATATTGAATTCCCGGTTCGGCTCGAAATAGCGGTACTCGTCAAAAATATCGTAGTTCGGCAGTAAGGTCTTCTTCACTACCTGATTTATCTGACCATCAGCCAACACAAAAGCCGCATTGAAGAGACTCTTCCCATGCTCATCATTGTTCCGCAAAGGCGCGCCAACAATGGCGGTAATGCCATCGCAATGCTTAGCAATCTCTTGAACAGCTATTTCGCTGCGCTTGATAAAATCCTCAAACTCCAAAAAATCTCTTGGCGGATAGCCACACACACAAAGCTCAGAGAAAACAATAAGATCAACCTTGTCCTTCTTGGCCAACTCCACTTCTGCAGTGATCTTCGCAACATTCTGCTCGAAGTTTCCAATGTGGTAATTGAGTTGTGAAAGACGTATCTGCATGGTACAAAAAAGCCGGAACTCAGGCTCCGGCAAAGTTATTCTTACAGGTTGGAATCAGAATAGAATACCAACATTTAATGCCACATGATGTAGGTTGGAATTCAATTCAAATGGCACTTTTGTTCGGTTTGCATCCGTTCCATCATACTTAAAAAGGCCTTCGTCATTGTTCACCTTATCCATATCAGGATCTTTCATCAGATCGATAAACCCGTTGTGGTACGAAGCACTCACCACCAAAGAAGTATTACCAGAGAAATTCCATTCGAAACCAGCCCCAATTCGAAGCTTCACGTTTACAAACATGGTCTGATTATATCGACCCAGGAAATCAGGCGTTTTACCTGCATCTCCAAAAACTTCGGAAACAACACCATCTACGGTTGAAGTATCCGTTACCAATTGTCGTTCGTCTCTGGCTTTTGATGACACCAAAACAGAGAGGTCAACTCCAAACTGTCCGAAATAAGTGAAGTAACCGATCTCGTTCGTCATCAACTTCAATGTGATCGGAAGGTTGACATAATCGTAGCGCCAAAGTCGGGTTAACAGGCGGTATTCATTTTTGTCAGATTGATCGATGTATCGAGCATCGGCATCGGCCCCAAAATCCAGCGAAGCCCCAGCCATTTTGTGTTCCAATCCAAACCCAATAGCATAGTTATTGGTAAAAGCATATTCAGCCATCATACCATAACCGAATTTGGCGCGAGCTTTATCAAGGTCAACTCCCTCTGTGTTAGGTTGAAAAAAATCGACCGCTGGAGAAAGGTTGAAACCGATCTTGAATTTCTTCCGCATTTTCGGCCCCACAGCAGGATCGTCCTGTGCCATCGCCCCAAGGAAAACGCCAAAACTCAAAAGTGTCAGAAGTAGGTTTTTCATAATTTCGACCGCTTCAATTGCATTCGCAAAATTACACGAATAAATCGGGCATGAGATTTTCGCTTTCGGGAACCATTCTTTCCCTCATTCTTATTCTGGCTGGATGCCAAACCGACCGATTGGATGTTGATGTGAGCGATCTAAACCCAGAGCTGACATTCAAACGTTTGGACCGCGATTTTTTCGAACTCAACCCAGCGGCTGGACAGACCAATACAGAGGCTTTGCAGGAGAAATACGGAGAGTTTTTGGTGGATTATTGCGAAGGAGTGCTTCAAATAGGGAATCCAACATCACCTTCATTCAATTATTCCGTTGCGCAATTCATTACCAACGAGAATATGAAAACGCTTTACATGGATGCGCAAAAGGAATTTGCGGATCTGTCAGAAGTGGAGCGTGAACTCACTGATGCCTTTGCGCACTTCATGTATCATTTCCCGGACAGCACTGTTCCAGAAATCGTGTTTAACATTTCTGCGCTGAATTATGCGGTCATTGCAACTCCAACCACCTTGGCAATTGGGCTTGATATGTTTCTTGGTGCCGATTATCCTGTTTACCCAATGGTCGGATTTCCGCAGTATCTCTACAAAAACATGAAACCGCAACAGGTTGTGCCCCAAGCAATGAAAGGTTGGTTGCAATCCATGTACGAGACGGAAACAGAACGTAAGTCGCTGCTGGATTACATGGTTTTTGAAGGTAAACTACTTTACTCGCTGGATGCACTACTGCGTGATACGCCAGATTCAGTGAAGATCGGTTTCAATCCTGAAGCAATGGAATGGTGTTCCACTTACGAACCACGTGTTTGGGCGCATCTGGTTGACGAAGAGCTTTTGTACACCACCGAATACATGGACATCAACAAATGGATCAACCAAGCACCTTTCGTTTCCGGCATTCCCAAAGATTCGCCCGGCCGCTTAGGCCAATGGGTCGGTTGGCAGATCGTCCGTAATTACATGAATAACAATCCTGAAGTAACCATGCTTCAGTTAATGCAGAATCAGAATGCGCAGGATATTCTGACGCGTTCCAAGTACAAACCCAAACTTTAGAATGAGCAAGACCTCAGAGATCAAATTCAGCGTAACGCTGGATGAAAATCAAATACCTGAAAAGATCAATTGGCACGCCACAGACGCGGGCATGGAAAAAGATCTAGATTCAAAAGCCATCATGATATCCGTTTTCGACACAGAATCAGATGAAACATTACGAATGGACCTTTGGACCAAAGAAATGCGGGTTGACGAAATGAAGCGCTTCTTCCATCAGACCATCATATCCATGGCAGACACGCTTCAACGTGCTACCAATGAAGATAAAATGGCGGCCGACATGCGCGATTTCGGACAGCACTTTGCAAAAGAAATGTTTGAGTAAATGCCGAAAAACGGGTATTCGAAGTCAAATAACCCTTCAACCCCGTTCCAAATATTTTTGAACAATTGGCCGCGCACGCATATATTTGTGTGCTTACAGAAAATTGTATTGATCAAACTTTACATATCAATGATCTTCCGACCCCAGTTTAAAGCACTCCTGCTCACCCTTGTTGTAGGATTGCCATTCATGTCGTTTGCTCAGAACGCCCCACTAATGGTAAACAATGGAGCGGTGTTCTACATCGGAGGCGATTGGAATGTTGGCGACACCGCGCTTGTCTATGTGGACGGCACCGTCTTGAACGACAATAACAGGCTAATTAATAAGGGCAAGTTTATTGTAATGGGAGACCTTGTCAACAACGACACGGTTGGAACATTTTTTCCACTTAGTCCTGACCCACAGGAAGGATACTATGAAATACATGGAGATTGGGAGAACAACGGAACTTTCATTTCTGGTGTCAGCAAAGTAAAGTTCCCAACAACGGGTTATATCGAGGGCACTTCCGTAACACGATTTTATGATGTAGAGTTGGTGGGCCCTATTGTACGTGAGATTCAAGACAGCATAAGTCCGGTTGAGACGGGGCAAACAGTTGACGTGGAAGTTACCGGTGTGTTAGATTTAGATGTTGGTGAGTTTGCAACAAACTTTAACACGCTATGGATTCTCAACCCGGCAACCGGGGCAATTACTCGAGAAAACTGCGGTGATTGTGGTTTTGTCTCAAGTTTGGGTATCGGAGATACTGGGAGATTGGCCAGAGTTGTGAATCAGTCGGTCGAGTATCTCTTTCCAACTGGCTCAAGTGTATCAGGGTCACTACCTCATGAACATAGACGTTACCGACCAGTAACTATAGAACCAACAACGTCAGCGGTGGATACTTTTTATACCCGCCTGGTAAATAAATGGGCAACAAATGACGGGTTACCAGTTGACCAGGTTGACACCACAATTTGTTATCTAAACCCTTGGTGGTATCATAAAATCAATAAATCTGAGTTTGGAGGTGTAGTTAGTGCAGACATTGGTATATACGCGGACGTCCAAGAGCCTGCTCCATTCTTATCGGACGAAAACTACAACACCATTGCTAATTGGAACGCCACAACTAACATGTGGGAAAATATGGGCAATACACTTTCCTCTCAGACAGCCCCTTACAACGCAGTGGTTCGCTATGAGTGGGACGATTACCAGACTTATCCAGAGGATGCGTACATTCTCGGCTTCAACGTACCGGAAGAACCACCAGTAACGGGTGATGATGCACTTTGCGCCAGCGTGCCTGTGACTTACACCGTACCAGATAACGGCTCAACTTACGAGTTCAATGTAACCGGAGGTGATGTTATCGATCAAACGAATAATTCCATAACAATTATTTGGGAAAACAACACGTTAGACGCGGTTACTGGAACTATTGAAGTAGTAGAAACAGTTCCGAATAGCATCAATGGCGGGTGCGCTTCACTGACCCGAGTTTATCCGGTTGAAGTTTGGGCGCTACCTGTAGCTGATTTTACTGTAGGAACAGACTCAACACTTCCGGGAGGCATCTTCGTTTACGACATTCTAGAGATGCAAGACTCAAGTATTCTCACCACAGAATGGGCATGGGATTTCGGTGATGGAACCACGAGCACAGATTCTTTGCCTTTCCACACGTACAATGAAGTTGGCGATTACGTGATAACACTGGTAGTAACCAGTGGCTTGGATTGCCAAGACACTTTAATCGATACCGTTTCTGTTGTTGAAGGTCTTATAGTGCCAAACGTATTCACTCCAAACAATGATGGTTGGAATGATGTATTTGATGTAAGAACTAGTAACGTAGGACCTTTTAAAATCGAGATTTACAACCGATGGGGTAACATAGTATTCGAAACTACTTCTCCACAGATTTCTTGGGATGGTTCGACTTTAGCTGGTGTCGAGGCCTCGTCAGGCACATATTTCTATGTGATATCTAAAGCCGAGTTAAACAGCGGAAACTCCGTTGAGGATAACGATGATAATTTTGATTATCCATTCGACAAGTTGGAAACGGGATGGGTTCAACTGATACGCTAACTCGCGAACAATAGAAAAGTGGATATTGAAAGGCTCCTAAATCGGAGCCTTTTTTTATTGCACAAAGGCCTGACCGAAGTCGGAGTTTAACACCCCAATGTAACCGAGCAGTTCATCACGTCCCATTCCTTTTTCAGCAGAAGTAAGGTATTGCATCGGCAACTCCTCCCAACTTTCAAGCATCTTTTCCGCGTAAGCACTTAAGTTCTTATCTGCCTCATTGGGTTTAAGCTTATCGGCTTTGGTAAAAACCATTGTAAAAGGAATACCAAACTCGCCCAGCCATTCCATAAACTCCAGATCGATTTTCTGAGGGTTGTGTCGCGAATCAATGAGAACAAATACATTGACCAGATTCTTCCGCTCCAGAATGTAATTGGAAATCATCTTTTCCAACTTCTCTTTCTCCTTTACTGGCATCTTTGCGTAGCCATATCCGGGAAGGTCAACCAAATACCATTCATCATTTACCATATAATGGTTGATAAGCTGGGTCTTTCCAGGGGTCGAACTGGTCTTGGCCAATTTCTTACGCTGCATCAACATGTTGATGAGAGATGATTTCCCCACATTCGACCGTCCAATAAAGGCGTACTCCGGTCTATCTGGATTCGGACACTTCCGAACATCCGAATTACTCATTACAAAATGAACGTCCTTAATATTCATTGAGGTCAACCTAGAGTCTTATTCAACCAAGGAGATAGAATTCTATTGAATTCTTCAGGATGCTCCATCATAGGTGCATGACCACATTTGTCAATCCAAAAAAGTTCTGAATCGGGAAACAACTCATGGAATTCCTCTGCCACTTCAGGAGGAGTGACAATATCATTCTTTCCCCATATCAGACAAACAGGAAGATCCATATTCGGAATTTCCTCTCTCATGTTGTGACGAATCGCAGCTTTCGCGATAGCCAGAACTCGAATCAGCTTGTTTCTATCATTGATGATTCCGAAAACTTCTTCTACTAGCTCATCCGTTGCAACTTTCGGGTCATAAAAAGTTTTCTCCACCTTCTCACGGATGTACTTCTTGTCTTCCCTTCTTGGGAATGAACCACCGAAAGCATTTTCGTAAAGTCCTGAGCTTCCCGTCAGAATCATGGCTTTCACTTTTTCAGGATGATTTACGGTGTAAACCAACGAAACGTGTCCACCAAGTGAATTACCGAGAAGTGTCACTTCTCCAAACCCTTTATACTCCACAAACTCATCAATGTACTTGGCCAACTCCTTCACATTGGTCTTGAGCATCGGCAGGTCGTAAATCGGCATGATAGGAATTACCACCTTATAATCCTTCGAGAACTCATCGAGCACATCCTTGAAATTGCTCAACGCTCCGAACAAACCGTGAAGCACCAATAGAACTGGCCCTTCGCCTTGTTCAATATACCGATGTCCTGATTCCTCCGTGAGCATTTCGCTCCAAAATTAACCATAAAAGGCAGGGAGAATAATCGATTACATCAAGTCCTAAATTCCCACTTTATCAACATTACTACCACATTTTACCACCACCTAACCACAATAATTCAAGTACAAAATCAGTTGAAATGAAACCTTTGACTACTTTTGAACTATAAAGTTTTCAACAGTTGTGGTAAACTGTGGTAAATAGTGGGAGATAATCCATTACTTTACCTGATAAACCCACCAGTAGGTGACGAACATTATTGGGACATACGAATGCAAGGTTGACGCCAAGGGCCGATTGATGCTTCCAACAGCATTGAAAAAGCAGGTCATGGCTAAGCTTGAAGACGGTTTCGTGCTAAAGCGAAGCATGTTCGAGCAGTGCATTGAACTGTACCCAATGCAAGAGTGGAACACTCAAATGGGCATGGTGAACAAACTGAATCGGTTTGTTCGCAAGAATGTTGAGTTCATCCGCTTGTTCACCGCTGGGGTCAAGGTCGTTGAGTTGGATGTCACGGGCCGATTGCTGATTCCGAAAGACTTGGTCGGATTCGGATCAATCTCCAAAGACATCGTTCTCGCAAGCGCTGGTACTCATGTGGAAATATGGGACAAGGCATCTTACGAGAATAAGCTAAGCAACCCTGAAACAGATATTGCCACGCTGGCCGAAGAAGTCATGGGCAGCCTTAACACAGGGGCTGATGAGTTACCATGATCCCGTTCTGTTACAGGAGTGCATTAGCGGCTTAAAGATCGACCCTGAAGGGGTTTACGTGGATCTGACCTTCGGAGGCGGAGGTCATTCACGGGAGATTTTGAAGCAGTTGAAAGGCGGACATCTGTTCGCCTTCGATCAAGATAAAGATGCACAGATGAACCTGGTTGAGGACAGTCGTTTCACTTTCATTCCGCACAACTTCAGATACGTGCGTAACTTTCTGAAGTATTACAATGCGGTGCCTGTGAATGGCATCTTGGCCGATCTCGGCATTTCGTCCTTTCAGATTGATGAACCAAGCCGCGGATTCAGTACGCGTGCCGATGGCCCATTGGATATGCGCATGAGCGATGGCATCAAGCTTACCGCCAGAGAAATCATCAACACATATACCATTGAAGAGCTAGCGCGAATCTTCCGCGAGAATGCTGACCTGAAAGAAGCGTGGAAACTCGCCAAGGCAATTGAACATGCTCGCGCAACCAGTGAGATAGAAACGATCGAGCAATTCAAAGAAATCTGCTTGCCAATTGCGCAGCCGAGAAAGGAAAACAGCCTGCTTGCCCGGGTTTTTCAGGCCATTCGCATTGAAGTGAATGACGAGATGAATGCTCTGAAGGAAATGCTTGAGCAGATGCCAAATCTTCTTGCCGAAGGCGGAAGATTGGTGGTCATTTCATACCACTCGCTCGAAGACAGATTGGTGAAAAACCTGGTAAGAAGTGGGAATCTCGAAGGAAAAGTGGAGAAAGACTTCTACGGCAAACCGCTGGTTCCATTCAAAGCCATCACAAGAAAACCAGCCATCCCAACGGATGAGGAAATAGATAGAAACCCGCGTGCGCGAAGCGCCAAACTGAGAATTGCAGAGAAGATCTGATGAGTTCCGAAAAGGAAAATAGCAAGCAAGGAACAGCCGCCAAGCGCGTGATGAGCGTATTGGACGGCAGCTTTCTCACGCGCGATAGTGTGGTGAACAACATCCCGTATCTGCTATTTCTGTTCGGCATCGGAATCGTTTACATCGGCAACAGCCATTTCGCAGAACGAACCGTAATCCGAATGGATGAAGTGAACCGCGAATTGAAAGAGCTGCGCTCTGAATTCGTTTCTACACGCTCCGAACTCATGTTTGCCAGCAAGCAAAGTGAAGTAGCCAAATCGGTCGAGCCGATGGGAATCTACGAAAGCGTGGTTCCACCCAAGAAAATCGTGATCAAACCCGAAGAAAAAATCGAGCAATGAGTCACGAGAAGCAAATTAAGAACCGCGTTTACATGGCCTACGGGTTGATGGTGGTTTTTGCGTTGGCGATTGTTGGGCGCATTGCACAGATTCAGTTTCTAGAAAAAGATAAATGGATTGCGAAAGCAGAAACGCAAACCACCAAATTCCGAGAAATTGAAGCTGCGCGTGGCAACATCTTCGCGGCAGACGGAAGTTTGCTCGCTACCTCAAAACCAATCTACGAAGTGCGTTGGGATGCAAACATTCCATCCCTGACAGACGAATATTTCAACGAGCACATTGATGAGCTTTCAAAGCAACTTGCTGGGCTATTCCAGGATAAATCAGCTTCTACCTATAAGCGTGAGTTGACTCAGGCGCGCCTGAAAGGAAGTCAGTACCACCTTATTAAAAGGAAGGTTGACCACAAAGACCTGAAGAAGATTCGTGAGTTCGCCATTTTCAATCGCGGACGCTACAAAGGTGGATTGATCTATCATCAGCGTAACAAGCGCGCCAAACCTTTCAAGCATTTAGCAGCTCGAACCATTGGCTATGACAGACCTGGTTATCAAGTTGGTCTGGAAGGTGCTTACTCTGAGGATCTAGCTGGAGTTAGCGGCAAGCGTTTGATGCAGAAAATCGCGGGTGGAAACTGGAAACCGCTGAATGATGTAAATGAAATCGAACCAGAAGATGGTTCTGACCTTATCACGGCCATCGACATCAATATTCAAGATGTAGCCGAGCACGCACTTCTCACGCAGTTGGAAAAGCACGGAGCGCATCATGGTTGTGCTGTTCTGATGGAAGTTCAAACAGGCGAAATCAAAGCTATCGCGAATCTTACGCAACAGGAAAACGGTGGCTACGCGGAGACGTACAATTACGCTATCGGTTCAGCAACCGAGCCAGGTTCAACTTTCAAGTTGGCAAGCCTGATCTGTTTGCTGGAAGATGGTTACGTGGACATTACAGACACAGTTGACATCGAAGGCGGCATCAAGAAGTATTACAACGCCACGATGAAGGATTCGAAAACGGGCGTTTATGATAAGATAACAGTTGCCAAAGCGTTCGAGATCTCTTCGAACGTTGGTGTTTCAAAGCTGGTCAACCAATACTACAGCGCAAAGCCTGAGAAGATGGTTGATCGATTGAAAAACATGGGATTGGATAAGCCGCTTGACCTAGAAATCAAGGGCGAAGGCCAGCCATCCATCAAGTCGCCAACGGACCCAACTTGGTCTGGAATCACTTTACCGTGGATGAGCATTGGTTACGAAGTTCTTCAAACGCCATTGCAGATTCTGGCATTCTACAACGCTATCGCGAATGACGGTGTGATGGTCAAGCCGAAAATCGTAAACGCCATTAAGAAGCACGGCAAGATCGAAAAGGAATTCCCAACGGTGGTTCTAAACGATAAGGTATGCTCGAAAGAAACCGTGGCCAAAGTCAAGAAGCTGATGGAAGGCGTTGTGGAACATGGCACCGCCAGTAACCTTCGTCATGCCAATTACAAGATCGCTGGTAAGACAGGAACCGCGCAGATTGCCAAGGGCGGAAGCTACCACAGACAGAAAAGCTATCAGGCATCATTTGTCGGGTATTTCCCAGCAGATAAGCCGCGTTACACGTGCATTGTAGTAGTAGATTCTCCAACAAGTTATGTGTACTACGGAAACTTGGTGGCTGGTCCGATTTTCAAGGAGATCAGCGATAAGGTTTACTCCACCCAGATCAAGATGCTGGAAGAGGTTGAAACCGATACTTCGCACACCGACAAGCTGATTCCATACGCGAAAGCAACATCAAAAGATGACCTGACGAAAGCATTGGCCGAACTAAAGATCAAGGCAGAAATTGATGACCCCGATGCACAATGGGCAGCTACCGAATCGGAAGAAGGGGCCATTCATGTGGAAGCTCGCGATGTGATTGAAAACCTTGTTCCTCGCGTGGTGGGAATGGGCGCAATGGACGCGCTTTATCTCCTCGAAAACCAAGGACTGAAAGTGAAAATGATTGGATCTGGCGTGGTGCGTCAGCAATCCATTATTCCAGGAACCCGCGCTACGAAAGGGCGCGAAATCGTGATTCGACTCTCATGAAGTTGCTGAAGGACATATTATATAAGGCGGGCATTGAGGAAGTGGTCGGCAGCACCAATGTGGCCATCGAGAACATCTGCATCGATTCGCGATTGGCAAAGAAATTCTCATTGTTCATCGCGGTTCGTGGAACAGCAATGGACGGTCACGAGTTCATCAGCAAAGCCATTGAGCAAGGTTCATTGGCTATCATTTGCGAGGAACTGCCGAAGCACTTGGAAAAGGAAGTGAACTACATCCAAGTGAAAAACAGTCGGTTCGCGGCTGGGGTCATCGCTTCCAATTTCTACGACAATCCATCTGAGAAACTGAAACTCGTAGGCGTAACGGGCACGAACGGAAAAACCACCGTTACAACCCTACTGTACGAACTCTTCAAGAATCTCGGCTACAAAACAGGGCTTCTGTCCACGGTTCGAAATCTGATTGACGGAGAAGTAATCGAGTCAACTCATACTACTCCAGATCCGATCAGTTTGAATGAATTATTGGCAGAAATGGTGGAGCGCGGTTGCGAATACGCCTTCATGGAAGTGAGTTCGCATGCGTTAGACCAGCATCGCGTTGCTGGAATCGAATTCACGGGGGCAATTTTCACGAACATTTCTCACGACCATCTTGATTACCACGAGACATTCGACAAGTACATCAAGGCGAAAAAGATGTTGTTCGACATGCTGCCGAGCACCGCTTTTGCGCTGACCAATCTTGATGACAAGAATGGCGAAGTGATGGTGCAGAACACCAAAGCCAAAATCATCACTTACGGTCTCAAATCAATGGCCGACCGCAAAGCAAAGATCTTGGAAAACAACCTCACAGGTTTGATTCTGAACATTGACGGACAGGAGGTCATCACGCGATTGATTGGTTCGTTCAATGCGTATAATATTTTATCGGTTTATGGCGCTGCGATTGAGCTGAAAGAAGAGAAACTTCAGATTCTCACTACGCTCAGCAATCTTCATTCGCCTGACGGCAGATTCCAGTTCGTTAAGACCGAAAACAACATTCTGGGAATTGTGGATTATGCCCACACGCCAGACGCGCTGGATAATGTGATTTCAACGATTCACGGACTACGAACAGGAAACGAAAAACTTATCACGCTTGTGGGCTGCGGAGGCGACCGCGATAAGACCAAGCGACCTGAAATGGCGCGCATTGCGGCTGAAGGAAGCACCAAGGTCATCCTCACTTCGGATAACCCGAGATCGGAAGACCCGAATCAGATCATTGAAGACATGAAAACGGGGCTCGACCCTGTGCTGAAACGCAAGGCTGTCAGCATTGTTGATCGCGCGGAAGCGATACGCACCGCCTGCATGCTTGCCGAGCCTGGCGACATCATTCTGGTGGCAGGAAAAGGCCACGAAAAGTACCAGGAGATCAATGGCGTGAAGCATGATTTTGACGACATGGAAGTACTCACAACCAACCTAAAACAGATCTGCTAATGCTGTACCATCTGTTCGACTTCCTTCAAACCAACTACGACCTTCCAGGCGCGGGATTGTTCCAGTACATCACGTTCCGTGCAGCTGCGAGCATCATCACTTCGCTGATCATTTCGATGGTGATCGGCAAGAAAGTAATCGAGTTCCTGCAGCTGAAGCAAGTAGGCGAAATTGTGCGTGATCTTGACCTCGCGGGTCAAATTCAGAAGCAGGGAACACCAACAATGGGCGGCATCATTATTCTGTCTTCCATTCTTATTCCAACTCTTCTTTTCGCAAACCTGACCAATGTTTATGTACAACTGATGATCGTCTCCACGATCTGGTTGGGCACCATCGGATTCATTGACGACTACATCAAGGTTTTCAAGAAGGACAAAGAAGGTTTGGCTGGCCGATTTAAAGTGATGGGCCAGATCGGTATTGGAGTCATTGTGGCCTGTACGCTTTATTTCTCCGATGGCGTACAAGTAAAGCAGCGTTTGCAGAAAGGTGGAATTGCTACTGAAACCACCATCGATGGCCAAACCATGAAAGTGGAATCGCTTCCAGTTTATGATGAAGCGGAGCATTCGCTTGTTACCACGATTCCATTCCTGAAGGACAATGAGTTCGATTACAGCTCGCTTCTATTCTTCCTTGGCGAGAAGGCGAAAGATTGGGGCTGGTTGATCTTTATTCCTATCGTAATTTTTATAGTTACAGCTGTTTCCAACGGTGCAAATCTGACAGATGGCCTGGACGGATTAGCTACTGGGACATCTGCCATTGCGGGTGTAACGCTCGCGGTTTTCGCCTACGTTTCGGGTAACATCATTTTTGCCGATTACCTGAACATCATGTACATACCAGGCTCGGGAGAACTCGTGGTTTTCATTGCTGCATTTGTGGGTGCTTGTGTCGGATTCCTATGGTACAACCAGTATCCAGCGCAGGTTTTCATGGGCGATACGGGAAGCTTGGCCTTGGGCGGAATCATCGCGGTTTTTGCATTAGCAATCCGTAAAGAATTACTGATTCCAATCCTCTGTGGAATCTTCCTTGTAGAGAACCTTTCGGTGGTGCTACAAGTCAGCTATTTCAAGTACACCAAGAAGAAATTCGGAGAAGGCAGAAGGATTTTCCTCATGTCTCCTCTACATCATCATTTCCAGAAAAAAGGCATGCACGAAGCCAAGATCGTTGGCCGATTCTGGATTGTGGGAATCATGCTTGCAGTACTCACAATTGTAACCCTCAAACTCAGATAATGGCAGAGCGACTTGTCATATTGGGTGGTGGCGAAAGTGGTGCGGGCGCGGCATATCTCGGTCAGAAAAAGGGTTGGGATGTGTTCTTGTCTGACAAGGGAAAGCTGAAGGATAACTATTCGGCCAACTTGAAGGGTTGGGGCATCGATTTCGAGGAAGGAACGCATTCGGAAGACAAAATTCTGAACGCTGACCTCGTAGTGAAAAGTCCAGGCATTCCAGAAACGGCTCCTCTTGTACAATCGCTACGCGGAAAGGGAATTCCTGTGGTTTCGGAGATCGAATTCGGCCTGAAATACACGAATGCCAAAACCATCGGAATTACGGGTACGAATGGCAAGACCACTACTACCCTGCTTACGCATCACATACTGACCAAAGGCGGTTTGAATGCTGGCTTGGCAGGAAACGTGGGCAAGAGCCTCGCATGGCAAGTGGCCGATAAGGAATTCGATTATCTGGTCATCGAGCTGAGCAGTTTCCAGTTGGACGGCATGTTCGACAGCCGAATCAATCTAGCGGTGTTGCTGAACATCACGCCAGATCACCTCGACCGCTACGGTTCGATGGACAACTACATCGCATCGAAAATGCGCATTACGCAGAATCAGACCTCAGAAGATGCTTTCATCTACTGTGCTGATGACGCCAACATCAAATCGGCTTTGGAATCATCGAATATCAACGCCAAACACTACCCATTCTCGCTCGAAACCACGGTGGCCGAGGGCGCTTACATCGAAAACGGAAATCTCAACATAAACCTCAATAACTCAAACCTAAACATGTCAATTCACGAACTAGCATTGCAGGGGAGACACAACACTTACAATTCCATGGCAGGCGGAATTGTCGGGCGGTTGGTCGAACTGCGCAAAGACCTCATCCGAGAGAGCCTAAGCGATTTCAGCGCGGTGGAGCACCGATTGGAAAACATCGGCAGCGTGCACGGAATCGAATTCATCAACGATAGTAAGGCGACCAACATCAACTCCACGTGGTACGCGCTGGAATGCATGAACAAACCTGTGGTTTGGATCGTGGGTGGCGTTGACAAGGGCAACGATTACTCGATGGTGGAAGACCTTGTGCGCGATAAGGTTAAGGCCATTATCTGCCTTGGCAAGGACAACGAGAAAATCCACAAAGCTTTCGAAGGAATCGTTGAAACCATTGTGGATACGACAAGTGCCGAAGAGGCCGTGAAAACGAGCTACTACATCGGCAAAAAGGGAGACGCTGTACTGCTTTCGCCTGCATGCGCCAGCTTCGATCTATTCGAGAATTACGAAGAACGCGGAAGACAATTCAAAGCGGCCGTTCGCGCGCTCTAAACCATCAAAAACCTACCCCATGAAGGATAAGACCTGGAATAAAAAAGTTGAGACCACCGAGGAGCAGGACATGTTCAACAGTCTGCTTGAGTTGAGGAAGCAGATCATTGATGAGAGTGTATCTGATGTGCGCAGCACGCGCCACCGTCAGGAGCTGATCGGGACGTACAATGAGGTTGAGTACATCAACGATAGTAAGGCTACAAATGTGGACCTGACATGGTATTCGTTGGAGCGTCTGCAAGGTGAAGCAATTTGGATCGTTGGCGGATTGCAAGACGGTCAGGATTACAGCATGCTAAAGGAATTGGTGGCCGACAAGGTTCGCGGAATCGTATGTCTTGGCCGTGAGAACAGCCGTGTGTTCAAGACATTCATGAGTTATGCTGATGTGATTGTCGGTGCTAGCACAGCCGAAGAAGCCGTAAAAGCTGCGAATGCATTGGCAAAACCTGGAGATACCGTCATCCTATCTCCCGCCTGCTCTAGCCATGATCTTTTTGTGAGCTACGAAGACCGAGGAAATCACTTCGTGAAAGCTGTCAAACAGCTTTTGGAAAATGAAAAATGAATAATTAAGAATTAGAGTGAAAACGAACACAAAATCCCCCGCCTTCGGCACCCCCTTTAAAAGGGGGAATGAGCTCCTTCCTCCTTTCAAAGGAGGTGTCGAGGAACGAGACGGAGGATTTAAAGAATTGAAACAAGAAAAGTGAAGTGAAACTTCTCTTAAGGAAATATCTTGAAGGTGACATGGTCATTTGGGCTGTGGTGTTCCTGTTTTCGCTGGTTTCGGCAATGGCGGTTTACAGCTCAACGGG
>CAYWET010000005.1:0-17102 GCA_964457245.1 uncultured Chryseobacterium sp. | reverse complement strand
GTACGCTCGCTTACCGTTATCAAGGGGGAAATACCGAGTACTACCTGCTCAAACATTTCTCCATCATTGTGCTTGGATGGGGACTCATGTACGGAATCCACAAGGTTCCATTCAAGTACTTCTCGCGCATCGCGCAAATACTCATTTGGATCTCGATTCCGCTATTGGCCGTCACGCTTATCGCGGGAACGTCAAGAAACGAAGCAAGTCGTTGGTTAACGCTACCTATCATCAACCTTTCGTTCCAAACATCCGACCTCGCCAAAGTGGCGCTCATTGCCTACTTGGCGCGCATTCTTTCGCTTCGAAAAGATGCACTAAGCGATTTCAATGGAGGATTTCTTCAGATCGTTTGGCCAGTTATTGCCGTTTGCGCTTTGATTTTCCCTGCCAACTTCTCAACAGCAGCTGTGCTGTTCACCACTTCCATGATTCTGATGTTCATCGGAGGCGTCAAACTGAAATATTTGAGTGGATTAGTTGCAGCCGCAATTACTGGAGCTGCATTCATTCTTCTTCTCTCCTATGTGTTGCCATTAGACAGGGTTGGACTTGGCCGTGTCGAAACATGGAAAAAGCGTCTGGAGACATTCGTCAGTAATGAGGAAACACAGGAAATGGCCGATGCCAACTACCAGACGGAACAAGCCAAAATTGCTATCGCGAAAGGCGGACCATTTGGTGTCGGGCCTGGCAATAGCTCGCAACGGAACTTCATTCCTCACCCATACTCAGATTTCATTTTCGCAATCATCTTAGAAGAATGGGGACTCGTTGGTGGAATGGGAATTCTGTTCCTCTATCTGATCCTGCTTTTCCGAGGACTACGAATTGTCCACAAAGGCACCAGCACCTTCGGAACGCTTTTGGCGTTCGGGGTCTGCTTTGCCTTGGTTTTCCAAGCATTGATCAACATGGCCGTTGCCGTGAATCTATTCCCAGTAACGGGGCAACCATTGCCATTGATAAGTATGGGCGGAACCAGCATTTGGTTCACATCCATTGCCATCGGAATGATTCTCAGCGTGAGCAGGGATATCAAAGAAGATGCTCAATCCAGTTACGAACCTCAAGGAGAATTGGCTCATGTCTAAGGTTCGTGTGATAATATCAGGAGGCGGTACAGGCGGGCACATTTTCCCAGCTATCGCGATTGCGAATGCACTAAAAAAACTCGAAGAAGGCATCGAAATCCTCTTCGTGGGTGCACAAGGCAAGATGGAAATGGAGAAGGTTCCAAAAGCTGGCTACAAGATTATTGGCCTCAACATTGCTGGATTGAATCGCAGCAACATCCTCAAGAATCTCGGTTTCCCATTCAAGTTGATCGGAAGTCTCTTGAAATCGATGAGCATCATCCGACAATTCAAACCACAAGTGGTTGTGGGCGTGGGTGGATTTGCCAGCGGACCCGTGATGTATGCTGCCAGCACCAAGGGAATTCCAACGGTAATTCAAGAACAGAATTCATACGCAGGGATTACCAACAAACTCCTTGGAAAAAAGGCGAAAAAGGTGTGTGTGGCGTACGACAACATGGACAACTTCTTTCCTGCTGCGAACATTATTCGCACAGGGAACCCTGTCCGTCAGGATATTCTGAATCTGGAAGGAAAACGAGCCGAAGGACACAAGACCTTCAATCTCGACCCAAGCAAGAAAACGCTGCTGGTCATTGGTGGAAGTTTGGGTGCGCGTTCCATCAATTTGGCCATTAAATCGCACATAGAAGACTTTAAGAAAGCCGATGTGCAGGTGGTTTGGCAGACGGGCAAACTCTTCATTGAAGAAGCCAAGAAAGCGGTGGCCGAAGCGAATGCCGATAACATGTTCGTTTCCGACTTCATCTACACCATGGATCAGGCTTATGCCGTGGCAGATGTGGTCATTTCCCGCGCTGGAGCAAGTTCCATTTCAGAGTTGTGCATCGTTGGTAAACCAGCTGTTCTGGTTCCATTCCCATTTGCTGCGGAAGACCATCAGACCAAAAATGCGCAAGCATTGGTTGACAATGACGCAGCTATTCTAGTGGCCGACAACAAGTCCAATGAAGAAGCTTGCGAACACGCGTTGCGACTCTTGAATGATGACGCTGAACGTGACAAACTGAGTACAAACATCCAGAAGTTGGCATTGCCCAACGCGGATGAGGAAATAGCAAAAGAGATTTTGAAAATCGCGAAAGCCGCTTAATGGATACGAATTACGAATGAATACGAATATGACGAATACAGTTCCTTCTAATCGAATACCCGAAGGCTTTAGCTGTGGACCATCGACCATGGACTGTGGACTGTGGACTGAATTCGCAAAAACAAATAACGAATAGCCAATAACCCTCAAGTGCTCGCTCTGAATAAAATACAGCATATCTATCTCATCGGTATCGGTGGCATCGGGATGAGTGCACTTGCGCGATACTTTGCCCAGCAAGGCAAGTCTGTGGCGGGCTATGATCGCGTGTCAACCGAACTCACGCAGGAGCTCGAAGCAACAGGAATCAATATCCATTATTCAGATGATGTAAATCTGATTCCAGGTGGTTTTGAGAACCCTGAAGCAACGCTAGTCATTTTTACACCAGCGGTTCCGAGATCACATTCAGAATTGATGCATTTTCGAACTAATGGATTTGATGTTTTGAAGCGGTCTGAAGTTCTGGGCGAGCTTTCCAAATCGTATCAAACCATTGCGGTGGCTGGAACTCACGGAAAGACAACCACAAGTTCCATAATTGCGCATTTGCTACGTTCATCAAGCAAGGATTGCAACGCCTTCTTGGGCGGCATCAGCTCAAATTACAACACCAATCTGCTTACTTCTACCAGCAGCAATTTGATGGTGGTTGAGGCAGATGAATTCGACCGTTCGTTCTTGACGCTTTCGCCTGATGTGGCCATCATCACATCGGTGGATGCCGACCATTTGGACATCTACGGCTCATCGGATGAAATGCTGAACTCGTTCAAAGCATTCTCTGAACGCGTTACAGTAAACGGCACATTGATCTACCGATTCGGATTGCCGTTTAAGGATTCATCAAGAAGAAGTTTCACGTATTCCGTGAGCGAGGAAAGCGACTACTATACATCCCAGCTTTCTATCAAAGACGGACAGTATCATTTCAATTTGCACTCACCATCGGCAACGTTGGAGAATGTAAGTTTCGGTATGCCTGGTTTACATAACGTAGAGAACGCGGTGGCTGCTTTTGCTGCAGTTGACCAACTCGGACTAACGGAAGAAGAAATCCGCAACGGATTGGCGACTTACAAAGGGGTGAAACGCAGATTTGACGTGCACATCAACACCGACAAACTGGTTTACATTGACGACTACGCGCATCATCCAACCGAAATTTCTGCGTGTATCGGTTCAGTTCGGGAGTTGTTTCCAGGACGAAAAGTGAAAGGCATTTTCCAACCGCATTTGTTCAGCCGCACGAAAGACCACATGAGCGAATTCGCAACAAGTCTTTCGGCTTTGGATGAAGTAACGCTTTTGGATATTTATCCAGCACGAGAAGAGCCGATTGCAGGTATCACATCAAGTGTGCTCTTGGATAAGATCACCATCACGCAGAAAGAGTTGAGCAGCAAACAGGAAGTGGTTGACAGCCTCTCTCCTGCCGAAATTGATGTGCTGCTGACCATGGGCGCGGGTGACATCGACCAACTGGTTTCACCCATCAAAAAGAAACTGGCATCATGATCAAGCGCATTCTCAACATAACGGTTCTTGCTGTGAGCGTGCTCGGCCTGCTTGTTTCGCTGGCGTTCAGCACGCGCGAGTCGGAGAAATTCCCTTGCCAGAACATTGACATTGATGTGGACGACCACATTACGGGCAACTTCTTCGTAACGAAAGATGACGTGCTGGAAATGATCTATGCCAAAGGCGATAGCTTGGTCGGCAAGCCGATCAGCTCCATTCCGATTGCGGTTTACGAGCGACACATTGCGGCCAATCCATCGGTAAAAAGAGCTGAGGTTTACACCAAGCATGGCGGAACATTTGCTGTGAAGGTCTATCAGCGTGAGCCGATTCTTCGGGTCATCACTTCAGAAGGCGACAACTACTATCTCGATAAGGAAGGCTACGTGATGCCGACCAGTGAGAATTACACCGCCCGCGTACCAGTTGCCAGCGGTTTCATCCTCGACAAGCAGTACGAAATGCAGCGCTACAACGTGGCCAGCATGAGCGATAGTCTGAAGAACATTTCATGTCTTGACGACCTCTACACATTGGCCACTTTCGTGCGAAGCAATGAATTCTGGAAAGCTCAAATTCAGCAGATCATTGTGGAAGCAGATGGCGAACTCACGGTAGTTCCAACCGTTGGCGACCACCACATTCTTCTGGGTCATACCGACAAACTCGAACAGAAATTCAAGAAACTGAAGCTCTTCTATTTGAAAGGGCTGAACAAAACCGGCTGGGATCAATACAGCCACATCAACCTCAAATACAAGGACCAGGTCATCTGCACCAAAAAGAACAGTTAAATGGAAAATTCAGACATCGTAGTAGGACTTGATATCGGAACCACCAAGATTGCTTGCATTGTTGGCAAGCGCGATGATCATGGCAAAATTGAGATTCTCGGCATAGGCAAATCCGAATCGTTGGGTGTAAGTCGTGGCGTGGTTGCGAACATCGACAAGACCGTTCATGCCATCAAAACCGCGGTGGAGGAAGCTCAGAACAAGACTGGCATCGACATCAATTATGTGAATGTGGGTATAGCTGGTCAGCACATTAAATCGTTGCAGAACCGTGGTATTTACATGCGCGATTCATTGGATGAGGAGATCAGCAAGGAAGATGTACGGAACCTGATCCGCGACATGTATAAGTTGCAGATGTTGCCTGGCGAAGAGATCATACACGTTCTTCCGCAGGATTACATCGTAGATAACGAACCTGGCATCAAAGAGCCAGTGGGAATGAGCGGTATCCGCTTAGAAGGGAACTTCCATATCATCACAGGACAAATTGCTGCCGCGAAGAACATTCACCGCTGTGCGTACAAAGCTGGATTAACAGTTACAGAGTTGGTGCTTGAACCTTTGGCATCAGCCGCTGCGGTTCTGAGTGAAGAAGAAAAAGAAGCTGGTGTAGCATTGGTTGATATCGGTGGTGGTACAACTGACATAGCCATCTTCCAAGACAACATCATTCGTCATACGGCTGTGATTCCATTCGGTGGAAACATCATCACAGAAGACATCAAGGAAGGCTGCACCATCATCAAGCACCAAGCCGAATTGCTGAAGGTGAAATTTGGTTCAGCTCTGGCAACAGAAGCGAAAGACAACGAGATCGTTTCCATTCCAGGATTGCGAGGCCGCGAACCTCGTGAGATCAGCCTGAAAAACTTGGCAAGCATCATTCAGGCGCGCATGGAAGAGATCATCGAGCATGTGTACTACGAGATCAAGAACTCAGGCTACGAGAAAAAGCTTATCGGTGGCATCGTGGTAACGGGTGGTGGTTCGAATCTCCGTCACTTGCCGCAGTTGATGGAATACATCACAGGCATGGATGTGCGAGTAGGTTATCCGAACGAACACCTCGCGCCAGACAATCCAGAGGATGTCATCAGCCCGATCTTCTCAACAGGTGTCGGACTGGTCATGCAAGGCCTTGAATTCAAAGATGAATTGGCGCACAAAGGACTAAGTATTGAAGACTGGGCCGAAGGCAAGGAAGGCAAAAAGCCAGTAGCGAAAGAAGAGGTGAAAGAGGAAGAGCCTGAAGTATTGAGCGAAGCGGAAGAAGTGGCTCAAGAGGTAGCGAAGGAGAAAAGCGCCAGCAGTCCGTTCTCAAGCATTATGAGCTTCGGGAAACGCCTAGAAAAATGGATGAACGAAGGAATTGATTAAGAGTGACAAGTAATAAGGCATAAGTATTAAGTAAAACACAGCTAACGGCTAACCGCTAATAGCTAAGACCTAAATAAAAACCCAAATAACTAACCATAAATAGGAGGAAAAATGGCTAAGGAAATGAATTTCAATCTCCCCAAAGAGGAAAGCTCCATCATCAAGGTGATCGGAGTTGGTGGAGGCGGTTCGAATGCCGTCAACCACATGTACAAGCAAGGCATTCGCGGAGTAGACTTCGTGGTATGCAACACGGATCAGCAAGCGCTCGACATGAGCCCTGTGCCGAAGAAAATCGCGTTGGGATCAAGCCTTACTGAAGGTCGTGGTGCAGGAGCACAGGCTGAAGTGGGTCGCAATGCCGCTATCGAAAACCTGGACGACATCAAAGAGGTGCTGGAAAGCAACACCAAAATGGTGTTCATCACGGCCGGAATGGGCGGTGGTACAGGTACTGGTGCCGCTCCGATAATCGCTGAAGCTGCCCGAGAATTGGGCATCCTTACAGTGGGTATCGTAACGGTTCCGTTCACGTTCGAAGGCAAAAAACGTAAGATGCAGGCCGAGAAAGGTTTGGAAGAACTCAAGAAAAACGTGGATACAGTTCTCGTGATCAGCAATGATAAGCTGCGCGAGATGTACGGAAACCTCAAACTCAGCGAGGCATTCCACCAAGCGGATGACGTACTGACAATCGCCTCAAAAGGTATTGCGGAGATCATCACAGTTGAAGGCTACGTGAACGTGGATTTTGAGGATGTGCGAACCGTTATGACCAACTCTGGCGTGGCCATCATGGGTTCTGCAACTACCTCAGGACAAGACCGTGCCATCAAGGCGGTTGAGCAAGCATTGGCCTCTCCTCTACTCAACGACAACAACATCTTCGGAGCAAGTAATATCCTCCTTTACATCAGCTCTGGAAAAGAAGAAGTTACGATGGATGAGGTGGCCGAGATCACCGATTACATTCAGGAAGAAGCGGGTATGGATGCCGATGTTATTTGGGGTAACGGCACCGATGAAGACCTTGGCGACCAACTGGTCCTCACAGTTATTGCTACGGGTTTTCATGGCGAGAAATTAGAGAAGCTGACAGGTAAGGAAAACGTAGTTCGCCATGTACTTGACACCACTCGTCAGGCGCCTACTCGCGAAACAAGAACCGAGGAAAAACCCTCCATTCCTGAAGGTCTTACAACGCGTCCAAAATTGATGAACGACCGTTTGCGCACGCAGGTTGAACCAACTCCTCCAACTGATACGTTCGATGCGTCTGTAAACGAAGAACCGAAAGCTGAAACTCGTTCTCTTCCAGTTGAAGAGCCTGTTATCAAGCACACTTTGACGTTTGATGATGAGCCTGAGGCGAAAAATGAGGAAGACAACACCATCCTGGCTTATAAGCTTGATGAGACGGATGAGGAGATCAACGCCATTATCAAAACGGACGCACCTGAAATGATCGGTGTGAAAGAAGGCGAAGAGCTTCCAACATTCACCTACGAGGATGACGAGGAAACCGAAACGTTTACTCCAACTGCTGAGTCTGAAACGACATTCAATGAGGTTTCTGAAATAACTGCGCTTGGCGAGGACACTTTCGAAATGGAAGAAACTCCAGACGTAACCGCAGAATTCGAGAACTTCTCAAATGAAACGGAAGAAACTTTTGAATTGAATGAGACTCCTGAATTCACGGCTGATTCCGATAGCTATCGGAACGAAACAGAGGTTGAATTCAACGAAGAAGCTGAGGAAGAAACTCCGGCATTGATGCCATTCTCACTCTTCAAAGAGCCCGTTAAGGATGAATTGGAAGAAGAAGCGGTTGCCGAAGTGACACCAACCGAAGATGACACCAAAGACGACAATATCGTGACCACTGAAACGGCCACTGAAATCGAGTTTGAGGTGAAGAAAGAAACGCCACGGGCCGAAGAGGATGTCACCAGATTCAACCTTTACGGAAACGATTCGCCAGAAGCCAAGAAGGAAACTTCTGAATCTGAAGAAGAGCTTTCGAGCGCGCCAAAGCTCATTACGCGCGAAGCACCAATGGGAACGGGTATCGATGCGGAAGAAATGCAGCGCAAGCAGCAGGAGCGAATGGAGCGTCTTCGTTCAATGAACCAACGTTTCCGTTCTCCGACCAACTTGGCTGAATTGGAGAATGTACCTGCTTTCAAACGCAGAAACATTACGTTGGATGACACACCGCATTCTTCTGAAAGCAGTGTTTCACGTCTTGAAGTAAGAGACGAGGACGAAGCAGATGAAAACGGCAACGCACGTGGCGGACTGAGTGACAACGATTTCCTTCACAAGTCTGTAGACTGATTGCAATCGTCATTGCGAATGGGCCGTACCCTGAGGCCCTCGAAGGGTACAGCGCAGGCAATGACGAACAGAAGCAAATGAAACGCAACTGGATATACATACCCGCCATCATCATTCTACTGGTGATGGCGTGGTATTTCCACACCATCATTGCGTACATCCTAGTGGCAGGTGTCATTTCATTGATCGGTGAACCCGTCATCAAATTCCTACTCAGCCTCAATTTCAAAGGCAAACACCTATCGCGGGCCGCAGCCGCATCATTGACCATATTCGGCCTTCTTGCCTTTTTCGGAGGTGTTATCACGGCCTTCATTCCCATGGTGGCAGACGAAGCCCGAAAGCTTTCCAACGTCAACATTAACGAGGTACTGGCAAGCATTCAAGGCCCCATCACCTCCGCGCAGGATTACATCAATCAGTTCAAGCTTACAGAACAGCCCATCATCATCCAAAACGAGCTGAAGAACTTCCTCACCAACGTTTTCGACCTTTCTGATGTCGGCAACAGTCTTTCGTATGTGGCGGGCCTCACTGGCGATATCTTTATTGCCTTCTTCGCCATTACGTTCATTACGTTCTTCTTTCTGAAAGACCAAGGGCTTTTCAAAGGCATGATCATGACCTTGGTGCCCGATGAGTATGAAACTCGTTTCGCCACCGTAATGAGCAAAAGCAAGGAATTGCTTACCCGCTATTTCATCGGCATCATCATCGAAGTAGCCATCGTAATGACAGTTGTTTCCATCGGACTTTCCTTGGTGGGAATCGACAATGCCATTCTTATTGGTTTCCTAGCGGGATTGTTTAACGTGATTCCATATGTGGGCCCGATGATCGGTGCAGCATTGGGTATCATCATCGGGCTATCTACCAACGCAGCAGGACTCGAAATGAGCGCCATTCTGTGGCTTACGGGCAAAATGATGATCGTATTTGCCATTACCCAAACCCTCGACAATATCGTACTGCAGCCACTCATCTATTCGCAGAGCGTGAAAGCGCACCCGCTAGAGATCTTCCTTGTTATTCTGATGGCTGGTAGCGTGGCAGGTATTGCTGGTATGATTCTGGCCGTGCCCACCTACAGCATTGGCCGCGTTTTCGTGGGCGAGTTCTTCAACCAATTCAAAGTGGTGAAGGCGTTGACGAGTGAGGTTTAGGAACACATAAAGTTTGAGTTTCTCCTCCGATATATTTTACCTGATACTCGCTTAATTCATACAGCCCATTAATTACTTCGAAGTACAATTCAACAATCCTTTTAGCATCGTTGAGGTTTCTCGGTTCACGAAATCTGATTGTATTTAAGCTCCACATATAGCTAAAGAAACCTTCAAGTTGCTTTCGAGCTACGTTAAAACCAATTCTACCAGGTGTGGTTCCGTTAACGTACATATAGGCGCTATGATAATCTACACTATGAAATGCCTTCTTAAAATTTGATTTCTGATAATCTCTTGCAACAAAATCCTCACTCAAATAGAAGCTCTCCGTTGGATTTTGATACTCCCCTGAAAACTCATCCATCCCAGGGAAGTTTCTAACAAACCAAAATTCAGGCACCGAGCGGTTTACCGGAGAGGAACCATATCCGCAAATGTGAATCAGGTATCCACCTTCTACCTCAAATGGACGAACTCCCGTTTCCAAGGCCAATCGTAAGCATTCACTAAATTCCTGAAGTGTTCGTACATCTTCGGTTTCACATTTTTGTATGAACTCCTCCATCCATTCGTCTAGTGGTACATTATCAACAGAGTAAGAGCCAGAAAAGGACAGGCCTGCATTTAACCAAGGAATATCAAACACTTTCTTTCCTACTCCCGTTTGACCATTCTTACTTGTAAGGTTTGAATCGCTAGCGTGAACAACGCCATACCGAGTAATGTAAGTGGCGATTAATGTCATACTCCAAATCTACAACACACCTCCCCCGATGTCCGTCTGTGTTGAAAACTCTGCGTCACTTCTGCTTTGTTCAGCCTTATATCGGGAGCAATCGGGAGGAATAATTCACCAATCATCTATGTCCGGTCATCAATGGTCTATGTCCGAGAGGTAAGCTTATTTGTTCAGTAGTCAGCATTCCTTGTCCGGTAGAAACCCTTCTTTGTTCAAGCGCTAAGATGCTTTGTCCATTCTTCAATAGTCTATGTTCAAGAACAAAGCTGCCTTGTTCAGTAGCAAAGCATATTTGTCCAGCAGGTAAGCTGCCTTGTTCAGTCGTTAAGCAGAGTCAGAAAGAATGAACAAGTTGCCCGAATCACCAGACAGAAAGCTTTATAGTCCGTTCATAGAAGAAGCATGGCTGTTCTTATTGCAAGCGTTATCTTAGAGAGCCTCAAAAACACCATTCATTTTATGAGAATTCCAAGTTTACTCTTCGCAACGCTGTTTGCACTGACTGCCTATGCCACAGACCCAGAACCAGAGCAGTTTCTGGTGAGCTACAAGCTGGTAAAGCAGCATACCAAGAAGTCGGTAAGTGAGCTTTGGAAGAAGAAGGGCGTACCCAAAATTGCGCTGCCCGTTAAGAACGATGTAGACATTTACGATATCGTGTACCGCGTGCAGTGGATCGATGGCACTTGGCGCAATGCATCGGGCATTTACTACGTACCGAAAACCAAGAAGAACAAGCCCGTGCCTTACATGCTTTACGGCCACGGAACTCGCATCCACAAGAACAGGAAGGTATCTGATGGAGATTCTGAGCAGTTCATCTGTTTGGCACACGCTGTAGATGGTTATGCCGCGGCTTTCGTTGATTATTACGGCTTGGGCAGTGGCGATGGCATGCATTTGTACCAACACGCTTGGTCGGAGGCGCATGCGTTCATTTACTTTCTGGAAGCCATTGACGAACTGAACAAGCAGCTTGGCGTGGAGCACAGCGGACAGCTGTTCCTCACGGGCTACTCGCAAGGAGGGCATGCTTCGTTTGCAGCTCACAAGTACATTCAGGAGCGGGCCGACCCTCGGTTTAAGGTTACGGCCTCCTCTCCCATGTCGGGCGCGTACCACATGACCGGAGCGCAGGAGAAGTACATGTTTCAGGAATATCCGCGGCCATTTTACTTGCCGTACCTCATGTTGTCGTACCAAAAGGCCTACAATATTGTAGATATTGAAAACCCGTATGATGTGTTCCGCGCGCCATTCGATACGTTATTCCCAAACTATTTTGAGAACAACGACCGCAAAACGCTCGGAGAGTTGAATAAGGTGCTGCCCAAAGTGCCCATGAAAGTGGTGGAACCCAAATTCATTGAAGCCTACAAGAATGACCCCAACCATCCATTCAAAGAACGGCTTCGCGAGAACAACCTCATTGACTGGGAACCAAAAGCGCCTGTACAATTGTGCTACTGCAAAGGCGATAAGGAAGTGAGCTACGAGAATTCTGAAAAGGCGTATGAAACCATGTCGGGTAAAGGAATTGACCACATTCGCCTCAATAACCTCAGCGACCATTTAGACCATAACACCTGTGCTGCCTTTGCAGTGCTGGCCACCAAGTATTTCTTCAACCGCTTCAAGAAACGCGGTAAAAATCCGAAGCTAAAGGAAATGCCACCCTTCAAGAGATGGATTCGAGGTATTGTGAAGAAGAAGGTTGAGAAAGACTTTATCGAGAAAGGGAAAGACAACGCTTACTTGTAGTGAACTCCCATACTCGAAAGGTTATCCACCCGTTCGTACATTCGTGATACGTTCACAACTAGAATCATCCTTAGCATGAAATCATCCATTGTCTCTTTAGTTTTCCTGCTGCCGTTTTTCTCTAATTCTCAAAGTCTATTTCAAAACACCTATGGCACTTTAGATGCTGAGGAACGAGCGTTTGACATGGTTGTGCTTGATGACCACAGCGTAATTACTTTCGGAGACCGCTACGAAACCTCCACCTTCGAACGCACTGGCTATCTCTTAAAAGTGGACGAAGACGGCAACGAACAATGGAACCGACAACTTTCAAGCAATGAAGAATTGTACGGAACCTCGATTTGTCAACTTCCGAACGGCAATGTATTCTTAGCGGGTTACGATTATGATGTTCCGAACCTGCAGTTTGGTTTGATGGTGGCGGAATACAATGAATCTAACGGACTGCCGGTCTATCAGAAAACACATGAATTGAACATGAATGTTGAAGCCAAGGGCGTTATACCAATGTCTGATAACGGAGCCATTGTATTGTGCGAGGCAGAAGACCTGATTGACAGCAACAGCATGCTGGTGAAGATCAATTCCAGTGGCGATACCGCCTGGACAAAGCTCATTGACCTGTATTCCGATGATGAATTTCCGGCCTCGATAGTTACGGTAAGTGATGGCGTTGTCATCTCAGGCTCAGTTGGCGGCACTTCAGACATTTTCGTGGCTAAGTTCAATTTTGATGGAAACCTACAATGGGAACAAAGACATCAAACCTCTGAAACCGACCTGAGCGGTGGCCTTGCAGTGATTCCTTCTGGTGGTTTTTATCTTACCGGGACTTCCACCGACAATACCACTGGCGCATATAAAATGGTAGGGTTTAAATTGGACGCTTCGGGCAACGAAGTCTGGAAGAACTGTTACAATTTGGACCACAACAAATTTGATTTTGGGTATGGGGCGGATGTCATGCCAGATGGTGGAGCCATCTTTGTTGGTTCAGGGCATAAAGCAGACACTTCCAACTTCCGTGATCTGATGCTTGTACGTACTGATGCTACCGGCACCCCACTTTGGACAAACTTTTACGGAAACGTACTTGCGGAAACGGGTTATGCTGTAAAAGTAGACGGCAATAGAATTGTTGGATGCGGTAAAGGAGACGTCAGCGACTCGGAAGACGTTCTAATTCTAAGTACCGACTTTGATGGAAACACCATGGTTGGAATTGGTGAAACGGAAAGTGAGGCCAATCTGTCAGTTTATCCAAACCCCTTCACCGACCATTTGAATATCTCATTACCCCTTCAAACTACCAAGCCGCAAGCTTTCAATCTAACGGACCTATCAGGAAGAAGAATTCATAGCGGAATGCTGCAATCAAATACTAGCCTAAACCTCGAATCAATTCCATCTGGAACGTATTTCCTGAGCGTTTCGAACATGACCACCATCGTCATTGTTAAATTATAAGCCGCTAAAAAGAGTCGGTTTAGAATCAGTAAACTTGTGTTCCCGAAATGAATATTGCGCGTTTCATACTAGCAACGGTGGCCGCTTGGGTTATTATTTCTCTTGCAGGAGTATTGTGGCACGAAGTGATCTTCGAATCTTGGTACAACGAGTGGGTGTTTGGGATTGAACGGATGCAAATGCCAGTGGCGTATTTTCTCATTACACACGCCATGCGAGCCTTGGTTTTCGTATATGTATACCACATGCTTTACAAAGGCGGTAAGCCTTTTACCAAGGGTTTGAAATTCGGTTTCCTCATGGGAATTCTAACCGGACTTACGGTTACCAGCTATTACGGGGATTTCAACATTACTTCACCAGGTTGGGCCATGCTCGAGTTCACCTACAATATCGTTCGGGCATTACTGGTTGGTGTAGCCGTTGCCATCATTATAGGAGAGCGGAACCGCGAACCGATTCCCTGAAAGGTAATGGCTTTCTAAAGCACCTCTGTAGGCTTCGAGAGCCTCAGCCTACCCCAACGCGCGGAGCCGCACCCTGAGCGTCATACTGAGTGATTTCGATGCCATCGAAATTGTATCGAAGTACGACCGAAGGGTACAGCGTTAGGACTTTACACTCAAAACATAGGTCACCTGCTTAAAGAACAGCAGAAACCGATAATACTCCGCTTTCTCTACCACCAACTCATTCCGCTCGAATAATTCCCTCCATTCTGAGTCCGTTCTATTCGTATGCGGATGTCCATAGAACTCCCAGTTCACCAAACTGTCCGTAAACCAAGTGATGTACTTCTGAAGCGGACTTTCGTAGACATCCTCCATGATGATGACACTATTTGAAACCCGCTTTGCTTCGCGAATGAGCTCCTCTGCATTGCTGGTATGATGCAGCATGGTAATCAATTGGCACGCATCAAACTGCTTATCAGTGAATGGAAATTTCTGCCCATCATAAGCCCGAACATTCACGTCATCGAACAGGCTTTTATCCTCAATATCCAGAGCCGATAGCTTCATTCCCTCATCACCTAACAACTTCATCAACGCACCATTTCCAGCACCCACTTCCAGTACACTTTCCCCTTTTGCGAGAAAAGGCAACAACCGCTTCCGTTTCACCTCTGCTCTACGTAACGCCCACCATCGTTCCAGTGGACGGAACAAACGCATTTCGAACCCAAGCCACAGGTAAACGGGCCCGTACTCCAACAGGAGCAACCATCCATTCTCATGGAATGTCGGACCACCGTAGGCGTGGTATGAAAGCGGAATCAGCATCAACCACACCAACGCAAACCGATACTTCACAAACGGCAGAAAAACCGCCAGCACCGCCACATACCACGGGTGCACCGTTGTTGCAAACGCATAATAAGTGAACCAAGCGAACAGCATCAGCTTCGGTAATCCGCGTACTTCCTTATCCTTGTTCAGCAAGGCAATGAATAGGATGATCAGCAGCACAACCCGAGGTAACCACACGGCCGTTTGCCCAATAATGTTGTAGCCCGTGTACCAGAAACCCACCTCACGGACCACGTAGTAAAGACTTGCGTTGAACTCAAAACTCGCGAAGTACAACTTCAGCGAAGTGGAAACATTGGACAAAAGCTCGGGCGTCCAAAACGGAATGAACAGCAAGCCCGTTACGAGCATGGCAATACCACCATAGGTTGCTGTCTTCCACCAGCCCAAACGCTTAACGTAAAACGGCAGGAACATCAGCGGCAGCAACTTTGTACCGACACTTAAACCAAACGCCACGGCAGATGCACCAAACCACAGAAACCCTTCCGAAGCACTTTCCCCTCCCTTGGAGGGGTTAGGGGTGGGTAACAACCACAAACTCAACAACAAAAAGAACACCATAAAAACCTCTCCATGCAGACTTCCAGAATACTCAATGATCACAAGTGGATTCAGCGCGTACAGCATCAAATTCCGCGTGTTGAATTTCCACGCTTGCAGCAACTTCCAAATAAGCAGCATAGAACCGAACTCTGCGAGCAGCACAAAAACCCGAAGTGCAATGATGGAGGAAAGTATCTCGCCATTCCCCAACCAGACACTCGCAGCAAAAATGCTTTGCAGCACAGGTGGATACACTGAATAGTACTCAGGCGAATTCAGCTGATACAGCATCTGTCCGAAGGTTTCATTCAAACCCGCATCAGTACATTGGCTCGGTATGATCGCATAAGGTGAGGTTCCCTGATTTGTTAGCATTCCATCCCAGATGTAGCGGAACACATCATCCGATAATTCCGGGAACGTCAGGAGATAGATTCCGCGGAAAGCCATTCCGAGCATGATCATACGCTTCACCGATATTTCCCGATCAGCCCACTGTATCAGAAAGATCAGCCAAAGCCCCGCGAACGATAATAGTACTCCGGGCGAATTGAAACGGTCAATGGCCACGGCAAACGCCAAATGCCATTGAAAGGCAGCTAACATCAGAAGTCTATGCACCCATCGCGGCAACATCAAACCCGAACTACACTATGCTTGATGGAATAGAAGGTGATGCCCGCAAACCCGAGCGTCAACAGCACATGAAACGGTATAAACGCGTAGTAACCGACAGATACAGCCCATATAATGGCACCCAAGAAATAGATGGCCAACAGCGCCTCAAAAATCACGATCATCGGTGGACGAGACACCATGTACTTGTTCTGTTTCACATCGGTCTTGTCGCCCACAATATTGAACTTGGGTGTGCGGACAAATGGCGTACGAATGCCCAAATAACCCTCCGAAACCGCAATGGCATTGTACAGCGAAAGTCCCATGGACAGACTCAAGAAAACGGGGAAGTATAGAATGAACCAGACAGTTGTTTTGGCTGCCGAACCGTACCGCTGCCGAATGGTTGTCCAATAAAAACCTGACAGCAAAAAGAACCCGAGGAAGAACACAGCTGCATACTTCATCAGTTCAGCTGCCAACCCTTTGCTTGCCATAAAATAGAGCAACGGAACACTTACAACCGCGGCAAGAAAAACGCAGATGAAAATCCCCGTGTTGAACAAGTGGAACAGCGCATGGAATTTGACATGGAGTGGCAAATTCGCTTTCATCACATTGATGAAGTTCTTCCGCGCCACCTCTGCCCCGCCTTTATTCCAACGGTATTGCTGCGACCGCACCGCCTGAATGAAAGCTGGAATCTCGGCAGGCGAAGTCTGCTCTTCGAGGTACTTCATCTTCCAACCGTTCAGCTGCGCGCGATAGCTTAAATCGAGGTCTTCCGTCAACGTTTCTGCACTCCAACCGCCCGAAGTCTCAATACACTCTCGCCTCCAAACTCCAGCTGTTCCATTGAAATTCATAAAGTCACCATTGGAATTCCTTCCGCGTTGCTCAATGGTAAAATGCGCATCCAACGCCATGGAAAGCAACTTGGTCAGCAGGTTGTAGTTGCGATTCAGATGCTCCCAACGTGTTTGCACCAACCCGATTCCTTTGTCTTGGAAATACGGTAGCGTCTTCAGCAAAAAGTCTTTCTCAGGAAGGAAATCTGCATCGAAAATGGCGATGAACTCTCCCTTTCCAATCTCCAATCCATGAGCCAGCGCACCAGCCTTGAAGCCCGTTCTATCTTTCCTGCGGATGTGTTGAATATCCAATCCCGTTTCGCGAAGCTCAGCAATGATTTTGGCCGCTACTTCTACGCTTTCATCTGTGCTGTCGTCCAGCACTTGAATTTCCAACTTGTCTAACGGATAAT